>NZ_JBITZP010000001.1:0-582855 GCF_044546945.1 Kitasatospora sp. NPDC053057 | reverse complement strand
CTGATCCACCCCGAAGGGCTTCACCGTTCGACTTGCATGTGTTAAGCACGCCGCCAGCGTTCGTCCTGAGCCAGGATCAAACTCTCCGTGAATGTTTACTCGGCCCCGACAATCAAGCGGAGCCGGTTCACACCCGCGTTGAGCGGCACGGCAACCACCGGAATAGGGCGGCCCCGCGCACTGCGTCCTCGCTAGTGTTATTTCAAAAGGAATCTCCAACCCCGATCAGACGATCGAGGCCGGGGATGTCAACATATCTGGCGTTGACTTTTGGCACGCTGTTGAGTTCTCAAGGAACGGACGCTTCCTTCGGACCGCCTTCCAGCGGGCCCTCCGGGCGCTTCGTTCTTTCGTGTTTCCAGCTTATCAGATGTTTTCCGCTCCGTTTTCCGGAGTTTCATTCATCGGATTCGCTTTCCGCTTTGTCACCCCGGTCTCCCGCGGCGACTCCGGAACTGTACGGGCACCGACCCGCCACATGCAAATCGCCTCCGCCCGGGACTCCGGGCGGAGGCGATCACGTCGTCAGACGCGTTCAGTCGCGTTCAGTCGCGCCGTCAGGCGCGGCCCATCTCCTCGGCGATGGCCGCCGCGAAGGCGTCGATATCGGCCTCCGTGGTGTCGTACGAACACATCCAGCGCACCTCACCGGTGTGCTCGTTCCAGAAGTAGAAGCGGTAACGCTTCTGCAGCCGCTCGCTCACCTCTCGCGGAAGGATCGCGAACACCGCGTTCGCCTGCACCGGGCGGACGATCTCGACACCGTCGATCTTCCGGACCGCCGCCTCCAGCCGGCTGGCCATCGCATTGGCATGGCCTGCGTTGCGGAGATAGAGGTCGCCCGCGAGCAGGGCCTCGAACTGGACGGAGACGAAGCGCATCTTCGACGCGAGCTGCATCGAGGTCTTGCGCAGGTACTTGATGTTGCGCACCCGCTCCGGGTTGAGCACCACCACGACCTCACCGAGCAGCAGGCCGTTCTTCGTACCGCCGAAGGACAGCACGTCGACGCCGAGGTCCGTCGTGAAGGCCCGCATCGGCTGGCCGAGCGAGGCGGCCGCGTTCGCCAGCCGGGAGCCGTCCATGTGGACCAGCATGCCGAGCTGGTGGGCGTGATCGACGATCGCGCGGATCTCGTCGATCGTGTAGAGGGTGCCGAGCTCGGTGCTCTGGGTGATGGAGACCGCGAGCGGCTGCGCGCGGTGCTCGTCGCCGAAGCCGTAGGCCTGCAGGTCGAGCAGCTCGGGGGTGAGCTTGCCATCCGGGGTGGGGATGGTGTGCAGCTTGATGCCGCCCATCTTCTCCGGGGCGCCGCCCTCGTCCACGTGGATGTGGGCGGTGTCGGCGCAGACCACGGCGCCCCAGCGGGGCAGCAGCGCCTGGAGGGCGACCACGTTGGCGCCGGTGCCGTTGAACACCGGGTAGGCCTCGGCCTTGTCGCCGAAGTGGCGGCGGAAGACGTCCTGGAGGTGCGCCGTGTAGTCGTCCTCGCCGTAGGAGATCTGGTGGCCTCCGTTGGCCAGGGCGATCGCGGCGAGGATCTCGGGGTGCACGCCGGCGTAGTTGTCGCTGGCGAAACCGCGGACGGCGGGGTCGTGCCGCCGTACCGCGTCCGTACGGGTGAGGTCGGTCATCGGGCTGTCAGCCACAGGTGCTGTCCGTTCAGTTCTGCTGCGGGGCGGTCCCAGAGGTCCGCCAGGTGTCCGGCGAGGTCGGCGGTGTCGGTGAACCCGGTGAACTTCGCCTCCGGCTTCTCGGCCCGCATCTCGGGGCTGACCAGCGCCTTGATGACCAGGATCGCAGCCGCCGCGGTGGGCTCACCGTCCGGGGAGGTGGTCTCCTTCTTGAAGGAGTCGGCCATGGCGAGGGTCCAGGCCTCGGTGGCGGCCTTGGCGGCCGCGTAGGCGGCGCCGCCGGCGGTGGGCTTGTGCGCGGCCGCGGCGGAGACCATGGCGTAGCGGCCGGCCGGGCTGCGGACCAGCGCGGGCTGGAAGGCCAGCGAGGTGTGCTGGAGGGTCCGCACGACGGTGTCGTGCAGGAAGTCCCAGTCGTCCAGGCGGGTGTCGAAGAAGGTCTTGCTGCCGCGCCAACCGCCGACCAGGTGGAACAGGCCGTCGACGTGCCCGTGCTCGGCCTCCAGGTGGTCGGCCCAGTCGTGGACCTCCTGCGGGTCGAGCAGGTCGATCACCTGGCCGCTCAGCTTCGCTCCGCGAACCGCGACGCGGGTGGCGTCCAGGGCGGACTCCAGGCGCCGGGCGTCGATGTCGGCGCCGATCACGGTGGCGCCTTCGGCGGTGAGACGGCGCAGCACGGCCTGGCCGGCCGGGCCGCTGGCCCCGGCGACGGCGATGACCTTGCCGGCCAGCTTGGTGGAGGGGTTGGTGGTCACGCGGCGACTCCCTGGATACCGGCGCCGGTGATGCCGGCGGTGGCGGCGATGACGCCGCGGAGCTTCTTGGACAGGGCCTCGTAGAACATGCTCAGCGGGAACTCGTCCGGGAGCACGGCGTCGCACAGCGCCTTGTTCAGGGCCTTGCCGTCGGTGATGTCGAGCGGGAGGGCCTCGGGGCCCTTGGCCCAGGTGGAGGCCGGGTGCGGGGTGAGGTAGCGGGAGACCAGCTCGTAGGCGGCGATCCAGTGGGCCGGCTTGGGCCGGTCGATGCCGTCGCGGTAGAGGGTCTCGATCTCGCCGCAGAGCGCGTTGGTGACCTGCGGGGCGCGCTCCCAGTCGATGGTGAGGCGGTTGTCGCGCCAGCGCAGCGCGTCGTGCTTGTGCAGGTACGCGAAGAGCAGCTGGCCGCCGAGGCCGTCGTAGTTGCGGACGCGGTCGCCGCTGACCGGGAAGCGGAACAGGCGGTCGAAGAGGATCGCGTACTGGACGTCGCGGGCGTGCGGGTTGCCCTCGGTCTCCAGCTTCACCGCCTCCTTGAAGGTGGTGAGGTCGCAGCGGAGCTCCTCCAGGCCGTACATCCAGAACGGGCTGCGCTGCTTGATCATGAAGGGGTCGAAGGGCAGGTCGCCGTGGCTGTGGGTGCGGTCGTGGACGAGGTCCCACAGGACGAAGGTCTCCTGCGCGCGCTGCTGGTCCTTGAGCAGGCCCTCGGCGTCGGCCGGGATCTCCAGGCCGAGCTGCTGGACGGCGCTGGTGGAGACGGCGCGGAAGCGGGCGGCCTCGCGGTCGCAGAAGATGCCGCCCCAGGTGAAACGTTCCGGCGCCTTGCGGACGGCGACCGTCTCGGGGAAGAGGACGGCGGAGTTGGTGTCGTAGCCGGCCGTGAAGTCCGTGAAGGTGATCGGCACGAACATCGGGTTGTCGAAGCGGGTGCGCTCCAGCTCGTCCAGCCACTCGGGCCACACCACGCGCAGCAGGACGGCTTCCAGGTTGCGGTCCGGGTTGCCGTTCTGGGTGTACATCGGGAAGACGACCAGGTGCTCCAGGCCGTCCTCGCGCTGGTCGGCGGGCTGGAAGGCGAGCAGCGAGTCCAGGAAGTCCGGCTCCCGGTAGCCGGTGTCGGCCCACTTGGCGAGGTCGGCGTCGACGGCGGCCAGGTAGGCGGCGTCGTGCGGGAAGTGCGGGGCGAGCTCCTCGACGGAGGCCCGGACGGTCGCGACCAGCGGGTCGACGGTCTGCCGCTGGACGGCGGACAGGTCGATCGAGCCGTCCTTGGACTGCAGCGGGCGCAGCGTCTCGACGGCCTCCTTCAGGCGCAGCCACGCCGGGTGGGCGGCGAGGGTCGAGACCGGGGCGTCGGCCGCCGCTGCGAGCCTTGGCGAAAGATTCTGCATCGTGGACTCACTTCGACAGGAGTTATTTCAACGAGGACACCATAAGTACGAAAGGTTCTCCCGTTCAAGGGGGTCAGAACCGACAAAACTCCGGCACGTCGCCGTTCCGGCCCCAAATCCTGCGTCGGAGCAGCGGCTGTCCGACATGTGGACGGTTTCCTGGATGTTCTGGACAGACGAGCGGTCCTGATGCGAACCTCCCCGCATGCTCCCGGCGGTGATCACGGTGGCCGAGCGCCACGACAGCCCGTTCCGGGTGCCCTCCCGTCAGCAGGCCTGCTGTCGTTGCCGCTGCCGCACGCACGGCCGCTGTCGCAGCTGTCGTTGACCCGACCGCGGCCCTCGACCCGGCCGCGGCCCACCGGCTGCCGCTGATCCGGCTCGGGGCGCCGCGGACGCGGGCCCGTACGCCGACCATGCCGTGTGTGTTCCGGAGCCGCCACTGGGGGGAAGTGACCCGCCGGGAAGCGGCCCGCCCGGCCCGTACCGCCGTGCCTGCCCGGCCCCTCCCAGTTCTCCCCGTCCGGCCCTTCCCCTGGAGTCCTGCCATGAGCCTCCGCAATCCGTCCGCCGTCCTGCCCCTCGCCGCGCTCGTGGTGGCCGCCGCCGCGCTCACCGGGTGCGCGCCGCAGGACGCCAAGTCCGACGGGGCCGCCGCCTCCGGCGCTTCGGGTTCGGCCGGTACGGCGGCGAGCTGCGCGCCGGGCGCGCTGGCCACGCGGACCGCCGGGAAGCTGACCATCGGCACCGACAAGCCCGCGTACGACCCGTGGTTCTCCGAGGACAAGCCGGAGAACGGCAAGGGCTTCGAGTCGGCGGTGGCGTACGCCGTGGCGGAGAAGCTGGGATACCCGAAGGACAAGGTCGGCTGGGTGGTCGCGCCCTTCGGCAAGGCCACCGCGCCGGGGGCCAAGGACTTCGACTTCGACATCAACCAGGTGTCCATCAGCGACGAGCGCAGGCAGGCGGTGGACTTCTCCTCCGGCTACTACGCCGTGCGCCAGGCCGTCATCGCGCTGAAGGGCTCCAAGGCCGCGGGCGCGAAGAGCATCGCCGACCTCAAGGACGCCAAGCTGGGCGCGCAGATCGGCAGTACGAGCCTGGACACGATCACCAACACCATCAAGCCCAGCAGCCAGCCGGCCGTGTTCGACTCCAACGACCTGGCGAAGGCCGCGCTGAAGAACGGTCAGGTCGAGGCGCTGGTGGTCGACCTGCCGACGGCCTTCTACATCACCGGTGCCGAGGTGCCGGAGGCCCAGGTGGTGGGGCAGTTCGAATCGGCCTCGCAGGGCGAGCAGTTCGGCCTGGTGCTGGACAAGGGCTCCCGGCTGACGCCGTGCGTGTCGGGGGCGGTGGACGCGCTGCGCGCGGACGGGACGCTGGCGAAGCTGGAGAAGCAGTGGCTGTCGGACGCCGTCTCGGCCCCGGTGCTGAAGTGAGCGGGGAGACGGGCGCGACCGGATCGGTCGACGTCGCGAAGGACGCGACGGACCCGACGGAGGCGACGGACGCGACGGATCCGACTGAGACCAAGGATCCGCCGGGGCCGGAGGACTCCGCGGCCCCGGCGGAGCAGGACGGGTACCGCCCCTCCGAGCGGCGGCTGGCGCACGAGGCGTACCGGCGGGCCCGTGCCCGCCGCTCGGCGCTGATCGCCACCGCCTCGACCGTGCTGACGGCGGTCGCGCTGTACCTGCTGGTCGTCAACTCCCCCGGCTGGGAGGTGACCCGGCGGACCTTCTTCAACCTGGACTACGCCCGCCAGGCGCTGCCCGAGGTGGTGCGGGGGCTGCGGCTCAACCTGGAGCTGATGCTCGGCTGCGGGGTGCTGATCCTGGTGTTCGGGCTGCTGCTCGCGGTGCTGCGGACGCTGCGCGGGCCGGTGTTCCTGCCGGTGCGGCTGCTGGCCACCGCGTACGTGGACTTCTTCCTCGGGTTGCCGATGATCATCTGCCTGCTGGTGATGATCACCGGGGTGCCGGCGCTGCGGCTCACCGGGGTGACCACCGATCCGCTGCTGCTCGGCGGAGCGGCGCTGGTGCTGACGTACTCGGCGTACGTGTCGGAGGTGTTCCGCTCTGGCATCGAGTCGGTGCACCCGAGTCAGCGGGCGGCGGCGCGCTCGCTGGGACTGACCAACGCCCAGGCGATGCGGTACGTGGTGCTGCCGCAGGCGGTCCGGCGGGTGGTTCCGCCGCTGATCAACAACCTGGTGAGCCTGCAGAAGGACACCGGGCTCGTCTCGATCGGTGGCGCGATCGACGCGGTGTACGCGGCGAAGATCATCGCGGCGCACTCCTTCAACTTCACGCCGTACCTCGTGGCGGGGCTGGTGTTCATCGTGCTGACCATTCCGCTGACCCGGTTCGCCGACTGGCTGACCGGGCGGATGAACCGTCGGCAGCTGCAGGGAGGTGCGGTGTGAGCGGGACCGACGTGCTCCGGCTGGAGTCGGTGCGCAAGACCTTCGGCAGCCAGGTGGTGCTGCGCGACGTGGACCTCGCCGTGCCCGAACACTCGGTGACGGCGCTGATCGGGGCGTCCGGCTCCGGGAAGTCCACGCTGATGCGGTGCGTCAACCTGCTGGAGGGGATCGACGACGGGGCGATCTTCCTGGACGGCGAGGAGATCACCGACCCGCGCGCGGACGAGGACGCGGTGCGCCGCCGGATCGGGGTGGTGTTCCAGTCGTACAACCTGTTCCCGCACATGACGGTGCTGGAGAACATCACGCTCGCGCCGCGCCGGGTGCACCGGGTCGGACGGGCGGAGGCCGAGGCCAAGGCGCTGGAACTGCTGGACCGGCTCGGGCTGGCGGCCAAGGCGAAGGAGTACCCGGACCGGCTCTCCGGCGGGCAGCAGCAGCGCGTCGCCATCGTGCGGGCGCTGGCGGCCGGGCCCCGGCTGCTGCTGCTCGACGAGATCACCGCGGCGCTCGACCCGGTGCTGGTCGGGGAGGTGCTGGCGGTGGTGCGGGACCTCAAGGAGCAGGGGATGACGATGGTCCTCTCCACCCATGAGATGGGCTTCGCCCGCGAGGTCGCCGACCGGGTCTGCTTCCTGGACGGCGGGGTGGTGCTCGAACAGGGGCCGCCGGAGCAGGTGTTCGGCGATCCGCAGGAGGAACGGACCCGGCGGTTCCTCAGCCGGGTCGTCGCCTCGGGGCGGCTCCAGGGCTGAGCGCCGTTGGCCGGGGGGTCGTGGGCCGGGCGCTGGGTCGTGGGTCGTGGGCTGTGGGTCGTCCGGGGTGGATCGCACAACGGCGGTCACCACTGTGCGCCCCTGCACGCGCCCTGGCCGCGCCGGGGGCGTAGCGGTGATCGTGGACAGGACGATCGTCGCCGTGGCGGACGGATGGCGGGGAACGGATGACAGCTGACGGCTGACGGCTGACAGATTTCAACATCTGTTATCTGTCTTCTGTCAGCTGTTCGCTGCCCGTCGTTCGCCGCCCGCCACCCCCGGGAGGCCGCCGTTGCACGGACCCACCCTGGTCAGCTGGCTCCTCGCCCTCCTCACCGCCACCGCCGGCGCCTACTGCCTGACCCGCCTGCGGCACGCCCCCTGCGCCACCGCCGCTCCGGGCTCCCGCCCCGCCCACCCTCCGCTCGCCCGGGAGTCCGACGCCGCCGAAGCCCTGATGGGTCTCGGCATGGCGGCGATGGCCGTCACCGGCGCCACCGTCCCGGGCGCCGTCTGGGCCTGCCTGTTCGGTCTCCCCGCCGCCGTCTTCCTGCTCGCCGCCGTGCACGCCCCCGCCGGCCGGGCGCACCGGCTGCACCACGCGGTCGGCGCGCTCGCCATGACGTACATGGCCCTCGCGATGACCGCCTCTCCCGGCGGACACCACCACGCCGCCGCGCTCGGCACCCCCCTGTTGACCGGCACCCTGCTGCTCTACTTCGGCGGCTACTCCCTGTGGGCCGGCGCCCGGCTGCTGCGCACCCCGTCCGGCACCCTCGTGCTGGGCACCACCGGTCTGCCCCGGGCCTGCCGACTGGCCATGGGCATCGGCATGTTCGCCATGCTCCTGACCATGTGACCCGCCCCGTACGAGCCGCAGCCCGCGCCGACGCGAGCACCGAAACCCGCCCCGAAGCCCGCGCCAAGCCCATGCCAAAGCCCAGGCCCGCGGGTGGCGTTGGTCACTGGCCGGCCGAAAGCCGTTCCACCGGACGTCGCCAGCGCATAGGTTGGCAGGGAGCGCCTTGTCGCGTTCCGTGCGTACTCGGGGAGCCCATGCGATGACTGCCCTGATCGGCCTGCTGTTGCTCGGCCTGCTGCTCTCCACCGTGGTGCCCCGGCTGCTGGCCCGGGCCCGCTGGGTGGAGCGCGAACCGGTGCTGGCCCTGCTGGTGTGGCAGTGCATCGTGGTGGCCGTCCTGCTGTGCTGCGCCCTGGGTCTGGTCCTCGCCGCCTCCGCCGCCGAGCCCGAACTGCGCGCCTGGGTGTTCTCCGGTGCCCCGCACGGCGTGGAGGACGCGTACGGCCTGCAGGACGCCGAGGGCTGGGGCCGGCTGTGCGCCGCGGTCCTGGCGGCGGGCGCACTGCAGACGGTACTGGCGCTCACCCGCGAAGTTCGTACGGCCAAGGCCCTGCGCGACCGCCGGCACGCCCAACTGGCGACCTGCGCCCCGGAGTTGCCCGAGGCGATCGAGGCCGCCCGGAGCCGCCGGGAGCGGTTGGTGGTGCTGGAGAACGTCCGGCCCGAGGCCTGGTCGCTGCCCGGACCGAACTCCCGTCTGGTGGTCACCACCGGCGCCCTCCAGCAGCTCACCGACCGGGAGCTGGCGGCCGTGCTGAGTCACGAGCGCGGACACGTCCGGGCCCGGCACCACTGGCTGCAGCAGTTCGCCCAGGCGCTCGCCTCCGGCTTCCCCGGCATCGGCGTGTTCCGCGCCTTCCGGGACCAGGTGGCGGAGCTGGTCGAGCTGGCGGCCGACGACCGGGCCGCCCGTCGGCACGGCCGGCACACCACGGCCCTCGCACTGGCCGAACTCAACCTGGACCGCGGGGTGTTCGGCTCCTGCCCGCCCGGCCTGGCGCAGTCCCCGAAGCGGGTCGACCGGCTGCTCGCGGGCCGCCCCCGACTGTCCGTCCCGCACCGGTTGCAGCTCACCGCCGTCGCCCTGGCCGCACCCGCCGGGGCCGTCCTGCTGGCCGTCGCCCCGGGGCTCCACTCGCTCCTCTGATCGGGCCAACCTGGCGCCGCGAACGCAGAAACAGCGAACCGGGCAAGGAAGCTGACAGATAGTCAGCTGGACGCGGAATCCCCGCAGAGCGGAGCGAACCGCCCGCCGAGCGTCAGCCCGAGCACCTCGCGGTGGAGCGGCCGGGCCTGGTCGTAGCGCTCCCGCCCGGCCTCGGTCAGAGCGATCATGATGCCCCGCCGGTCGCTCGGACACATCGCCCGGGTCACCAGTCCGACCTTCTCCAGGCGGGCGATCAGCCGGGACAGCGCACTCTGGCTCAGATGGACGATGGACGCCAGCTCACTCGCCCGCAGGGCGTGCCGGGCTTCGGCCTCGCACCCCTCCACCAGGCGTTCCAGCACCTCGAACTCGCTCATGCCCAGCCCGTACTTCTCACCGAGCTCGCGGTCGAGCGTACAGACGGCCGCGGCATGGCGGGCGAGCAGCTCGCGCCATTCCGCGATGAGACCAGCCTCCGCCGAGGCTTCGAGGGAGTCGAGTTCAGCCACACCACCACCCTAGCATGTGCATCGTAAATTTATGCGTTCACATCTTATTCATTTGCATTGAATGCACGCGCATGTACTGTCCTCCCCATGACCACCGCGACCGTCACGCCAACCGACGATCCGTCAACCAGCGGGCTGCACTGGACACCCCGCCTCTGGGGCACCCTTGTCGTGCTCTGCGCCGCCATGTTCCTGGACGCCCTGGACGTCTCGATGGTGGGCGTCGCCCTCCCCTCCATCGGCTCCGAACTTCACCTCTCGACCTCCACCCTGCAGTGGGTGGTCTCCGGCTACGTGCTCGGCTACGGCGGCCTCCTGCTGCTCGGCGGGCGCGCCGCCGACCTGCTCGGCCGCCGCCGGGTCTTCCTGGTCGCCCTCGGCGCCTTCGCCGCCGCCTCGCTGGTCGGAGGCCTGGTCGACGACGGCGGCCTGCTGATCGCGGCCCGTTTCCTCAAGGGCGTCAGCGCCGCCTTCACCGCCCCGGCCGGCCTGTCGATCATCACCACGACCTTCGCCGAGGGCCCTGCCCGCAACCGGGCGCTGTCGATCTACACCACCTGCGGCGCCAGCGGCTTCTCGCTCGGCCTGGTGCTCAGCGGCCTGCTCACCTCGGTCGGCTGGCGCTGGACCTTCCTGATGCCCGTCCCGGTCGCGCTGCTCGCCCTGGTCTTCGCCGTGCGCCTGCTCCCCCGCCCGGTCGAGGAGCCCGCCAAGGGCGGCTACGACGTGCTCGGCGCGATCACCGGCACCACGACCGTCCTGCTGCTGGTCTTCACCGTGACGGAGGCCCAGGGCGCCGGCTGGCTGAGCCTGCGCACCCTCGGCTCACTGGTCGTGGTCGCCGCGCTGGCCGCCGCGTTCCTGCTGGTCGAGAGCCGCACCGCCCACCCGCTGGTCCGGCTCGGCATCTTCCGCAACGGCTCGGTGGCCCGGGCCAACGTGGTCGCCTTCGCGATGACCGGCGCGTACGGCGGCTTCCAGTTCGTCGTCACGCTCTACCTGCAGCACCTGCTCGGCTGGTCGGCCCTGCAGATGGCCCTCGGACTGCTGCCGGCCGGCGCCTTCATCGCCCTCTCCGCGCCGTTCATGGGCCCGATCGTGGACCGCTTCGGCACCGCCCGGCTGCTGCCGATCGGCCTGCTGGCCCTGGCCGGTGCCTTCGCCCTATTCCTGCGCCTGGACGAGCACAGCTCGTACCTGGTCCTGGTGCTGCCCTCGATGCTGCTGCTCGGCGTGGGCTTCGCGCTGGCCTTCCCCTCGGTGAACATCGCCGCCACCGACGGGGTGGCCGACGAGGAGCAGGGGCTGGCCTCGGGTCTGGTGAACACGGCGATCCAGGTCGGCACCGCCGTGGTGCTGGCCGGGGCGACCGCGATGATCACGGCCGGGAGCGCGGGCGGCGACAGCGCCCGGGCTCAGCTGGACGGCTACCGGCCGGCCCTGGTCCTGGTCACGGCGGTCGCGCTGGTCGGACTGGTCGTGGCCGCGGTGGGCGCCCTGCTGGACCGACGCCGGAATTCAACTCTCCCGTCGGTGCCGGATTATGATTATCCGCCTGCCGGGTCGCCCGTGGCCCGGACCGAAGTCCTGACCGAGCACTGACCCACTGGCCCTCGCCCACGGTCGACCCCTGACCGCCGGGCACTGGTGCCGGCTCCACCAAACCCCCGTGTTGGTGGAGCCGGCCGTCTATGTACGGGCCGCCCGGGCGGCGCCCGCAAGGGCACGGTTCCACGGCGCGGCTGCCGGCTCCGCAAGTATATTGGCCCGGAGCCAACGAACGTTCGGAGCAGTCACGATGGCACCTCGCGGGGATTCGGTCAATGAGGAGATGCGGCAACGCTCCCGCCGACGCATCATGCGGGCCACCATCGAGCTCGTTGACCAGCGCGGTTACGCGGGCACCACGCTGAGCGACATCGCCGAGCGGGCCGGACTCGCCCGCGGTCTGCTCTCGTACTACTTCGACGGCAAACGACTGCTGATGCAGTCCGCCACGCACCGGATGATGCACCAGGCGCTCTCCGGCGAACTGGCCGAACTGCCGCCGGGCGCCTCCCCCGAGGCCCGATTGGCCCGCGCGATCGACACCGTCCTCAGCCTGGCCATGGACCACCCCCGGGTGATGCGCTCCCACCTGGCGCTGATCCTCGACCCGGACACCGGCGCCTTCGTCCAGGACCCGGAGCAGCAGCAGGTCGGCGCGATCCTGCAGGGCCTGCTGGAGGACTGGGGCGCGCCGGACCCGGTCGCCGAGCACGCCGTGCTGCGCAGTGCGCTGATGGGCGGCTGCATCGGGGTGCTACTGCCGGGCGCGGAGATCCCGCTGGCGCCGATCCGGGCCGACCTGTTCGGCCGCTACGGCCTGGCCTGGGAGCTGGGCCGCCCGCCGCAGCCGCTGCCCCCGCCGGAACGCGAACGGCCGCCGGCCCACGGTTGACGGCGAGCGGGCGGCCGGGCCGGGCGATCGCACGGACGGCTTGCGACGGAGGATCTCCCGGGCCCCGCCCGGGAGTTGCTCAGCGCTCCTTCAGGATCGAGGCGAGCAGGTCTATCGTGCGCTCGGGCGTGAGGCTGTCCACGCAGAGCCGCTCCATGACCTGGATGTACGCGTCGACGTCGTCCCGCTTGTCCAGGTAGAGCGCGCTGGTGAGCTGCTCCAGGTAGACCACGTCCGCGAGGTCCTGCTCCGGGAAGCGCAGGATCGTGAACGCCCCGGACTCGCCCGCGTGCGCACCGAAGCGGAACGGCATGACCTGGATGACCACGTTGGCCTGCTCGGCGACGTCGATCAGGTACTGAACCTGGCCGCGCATCACCTTGGGCCCGCCGACCGGCCGGCGCAGCGCCGCCTCGTCGATGACCGCCCACAGCCGCGGGCTGGCGCCCTCGGTCAGCAGCTTCTGGCGGCGCAGGCGGAGGCTGACCCGCCGCTCGACCTCCTCCTCACTGATGACCGGCCGACTCTGGCCGAAAACCGCCCGTGCGTACTCCTCGGACTGCAGCAGTCCGGGGATGAACTGCACCTCGTACGTGCGGATCAGCTGGGCGGCCTCTTCGAGGCCGACGTAGGTCTGGAACCAGCCCGGCAGCACGTCGTTGAAGCTGTGCCACCAGCCGGACTTGTTGGCCTCGCGGACCAGGCCGAGCAGGGCCTCCCGCTCCAGGCCGTCGTCGACGCCGTAGAGACTGAGCAGGTCGGCGACGTCGCGCTCCTTGAAGCTGCCCGGCCGAGCTCCATGCGACTGATCTTGGACTCGGACGCGCGGATCGCGTAGCCCGCGTCCTCACGGGTGATCCCGCGCGCCTCGCGCAGGCGGCGCAGCTGCGAGCCGAGGAGGATCCGGCGGACCATCGAGCCGCCGCCCGGCTGAACTGTGGTCATGCGGTCGAAACCTCCACCTAGGGCAAACAGCGCACAGTCTGCCATCAGTTGAGCGCTCACGGTGCCGATACTGACGGATGTTCCTATCAGTTCCGCACTCCGCACACCAGGATGCACGTGCATCCGGCGCTTGCATATGCCAATAGTGCGACTGCACGTGAATCGACTCTTGCATCTGCAGTGAGCGCACACCACCATGGTGCACGTGCACCTGCACATCCCTGGCAATCCCGCGGGCTCCGCGTCGACCCCACGCGCGACTCCGTGCACCGACCCGGCGGCGTCCCCGCGCCACCGGGCGTTCGAGTGCGCGCGCGCCTGGTCGAGGGGGCGGCCGAGCGGCCGAGCGAGTCGGAGGTGACCGGCATGACCCCGGCGGGTCCAGCCGCGTCCGCCCCCTTATGGGAGGAGCTCTTCATGAGCACCGGTACGGCTTTGGCAGTTGACCCCCATGTGGTCACCTGTACGCTCGCTCCTCGTTTCGAAGCCGTGAGAACCGCGCGCGACTTCGCCCGGACCGCTCTTCAGTGCTGGGGCCTGACAGAGCTGTTCGACGATGTCGCGCTGGTGGCCTCGGAACTCGTGACCAACGCGCTCCGGCATGCGATCGGCGCACGGCCCGACCCGTCGGGCGGCGCCCTGGGCGAGTACGACTTTCCCACACAGCCGACCCCGGAGGGACGGCTGCCGATCCGAATAAGCCTGGTGCACCGTGCACCCCAGGTGGTCTGCGCGGTGAGCGATCCGAGCAGCATCGGCCCGGTGGCCCGGGAGGCGGACTTCGTCGCCGAATCCGGCCGCGGACTGCACCTGGTGGAATCGTTCAGCCGCTCGTGGGGCTGGCACCCGCTGGGCAGCGGCAAGGTGGTCTGGGCCGTGTTCGAGGCGGAGCCGACCTGCGGCAGCGGGCTCGACCGCGGCAGGCTCGACGGCGGCGCACTGGACGGCCACCGGCTCGACAAGCTCGACGGACGCGTCGAAATCGGTGGACGGCACCGGCGCTCGGCCTAGCGCCGCGCGGCGCACGGCCGGCCGAGGGACGACCCGGGAGGACCACGCCCCGGGGACGACCCGGGAGAAGCACACCCCGGGCCCTTCAGCCAGGCCTCCGTGCCGGACCGGGCCACGGCCCCGGCACCGGCTCCCCGCACCGGGCGCCCCGGCGCCCGAGGACGCGGGCAGCCCGCGGGAGCACCCGCGACACCCCGGCAGGCCCCGCCGCGCGGTCCACCACGGGACCGGACGGAAGCGGAAAGGGCCACCGCCGGGCAAAGACAAAGGCCGTCGTGGTGTCAGCACCCACGACGGCCCCCCGATGGTGAAGCAGCGGCCGGTCAGACCGCCAGGTGGTCGAACTCCCCGTCCTTGGCCCCCAGAAGAAGGGCGGCGATCTCCGCCCGGGTGTAGATGAGCGCCGGACCGTCCGGGAAGCGCGAGTTGCGCATCGCGACGTCGCCACCCGGCAGGGCCGCGAACTCGACGCAGTTGCCCTGCGAGTTACTGTGCCGGCTCTTCTGCCAGACCACCCCCTTGAGGTCGGCGGCGGCCATCCCGTTGTAGGTGTGGTTCGAGCCGTGCATGTCCTGCGAGTCGTGCATAGAAGTCTCCCGAAGAGCTCCGGAGTTGTCGTCCAGCGCGGCGCCCCCGGCACCCGCCGAACGAACGGACCGGCCCCGTACCGGTCCGGCACAACGCCTCACTTGACGCGATGATAGCCCCAGTGCACGTGCATCAGCACGGGACATTGCAGGTGCACGAGGCCTTTTATCGGTCGCCCCGAACTCTTCACGGACCCTTCTCCTGACGGTACGTAAACGGACATAGCCGATTGAATCGACGGCTCGTCCATAACCGGCCGTGAGCAGCCCCCCGCTAAATGTTGATCTTCGAATGCCGGGAGTCGCACCGCCGTGACCCTCCGTCAGGCCACCGTCCGACTGTGAGACATCTCACTCGCCCCGGATGCAACGCGCCGCCCCTTGGGACACGTCAGGGCATCTACGTGGGTCCACACGGGGGTTGGGCGAAGAATGTCCGGATTGTAGGCAAACCGCCCGGACCGGCGCGGCAGCGACACGACCTTCGCACCACGACCACCCGAAACCCGTACGGCAGCCGACTGCAGGCCTGACGGGCAGATGTCCTACGATCTCCGGCATGAGCACCGCAGCCATCCCGGGCGCGCCACTGCCCGTCCGCACTCCAGGCTCCCGTGCGCGGGGGCGCCACCGCCGCCCCGAGCGCCCCGAGATCCGCACCGGCTCGCCGGCCCTGGTGCTCGCCGTACCCGCGACCGCGGGACCCGAGTCCCGTTCGGTCGTCGAGGAACTGCTGTCGATCGTCCGCAGCGAGCACACCGGCGTCCAGGCCGCGGTCGGCTACCTCCCGAGCGACGGCACCGAGGCCGGGGGCTCCGAGGACCGCACCGTGGCGGAACTGCTGGCGGCGGCCGCCGAGGCCGGACTGCCGACGCCCGTCGTGGTGCCGCTGGTACCCGGACCGCACGGCTTCCTGACCGGGCTTCACGCCCTCGCCGCGGAGTACGGCGCGACCGTGACCGACGCGCTGGGCCCGCACCCGCTGCTCGCCGAGGCCGTCCACGTGCGGCTGTCCGAGGCCGGGCTGGCCCGGGCCGACCGGGCCCGGCTGTTCGCCATCGCGACCGCCGCCGACGGCGTGGTGCTGACCACGGTCGGCGGCGAGGACGCGGCCGCCGCGGCCGGGATCACCGGCGTACTGCTGGCCGCCCGACTGGCCGTCCCGGTCGTCGCCGCCGCGCTCGACGTGCCCGGCTCGGTCGCCGGGGCCGTCAACCACCTCAAGGAGACCGGCTCCCAGCGCCCGGCACTGGCCCCGCTCGTCATCGGCCCGGAGGCGGACTCCGAGCTGCTCGCCACGGCCGCCGAGGAGACCGGCTGCCCGTCGGCGGCGCCGCTGGGCGCATACCCGACCGTCGGCCAGCTGATCGCCTCGACCTACCTGGCCGCGCTGCCGACGCCGTCGGCCGAGGAACTGGCCGAGGCCGAGGCGGAGGCCGCCGCCACCATCGGGGCCGGAGAGGGCTCCCGACGTGCCCACGCGGCCACTGAGGGGCCCGTGGAGGGCTGACGGACCCACGGGCCACCCGTTGCCACACCCGCACCACCGAAGGACCCGGAACGACTGCGTTCCGGGTCCTTTTCGCTTGTTCGGATTGCCCCACAGGAGAGTTAAGCGGGCATTGCTACGCAATGTCCGTTCTGGTGCCATTTGTCGATGAATAGTCGGCGCGCAGGCGGGCGCTCGAATCTCGGGCACTCCCCAGGCCCGGCGGGCGCGCCCCGCCGCACTTCAACGCTCCGTCACATCACTCCTGAGGCGGAGACAGTTTTGGGAATCCATCGAGAAATTGCCGGAAAACGATCATTTCCGATCATGAAATTCGGGCCATTCGACCTTTCCCCGTAAACCGTGATGCGCATCACAGATATTTGCAGTTTGAACTTAAGTCTGCTTAACGTGCTCCCCGTTCGTGACCACACGGACCCAGTTCATCCGCGACGCCGAGTCCTGCCGTCGGATGTCCTGGCAGCGCGAAAACGCACTACGGCAGGAGCGGGGGAACCACAGGTAAGTCGCCCCGGACCGATTCCCGGAACGGTCCAGGGCTAGGGGTGAAGCCGCGCCCACAGCGCGGCCGGGCAACTCCAGCCCGAATCCGACAGCTCACCTCGCAGGCGTGGGAGAGGACCGCGTCTTCATGCTGCCTTCCAACGGCAACCGCCTGTCCAGCCGCACCCGTCGCGTGATCGCCGCCCTCGGCGTCGCGGGCGTCGGCCTCACCGTCCCCTGCCTCACCACCGGCACCGCCGACGCCGCCACCGTCGCCACCTGGGACAAGGTCGCCCAGTGCGAGAGCAGCGGCGACTGGAGCATCAACACTGGCAACGGTTTCTACGGCGGCCTGCAGTTCACCTCCAGCACCTGGGCCGCCTTCGGCGGCACCGCGTACGCCCCGCAGGCCAACCTCGCCACCAAGGACCAGCAGATCGCCGTCGCCGAGAAGGTCCTCGCCTCGCAGGGTCCCGGTGCCTGGCCGGTCTGCTCGATCCAGGCCGGTCTGACCAAGGGTGGCGCCGCGGCCGCCGTCGACACCTCGACGGCCGCCAAGCCCGCGGTCAAGCCCGCCCAGGGCCAGACCCCGGCCGCGAAGCCGGCCGCGCCCGCCCAGGCCCAGGCCCAGGCCTCCAGCGACTCCGCCTCGGCCTCCGCCAAGTCCGCCAACAGCGGCTGGGCGAAGCAGCGCCAGACCCAGGCCCAGACCGGCGACTACACCGTCGTCGAGGGCGACTGGCTGTCCTCGATCGCCGACAAGCACAACGTCCAGGGCGGCTGGCAGCACCTGTACGAGCTCAACCGCAGCACCCTCACCGAGGGCCCGGACACCATCTACCCGGGCCAGCAGCTGACCTTCGGTGACGGCGCCCCGGCCCAGGCCGACACCCCCTCCACCGCCACCAAGTCCGGCTCGGACTTCACCTGGTTCGACCGCTCGCAGAAGTCCGGCCAGGCCTCGAACGGCGGTGCCGTGGACGCCAAGCCGATCGCCCAGACCAAGGCCCCGGCCGCGAAGCCCGCCTCGAAGCCGGCCGCCCAGGCGCAGACCCAGGCCCCGGCTCCGGCCGCCACCGGCAGCATGGCCGCCGCGGTCTCCTTCGCCAAGTCGAAGGTCGGCCAGGCGTACGTCTACGGCGGCACCGGCAACGGCGGTTGGGACTGCTCCGGCCTGACCCAGGCCGCGCTGCGCGCCGCGGGCATCAACGTCCCGCGCGTCGCCGCCGACCAGGCCGCCGCCAGCACCCACGTCTCGCTGGACAGCCTGCAGCCGGGCGACCTGCTCTTCTGGTCGAACAACGGTCAGAACTCCGGCGTCTACCACGTCGCCATCTACATCGGCGGCGGCCAGTACGTCGAGGCCGCCAACCCGAGCTCGGGCGTCCGCCTCCAGACCATCGCCAACTGGGCCCCGGACTTCGCCGGCCGGGTCTGAGCACCGCGAACACAGGACAGCTGACGGATGACAGCTGACGGATAACGGATGACAGATTTCATCATCTGTCAGCTGTCATCCGTCAGCCGTCATTCGTCACCCGACCGCCCCGGGAAGAGTCTGGTCGCTCCCCCGGGGCTTCGGCGTACCCGCACGACCGGACTCGCAGCGCCTGATTCCGCATGGTCAAACTCCGGCGCAGAGGGCATGCTGCTGCCCTGCACCCGAGGAGGAGTCACCATGGCCCAGGTCACCATCACGCTCGACGCGAACCTCGCGATCGACGCGATGCTGCTCTCCGGTACCAAGAACCCCCAGGACGCCGTCGAACTGGTAGTGCGCGACTACCTGGCCCGCGGCCGCCGCACCGAGACCCGGACCGGCGACGCGGCCGACGGCCAGCGGGTCTCCACCGACCGCCCGAACGCCCAGGAAGGCTGACCTGGCAGCGCGCACGCCGACGGGCCCCGGAGAGCAACCGCCCTCCGGGGCCCGTCAGTTGGCACGGCCGCTGAACAGCCGCACCGGACAGCCTCAGCGCGCGCAGGCCCCCGTGGAACCGCGCATCACCAGCTCCGGCTGGAACATGAACTCGCCGCGCTGGGCGGCGTTCCCGCCGACCTCCTCCAGCAGCGCGTCCACCGCCGCCGTCGCCATCGCCTCGACCGGCTGGCGGATCGTGGTCAACGGCGGCTCGGTGAAGGCGATCAGCGGCGAGTCGTCGAAGCCGACCACCGACACGTCCTGCGGCACCGACAGCCCGCGCTGCCGCACCGCCCGGATCGCCCCGAGCGCCATCATGTCGCTCCCGCAGACGATCGCCGTGCAGCCCTTGTCGAGCAGCGCACCGGCCGCCGCGTGCCCGCCCTCCACGCTGAACAGCGTGTGGTGGACGAGGCCTTCCGCCTCCTCCTGCCCGAACCCGAGCACCTCGCGCATGGCCGCCGTGAAGCCCTCGATCTTGCGCAGCACCGGCACGTACCGCCGCTGCCCGACCGCCAGGCCGATCCGCTCGTGCCCGAGTTC
This sequence comes from Kitasatospora sp. NPDC053057, assembly GCF_044546945.1. NCBI lineage: Bacteria > Bacillati > Actinomycetota > Actinomycetes > Kitasatosporales > Streptomycetaceae > Kitasatospora > Kitasatospora sp. NPDC053057. The sequence goes on along the minus strand of NZ_JBITZP010000001.1, from coordinate 563,925 downwards.
GGCCAGGTGCTGGACGGCCATCCACATCGCGGACCGGTCGTCCGGCGAGATGAACGGCGCGTCGATCTTCTCGCTGAAGCCGTTGATCAGCACGAACGGGACCCCGCGCCCGGCCAGCCGGGCGTAGCGGTCGTGGTCGGCCGTGGAGTCGGCGTGCAGCCCGGAGACGAAGACGATGCCCGCCACTCCCCGGTCTACCAGCATCTCGACCAGTTCGTCCTCGGTGGACCCGCCCGGGGTCTGGGTGCACAGCACCGGAGTGAAGCCGTGCCGGCTGAGCACCTGCTCGATCACCTGCGCCAGCGCGGGGAAGATCGGGTTGCTCAACTCCGGCGTGATCAGCCCGATCAGCCCGGCGCTGCGCTGGCGCAGCCGGGTCGGCCGCTCGTAGCCGAGCACGTCGAGCGCCGCCAGGACGGTCTGCCTGGTGGCGGCGGAGACGTTCGCCTTGCCGTTGAGCACGCGGGAGACGGTGGCTTCGCTGACCCCCGCCTGCGCCGCGATGTCTGAGAGTCGCGCCGTAGTCACGGTCCCTGAGCCTATTGCAACCACGTCAGACCGCCCACCAGCCGGTGGTGTCCGGAGCGAGCACCGTCTCGCCGCCGTCCACCACGAGTTCGGTCGAGGCGAGCAGCAGCCGGCCCGGGGCGGCGATCCGCACCGGCTCGCCGGTGGTGTTCACCGTGCAGACGAAGGAGCCGCGCCGGAAGGCGAGGGTGCCCTCGGGGCTGTCCAGCCACTCGACCTCGGTGCCGGCGCCGAGGTCGGGCCGGGCCCGGCGGACGGCAAGGGCGCTGCGGTAGAGCTCCAGGGTGGAGGACGGGTCGCCGGTCTGCGCCTCGACGCTCAACTCGGCCCACTCGGCCGGCTGCGGCAGCCAGGACGGCCCGCCCGCGACCGGTCCGAAGCCGTACGGGGCCTCGCTGCCGGACCACGGGATCGGGACGCGGCAGCCGTCGCGGTAGCCGTCCTGGCCGGCCTGGCGGAAGAAGGACGGGTCCTGGCGGACCTCGTCCGGCAGGTCGGTGACGTCCGGCAGGCCGAGCTCCTCGCCCTGGTAGACGTACGCGGAGCCGGGCAGCGCGAGCATCAGCAGGGTGGCGGCGCGGGCGCGGCGCAGGCCGAGCGGACGGTCGCCGGGGGTGCGGATCTGGGTGCCGAGGCCGGGCTCGTTGGCGAAGCGGGTGGCGTGCCGGGTGACGTCGTGGTTGGACAGCACCCAGGTGGTGGGGGCGTCGACCGGGCGCATCGAGTCGAGCGAGAGGTCGATCACCTCGCGCAGCGCGGCGGCGTCCCAATCGGTGCCCAGGTACTGGAAGTTGAAGGCCTGGTGCAGCTCGTCGGGGCGGACGTAGTTGGCGGTGCGCTGGACGGTCGGGGTCCAGGCCTCGGCGACGCCGATCCGCTGCCCCGGGTACTCGTCGAGGATCCGGCGCCAGCTGCGGTAGATCTCGTGCACGCCGTCCTGGTCGAAGAACGGCATGACGTCGTTGCCGAGCAGCTTGAGCTGGTCGGCGCCGCCGAGGTCGGGCAGGCCGGGGGCCTTGACCAGGCCGTGGGCGACGTCGATGCGGAAGCCGTCCACGCCCATGTCCAGCCAGAACCGCAGGATCGAGCGGAACTCGTCGGCGACGGCCGGGTTCTCCCAGTTGAAGTCGGGCTGCTCCGGCGCGAACAGGTGCAGGTACCAGTCGCCGGGGGTGCCGTCCGGGTTCTCGGTGCGGGTCCAGGCCGGGCCGCCGAAGATGGACTCCCAGTCGTTGGGCGGCAGTTCGCCCTGCTCGCCCTTGCCGGGGCGGAAGTGGTAGCGCTCGCGCAGCGGGGAGCCGGGGCCCTCGCGCAGGGCGCGCTGGAACCACTCGTGCTGGTCCGAGGAGTGGTTGGGGACGAGGTCGACGATGATCCGCAGCCCCAGCTGGTGGGCGTCGCGGATCAGCGCGTCGGCGTCCAGCAGGGTGCCGAACATCGGGTCCACGGCGCGGTAGTCGGCGACGTCGTAGCCGGCGTCGGCCTGCGGCGAGGCGTAGAAGGGAGAGAGCCAGACGGCGTCCACGCCGAGGTCGCGCAGGTACGGCAGGCGGCTGCGGATGCCGGGCAGGTCGCCCATGCCGTCCCCGTTGGAGTCGGCGAAGCTGCGCGGGTACACCTGGTAGATGACCGCGTCCCGCCACCAGCCTCTGGACGCGCTGCCAGTCACAGGATCCAGGGCGGCCGCCTCGTGAGCGGTGTCGGCGGCAGGCCGGGAGGTGTCGGCCAGGTTCTGGGTCATGGACGGTATCCCTTGGGGACTAGAGGAGCGGGGAGCGCTGGGTCGTCGGGCAGCGCTGGAACGGCGGTGGGCCTCAGGACTTGGAGGCACCGGCGGTCAGGCCGGTGACCAGGTGGCGCTGCACCAGGTAGAAGAAGGCCGCGGACGGGATCGCGATCAGCACCGCCGTGGCGGCCATCAGGTTCCACTGGGCGTCGTGCTCGCTGACGAAGCTCTGCAGGCCGACGGCCAGCGTGTACTTGTCGGAGCTGAGCATGAAGGTGGAGGCGAACGGCACCTCGGCCCAGTAGGTGAGGAAGGAGTAGAAGGCGGCCACCGCCAGGCCCGGGCGGGCGAGCGGCAGCACCAGCCGCCAGAACGTGCCGAACGGGCTGAGCCCGTCGACCCGGCCGGCCTCGTCGATCTCCACCGGGATGGTGTCGAAGTAGCCCTTCAGCAGCCAGGCGCAGTACGGCACGGTGGTGGTCGAGTAGACCAGGATCAGGCCGGTGTAGCTGTCCAGCAGGCCGAGTTCGGAGAGCATCGTGTACATCGGCACGATCAGCACCGCGATCGGGAACATCTGGGTGACCAGCAGCGACCACATCAGCGGCTTGTGCCCGGGGAACTTCATCCGGGAGACGGCGTAGCCGGTGGTGGCGGCGAGCAGCACGCCGAACACGGTGGTGACGCCGGAGACCAGCAGGGCGTTGCCGAACCAGGTGAAGAAGTCGGTGTCGGCCAGCACGTGCTGGTAGTTCGACAGCGTGAGCTTGCCGAAGATCTGGCCGGGGTGGAGGTAGTCGGTCTTGTCCGGTCCGAGCGAGACGAAGAGGATCCAGCCGACCGGGAACAGCGCGATCAGGCTGGCCAGGATCAGGACGCCGTGGGACAGCGCCTTGGACAGCGGGCTGCTCTCGCCGCGCGGCCGGAACTTGGCGGGCCGGGCGGCCGGGGCCGCGGTCGCCGCGGCGGCGGGGCGTTCGGTGGTGGTGCTCATCGGGGTTACCTGCCTTCGTGGGTCAACTGGGTCCGGCGCCTCAGCCGTTGGCCTGCTCGTTGCGGGCGAGCCAGCGCCGGTAGAAGGCGGTGAAGACGATCAGGATGGACAGCAGGATCACGCCGTACGAGGCGGACTGCGCGAAGTCCTGGGGAATCTGGCCGAAGGCGAGGCGGTAGGCCCAGGTGACCAGCAGCTGGGCGTCGGGGGCGCCCTTGCCGAACAGCAGGAAGATGACGTTGAACTGGTTGAACGTCCAGATCACGCCGAGCAGCACGACGGTGGAGGAGACGCTGCGCAGCCCGGGCAGGGTGATGTGGCGGAACTGCTGCCAGCGGGTGGCGCCGTCCATCTCGGCGGCCTCGTACAGCTCGGCCGGGATCGACTGCAGGCCGCCGAGCAGCGAGATCATCATGAACGGCACGCCGGCCCAGGTGTTGACCAGGATCGCGGCCGCCTTCTGCGCCCACGGGTCGGTGAGCCAGCCGGGCTCGGGCAGGTGCAGCGCGGAGAGCATGGTGTTGACGACGCCGCCGTCCGCGAGCATCAGGCGCCAGGAGAAGACGGTGACGAAGGTCGGGACGGCCCACGGGAGGATGAGCAGCATCCGGTAGGCGGCACGCCCGCGCAGCTTCTTGTTGAGCAGTACGGCGAGGCCGAGGCCGAGGGTGTAGTGCAGGCAGACGCAAATGACCGTCCAGCCGATGGTCCACACGAAGTGGGACCAGAACCGGTCGTACGAGCCGGGGCCCCAGAGGATGTCGGCGTAGTTGTGGAAGCCGATGTAGTGGTAGCTGGCCGGGATCTCGTTGACGCCGATCTTGCGGGCGACGTTGAGGCTGTTGGCGTCGGTGAGGGTCAGCCAGACGCCCTGGACGAGCGGGTAGAACACCAGGACGCCGAGCACCAGCACGACCGGGGTGATCATCGCATAGGCGTACCAGTGCTTGGCGTAGGAGCGCTTGAGGCGTTCCAGCAGGCCCGGACGCTGATCGCGCTCCCGGCTGCCCTTGCCGGTGGCGCCCTGCACGGCGACTGACATCGTTTGCACCTTCTCGGGGGGAATTCTCGGGGGAGCCGACGGCCCGGCCCGCCGGTGTCGGCGGGCCGGGCTGCGGGGACTACTTGGCGAAGCCCGGCAGGAGCTTGGCGTAGTCCGTGGCCACGGTGTTCAGCGCGTCCTGGGTGCTGGTGCCCTGGACGGCCTTGCCCAGGTTGGTGCCGAGCGAGTCGAACAGCGAGCCGTACTCGGGCAGTTCGGGGCGCGGCTTGGCGCTGCCGAGGATGGCCTGGAAGCCGGCGATGCCCGGGTCGGCCTTGACGTCGGCGGTGTAGGCGTCGGAGCGGGTCGGCAGGGTGGAGTTCTTCTGCGCGATGAAGGCCTGGCTCTCGGCCGAGGTCATGAAGGCGGCGAACTTCTCGGCGGCGGCCTTGTGGGCCTTGTCGGCACCGGCGTAGACCGCGATGTTGTGGCCGCCGGTGGGGGCGCCGGCCTTGCCGCCGGAGCCGGCCGGGACGGGGGCGATGCCGAGGTTCTTCTTGTCCGCGAAGGCGGAGCCCTTGTAGATGTTGGTGATCTCCCAGGGGCCCTGGATGATCGCCGCGACCTTGCCGCTGTTGAAGGCGTCCATCATGTGGGCGTAGGCGTCGGTGGTGACGTCGGCCTTGGCCGTGCCGGGCGAGGTGAACATCGACTTGTAGGTCTCGATGCCCTTGACGGCCTCGGGCGAGGTGATGGTGATCTTCTTGTTGGCGGCGTCGACGGTGTCGGTGCCCTCGCCGAACAGGAACGGCATCGCGTAGTAGCCGTCGGCGGCCTTCAGCCAGAAGCCGTCGACGCCCGCCTTGTCCTTGATGGTGGCGGCGTCGGTCTTCAGCTCGTCCCAGGTCTTGGGGGCGTCGGTGATGCCGGCCTTGGCGAACAGGTCCTTGTTGTAGAGGAAGCCGAGGGTGTCGGTGACCAGCGGGACGCCGTACAGCTTGCCGTCGTACTTGGCCTGCTGGATCAGGCTGGGCTGGAAGGCGGAGGTGTCGGCGGCGGCCGGGGTGCCGTCCAGCGGCTCCAGGAAGCCGGCCTTGGCGAACGCGGCGGTCCAGCCGACGTCGGAGCGGAACACGTCCGGTGCGCCCTTGGCCCCCATGGCGGTCTGCAGCTTGTTCTGCGCCTGGTCGAACGGCACGTTGACGAAGTTGACCTTGATGTTCGGGTTGGCCGCCTCGAACTTCTTGGCCAGTTCCTGGTAGTTCGGAGCCTCGTTGGTGGCGTTCGACGTGTCCCAGTACGTGAGGGTGACCGGGCCGTCGGCCTTGCCGTCCGAGCCGGAGCCGCCACTGCTGCCACAGGCAGCCATCGAGACCGCGAGGGCCACAACGAGGGCAGAGGCCGCGATGCCACGCCGCATGAGAACTCCTTGGGAGGGTGGGGGTGCCCGAGATGTTCGGAGACAGGCGCATAATGGCTGCCTCGTGCCGACCGCACCGTTGCTGCCGTCGGGCTCGGAAGGAAGTTAACAGCGGCGCAACAGCGACGGAAAGTCCTTGCAGCAAGTTTCTGCAAGAAATGGCGATCGTTACGCCCACGTGTCCTGGACGTAGCCGCACGGTAGTTGACGGCGCGACGCGATGTCCGCCTTCGCCCGATTCACCCCGGCCTGGGTGGCCGAAGCAACCACCCTGGGTGGCTGAAAGGCGCTTGCAGCAGACTGGACGCATGCGCATCAGAGCCGCCACCGAGGACGAACTGCCCCTGCTGGGCGAACTGGAGCGGGCCGCCGGGGCCCTCTTCGCCGAGATCGGGATGCCGGAGATCGCGGAGGACGAACCCCCGGCCCCGGAGGAGCTGGCACCCTACCTGGAGCACGGCACCGCCCTGGTCGCCGAGGCCCCCGACGGGACGATCGCCGGCTACCTGCTGGCCGAGCCGGTGGACGGCGCGCTGCACATCGAACAGGTCTCGGTCCACCCCGACCACGCCCGCCGGGGCATCGGCCGGACGCTGATCGAGCACCTCGCCGAGGACACCGACGCCCCCGCGCTCACCCTGACCACCTTCGCGGACGTCCCCTGGAACGCCCCCTACTACGCCCGCTGCGGCTTCCGCCCGCTGACCGACGCCGAACTCACCCCCGGCCTGCGCGAGATCCGCCGCAAGGAGGCCGAGCACGGCCTCGACCGCTGGCCCCGGCTCTGCATGCGCCGGGACCTGCGCTGACCGGGGCCTACGTCGGCCGGGCCCCGGGCTAGTGCACGCCCAGCCGCAGCACGGTGGTCGAGCGGAACTCCTCCCCCGGCCGCAGCTCGGTGCTCGGGAAGGCCGGGTGGTGCGGGGAGTCCGGGAAGTGCTGGGTCTCCAGCGCGATCCCGGCGAACGGCCCGTACGGCACCCCGCTCGCGCCGGTGACCGCGCCCTGGAACTTGTTCGCCGTGTAGACCTGGACGCCCGGCTCGGTGGTCAGCACCTCCAGGGTGCGGCCGCTGACCGGGTCCTCCAGCAGCGCCGCCCGCGCCGGGCCGCCGTCCACCGGGCGGGCGCGCAGCACCCAGTTGTGGTCGTAGCCGCCCGGGCCGGCCAGCTGCGGGTGGTCGTCGTGCACCGACTTGCCGATCGGGGTGGCCACGGTGAAGTCGAAGGGCGTGCCGGCCACCGGCTCGGTCCGCCCGTACGGGATCTGCCGCTCGTCGGCCGGGGTGTACTCGTCGGCGTCCAGGGTGAGCAGCTGGCCCAGGACGTCACCGCTGCCCTCACCCGCGAGGTTGAAGTAGGCGTGGTTGGTCAGGTTGACGACGGTCGGCCTGTTGGTGACGGCCCGGTAGGCGATCACCAGCTCACCGCCGGTACCGGGGGCGTACGACAGGGTGTAGGAGACGGTGACGTCCAGCGCGCCGGGGAAGCCCTGGTCGCCGTCCGGGCTGTGCAGCCGCAACAGCACCCCGCCCTCGACCGGCTCGGCCGCCCACATCCGCTGGGCGAAGCCGTCCGGCCCGCCGTGGATGGTCATCCCGCCGCCGGTCGGGGCCAGCGGGTGGTCCTGGCCGTCGATGGTGACGCTGGAGCCGTCGATCCGGTTGGCGTACCGGCCCACCACCGTGCCGTAGTGCCGCGCCGGGCCCAGGATCTGCGCCAACTCATCCGTGGAAAGCAGCAGTTGGGCCGGGCGCCCGGCCCGGTCCGGCGCACTGAGGGTGTGCAGGGTGGCGCCGAGGGTGAGCACGCTCGCCTCGTACGGGCCGGCCGTCAGCGTCCAGCGCTGGATCGCCGCGCCCGCACCCGAGGGGTCGAGGGGTTCGCGGCGCACCGTGGTGGCCTCGCTCGCCATGGCCTGCTCCTCACTGGCGGCGGCAGTGCGCCGACTCCGCCCGGTCCCGGTCCGTCCAGGGGGCTTCGCGGCGACCCCCCGTGGTGTCCGTCAGCCTAGCGACGGCGGCGGCAGCGGGGGCGCTTCCACGCCTCCGCGCGCCGCCCGAACGCCACCGGCCGCCACCGCCTCACGGCCGCCGACGTCCACCGGCCGCCGCCGTGTCGCGCGCGCCGCTACTCCCCCGGCTCCTCGACCTGCCGCTGCTGCAGCCCCAGCGCCGAGGCCAGCCCGTCCGGCCCGGTGCCCGCCTTGCGGTAGACCGCCGCCAGCCGCCGGTTGACCAGGCTCAGGTGCACCCCGAGCTGCTCGGCGATCCGCTGCGGCGGCACGCCCTTGACCGCCAGGTTGGCCACCTCCCGCTCCGGCCCGCTGAGCGCCTCCAGCGTCTCCTTGAAGTCGTGCAGCCCCAGCCGGTTGGGCCGCAGTCCGTAGTTGGCCAGCTCCCGCCGGGCCCGGTCGACCAGCTTCTCCGCCGAGCAGTGCTGGGCCAGCTCGATGCCCTGGTACAGGTACTCCTGGGCGTCCTCCAGCCGCCCGACCCGGCGCAGCGCGGCGCCGAGGTCGACCAGCGCGATGGCGTGCTCGTACCCGGCCGGGGACTGCCCGAGGTGCTCCACGGCTTGCTCCAGCAGCTCCACCGCCTGCTGGCCGTCCTCGATCCGCGCCTGCAGCCGCAGTGCGCTGCCGATCGCCGAGGCGGTGCCGAAGGCGCGGGCGTCCCGGACGGCCTTCTGGGCGTACTCGCGGGCGCGCTCGGGCTCGTCGGCCGCGATCGCGATTGCGAGGTGCCCGGCCCACGGCGCCCACACGGTGTTGCGCCAGCCGCGGACCTCCAGCTGGGCCCCGGCCTCGGTGAGCGCGGCGGCCGCACCGGCGTGCCGTTTCTTGGCGACCAGCAGCTTGCCGTACAGCGAGGCGGCGTCCGGCAGCACCATGGCGGTCGCGTGGTAGGGCGGGTGGAACCCGAACCTGTTGGCCTCCTCCCAGGCCTCCTCGACCCGGCCGCGGGCGATCAGGGTGTCCACCAGCACGCCGACGGCGTCCCAGGCCAGCGGCAGCTTGGCCCCGATCCGCTCGGAGATGCGGTAGGCCCGGCCCAGGAAGTCCTCGGCCTCGGCGAGCAGTCCGCGGCGGAACCGCGCCAGCCCCATCAGGAAGTACGCGAAGCCCCGGTGGGCGCCGCTCCAACCGGCCAGCTCGAACTGGATGATGGCGTCCGCGGCCAGCCGCTCGGCCTGGGCGATGCGGTCGTTGTAGATGTACGTGAGGCAGAGCATCGAGGGCAGTTCGAAGCCCCAGGTGGTGTCGGTCCAGCCGAGGCCCTTGGGCAGCCGGCCGCCGTCCAGGACCTCGTCGGCGAGCGCCAGCGCCTCGGCGGAGGAGGCGCCGCGCAGGGTCAGGTCCCAGGCGCGCATGGCCAGCACGGCCCGGTCCGCGGCCTCCCGGCCGGTCAGGTTCCGGCACAGCTCCGCGAGCCGGGCGGAGCGGCCGGGGCCGTCCTCCTCGGACTTGCGGAAGGCGTGCCACCTGAACGAGGCCGCCTGGAGCCGCTGGCGCCGGGCCGGGTCGATGGTCTGCTCGGCCTCCTCCTGGCAGACCAGGGCGGCCTGGCCCAGTTCGCCGCTGTGGGCGAGCACCTCGGAGAGCCGGAAAGTGGCGTCCACCCGCAGTTCGGGGCGCAGCGGCCCCTCGTCGGGGTCGAGGGCCAGCCTGAGCTGGTTGACGGTGGCACCGGGGTCGGTGAGCAGTGCGGAGCAGCCGAGCTCGTACAGCACCTCGGCCTTGATGTCGTCGGCGGGCGGCTCGTTGAGCGCGCGGTGCAGACAGCGCTGGGCGGCCTCGGGGGCGCCGATCAGCTGGTGTTCGACGGCGGCGCGGCGCAGCTTCTTGACGATCCGGTCGTCGCCCTCGCCGGAGTGGGTCTCGACCAAGTGGCGGGAGGCGGCGAGCAGGCCGAGCCCGGCGTTCTCGATCTCGACTGCGGCGATGCCGTGCATGCCGAGGCGGGTGGCCTCCGGCATGGTGTTGTAGATGGAGCTGGCGATCAGCGGGTGGACGAACTCGAGGTTCCCGTTGGGGGCCTGGGTGAGCACGCGCTGCTTGCGCAGTTGCTTGATGGACTCGCGGGCGCCCTCGGTGCTCTGGGTGGAGATCCGGGTGACGAGGTCGACCCGGATGTCGGTGCCCAGCATGGCGCAGGCCCAGGCGAAGCGCAGGGTGGCGGGGCCGAGCCGGTCCAGCCAGCTCTTGAGGGTCATCCCGGTGGCGTCGACGGCGAGTTCGCGCAGCTGACGGGAGTTCTCCTCGACCGGTTCGAGCTCCTGGTCGCGGACCTGGTCGAGCAGGCGGCCGGCCTCGAAGGGGTTGCCGTTGACGACGTTCCAGAACTCGTAGCAGAAGGCGTCCTCGGCCTTGTCGCCGAGTTCGGCGCGGATCATGTCGGTGACGGAGTTCAGGGTGAGCCGGCTGAGCTCGTGCTTGCGGCTGGCGAGGTTGAGGACGCCCCGGCGTAGGTCCTGGGTCTCGGTGGGCCAGTCGTTCTCGTCCTCGCGGAAGGCGAAGACCAGCAGTACGGGCAGTTCGCCGGAGCGGACGGCGAACTTGGCGAGCCAGGAGAGGGACTCGGCGTCCGCCCAGTGCAGGTCGTCGACGATCATCACCATCGGCGCGCGGCGCGGCGCGAGCTGGGTGAGGACGTAGTCGAGGCCGTCGCGCACGCCCTGGGGGTCGAGGCGGCGGGCGCCGGCCTTGGGCTGCTTGAGGCCCATGGCCGGTCCGACGACCTCCTCCCAGGTGCCCATGACCTGGCTGAACTCGTCGGGCTCCAGCCGGGTCAGGACGGGCTGGAGGAGCTGGCGCAGCACGTGGTACGGCTCCTTGAACTGCCGTTCGCCGCCGCGCGCGAACAGCACGGTGGCGCCCTCGCGCAGGCTGGCGAGCCGTCGGACCTCGTGCAGCAGGCTGGTCTTGCCGATGCCGGGACGGCCGGAGAAGGCGAGCAGTTCGCCGATCTCGGTGCCGCCGGCGGCGAACTCGCGGCAGAGGCGGTCGACGGCCGCCTCGACGGAGCGCAGTTCGGCGTCGCGGTCGCGCAGCCGGACCCGGACCGCGGCTCCGCCGTCGCCCCCGCCGGAACCGGTTCCCGTCCGAAGTTCGTTACCCTGATCGGTCACCGTCTTGCCCTCCGCCTCACCCGCTCGCGGGACGGCTCCGCCGCCGCGCGGAGGGAGCCGGTCCATCACTGTTCGTGGAGCCGAGGTTAGCGCCGCGTACGGCTCCCCGTGCGGCATTCGTGCAGGCTGGGGCGGACGGTGAGGGTTCGGGCGGCTTGCCAAGGGCAATTGCCCTATATCCCTAACGTCCGATCATTGCATCAGATACCCTACGGCCCGCGAGGCGCGGATGATCTTGCGTGACCCACCCTCACCCGCCGCGCCCCGTCGCGTCAACTCCCCCACGAGAAGTGCTCGAACCACAAGCGCCCCCACCCTCCGCTGCACCGGGAGTCCGATGTCTGACGACAGTTCACTTCAGATCCCGTTCCCGTACCGCCGCAGTCCGCACGGCCCGTACGCCACCGCGCTGCACCGGGACTGGCTGATCCGCCACCCGCTGCTGCCCGACGCCGACCACCCCGGCTACGCGCACTGGGAGGTGGTCGACCTCGCCGCGCTCGGCTACCCGGACGCCGGCCCGGACGAACTCGCCCTGGCGGCCGACCTGATGGGCTTCTACTTCCTCTTCGACGACCAGTTCGACGGCCCGCTCGGCCGCCGCCCCACCGAGGTCGCCCCGATCTGCGAGCGCCTGATCGCCGTCCTGCACGGCGCCCGGCCCGACCAGCGCTCCCCGGTCGAGACCGCCTTCGCCGACCTGTGGAGCCGCAGCGTGCGCGGCATGCCCGCCCGCTGGCAGGCCCGGGCCGCCTACAACTGGGAGTACTACTTCGCCAGTCACCCGGCCGAGGCGGCCGGCCGGATCTCCGCCCGGCCGCCGGACCGGGACGGCTACCTGGTGCTCAGACGGGGCACCGCGGCGATGGAGACCATCTTCGACATGGTCGAACGGATCGGCGTGTTCGAGGTCCCCGCCTCGGTGCTGCACCACCCGGTGCTGCGTCAGATCCGGCAACTGGCCGCCGACATACCGTCCCTCAGCAACGACGTGCGCTCCTTCCCGCTCGAAGCCCCGCGCGGCGACGTCAACAACCTGGTGATGATCGTCCAGCGCGAGCGCCACTGCTCGGCCGAGGAGGCCTGCTCCGCGGTGATGGCGGAGGCGCAGCTGATGGTCGAGCGCTGCGCCGAGCTGCACGAGCGACTGCCCGACGTCTTCCGGGAGTTGGGCCTGTCCCGGATCGAACGCACGATAGCCCAGCGGTACGCCGACGGGCTGCTCACCTGGCTGGCCGGCTACCTGAGCTGGGAAGCCCGCACCGGCCGGTACCACACGGTCTGAGCGAACCCCGGCCCCGACGTCGGAGCACCGCCGGGCGCGGCCGCCCCGGGAACGGCCGGAACGCGGACCCTCCGTACGGGTCCGGCGTACGGACCGTAGCCGCGCCGCACACCCGACGGCTATCGTGCTCGTCGGCGGGCGCCCCGGCGGGGCGCCGCCCGACTGCGTGTCCGCACCCTCCCGCCGGACCGCCCCCTGACCGGGCGGCCCGGCGCGCCGCCCCCGGTCCGATCGGCGCCGGGGGCGCCCGACGTCGCGAGGAGACACAGAACATGACGGTCTACCAGCCCCCCGGCGCTCCCGGCAGCATCGTCGCCTACCGTTCCCGGTACGACCACTGGATCGGCGGCGGATGGGCGCCCCCGGTGCGCGGCGAGTACTTCGGCGACCCGACGCCGGTCACCGGCGAGGTGTTCACCGAGGTCGCCCGCGGCACCGCCGAGGACGTCGAGGCCGCCCTGGACGCGGCGCACGCCGCCGCCCCGGCCTGGGGCCGCGCCTCCGCCGCCGAGCGGGCGCAGGTCCTGCTGCGGATCGCCGACCGGATGGAGGCCAACCTGGAGCAGCTGGCCGTCGCGGAGAGCTGGGAGAACGGCAAGCCGGTGCGCGAGACGCTGGCCGCCGACCTCCCGCTCGCCGTCGACCACCTGCGCTACTTCGCCGGCGCGCTGCGGGCCCAGGAGGGCAGCCTCTCCCAGCTGGACGAGGACACCGTGGCGTACCACTTCCACGAGCCGCTGGGCGTGGTCGGCCAGATCATCCCGTGGAACTTCCCGATCCTGATGGCGATCTGGAAGCTCGCCCCGGCGCTCGCGGCCGGCAACGCGGTGGTGCTCAAGCCCGCCGAGCAGACCCCGGCCTCGGTACTGCTGCTGGCCGAGCTGACCGCCGACCTGGTGCCGCCGGGCGTGCTCAACATCGTCACCGGCTTCGGCGAGGAGGCGGGCGCCCCGCTGGCCGCCAGCACGCGGGTCCGCAAGCTCGCCTTCACCGGCGAGACCAGCACCGGCCGGCTGATCGCCCGCGCCGCCGCCGACAACCTGATCCCGGCGACCCTGGAGCTCGGTGGCAAGAGCCCCAACCTGTTCTTCGCGGACGTCGCCGCCGCCGACGACGCCTTCTACGACAAGGCCGTCGAGGGCTTCGCGATGTTCGCCCTCAACCAGGGCGAGGTCTGCACCTGCCCCAGCCGCGCGCTGATCGAGTCCTCGGTCTACGAGCGGCTGCTCGGCGACGGGCTGGCCCGGGTGCGCGCGATACGCCAGGGCAACCCGCTGGACACCGAGACCCAGGTCGGCGCGCAGGCCAGCGCCGAACAGCTGAAGAAGATCCTGTCCTACTTCGAGATCGGCCAGGCCGAGGGCGCCAAGGTCCTGGTCGGCGGCGAGCGCGCCGACCTCGGCGGCTCGCTGTCCGGCGGGTACTACGTGACGCCGACGGTCTTCGAGGGCGTCAACAGCATGCGGGTCTTCCAGGAGGAGATCTTCGGACCGGTCGTCTCGGTCACCCGCTTCGACGGCTTCGACGAGGCGGTCGCGCTCGCCAACGACACCCAGTACGGGCTCGGCGCGGGCGTGTGGACCCGCAACATCAACACCGCCCACCGGGCCGGGCGCGCCATCCAGGCCGGCCGGGTCTGGACGAACTGCTACCACGCCTACCCGGCGCACGCGGCGTTCGGCGGCTACAAGAACTCCGGCATCGGGCGGGAGAACCACAAGGCGCTGCTGGAGCACTACCAGCAGACCAAGAACCTGCTGGTCAGCTACTCCCCCGACGCGGTCGGCTTCTTCTAGGCCCCTCGGCTGGCAGGCCCCGGCAGAAGTGGAGCGGGAGACCTCGTCCGGTCTCCCGCTCCACCGCCACTCCCCGCGGCGGGCTTTCGGGGCAAATCCCCTGTTCCGGGAATTTCGCCTGGTTCGGGATCCAAGCACATGAATCGGCTGATTTTCCCGACGCGCCGCCGACATGCCCGGGCAGCCCCCGCGAACGCCGTAGACAGGACTCCCCGTTCCCGATCCCTCCCAGGGAGTCCGGCATGACCATCGCCCCCGCCAAGCTCACCGACCCCGCCGTGCGCGCCTTCGTCACCGCGATCAACGCGGGCGACCGTGAGGCCTTCTTCCACGTGCTCACCACGGACGCGACCATGTCCGACGACGGCTCCGACCGCGACCTGAACGAGTGGGTGGACCGGGAGATCTTCGGGCCGAACGGCCGGATCGACGTCCAGACCGAGTCCTCCGGCGGCCACGCGCTGGTCGCCAACTTCACCAACGAGACCTGGGGCGAGATGCGCACCGCCTGGCGGTTCACCGTCGACGACGGGAAGATCAGCCGCTTCGAGACCGGCCAGGCCTGACCCGGCACCCGGCCGGTCTCAGGACAGCCCCAGGCACCCCCGCACCGCGCGGATCAGGTTGCGCGAGCGGACGTCCCCGGTGACACCCGGCTGCATGCCGTTGGTGACGTACCCGAAGCCGAGCCCGAGTTCCGGGTCGGCGAAGCCCAGCGAGCCGCCCCGGCCCGGGTGGCCGAAGCTCGCCGGGGACGTCATCGGCGCGGTCGGGCCGTGGCGCCAGAAGCCCAGGCCGAAGGTGGAGTTGACGATCAGCACCTGGTCCGGGCCGTTCACCACCGGCCCGACCGCGCGGGCCAGCACCTCCGGGCCGAACAGCGGCGGCAGCAGTGCGCCGGAGCCGTCCGGACGGTCGGCCACGCCGATCAGCGCCGCGTAGAACCGGGCCACCGAGCGGGCGGTGCCGATGCCGCCCGCCCCCGGGATCTCGGCGGCCTGCACGGCCGGGTCGTTCATGTTCACCCCGGGCAGCACCGAGGCGAAGGCGCGGGCGGTCAGCGAGGTCGGGTCCTGGTAGGCGTCCCGGACGGACTGCTTGGGCCGCAGCCGCAGCCCGCTCGGGCCGGTCCGGGCCGCCTCCGGGGCGGGCAGGTCGACCAGCTTGCCGACCCGGGGCGCGGCGCCGGCCGGCAGCCCGATCCACAGGTCCAGCCCGAGCGGCCGGGCGATCTCCTCGGCGAAGTACTGGCCGACGGTGCGGCCGCTCACCCGGCGCACCACCTCGCCGACCAGCCAGCCGAAGGTGTACGGGTGGTAGCCGTGCGCCGTGCCCGGCTCCCAGGCGGGCGCCTGCGCGGCCACCGCGGCCACCGCCCGCTCCCAGGTCAGCACGTCCTCCAGGCGCAGCGGCACGTCCAGCGCCGGCACCCCGGCCTGGTGCGACAGCAGCCAGCGCACCGGCACCGCGCCCTTGCCGGCCGCCGCGAACTCCGGCCAGTACGAGGCCACCGGCGCGTCCAGGTCGAGCAGGCCGCGCTCGGCCAGCAGCAGCGCGGTGGCCGCGGTCAGCCCCTTGGTGACCGAGCGCAGCACCTGGGCGGTGTCCGCCGTCCACGGCACCGCGGGCGCCGGCCGCCCGCCGACCTCGGGCCGGGCGTCCCCGCCCCACAGGTCGACCACCTTGCGCCCGCGCAGGTACAGCGCGAACGCCGCGCCCAGTTCGCCGTACTCGGCGAAGTTCCGCGCGAAGGCCTCCCGTACGGGCTCGAACCCCTCGGCCGTCTCGCCCCAGATGTCCACCACCGCGTGCCGTCCTCAGGTCGTTCGTCGCCGTCCAATTGATCGATCCCGCGTTCGAAGCGGGCCCCGAAACCCTAACCTGTCGCTCATGACCAACCCTGCCGAAGAGCTGCTGGACATCGTCGACGACAACGACCGGGTGATCGGGACCGCGCTGCGCGGGGAGGTGTACCGGCAGGGGCTGACCCACCGCTGCGTCTTCATCATGGTCCGCGACCCGGCCGGCCGGATCTTCGTCCATCGCCGCACCGACACCAAGCTGTTCGCCCCCGGCGCGTACGACATGTGGGTCGGCGGCGTGGTCGGCTCCGGCGAGACCTACGCCGAGGCCGCCGTCCGCGAGGCCGAGGAGGAGCTCGGGGTGCACGGCATCGCGCCGCGCCCGATCTTCAAGTTCCTCTTCCGGGAGCCCGACGGCGGCAAGCTCTCCTGGTGGTGCGACATGTACGAGGCGGAGTGGGACGGCCCGGTCTCCCCGCAGGAGTCCGAGGTCGCCTGGCACGCCTGGCTCACCCCCGCCGAACTGTCCGAGCGCCTCGCCCGCGACACCTTCGTCCCCGACGGCCTGGAGGCCCACCGCCGCTACCTGGAGCGCCAGGGCTAGGCAGCGCGGTCAGGCAGGGCGGGCCAGGCCGCATGGGCCCGCGGGCGGGCGCCGGATAGGCTGACGCGCATGGCCTCCCGTACGCCGTCGCCGACGGCCGACCGCGCAGCACGGACCGCCGCCGCCCCCGACCGGGGCGCCGCGGGTGAGCGGCCGCGCCGGCGGCTGAGCGTGGACGAGCGGCGGGAGCAGCTGATCGCCGTGGCGCTGGAGCTGTTCAGCCGGCGTCCGCCGGAGGAGGTGTCGATCGACGACATCGCCGCCGCCGCGGGCGCCTCCCGGCCGCTGGTGTACCACTACTTCCCGGGCAAGCAGGCGCTCTACGAGGCCTCGCTGCGGCGCGCCGGGCGGGAACTCTCGGCCCGGTTCGAGGAGCCGATGGAGGGGCCGCTGTCGGATCGGCTGTACCGGGTGATGGGCCGCTACCTGGACTTCGTGCAGAGCCACGGGCCGGGCTTCGCCGCACTGCTGCGGGGCGGCTCGGTGGCGGCCAGCGCGGGCACCTCGGCGGTGATCGACGAGGTGCGCCGGGCCGCGCACGACCAGATCCTCAGCCACCTGGCGATCCCCGCGCCGAGCGCCGGGCTGCGGTTGACCGTCCGGGCCTGGATCGCCAACGCCGAGATCACCTCGCTGGAGTGGCTGGCCGAACGGTCCGTTCCGCTGGAGGAACTGCAGCTGCACCTGGTGCAGGAGTTCGTCGCCTCGCTCACCTTGACCGCCGCCAGGGAGCCCGCGCTCGCCGCCGAGCTGGCATCCTTCTTCGCCGATGAGCGGCCCGACGGACCGACCGGGCGCTTGGTCCAGGACCTCGCCGGGCTGTTCGCCGTGCCCGGCATCCTCGACGCGGTCACCGCGCTGGCCACCGGGACACAGCCCGCCGGGTCGGTGGGCGAAGCGTCCGCGCAGGCCATGGAGGGTTCCGCCGAGGACCCCGCGGAGTGATCATCGGGTGATCCTGCGGTTCGGCGACGACGGTCGGCTCTGATAGGAATGGGCGGGGACTTGACGGCGCGCCGCCCCGGCGGGCCCCGTCCCACCCGAACCACCGACGGCAGACGGAGCAGAGCGGGGGGCTCACCAGTTGACCCAGGACGTCCAGTTCAGCGCGGAGGCCAACCCCTTCGCGGCGGCCGAGCAGGTCTGCGCGACCCTCGGCACCCTCACCGACGCCCTCTTCGACGAGCACACCTCGCGCCACCCGGCGGCCTCGCTGAGCGCCCTGAAACCGGCTGAACACCCCGCCGCCGAGGCGCTGTTCGGCCTGCCGCTGGCCCCCAACGGGCCGGTGCACGAGGCCCTCGACCGGCTCGGCACGGTGATCACCGCCGGCACGGCCCGGCCGGGCACCGGCGCGCGGATCGCCGACCGGGTGACGACCGCGCTGCACCACCGCTACGGCGGCGGGGCGGTGCGCGGCGCCATCGCCGACCGGGGCACCACCTCGGCCGCGCTGTTCCAGCTGCCGGTCACCGGCGAGTTCGCCGACGCCAAGCTGCGCCCGCCGTTCGCCCCGGCGCTGGCCGCGTTGGCGGCCGGGCGGCAGACCCGGCAGCCGGTCGAACTCGCCACCGGCGCGGGCACCGAGGTCCGGCTGGTCGTCCCGCCGGGCTTCCACCCGCTGACCTCCCCCGGCGGGCCCCCCGGGGTCTCCGCCCGTACGGTGCCCCCGCTTCCGGACGGCGGCGACGGGACCACGGACGCCGACGGGGCCGACCGGGCCACCGTGGCGGCGGCCGCCGAGCTGACCGGGCACCTGGCCGAGGTCGCCGAGGAGCTGTTCAGCGCCACCGGCCCGGAGCCGCGCCGCGACTTCGCGGTGATCTCGGCGACCCTGACCGACCTGGTCCAGGACGCGGGCGTCCGCTATGCGGGCGTGTGCGCGCTGGAGGTCGACGGGCGCGCCTCCGAGGCCACCCTCGTCATCTCGCTCGCCCGCCACCCGCTGCCGATCACCGCCTTCGCCACCGAGCTGGCCACCGTACGGCGGCACGCCGAGGTCTGGACGGTGCTGCTGCCGGCCGGTCCGGCCGCCGTCCTGGTCGAGGGGCGGACCGTCCCGGTGCCCGGGCCGCTGGCCGCCGACGGACAGCGCCGCTGGGTGGTCACCTCGGCCGTCCAGGCGTTCGTGCCGCTGCCGGACGGCGGAACGGTGCTGTGCGCCCAGCTGTCCACGGCCCGGCCGGAGGACTGGGAGCTGTACACGGAGGCGTTCGCGGAGCTGCTGAAGAGCATCCAGTTCGGCTGGGACGGCGTGCCGCTGACGGCGGCGGCCGCGCCCGCGCAGGAGGCCGCACCGGTGCCGGTGCCGGTGGCGCCTCCCGCCGCTTCGACCGCTGCGCCCGTGCCGGAGGAGCCGGAGGAGGAGCCGGAGGAGAAGCCGGTGCACCTGCGCGGCACGCCGGTGCGCATCCCGCCCGCGGACTTCAACCCATTCGCGCCCGTCGCGCAGGAGGAGGCGGCGGCGGACGCCGCCGCCGCTGCCGTCAGCGCGGAGCCGGCGGAACGCAAGGGCACTCCGGTGATGATCCCGCCGCCGGACTTCGACCCCTTCGGCATCGCGGGCCTGGCCCCGACCGCGGACGAACCCGCTACGCCGGCCGCGGGCGCCGGAACGGCGGCCCCCGACCCGTTCGGGACGACGGTCGCGGCCGAGCAGAAGCCCGACCCCTTCGGCACCGCCCTCGCCTCTCAGGGCCCGGCCGTCCCGCCGCCGCCTTCGACCCCACCGCTGATCCCGGCCCAGACCACGCCGGTGACCGCGCCCGCAGCGAACGCGGAGGAGCCGGCCAAGCGCAAGGGCACTCCGGTGATGATCCCGCCGCCGGACTTCGACCCCTTCGGCATCGCGGGCCTGGCCCCGACCGCGGACGAGCCGGAGGCGGAGACCGAGGCGGAGGCTGACGCGGCGCCGGAGCACCGCCCGTTCGGCTGACGGACGGCAATAGCCGGGCCGCCGACTGTCGACGGATAATGGATGACAACTAACAGATTTCAGATTTCGTTCGCTGAAATCTGTTAGTTGTCATCTGTCAGGTGTCAGCTGTCGGTTGTCATCTGTTTCTCGCCGCCCTTCCCCCGCGCCTCGATCAGCGCCCCCACCCCGTCCAGCATCCGTGCCAGCCCGAACTCGAACAACGCGTCCAGGCTGAGGTCGATCTCCGGCCCCCGGTTCAGTGCGTCGAACATCGGAAAGCGCTCCGGGTCCGCCATCAGCCGGTCGTGGTCCTCGTCGTCCAGCCGGTCCATCCACTCGTCCGCGGACATCCCGCTGTCCTGCTCGGCCTGCGCCTCCCGCTCGAAGTGGACAGCCAGCCCGCAGGTGAAGGCCGCCAGGCTGACCGACGCCTGGGCCATCTCCTCCCAGCTCAGCCCCAGCCCCGCCAGGACGGAAATCGCCCGCTCGGTGTGCAGCGCCGCGTCGGGCGCCAGCACCGGCCGGGTGAAGGACATCGTGGAGGCCAGCCACGGGTGGGTCCGGTAGATCCGCCACTGCAGCCGCGAGACCTCCTCCAGCCCCGTCCGCCAGTCCGACGCCGGCGCCCCCGGGAGCGGCTGCTCACCGAAGACCTTGTCCATCATCAGCCGCAACAGCTCGTCCTTGCCCGGCACATGACGGTAGAGCGACATGGTGGCGACGCCCAGTTCGGTCGCGACCCGGCGCATCGACAGTGCCGCCAGACCCTCGGTGTCGGCGACCCGCACCGCGGCCTCGACGATCCGCTCCCGGCCGAGCTCCCGCTCCCCGCCCTTCGCCCGCCGCACGCCCGCCACACCCGGCGCCCGCGCTGCGTCCCGACCCGCGGCAGGAGCCGCGGCTTCAGCGACAGCCGCAGCCGTAGTCGCAGCCGGACGAGCCGCCACAGGCGCCGGCCGGGCCACCACCACCGTCCCCACCCCCGGGACGGCCCGCACCAGCCCCTCCTCCCGCAGCCGGTTCAGCACCTTGGTCGCGGTGGCCATCGCCACGCCCCACTCCTGCGTGATCCGCCGCGTGGAGGGCACACGGCCGCCCGGCTTCAACTCCCCTGCCGCGATCCGGCGTCGGAGCTCGGCCGCGATCCGCTCCGAAGGCGTCCCGCCGTCCACCACAACCACCACCGCCCGCTCGACCGACCGCACTAGTGCACCGCAGGCGCCCACGCTAGCAGTCGGCCACAACCCTCGGGCAAACCCCAACCCGAACGAGCCTCCGGCCAGTTGACGGCCTCCGCCGCCAACAGGAGCGAGCAGCAGCCCAGTTCAGCCGGAGCGCCGCGCCAGGTGCACCACGTCCGGCACGCCCCGGCTCACCGGGACCTCCCGGCTGACCACGTCCGCGAAACCCGCGGCCCGCAGCGCCTCCTCGAAGTCCGACGACGGCTGCGCGCTCCACACCGCCAGCACCCCGCCGGGCCGCAGTCGGTGCCACAGCACCGCGAGCCCGTCCGCCCCGTAGAGCCCGGAGTTGGAGTCGGTGACGGTCCAGTCCGGCCCGTTGTCGATGTCCAGGCACAGCGCGTCGTAGCACTCGCCGTCGGACGCCGCCAGGTACTCCAGCAGGTCGGTGTGGATCACCGCGACCCGCTCGTCGTCCAGCGCACCGCCGGAGAAGCCGCCCAGCGGGCCGCTGCGGTGCCAGTCGATGATCGCGCTCTCCCGCTCGACGACGGCGATCCGCCCCCATCGCGGCTCGGCCACCGCGTACGCGAGCGAGAAGCCGACCCCGAGCCCTCCGATCAGCACCGACGGCGCGGCCACGCCGGCGCCGGTCCGGTCCAGCTCGTCCAGCGCCGCCTGGATCAGCAGCCGCTCCGAGCGCCCGTCGGCGGTGTCCATCAGGAAGCACCCGTTGGCGATGATCTCGTAGTGCCGTCCGCGCTGCCGCAACACCACCTCGCCGAACGGGCCCTCCCGCCGGTCGAGCGTGACGACGGCCTCGTGGCCGTCCCGTTCGGGCAGTGCGGTGGTCATACGTCCTCCTCGACGGACTCGGCAGCAGGATCGTCCCGGTGCGGGCGATCACCCGCCCGACAATAACCGAGTCCGCACCCGCCCGGCCCGTGAAAATCGACCGGCCCCACGGACACGGGCCGGGCCCGACAGGGCCGAGCCTACGGACGGGGCCGGGCCCCCGAAGGGACCCGGCCCGGACGCAAGCCGCCGCCGTCAGGTCGTGATCAGCACGCCCGCGTACGACACACCGGCGACGACCACCCATGAACCGAGCCCGAGCAGCGCGATCCGTCCACCGGTCCGCACCATGGTCGGCAGGTGCACCGCGCTCCCCAGCCCGAACAGGGCGGCGGCGAGCAGCAGTTCCTGCGCGTCCCCGGCCAGCGTGAGCGCCCGCTCGGGCAGTACCCCGGTGGTGCGCAGCACGATCATCGCCAGGAACCCGGCCACGAACAGCGGCACGATCGGCGGCCGGCTGCCACTCTTGGCGACACCGTCCGCCGTGGCCCCGCGCGCGTTGCGCCGCGCCACCACGGCGACGCCCGCGACCAGCGGCGCCAGCAGCACGACCCGCATCAGCTTGACCAGCACGGCCTCGCGCAGGGCTCCCGGCCCGCCGGTCTGCGCGGTGGCGACCACCTGCCCGACGTCGTGCACGCTCGCACCGACCCAGCGCCCGAACTCGATCTCGCCGAGCCCCAGCGGGTGCTGCAGCAGCGGCAGTACGGCGATCGCCAGCGTCCCGCAGAGGGTGACCAGCGCGACCGAGGAGGCGACGTCCTCCTCCTCGCTACCGGCCGCCTGGCTGACCGCGCCGATCGCCGAGGCCCCGCAGATCGAGTACCCGGTGGCGACCAGCAGCGGCTGGTCGCCGGGCAGTCCGAGCCGCCGGCCCAGCCAGAGCGTGCCGGCGAAGGTCGCGGCGACCACGGTGAGCACCATGGCGACGGTGGCCCAGCCGAGGCCGAGCACGTCGTCCAGGCTGAGCTTGAGCCCGAGGAGGACGATCCCGAGCCGCATCAGCCGCTTCCCGGCCATCGACAGCCCGGGCCGGGCGACCCCGCGAACCACCGGGCGCAGCCCGGGCAGGTGGGCCGCGGCCATGCCGAGCACGACGGCGGCGGTGAGCTTGGGCACGGCCGGGACGGCCGCGTGGACGGCGATCGCGGCGGCCACCCCGACCGCCGCGAGCAGCAGGCCGGGGGCGTCCCCGCCGAGCGGGGGGAGAGAGCGGGTGCGGGCGGCCCGCTCCCGGAGGGTCAGTGCCACGTCGCGGCTCACCGCTCCTGGTCGGCGGGGAGCTGGTAGACCCGCCGGATGCTGGTGCCGAGCCGCGAGACGTCCGCGCCGTACACGTGGATGGAGATGGCGGTGGTGCTGCAGGCGTTGCGCACCAGGTGGATGTCGCCGGGCGGGGCGAAGGCGGCGACCGTCCCGGCCGGGCCGGCCACGTGCTCGGTCTCGACCAGTCGGGAGCTGCGCCCGTCGGAGACCAGCCGGTAGCGGGTCTCGCTCTCCTGGCCCTGGTGGACCCCGGCTACGCACCAGGAGACGTGGTCGTGGATCGGGGTGTGCTGTCCGGGCAGCCAGACCAGCGCGACGACGGAGAAGCTGCCGTCCGCCTCGGCGTGCAGGACGTGCTGGCGGTAGCGCTGCGGGTCGCCCTCGCGCTGGGCGGGGGTGAGCAGGGCGTCGGGCCCGTCGGGGGCGGTGAGCAGGTGCGGGGCGAGGCGTTCGCCGACCAGGTACGCGGTGAGTTCGGGTGGCAGTCCGCGGTCCACGACGGCGCGGATCTCGCTGACCAGCGCGGTCATCCGCTCGGTGAGCCGGTCGCTGCCGACCGTGGCTGAGGATGTCATACCAGCAGGTTCGGACCGACCGACCTATCACGTCCAACGAGGGCTTCTAAGCAATACCCCCACTCGTGCTTATGGATCGACCGAGTTCGGACCGGCCACAGGCCGGAGTCGGACGGGCCTCAGCACCCGACCCGGCTCGCCGCCGCCTGCCGCAGGTGGTCCAGCACCAGCGCGGTGGCCGGGATCCGCCGGTGCTCGCGCAGCACGTACGCGCTCACCTGCCGCCGCAGGTGCGGCTCGACGGCCCGCCCGGTGACCTTGCGGTGGCACATGAAGGAGAGCACCAGCGCGGGCATCAGCGCGATCCCGACCCCGGCGGCGACCAGGCTCTGCACCGCGAGGTTGTCGTCGGTGGAGAACACTATGTCCGGCGCGAAGCCCTCCTCCGCGCAGACGTGCAGCAGGTTGGCCCGGCAGCGCGGGCAGCCGGCGATCCAGCGCTCGCCGTCGAGGTCGGCCAGCCGGACGGCGTGCCGGCGGCCGAGCGGGTGCCCGACCGGCAGCAGCACGGTGAGCAGGTCCTCCATCAGCGGGATCTCGTCCAGCCCGTCCGGCACCTCGGTGGCCTGGCCGGGATAGCGGAAGGCCAGCGCGATGTCGCACTCGCCGCGCAGCAGCCGCTGGACGGAGTCCGGCGGCTCGGCCTCCAGCAGCTCGACCCGGACGCCGGGGTGCTCGGCGAGCAGCCGGGCCATCGCCTCCGGTATCAGCGTGGCGTTGGCACTGGGGAAGGCGCAGACCCGTACCCGCCCGGCGCGCAGCCGGGCGAGCGCGGCGAGCTGCTGCTGGGCGGCGGAGAGGCTGCCGAGGATCAGTTCGGCGTGCCGGGAGAGCGCCTCGCCCGCCTCGGTGAGCCGCAGACCGCGCCCGGCGCGGGTGAACAGCGGGACGCCGACGGTGCGTTCTAGGGCCTTCATCTGCTGGGTGATGGCGGGCTGGGTGTAGCCGAGCTCCCGGGCGGCGGCCGAGTAGGAGCCGGCCCGGACGACCTCGTGGAACGTCCTGATGTGCCGCGAGTC
Source organism: Kitasatospora sp. NPDC053057 (assembly GCF_044546945.1). Lineage (NCBI taxonomy): Bacteria > Bacillati > Actinomycetota > Actinomycetes > Kitasatosporales > Streptomycetaceae > Kitasatospora > Kitasatospora sp. NPDC053057. The sequence goes on along the minus strand of NZ_JBITZP010000001.1, from coordinate 539,846 downwards.
GAACACCGGCTCCATGGCCCCTCCGCCCGGTCGTCTGTCGCCTGCCTCCGCAATCATAAGAGGAATTTGGAGGTCCAGGCCCCGACCCCATCCGCACCTATGGTTCAGCCTCGAACCAGGCTTCCCCGACCAGGGCCTCACGACACGCCGACCACCACCGCGGGCCCACGACGCACGCGCGCTACTGCGCCGACGGCGGCAGCCCCATAGTCACCCCGGCCTCGGCCACCGGCGCCCCGCCCCGCACGCTCGGGCTGCGCCGACTGCGCTGCTCGACCCAGCGGGCGAGCCAGGACAGCAGCAGACACATGCCGATGTAGATCGGCGCGATCACGATCACCACCGGGATGAACGGCAGGTCGTAGTCCAGGTTGGTGGCGATCAGCTTGCCCGCGTGCAGGAACTCCTCGAAGGTGATCAGGAAGCCCAGCGAGGTGTCCTTGAGCGCGACCACCAGCTGGCTGATGATGGCCGGCAGCATCGCCCGGTTGGCCTGCGGCACCAGCACGTACGTCATCACCTGGGTCTTGCGCATGCCCAGCGCGTACGCCGCCTCCCGCTGCCCCTTGGGCACCGCGAGCACACCCGCCCGGAACACCTCGGCCAGCACCGAACCGTTGTAGAGCACCAGCCCGGCCACCAGCGCCCACAGCGGCTGCACCTTGAGGGCGACGAAGACGAAGAAGATCATCACCAGCACCGGCATGGCCCGGAAGAACTCCACCACCAGCGTGGCGAACCAGCGCACCACCCGGTGGTCGGACAGCCGGCCGGCCGCGAACAGCGCGCCGAACGGCAGCGCGAACAGCACCGTCCAGCCGAAGGCCCGCAGGGTGTTGCCCAGCCCGCGCAGCAGCAGGTCCTGCACGCCCCGGTACTCGAAGGGCTCCCACTTTGCGTAGATGAACTGGTGGGTGTGGAACAGCATGTACACGACCCAGCCGACCAGCGCCGCGATCAGCAGCAGCGCGATCCCGCCGTACAGCCGGTGCCGGGCCAGCGCCTTCGGGCCGGGGATGTCGTACAGCGCCGAGGATTCAACGGTCATCGGGACACCGCCACTCGTCGTTCCAGCAGGTTGAAGACGGCGCTGATGGCCAGGGTGATGATCAGGTAGCCGACGGCGATCCAGAGGAAGGTCCAGATGATGCTGTAACCCAGCTCGTTGATGGTCCGGTAGGTGCCCAGCAGTTCGGTGACGCTGAACGAGCCGGCGATCGCCGTGTTCTTCGCCAGCGCGATCATCACACTGCCGATCGGCGCCACCACCGAGCGGTACGCCTGCGGCAGCACCACCAGGCCCATCGTCTGCCCGAAGCTCATGCCCAGGCTGCGGGCCGCCTCGCCCTGCCCGGACGGCACGGTGTTGATGCCCGAGCGCATCGACTCGCAGACGAAGGCCGAGGTGTAGAAGCCGAGGGCGAGCACGGCGAAGGCGTAGAAGGGCAGGGTGATGTTGAACCGGGGCAGGCCCAGCACCACGATGAAGAACAGCAGGGTCAGCGGCGTGTTGCGCAGCACCGTCACCCACACCGTCCCGAACACCCGCAGCGGCCGGACCGGCGAGACCCGGAAGCCCGCGATCAGCACGCCCAGCACCAGCGACAGCACGGCGCTCACCACGAACAGCGAGAGCGTGCCGAGGAAGCCGTCCCAGTAGGTCGACCAGTTGTCGGTCAGCGTTTTCACGGCGCAGCCCCCTCAGTACCGGTCGATCGTCGGCGGGTTCGGCGCAGGCTCCCCGGACAGGCCGAGGGTCGCGTCGAAGGCCTTCTTCCAGTCACCGTTCTGCTCGTGGTGCGCCAGCGCGTCGTTCAGCGCCCCGCGCAGCACGGTGTCGTTCTTCGGTGTGCCGATCCCGTAGGGCTCGGTCGAGAACAGCGGGCCCACCACCTTGAGCTCGTCCGGCACCTTGGCCGCGTAGCCCAGCAGGATCGCGTTGTCCGTGGTGACGGCGTCGACCTGGCCGGTGATCAGGTTGTCCACGCAGGCCGAGTAGGTGTCGTAGCCGATCAGGTGCGCCTTGGGGTACTGCGACTGGATGCGCTGGTACGGGGTCGAGCCGGCCGCCGAGCAGACCTTCTTGCCGTCCAGGTCCTGCGGCCCGTGGATGCTGTTGTCGTTCTTGCGCACCAGCAGCGACTGCCCGGCGATGAAGTACGGCCCGGCGAAGCCGACCAGCTTCTTGCGGTTGTCGTTGATGGTGTAGGTGCCGACGTAGTAGTCCACCTGGCCGTTCTGCAGCGCGGTCTCGCGGTTGGCCGAGGCGATGGTCTTGAACTGGATCTTCTCCGGCGGGAAGCCGAGGAAGGCGCCGACCATCTTGGCGATCTCGATGTCGAAGCCGGAGTACACACCGGTGGCCGGGTTCTTCTGGCCCAGGTACGGCTGGTCCTCCTTGGCGCCGACCACCAGGTGGCCCCGGTTGCGGGCGGCGTCCAGGGTCGGCGAGCCGGTGATCGAGGAGGCGTCCCGCACCTGGTAGCTGGGCAGCGCGCTGGGCTGGGGGCCCTTGGGCGGCGGGGTGCCGGCCTTGCCGCAGCCGGCCACCAGTACGGCGAGCAGCAGGGCGGCGGCGGTCAGGCGGCCGCGCGCCCGCGCGGCGGGCGTCGTCATACGGTTCACGGCGCCGCCCTCAGTGCTTCAGGATCTTGGACAGGAAGTCCCGGGCACGCTCGCTCTCGGGGGCGCTGAAGAAGTTCTCCGGGGCGCGGTCCTCGACGATCCGGCCGTCGGCCATGAACACCACCCGGTTCGCGGAAGCCCGGGCGAAGCCCATCTCGTGGGTGACCACGACCATCGTCATGCCCTCGCTCGCGAGCTGGCGCATGACGTCCAGCACCTCGTTGATCATCTCGGGGTCGAGCGCCGAGGTCGGCTCGTCGAACAGCAGCGCCTTGGGGTCCATCGCCAGCGCGCGGGCGATCGCGACCCGCTGTTGCTGGCCGCCGGAGAGCTGGGCCGGGTACTTGTCGGCGTGCGCCGAGAGGCCGACCCGCTCCAGCAGCGAGCGGGACTTGGCATCCGCCTCCGCCTTGGCGCGGCCTCTGACCTTGATCTGGGCGAGCGAGACGTTCTGCAGCACGGTCTTGTGCGCGAACAGGTTGAAGGACTGGAACACCATGCCGACCTCGGCGCGCAGCTTGGCCAGCCCCTTGCCCTCCGCGGGCAGCGGCTGGCCGTCGATCACGATGGTGCCGCGCTCGATCGGCTCCAGCCGGTTGATCGCCCGGCAGAGCGTGGACTTGCCGGAGCCAGACGGGCCGATCACCACGACGACCTCGCCCCGGCCGACCGTCAGCTCGATGTCCTGCAGCACGTGCAGGTCGCCGAAGTGCTTGTTGACCCCGCGCATCTCGATCAGCGGGGTGAAGGCCGAGGAACCGGTCGGGGCCGGTTCGGGAACGGTGCTCACCGGGCGCGCCGTCCCTTCAGCAGCCAGCCCAGCACGCCGCCGGCGACCAGCGTCGCCAGCAGCGCGATCCAGAGCGGCGCGGTCACGGTGAACACCCAGAACTGGATCTCGACCTTGTCGAGGTTGGCGAACAGGAACCACACCGCGAGGACGACGATGACGCCGATCCCGATGTACCGCGTGGGGATCCCGCCGATCTCGCTGCGCTGGGGGCGGGACGAGCCGTCTGAAATCTTGGTCACCGGAGCAGTCTGCTGGCCGGGCTGACGATTTGCCCGGTTACGCGCCCTTCCGGACCATGGAGTAACCCGCACGGGGCAATCCGGCGCCGCACGGGTTTCGGACACCCATTACACTGCCGCGCCTCTCCCGGGCGGTTCTTCGGACTCCCCCGGGCGGGAGTCCGAAGGTGCGCCCTACCGTTCGTCCCGCCAGGAGCGCCAGAGCGCCGCGTACGGGCCGCCGGCCGCGACCAGCTCCGGGTGGCTGCCGTACTCGCTGATCCGCCCGCCCTCGACCACCGCGATCACGTCCGCGTCGTGCGCGGTGTGCAGCCGGTGGGCGATGGCGATGACCGTCCGGCCCTCCAGCACCCGGGACAGCGAGCGCTCCAGGTGCCGGGCGGCCCTCGGGTCCAGCAGCGAGGTGGCCTCGTCCAGCACCAGGGTGTGGGGGTCGGCCAGCACCAACCGGGCCAGGGCGAGCTGCTGGGCCTGCGGCGGGGTCAGCGAGGTGCCGCCGGAGCCGACCTCGGTGTCCAGCCCCTCCGGGAGGGCGTCCACCCAGGCCCCGGCGTCCACCGCGTCCAGCGCGGCCCGCAGTTCGGTGTCGTCCGCCTCGGGCGCGGCCAGCCGCAGGTTGTCCCGCAGGGTGCCGACGAACACGTGGTGCTCCTGGTTGACCAGGGCGACCTCGGAGCGGACCCGCTCGGCCGGCATCCGGGACAGCGCCGCCCCGCCGAGGGTGACGCTGCCGCGGCCGGGCGCGTAGATCCCGGCCAGCAGCCGCCCGAGGGTGGACTTCCCGGCCCCGGACGGGCCGACCAGCGCGACCCGGCTGCCCGGGGCGACGTCCAGACTGATCCCGTGCAGGACGTCCGCGCCCTCGCGGTAGCCGAAGCGGACGTCCCGGGCCTCGACCCGGCGGCCCTCCGGATGCGCCGACTCGTCCCCCTCGTGCTCCGGCACCTCGTGCACGCCGACCAGCCGGGCCAGCGAGGCCTGCCCGATCTGCAGCTCGTCGTACCAGCGCAGGATCAGGTCCACCGGGCCGATCAGCATCTGGGCGTACAGCACGCCGGTGGTCAACTGGCCGACGGTGAGCCAGCCCTTGAGGGTGAACAGCCCGCCGACCACCAGGGTGGCCAGCACGGCCGAGGTGTAGACCGCTTCGATGGTCGGGAACCAGACCGAGCGCAGCCACAGGGTGTAGCGCTCCCAGGCCAGCCACTCGCGCAGCTTGCGGTCCGTCAGCCGGACCCGCTGCTCGCCGAGGCGCAGCGTCTCGACCGTCCGCCCGGCGTCCACCGTCTCGGCCAGCACGTTGCTCACCGCCGCGTACCCGGCCGCCTCGTTGCGGTAGGACTGCGGGGCGCGCCGGAAGTACCAGCGGGAGCTGGCCAGCAGCAGCGGCAGCCCGACCAGCGAGGTCAGCGCGAGCAGCGGCGAGGTCACCAGCAGGGCGCCGATCACCAGCAGCAACGACACGATCGCGACGGCGAGTTCGGGCGCCGCCTCGCGCACCGACTTGTCCAGCCGGTCGATGTCGGTGGTCCCCCGCGAGACCAGGTCCCCGGTGCCGGCCCGCTCCAGCACGCCGGTCGGCAGCGCGACCGAGCGGACCAGGAAGTCCTCGCGCAGGTCGGCCAGCACCCGCTCGCCGAGTACGGCACCGCGCATCCGCGACCAGCCGGTGAACGCGGACTGCACCGCGAGCGCCAGCAGGTACCAGCCGACCGCCACCGCGATGGTGGCCCCGGCGGTGCCGGTGGCCAGCGACTCGACCAGGCTGCCCAGCACCCAGGGCCCGACCAGCCCGGCCAGGGTGGCCACCGAGTGCAGCGACACCACGGCGGCGAACCCGCCCCGGTGCCGCCGCGCCAGCAGCCCCAGATAGCGGCGGACGGCGGCCGGGGAGCCGACCGGCAGGGTGGTGGCCGGCCCCTGTTCCTCGTGGACGGGAGGCTTCATGACGTACTCCTCGTTCGTTGGGCCGGACGGTTGACGGCGGTGCTCATACCGACGCGGCCTCCTCGTCCCTGGTGACCACGGCCCGGTAGGCCGGTTCGGTGCGCATCAGTTCGCGGTGCCGGCCGGCCGCGACCGCCCGGCCGTCGCGCACCAGTACCACCCGGTCCGCCTGGTCGAGCAGCAGCGGGCTGGTCGCGAACACCACGGTGGTGTGCCCGGCCCGGATGTCCCGCAGCCCGCCGGCGATCCGGGACTCGGTGTGGGCGTCCACCGCGCTGGTCGGCTCGTCCAGCACCAGCACGGGCGGGTCGACCAGCAGTGCGCGGGCCAGCGCGAGCCGCTGGCGCTGCCCGCCGGACAGGGAGCGCCCGCGCTCGGTGATCCGGGCGCGCATCGGGTCGCCCGCGCACTCCGGCGAGCCGTCCACGAGCGCCTCCAGCACGTCCTCGGAGCGGGCCGCGGCGAGCGCCTCGGCCGCCGGGACCCGACCGGAGGACGGGATGTCCAACAGCTCGGCCAGCGTGCCGGAGAGCAGCACCGGCTCCTTGTCGTGGACCAGCACCGCCGCCCGGGCCTCGGCCAGCGGCACGGTGTCCAGCTCGGTGCCGCCGAGCCGGACGGAGGGCAGTTCCGGCTCGCCCTCGGCCGGCGGGACGTGCCCGCCGAGCCGCTCGGCGAGCGCCCCGGCGAAGTCCGGGTCCCCGCAGACCACCGCGGTCAGCTCGCCGGCCCGGGCGGTCAGCCCGGTGACCGGGTCGTGCAGGTCGGACCGGCCCGGCCGGGTCAGCACGCCCTCGGCCCCGCCGCTGGTCCGGCTGAGCGAGAGCAACCGCACGGCCCGTCCGGCGGAGACCCGGGCGACGCTCCAGGCGTGCGCGGCCTCGCCCAGGATCCGCAGCGGCGCGGCGAGGAAGGCGGTCGCGCCGTAGACCGCGATCAGGGTGCCCACGCCGAGCTCGCCGGAGGCCGCCAGGCGGGCGCCGCACCACGTCACCCCGACCACGAACAGGCCGGGCAGCAGCACCTGTTGGGCCTGCATCAGCGACCACACCCGGGCCGAGCGCACCGCCGCCGCGCGGACCTTCTGGGAGGCCGCCCGGTACCGCTCCAGGAACAGCTCCTCGCCGCCGATGCCGCGCAGCACCCGCAGCCCGGCCACGGTGTCGGCGGCCAGCTCGGTGGCCTTGCCACCGAGCTCGCGCTGCTTCTCGTAACGCCGTTCGAACGGCCCGATCAGCGGCCAGACCGAGGCGGCCAGCACCGGGACGCCGAGCAGCACCCCGACCCCGAGCACCGGCTCGACCACCAGCACCACCGAGCTGACGGCCAGCCAGACGATCACCGCGGCCCGGACCCGGGCGACCAGTTCGACGTACCAGCCGATCCGCTCGACGTCCCCGCTGCCGACCGCGACCACCTCGCCGGTGGCGATCCGCCGGGACAGCCCGGCCCCGAGGTGCGAGGCATGGCCGGCCACCAACTGCCGTACGTGGCAAGCTGCGTGGATCCAGTTCCAGACCGCCTGCCGGTGCAGCAGCACGGTGCCGCCCGCGGCGACGGCGGACAGCAGCAGGGCGAGCGCGCCGGCCCGCCAGATGCCGCCGGCGTCGCCGTCGACGGCGGCCTGGACGCCGTGCCCGAGCGACACCGGCAGCGCGGCCTGGGCGCCCATCTCGACCAGTGCCCAGCAGGTGGCGCGGATCTGCCCGCGCCGCTGGGCGCGCTGCAGCCAGCGGAGGAAGGCGAGGGGTGAGGAGAGGTCAGGACTGCCGGGGTCGGCCAGCGGCAGGGGGGTGAGCGGCATGACACTCCGATGCGGAAGGTGTGAAAGGTGCGAAAGCTGCGGCAGGTGCGGAGGTACCGAGGAGCGGAGGTACGGAGTTACGCAGATGCGGGAGACACGGGCGCAGGCCGTACGGCGCGGCCGCCCCGCTCACGCACGAGGACGGGCGATGGACGCGCGGCGCAGCGGCGCGGCGACGTCGACACGTCCGACGCAGGCGCCGGACGGACAAGGGATGGGCACGAAGGACCCGAGTCTCAGGAGGTCATGTCCGCGAGCCTGCCAAGCCCGGTGTGATCCGCGCAACAGGTTTTCCGCCGCCCCGGTCGCGGCGGCCCCGGCGCACGCCCCCGGTGCACGCCACGCCGTCGTAAAGCTTCGCCAAAGATTCGCCCGAACGGCGGGAACAATCGTGCCGGGGCACCAGTTGCCCCTCTGGAACCAACGGACGACCAGGAAGGCACCCCTTCCCGTGAGCAACATCCCCAGCGTCACCCTGAACGACGGCGCGCAGATCCCGCAGCTCGGTTTCGGTGTGTGGCAGGTGCCGGACGCCGAGGCCACCCCCGCGGTCCGCACCGCGATCGAGGCGGGCTACCGCTCCATCGACACCGCCGCGATCTACGAGAACGAGACCGGCACCGGTGCGGCCATCAACGAGGCACTGGCGGGCGGCCTCGCGCGCGAGGACCTCTACGTCACCACCAAGCTGTGGAACTCGGGCACCCGCGACTGGTCGGGCGAGCAGGGCCGCGACGCGGTGCTGCGCGAGTTCGACGCCTCCCTGGAGAAGCTCGGCCTCGACTACATCGACCTGTACCTGATCCACTGGCCGCGCCCGATGCACGGCACCTTCCTGAACGTCTGGAAGGCCCTGGAGCAGCTGAAGGAGGGCGGCCGGGTCAAGTCGATCGGCGTGTCCAACTTCGGCCCCGAGCAGCTGACCCGCCTGCTGGACGAGGGCTCGGTCGTCCCGGCGCTGAACCAGGTCGAGCTGCACCCGTACTTCCCGCAGGAGGAGCTGCGCGCCTTCCACGCCCAGCACGGCATCGCCACCGAGGCGTGGAGCCCGCTGGGCCAGGGCGGGGAGCTGCTGGCCGAGCCGGCGCTGGCGAAGATCGCCGAGAAGCACGGCCGCACGATCGCCCAGGTGGTGCTCCGCTGGCACCTGCAGAACGGCGTGATCGCCATCCCGAAGTCGGTCACCCCGTCCCGCATCCGGGAGAACCTCGACGTCACCGGCTTCGAGCTGGACGCCGAGGACCTCGCCGCGGTCGCCGGTGTCGCCACCGGCAAGCGGATCGGCCCGGACCCTCAGGGGTTCGACTGGAACTGACGCCGGCCGTGGGGGCGCCGGCCGAACCGGCCCGGCGCCCCCGACAACGACAGTCCCGACGGTCCTGACGGTTCCGAGAGCTCTGACAGCTCTGACGGTCCTGGCAGTTCTGACAGTTCTGACAGTTCTGACAGTCGGTCATATCGAAGTACCGCCCGTTCCGGTCAGGGACGAGCGGCACTTCGGTGTGCCCGGATTCACCTGCGCCAACGGCGGCCGATGTCGACAACCGAGGACTTCAGGAGCTTTGGTGAATCGTTTTGGCTATTGTTACCAAAGCTTGGGCTAGAGCCTGGCCGCCTTGGCGATGAGCGCGAGTGCAGCCTCGTGCTCCTCCTCCGCCAGCGGTGCGAGCAGCAGCCGCTGGACCTCGGCCACCCCGGCGGCCGAGCGGTGCAACAGGTCCTGACCCGCCGGCGAGAGCGAGAGCAGGTTGCGCCGCCCGTCCGAGGGGTCACGCCGGCGCTGCACCAGACCGCGGCGCACCAGCCGGCTGACCATCTCGGCCATCGTGGCCTTGTCCAGCGAGGCCAGCTCGCCGACCGTGCGCTGGTCCGCGCCCGGTTCCAGCTCCAGCGCGTCCAGCACGGCGAACTGCGGAGCCGTTAGCTCCGCGCCGACGTGCTCCGACCAGAGCTTGGTGTGCACCTGCTGGCCGACCCTGATCAGGTAGCCGATCGCCCGCTGGGCGTCCAGTATCGGCCGCGCGTCGGAGAAGACGGCCACCGCCGCGGGCTCCAGCCTGGCTATCTTGGCCATCACCCGGACGATCTCGACCTGCTCCTCCGGCGTGAGGGGCTCGAACAGCACCCGCTGGACGCGGACCACACCACCGGTGGCCTCACGCACCGCCTGGGCGCCGCCCTGCGAGAGGGCGAGCAGTTTGCGCCGGCCGTCGGCCGGGTCGCGCCTTCGCAGCACGAGGCCGCGGCGGACCAGCCGCGCGACCATCTCCGCCATCGTGGCCTTGTCGAGCGAGGCGCGCTCGCCGACCGTCCGCTGGTCCGCGCCCGGTTCGAGGGCGAGCACCAGCAGGACCGCGAACTGCGGAGCTGTGAGATCGGCTCCGACGTGCTCGGACCACAGCCGGGTGTGAACCTGCTGTGCAACGCGAATGAGGTGTCCGGGCGACTGCTGCAGTCGCGCGGACCCGCGGGTTGTCGGGATCTCCCCCAGCACCATGTATCCGTCCCGATGTCACACCCGGTGTGTGTGGGACACCCGGGTGGGGCAGTAACGGCGAGTGGGCGTCCAGCTATGAGGGAGGGCGCTCCAGCCGTGCAGCCGGTGGCTGCTGGCGGACACTATACAAACGGCGGGCCCTTGCTGGCAGGCAGGGGCGGATAGTAGACGCAGGTTCGGCAACATTGGCATATTTACGCGCTGCCACGCCCTTGCAGTAACCCGTTCTCAGCAGAAAGCCGACCGGTCGGTCCTTACCGACCGTCACCTGCGCCTCTCCGCCCTGGCCGCCACCCCTACCCGCCGGTAGGGTGTGGGCACCCTCTCCGGGGGCACTCCCCGGAGGCACCCCCGAGAGAGACGAGAGCGCGCATGACCGAGCAGAGCACCGCCACCCGGGTCGCGGTCGTCACCGGCGCCGCCCGCGGGCTGGGCGCCGCCACCGCCGTCCGGCTGGCCGCCGACGGCTACGCGGTCGCCGTCCTGGACCTGGACGAGGCCGCCGGCAAGGACACCGTCGACCGGATCACCGCCGCCGGCGGGCGGGCCCTGGCCGTCGGCGCCGACGTCTCGGACGCCGAGCAGGTCCAGGCCGCCGTCGACCGCGTGGTCGCCGAGCTCGGCGCCCCCGTCGTGCTGGTCAACAACGCGGGCGTGCTCCGCGACAACCTCCTCTTCAAGATGTCCGAGTCCGACTGGGACACGGTCATGAACGTTCACCTGCGCGGCGCCTTCCTGATGACCCGCGCGGTGCAGAAGCACATGGTGGACGCCGGTTTCGGGCGCATCGTCAACCTGTCCTCCTCGTCCGCCCAGGGCAACCGCGGCCAGGCCAACTACTCCACCGCCAAGGCCGGCCTGCAGGGCTTCACCAAGACTTTGGCCATCGAGCTGGGCAAGTTCGGCATCACCGCCAACGCCGTCGCCCCCGGCTTCATCGCCACGGACATGACGGCGGCCACCGCCGCCCGGGTCGGCATGGACTTCGAGGACTTCAAGCGCGCCGCGGCCTCCCAGATCCCGGTCCAGCGGGTCGGCGAGCCGAAGGATGTCGCCAACACCATCTCCTTCCTCGCCGGCGAGGGCGCGGGCTTCGTCTCCGGACAGGTGATCTACGTCGCGGGCGGCCCCCTCGACTGAGCACCGAACCTACACAGGGTTACCACGGAGTGGGAAGCCGGGCGAGCCGGCCTCCCGCTCTGTTTTCTTTACCGGGGCTTTTGCAGAATCATTCGAAGACCACACTGGCATTCGATCCTGGAATACTGGAAATCACTCCCCGGGTCACCTGACAGCGACCCAATTGTCGATTTCCCGGGAAAATGACAATTCGCTCCGGGATACCCCCGGTCGAATGGGTATGGTCACCCCGTGCAATCCAGAAGTACCGCCGCTCGCATTCCGCGGCAGGAGCCGGAACGCCGCACCGCCGAACGTCGGGAACTCCCGGTCCCCGGCCGCACCCCGGCCCGCCTGCCCGGCCCGACCGGCCCCGGCCCGACCCGCCCCGGCCTGACCGACCCCAGCCCGACCGGCCCCGACCGCGGCGAGCCCGGCTGGCCCCCGATGAGCCGCCGCCGGGCCGCCCTGTTCGCCGGGACCTTCGCGGTCTACCTGCTGGTCCTGGCCGGCGTCCTGCTCAACACCGACCTGGTCGACCTCGACTGGTCGGTCCGCCTGCTGCGCCCGTACGAGCGGTGGCCCAGCCTGGAGCCGCTGCTCAACTCCTGGGTGGTGGTCGGCCAGCGCGGGCCCAGCGCCATCGCCGCCTTCGCCTGGCTGCTCTGGCGCGCCCGCCGGCTCGGCCGGCTGCGCCCGCTGCTGGTCATGGGCGTCGCCCTGCTGCTGCTCAACGTCACGGTCGGCGCGGTCAAGATCGTCACCGGCCGGCTCGGCCCGCACTACGCCCAGTACGTCGGCTCGCCCGAGCTGTTCTCGGGCGGCACCATCTTCCCCTCCGGCCACACCGCCAACGCCGTGGTCACCTGGGGCGTGCTCGCCTACCTGGCGGTCCGCTGGCGGCGCACCGGCGCGGTGATCGCCGCCGCCACCGCCTGCTCGATCGGCCTGACCACCGTCTACCTGGGCACCCACTGGGTCTCCGACGTGCTGGCCGGCTGGGCCGCCGGACTGCTGGTGCTGCTCTCCCTGCCGCTGCTGGAACCCCTGGTCGCCGTCGCCGAACAACGGCTCCATCGACGGTTCGCGCGCTGAGCCCCACCGCACGGACGGGCCCCTACCCTTCCCAGCTGCGCTCGACCACGCCGTCCCGCACCGTGAGGTTGAGCCGCCCCTCCCGGTACTCCATGGTGATCAGCTGCCCAGGCTCCAGCACCCGGACCGAGGCCCACCCGTGCCGCCGGGCCAGCTCCCGGGCCCGCTCGATCCGCAGCCCCGTGTACCCCTCGGCGTCCTCCCCCGTCGTGCCCGCCCCCGCGGCGTCCGATCCCGTCATCATGCCTCCCCGGCTCTCCCCCTCGGACGTACGCTGGAATCGTAGCCCCCACCCGCACGGCCCGGAGGTGAACGGCGATGCGCACCACCACCCGGCGACGGTGGCGCAGCGGCACCGAGCCGGCCACCGCCCGCAGCGATCTCAAGCTCCGCTACCTGCTCTCGCTGACCTTCACCCCGCTGTTCGCGCTGGGGACCGCGGGCTTCGCGTTCTGGGCGGCCTCCTCGCCGGTGGACGGCGCGCCCAGCCGGGGCACCCTGACCGGCTTCGCGATCGCCCTCGGGCTGATCACCCTGTTCGCCGTCGTCGACCTCGTGGTGGTCATCCGGCGTCGCCGGACCGAGCTCTGACGCGGTGTCTCCCATGGAGTGGGAAGTCGGTCCGGCCGACTTCCCACTCCGCGCGGCCCTACCGGTTGCCCACCGCCTGCTTCACCAGGGTCCGGCCGAAGTCCCACATCAGTCCGTTGCCCCGGTGGGCCTCGTCCATGATCTCGGCGAAGGCGTCCAGGAACCGGTCCACGTCCCGGTCGGTGATGATCAGCGGTGGGATCAGTTTGATCACTTCCAGGTGGTCCCCGGACACCTGGGTCAGGATCCGGTGCCGCTGGAGCAGCGGGACCACCACCATCTGCGCGAACAGCCCCTTGCGCGCCGCCTGGAGGGCCGTCCAACCGGTACGCAGTTTCAGCGACTTGGGCCGGCCGAACTCGATGCCGATCATCAGCCCGCGGCCGCGTACCTCGGCGAGCAGCTCGTACCGGTCGACCAGCTCGGCGAGCCGCGACCGGAACCGGTCGCCGACCTGCCGGGCGTTCTCCACCACCTTCTCCTCGCGCATCACCTCCAGGGTCGCCAGCCCGGCCGCCATCGCCTGGGCGTTGGACCCGAAGCTGGCCGAGTGCACCAGCACCCGGTCCATCGAGGAGTACACCTTCTCGAAGATCCAGCTCTTGCCGAGCGTCGCCCCGATCGGCACGTACCCGCCGGAGAGCGCCTTGGCCGCGCACACCAGGTCGGGCAGCACACCCTCCTCGTGCTGGTAGGCGAAGAACTCGCCGGTGCGGCCGATCCCGGTCTGCACCTCGTCGCAGATCAGCAGCGCCTTGTGCTCGTGCAGCAGCGCCTGGGCCGCGCGCAGCCACCCGGGCGGCGGCGCCTGGACGCCCTTGCCCTGGATCGGCTCCACGATCAGCGCCGCGACGTCCCCGCGCTTCAGCTCCTTGGCCAGCGCCCCGATGTCGCCGAGCGGGATGGCGGTGTCCGGCAGCAGCGGTTCGAAGCCCTTGCGGAAGCCACTCTCCCCGTTGACGGACAGCGAGCCGGTGGTCAGCCCGTGGAAGGCGTGGTCGGCGTAGAGGACGCGCTTGCGCCCGGTGGCGTACCGGGCGAACTTCAGCGCGGTCTCCACCGCCTCGGTGCCGCTGTTGCCGAAGAACACCCGGTCCAGGCCGGGCGCGTACGACAGCAGCCGCTCGGCCAGCAGTCCGGGCAGCGGCGAGCAGTCGAAGCGGAGCAGGTCCGGCAGGTCCAGGTCCATCACCTGCTGGACCGCCGAGCGCACCGCCGGGTGGTGGCGGCCGAGCGCGAAGATGCCGAAGCCGGCCAGCATGTCGAGGTACTCGTTGCCCTCGGCGTCGTAGAAGTACTGGCCCTCCGCGCGCTCGTAGTACTTGTCGAAGCCGATCGTGCGCAGCATCCGCGGCAGCTGCGGGTTGAGGTAGCGACTGTGCAACTCGTAGCGCTCGCCCCGACGTTCGGCGAGCAGGGCGGCGAGGTCGAAGGCGGGGCGGTCTGGGTCAGCCGGCATGGCGCGGGTTCGCTCCTCGGGTCGGTAGCAGGTTCTTGGCGAAGACGGCGGTCTGGGCAGCGACCCCGGTGCCGGTCAGACCGGCCTCCTCGAGGATCTCGCCGCGCGCGGCGTGGTCGAGGAACTCCTGCGGCAGGCCGAGCACCCGCACCGGGACGTCCACGTCGGCGTCGCGCAGCGCCTGGGAGACGGCCGAACCCACGCCGCCGGTACGGCCGTTGTCCTCGACGGTGACCACCAGCCGGTGGGCGGCGGCGAGTTCGGGCAGCGCCGGATCGACCGGCTTGACCCAGCGCGGGTCGACCACGGTCGCGGTGAAGCCCTCGGCGAGCAGCAGCCGGGCGGCGTCCAGGCAGGCGGAGGCGGTGCTGCCGACGGCCACCAGCAGGATCTCCGGCACCGGTCCGGTGCGCAGCAGCACGTCCGTCCCGCCGATCCGCTCGACCGCCGGGACGGCCGGCCCGACGTTCCCCTTGGGGAAGCGGACCACCGTCGGCGCGTCCCCGACCTCGACGGCCTCGCGCAGTTGGGCCCGCAGCTGCTCGGCGTCGCGCGGCGCGGCGAGCCGCAGCCCGGGGACGACCTGGAGGATCGACATGTCCCACATGCCGTTGTGCGAGGCCCCGTCCGAGCCGGTCACCCCGGAGCGGTCCAGCACGAAGGTGACGCCCAGCCGGTGCAGGGCGACGTCCATCAGGACCTGGTCGAAGGCCCGGTTCAGGAAGGTCGAGTACACCGCCACCACCGGGTGCAGCCCGCCGGTGGCCAGGCCCGCCGCGCTGGTGACGGCGTGCTGTTCGGCGATCCCGACGTCGAAGGTCCGGTCGGGGTACGCCTTGGCGAACGGCGCCAGCCCGACCGGCTGGAGCATCGCGGCGGTGATCGCCACCAGGTCGGGCCGCTCGGCGCCGAGCGCGACCAGCTCCTCGCCGAACACCGAGGTCCAGGAGACCCCGGCGCTGGGCGAGATCGGCAGGCAGGTGTACGGGTCGATCGGGTTGACGGCGTGGAAGCGGTCCGCCTCGTCCTGCTCGGCGGGCAGGTAGCCGCGCCCCTTGACGGTCAGGCAGTGCACGATGACCGGTCCGCCGAAGTTGCGGGCCTGCCTCAGCGCCTGTTCCACCGCGCCCACATCGTGGCCGTCGATCGGCCCGAGGTACTTCAGCCCGAGGTCCTCGAACATGCCCTGCGGGGCGAAGGCGTCCTTGAAGCCCTTCTTGGCGCCGTGCAGCGCGTCGAAGATCGGCTGCCCGACCAGCGGGGTGCGCTGCAGCGCCCCCTTGCCGAGGGCGAGGAAGCGCTCGTAGCCCTGGGTGGTGCGCAGGGTGGCCAGGTGATGCGCGAGGCCGCCGATCGTCCTGGCGTAGGAGCGCTCGTTGTCGTTGACGACGATGACCAGCGGCCGGTCCTTGGCGTCGGCGATGTTGTTGAGCGCCTCCCAGGCGAGCCCGCCGGTGAGCGCGCCGTCGCCGATCACCGCGACGGTGTGCCGGTCGTGCTGGCCGAGGAACTGGGCGGCCTTGGCCAGTCCGTCGGCGTAGGAGAGGGCGGTGGAGGCGTGCGAGTTCTCGACCAGGTCGTGCTCGGACTCGGCCCGCGAGGGGTAGCCGGACAGGCCGCCCCTCATCCGCAGCCGGGAGAAGTCCTGGCGGCCGGTGAGCAGCTTGTGGACGTAGCTCTGGTGGCCCGTGTCGAAGACGATCCGGTCGTACGGCGAGTCGAACACCCGGTGCAGCGCGATGGTGAGCTCCACCACGCCGAGGTTGGGCCCGAGGTGGCCGCCGGTGCGGGTGACGGCGTCGATCAGGAAGTCGCGGATCTCGTCGGCGAGCAGCGGCAGTTCGGACGCGGGGAGCTTGCGCAGCTCGGCCGGGGACGTGACGCGGGAGAGCAGTGACATGGGTACACCTCACGACTCGAAGCGGTGCGGTGGTGCCTCCGCCCGGCGGGGCGGAGCCGGCCCGGGCACGGTGGCCCGGGCCGGACGGGAGCTCAGGACGGTACGGCGTCGGACCCGGGCATCGCGGGCCCGGGCTCAGCGCCCGCGGTTGGAGGTGACGGTCTCGGTGATCGCGCGCAGCGACTGCTGGAGCGAGCCCATGGTCGCGAGGACGGCGGTCGGCTCGTAGCCGCAGTGGGCCATGCAGTTCTCGCAGCGCGGGTCCTTGCCGCGCCCGTACTTGCTCCAGTCGGTCTTCTCGACCAGCTCGCGGTAGGTCGGCACGTAGCCGTCGGCCATCAGGTAGCAGGGCCGCTGCCAGCCGAACAGCGAGTAGTTGGGGATGCCCCAGGGGGTGCACTCGAAGTCGGCCTTGCCCTCCAGGAAGTCCAGGAAGAGCGGGCTGTGGTTGAGGCGCCAGCGCCTGCGGTTGCCGCCGGCGAAGGCCTTGCGGAAGAGCTCCCGGGTCTGCTCGACGCCGAGGAAGTGCTCCTGGTCGGGGGCCTTCTCGTAGGCGTAGGCCGGGGAGATCATCATCTCGTCGACCTTCAGCTCGTCGTTGAGGTAGTCGAGGACGTCGATGACGGTCTGCGGGGTGTCGGTGTTGAAGAAGGTGCTGTTGGTGGTGACCCGGAAGCCGCGCCGCTTGGCCTCCTTGATCGCCGCCACCGCCTCGTCGAAGGTGCCCTCCTTGGCCACCGACTCGTCGTGCCGCTCGCGCAGGCCGTCGATGTGCACCGCGAAGGTGAAGTACGGCGAGGGCTTGAACTTGTCCATCTTCTTGCGCAGCAGCAGCGCGTTGGTGCAGAGGAAGACGTACTTACGGCGCTCCACCAGCTGCCGGACGATCTCGTCGATCTGCGGGTGCATCAGCGGCTCGCCGCCGGCGATCGAGACCATCGGGGCACCCGACTCCAGGACCGCGCCGACCGCCTGGGCGACGGGCATCCGCTGCTTGAGCACGCCCGCCGGGTGCTGGATCTTGCCGCAGCCCTCGCAGGCGAGGTTGCAGGCGAACAGTGGCTCCAGCTCGACGATCAGCGGGAACTTGTCCCGTCGCTTGAGCAGCTTCTGCTGCATCAGATAGGTGCCGACCCGCACGGTCTGGCGCAACGGCATGGCCATGGCTAGCTCGCCTCCTGGGGGAGCGTCGAGGATGTGGGGTGGTTCAGGTCTGCGGAGCCGTCGCCGGGCTCCTGCCGGTACCAGTCGACCAGGGCGGGTACCGTCGCCCGCAGGGTCCGCCAGGCGCGCACCCCGGCGGGCAGGGTGCCCGGGCGCAGCAGCTCGTGCTCGGGGGTGTCCACCACCACCCGCAGCACGGCCGCGGGCAAGACCGGACGCACCTCCCGCAGCGCGGCGAGGACGGCGGCGGCCTCCATGTCGACGGCGAGCGCGCCCTGCAGGTGCAGGGCGCGCCGTTCGATGCCGCGCACCACGTGGTCGGCGGTGTGGTGCACCCCGGTGTGCGCGGTGAGGCCCTGCTCCTTGAGCGCCCGGGCGAGCTCCGGCCCGGAGTCGACCGGGTAGAGGTGGCCCTCGGCGTCGCGCACGCCGTCGGCGGCCACCACGTCGCCCGGTGCCACGCCCGGTCCGACGGCGGCGCCGAAGCCCGCCACCACGACCGCGCCGTAGCTGCCCGGGGCGGAGCCGAGCAGCCGGCGGACGGCCGTCCCGGCGCGCCGTCGGCCGACCCCGGTGCGCACCAGCACCGGGGGCCCGCCGGCCGCGCCGCGCCAGTCGCCGCCGCGCAGGGCCCACACCTCGGGGCCCAGCGCGCAGAGCACCAGCAGGGGTGCGGTGGTCACCGCGCCGCCCCGATCGCCGGGGTACCGCCGGGCTTCACCATGCCCGGGGCGCCGTTGAGGTAGCGGCCGAGCGCGGTGACCGGGAAGACCAGCCGGTACAGGTGGTAGTTGATGGAGAAGTCCCACGGGAAACCGGTGCCGGTGAACTGCGGCTCGTCCCAGGTTCCTTCGGGCAGCTGGGTGCGTACCAGCCACTCCACGCCGCGCTCCACCGCCGGGTTGGCCCGGCCGTCCGGGCCCTCGCCGGCCGCGAGCAGCGCCATCAGCGCCCAGGCGGTCTGCGAGGCGGTGGAGTCGCCGCGCCCGGCCCAGCGCGCCGGGTCCTCGTAGGAGCGCATGTCCTCGCCCCAGCCGCCGTCGGTGTTCTGCCGGTCCTCCAGCCAGCGCACCGCCCGGCGGATCGCCGGGTGCTCGTCCGGGACGCCGGCCGCGACCAGGGCGGGCAGCACCGAGCCGGTGCCGTAGATGTAGTTGGTGCCCCAGCGGCCGAACCAGGAGCCGTCCGCCTCCTGGTTGCGCAGCAGCCACTCGATGCCGCGCCGGGTCCGCGGGTCGCGGGCCCGGCCGGTCTCGGCGAGCATCTCCACCACGTGGGCGGTGACGTCGGCGGACGGCGGGTCGACCACCTCGCCGAAGTCGCAGAACGGCAGCTTGTTCGGCAGCAGGCTGGTGTTGTCGACGTCGAAGGCGCCCCAGGCGCCGTTCTTGGACTGCATGCCGAGGTTCCACAGCACGCCGCGCTCCACCGCCGCGTCGACCTTCGCCGGGTCGGGGTGGGCGACCCGGCGCAGCGCGAGCACCACCTCGGCGGTGTCGTCGATGTCGGGGTAGGTGTCGTTCTCGAACTCGAAGGCCCAGCCGCCGGCCGGCAGGGCGGGCCGCTGGACGGACCAGTCGCCGCGCTTGCGGATCTCCTCACCGAGCATCCAGTCGACGGCCGAGACCAGCGCCGGGTGGTCGGCCGGCAACCCGGCGTCCACCAGCGCGATGGTGGCCAGGCAGGTGTCCCAGACCGGGGACTGGCAGGCCTCCATCCAGCGCATGCCGTCCTCGGTGTGCACGGTGAAGCGGTCGAAGGAGGAGAGCCCGGCCTTCATCACCGGGTGCTCCAGCTCGTAGCCCTCCAGGTGCAGGGCGATCAGCGAGTAGACGGCCGGCGGCTGGATGCCGCCCCAGCAGCCGTCGGCCTCCTGCCGCTCGACGATCCAGCGGCAGGCCTGGGCGACGGCGAGCCGGCGCAGCGGCCGGAAGGCCCGGTGGTGGTAGGCGTGCAGCACCTTGTCCAGGCGCTCGAACAGGCCGTCCCAGCTGGTGGCGGGGGCGATCGGCCGGTCGGGGTACGGGTGCTCCGGGTCGGTGTGCAGCTCGGTGAGCGCGAAGGGGGCCGGACGGACCGGGCGGTGGGCCGAGACGACGGTCAGCGGGACGATGGTCTGGCGGGCCCAGCAGCCGAAGGCGTAGATGTTCAGCGGCAACCACTTGGGCAGGAAGATGATCTCGGGCGGCATCTCGGGCAACCGCTCCCAGGGCCACCAGCCGAAGAGCGCGAGCCAGATCCGGGTGAACACCCGGGCGGCCGCGATGCCCCCGGCGGAGCGGACGTACCGCGCGGCGGCCAGCATGTGCGGGGCGTTCGGGTCGTCGCCGGCGAGCTTGAGGGCGACGTACGCCTCGACGGTGGTCGACAGTTCGGCCGGCCCGCCGTGGAAGGTGGCCCAGGTGCCGTCCTCCCGCTGCTGGGACCGGATCCACTCGGCGGTGGCCCGGGTCTGCTCCTCCGTCCTGATGCCCAGGAACTGGCGGAGCAGTAAGTCCTCGGCGTCCATGGTGACGTTGGTCTCCAGGTCGCCCTTCCACCAGCCCTCGGAGGACTGCAGCGAGAGCAGGTGGGTGGTGGCGCGCGCCAGTGCCTCGCGTGCGTCGCCGGGCTGCCCGTCCGCCTCACCGTCCGGCCGCGGCCGGACGGTGTCCTCGGGCTGCCACCGCCCCGCACCCAGCAGGGCCGGGGGGCGGTCGCCCACCGCGACCGGCTCGGAATCGTACTCAGGGTCGAGCCGGCCGTCCGCGGTTGCTGTCAACGTAACGTCACCTCTCTCGTACCACCACGAATTCGGCGAGTGCGACGAAGTGCTCGCGCACCCCGTCGGACATGGGCACCTCGTCCAGGGCGGCGAGGGCAGTCGTGTGCTGGCGGCGGGCCTCCTCCTGGGTCCAGGCGCGGCCGCCGGCCTCCTCGATCAGCGCGGCCCGGGCGGCGAGCTCGGGCTCGCTCTCCTCGCCCCGGCCCTTCGGGTCCGCAAGCTCCTCGGCGAGCCGGCGCGAGGCCGCCCCGCCCTCGGCGAGCGCGGCGGCGACCGGCAGGGACTTCTTGCGCTGGCGCAGGTCGCCCCAGTGCGGCTTGCCGGTGACCTCGGTCGCGCCCCAGATCCCGAGCAGGTCGTCCACCGCCTGGAAGGCCAGGCCCAGGTGGTGGCCGTAGCGCTGGAGCGCGCCGGAGACCTTGTCGTCGGCCCCGGCCAGGACGGCGCCGATCGCCGAGGCGGCGGCCAGTAGGGCCGCGGTCTTGCCGCCCTCCATCTCCAGGCACTCGGCGACGGTGACGCTGTCGCGCTGTTCGAAGGCGACGTCCATGGCCTGGCCGTCGATCAGTCGGCGGGTCGCCGTGGTGAGCAGCCGGACGGCACGCGCGGCGTCGGCGGGGCTGGTACCGCCGGTGTCGCCGGCGTCGAGCAGCACCTCCGTGCCGAGCGTCGCCAGGGCGTCGCCGACCAGGATCGCCTGGGCCGGACCGAAGACCGTCCAGGCGGTGGCCCGGTGCCGCCGGGTCTCGTCACCGTCCATCAGATCATCATGGAGCAGGGAGAAGTTGTGCACCAGTTCAACAGCCACCCCACCGGGCACGCCCACTTCGGGCGCCGCACCGGCGGCCTGGGCCGAGAGCAGGGCCAGCGCCGGGCGCACGGCCTTGCCGCCGTCCCCCTCCACCGGGGTGCCGTCCCGGTCGATCCAGCCGAAGTGGTACGCCGCGACGGTGTCCATCGGTGCGGCCAGACGGGCGACGGTGGCCCGTAGCGGCGGGGTGCAGAGCGTACGGCTGCGGGCGAGCAGCTCCGGCACCGAGACCGGTTCGGCGTGCGCCGTGCCTCCGACGGCGAAGCCGGTGCGTGACTCCACGTGCGTTCCCTCTCCCTCGTGGTGCCGGACCGCCCGGGGCGGCCGGGTGCTGTCGGTGCGGCTGGTGTCGATGCCGGTGCTGTCGATGCGGGTGGTGGCGGAGCGAACGGTGTCCGCACGGCCGATGGGGCCGATGGGGCCGACGGTACGCCCGTCGGCTCTGGCGGGCTCCCCGGCGACGGGGCCCGCCGTCACCTGGGCCACCGCCCGTCACCCCGGTCCACCGGCACCCGGGCGCCGGCCGCGGCCAGCGCGGCGTCGGCGGCGGCGTGGCCGCTGCGCACGGCGCCCTCCATGGTCGCGGGCCAGCCGGTGGCGGTCCACGCGCCGGCCAGCAGCAGGCCGGGGACGCCGGTCGCGGCCCCGGGGCGCAGCTCGGCGCTGCCGGGCGCCCCGTCGAAGGTCGCGGTGCGCTCCCGGGTGACGAAGAAGTCCAGCACCTCGGCGCCGGCGGCGGCCGGGAGCAGCCGGGCCAGCTCGGGCAGGTAGCGGCGGCGCAGCTCGGCCACCGGTAGGTCGATCTCGTCCTGGACGGCGGAC
This sequence comes from Kitasatospora sp. NPDC053057, assembly GCF_044546945.1. Lineage (NCBI taxonomy): Bacteria > Bacillati > Actinomycetota > Actinomycetes > Kitasatosporales > Streptomycetaceae > Kitasatospora > Kitasatospora sp. NPDC053057. The sequence continues at coordinate 518,216 of NZ_JBITZP010000001.1, read as the reverse complement.
TGCGAGAGCGCCAGGTACTGGGCACCGGGGTGGGCGCGGCCGAGCCCGGTGCCGGCCAGGCCGGAGTGGGTGGTGCGGTCGAAGACCCACTGGACCGGGCTGCCGAGCGCGGCGAAGAAGGGCCGGCGCAGCACCTTGCGGTCGTAGACCACGTGCACGTTGAGGATCGGCGTGGTGCCGAACCCGGCCAGCCGCTCCTGCCCGGGGACGGCGCCGGACGGCAGCAGCGCGGCCGCGGTGTCCTGGGCACCGGCCAGCACGACGGTGTCGGCGGTGAGCAGCTGCCCGTCCTCCAGCCGGACGGCGTGCTGGGGCGTGGCCGGCTTGAGTTCCGCGACCCGGGCGCGCAGCAGCACCCGCACGCCGGCGCGTTCCAGCTCGGCGAGCGCCCGGTCGTGGTGGATCACGCCGAGCGGGACGGCGGCCATGCCGATGTCGGAGGCCCCCGGGTCGGAGAGCAGGCCGGTCTTGAACACCATCGCGGCGAGCGCCAGCGACACCTCGTCGGCCCGGGCGTTCAGGGTGGCGACGCCGACCAGGTCCCAGAGCGCGGCCGTGGTGGCAGCGTTCTGCCCGTTGCGGCGCAGCCACTCGCCGAAGGAGAGCCGGTCCAGCGCCGGGTCGGCGAGGTCCAGGCCCTTCAGGGCGAGCGCGCCGCGGACCACCCGGGCGCGGTCGGCCGGCGACAGGTGCGGGTAGCGGGCGAGGCTGCCGGCCAGGTGCAGCGGAACGGGCAGGCCGGCCCGGCGCAGCCGGCCCAGGGTGCGCACCGGCGCCTCCTCGGGGCCGGTGACGGAGAGCACCGGGACGTCCAGGCGGACCTGCAGGTGGGTCAGCCGGGTGGCGCCGAGGCGCTCCAGCAGGCCGCGGTAGGCGGTGCAGCAGCGCAGGAACACGTGCTGGCCGTTGTCGACGGTCAGCTCGCCGCGCTGGAAGGAGAACGCCAGGCCGCCGAGCCGGGGCCGCCCCTCGGCCAGGGTGACGTCGTGGCCCGCCTCGGCCAGTCGCAGTGCGGTGGTGATCCCGGCCAGGCCACCGCCGACCACGACGGCGGCCGGGCGCGCGGCAACGGCTCGCCCGGTCATCGTCCCTCCCCCTCGCTGGACCGCCCGACGGCGGTCGGTGTGGCCGGCGCGCTGGCGGCCGGCACTGTCGTGGTCAGCATCGTGGTCAACGCGGCTCTACCCGGATGTGATTCCCCGCTGACACAGCGTGACAGAACCGTCGCGAGAATCAAGAACGCCCCCCGGCGAGCCCGGAAAGCGCCACGTACGCCTTCTCCCAGCCCGGCAGCGAGACCCGGCCGCGCAGCACCGACTCGGGATCGGCGGCGATCCGGCCGAGCAGCCGGTGGTAGATCCCGGCCATCGCGGCGGTGCAGGCCCGGCTGCGGCGGTCGAGCATCGGCAGCAGCCGCAGGCCCTCCTCGAAGGCGGCCTGGGCGCGGGCGGCCTCGAAGGCCACCAGTCCGGTGAAGTCCGCGCCGGCCGGCGGCCTGGACAGCGCGAAGCCCTGCTCGCAGCCGAACCGGACCAGGTCCTCGGTGGGCAGGTAGGTGCGGCCGTTCAGGGCGTCCTCGCGCAGGTCGCGCAGGATGTTGGTGAGCTGCAGGGCCAGGCCCAGGGTGTCCGCGTAGCGCGCCCCGCGCTCCGGGTCCTCGCAGCCGTAGACGCCGAGCGAGAGCCGGCCGATGGCGCCGGCCACGCAGCGGCAGTAGACCTTCAGCTCCTCGTACGTCTGGTACTCGGCGCCCTTGAGGTCCATCTCCACGCCGTCGATCAGCTCGTCGAAGCCGCCGAGCGGAATCGGGAAGCGCCGGGCCGCGTCGGCCAGGGCGACCTTGATCGGGTCGGTGTCGTCCTCGGCGACCGTCCCGGAGCGGACCTCGTCCACCAGTTCCCGGGTGCGCACCAGCGCCTCGGCCTTGCGGTCGGCCGGGAGGTCGCCGTCGCCGATGTCGTCCACCCGGCGGGCCAGCGCGTACAGGGCCGACATGGCCAGCCGCTTGGGTTCGGGCAGCAGCCGGATGCCGTAGCTGAAGTTGCGCGCCTGCAGTCCGGTGACTGCCTCGCAGTACCGGTACGCCGCCATGACCTGGGCCGACGCCAGTGGTGATGCCGCCACTCGGGCGTTCACCTTCCCTTCGCGAAGATGGCCGCCGCCTTCACTGCGAGGCGACGCTTGTCCGGCTTCGCCTGCCGGGCGAGCACGTCGTACCCGGCGTCCTCGATGGCCGCCAGGGCCGCGTAGCCGCCTGCGGTGAATCCCGCCAGGAGCAGTCGAAGCCTCCCCCGAACCGTACCTACCAATGGTGCGCCACGGTCGAGCAGGGTGCGGGCCCGTTCGGCCTCGAAGGCGATCAGTTCCCGAACAGCTCCGGTCGCGCAGGGGGCGGCGAGCTCCTCCTCGGTGACACCGAAGCGTTCGAGGTCCTCGGTGGGGAGGTAGATCCGGCCGCGGGAGAGGTCCTCGGCCACGTCCTGCAGGTGTTCGACCACCTGGAGGGCGGTGCAGATCGCGTCGGAGAGGGCGATCCGCTCGGGAGTGGAGACGCCCGCGATGGCCAGCACCAGGCGGCCGACCGGGTCGGCGGAGAGCGTGCAGTAGCCGACCAGGTCGTCGTAGGTGGAGTAGCGGGTGGTGGTCTGGTCCACCCGGTTGGCCTCGATCAGACGGCGGAACGGCTCCGGGGTCAGCCCGTGCCGGTCGACCAGCGGGACGAGCGCGGTCATCAGCGGGTGGCTGGGCCGCTCGGCGTCGGCGGACCGCAGGGTGGTCTCGAACACCCGGTCGAGGTCGCGCTCCAGCCCGTCCAACAGGGCGAGCCGGAAGGAGACCTCCGCCGGGCTCGGCGGGCCGGACTGGGCCGAAGGGGTGGCGGGGGGCCGCTGCTCGACCCCGAGCAGGGCGGCGGTGGCGGCCGGGTCGGCCAGGTCGCCGTCGCCGGCGTCGTCGACCAGCCGGGCGAAGCCGTAGACGGCCATCAGGTCGTCGCGCCAGGCCGCGGGCAGGAAGAAGGGGGCGACCGGGAAGTTCTCCGCACCCGCCTTCTCCAGGGTCTGTCCCGCGGAAGGGTTCACCGGCGTATCTCTGGGCTGGGCCGAAGCCGACACTGCAGTCACTCCCCCGTTCTACACCGCTGGGTACCACCGGTCCGACTCGGACACGCGTCCGAGCGCGGGCGTCACGTACGGCACATCGCCCCCGCGCCCCCAGCCTGACACCACGCGCCGCGCCCGAGAAGAGCGCCCCGCCCGGCGCACGGTGGCGCTCACCCCCGCGGCGGCGCCCAGCCGGGCTAGCGACGGGCCGCATGCCGAAGGGCCGGCTCCGGAGTATTCCGGGGCCGGCCCTCGGGAGCCAGGGGTTTTCGGAAGCCGGGGCTTACGGGCGCTCGCCGCGCTCGTACCGGCCGACGACCTCCTCGGTCGGGCCGTCCATGACCAGCTCGCCGGCCTCGATCCAGATGGTCCGCTCGCAGACCTCGCGGATCGAGTTGTTGTCGTGGCTGACCAGGAAGACCGTACCGGCGGAGCCGCGCAGCTCGTCGATGCGCTTCTTGCTGCGCTGCTGGAAGGCCTGGTCACCGGTGGCCAGCGCCTCGTCGATCAGCAGCACGTCGTGGGTCTTGGCGGCGGCGATCGAGAAGCGCAGCCGGGCACCCATGCCGGAGGAGTAGGTGCGCATCGGCAGGGAGATGAAGTCTCCCTTGTCGTTGATCCCGGAGAAGTCGACGATGTCCTGGTAGCGCGCCCGCACATCGGACGGGGACATCCCCATCGCCAGGCAGCCCAGCACGACGTTGCGCTCACCGGTGAGCTCGTTCATCAGGGCCGCGTTGACGCCCAGCAGCGAGGGCTGGCCGTTGGTGTAGATGCCGCCCTTCTCGGTCGGCAGCAGGCCCGCGATGGCGGCCAGCATGGTCGACTTGCCGGAACCGTTGGAGCCGATCAGGCCGACCGCCTCGCCCTTGTACGCGGTGAAGCTGATGCCCTTGACCGCGTGCACCTCGCGCACGCCGGCGGCGCGCTTGCGGCTGACGATGCGGCTCAGCGCCGAGGTGGCGCTGCCCTTGCCGGAGCCTGCGCCGTGCACCCGGTAGACGATGTGCACGTCGTCGACGACGACGGTGGGCTCGCGGGCGATGTCGGGCTTCCGGTCGGTGATGTCCTTGCGCAGGTCGGTGTCAGCCACGGCCGTACTCCTCCTCGGCCTTCCAGAAGAAGACGTATCCGATGACGAACATGCCGACGCCCCAGGCCAGGCCGTACGTCCACTGGTGCGGCGGCAGCGACTGGTGCGCGGGCAGGTGCTTGTTGTAGACGACCGGCGCGAAGGCGTGCCGCAGCAGGTCCATGTAGACCGAGGCCGGGTTCACGTTGCAGATCACCTGGATGTAGTGCGGCCAGCTGTGGACCCGGTCCTGGATGCTGAACATCACGCCGGACAGGAACATCCAGGCCCGCATCACGAACGGGATCAGCTGGGAGATGTCACTGGTCTTGGCGCCGATCCGGGCGAAGATCAACGAGACGCCGGTGTTGAACATCGTCTGCAGGAGCAGCGCCGGGACGATCAGCAGCCAGGTCCGGCCCGGGTTGATGCCGGCCGCCAGCACGGTGATGACCAGCACCACCATCGAGATCAGCAGCTGCTGGAGCTGGATCACGGTGAAGGCGATCGGCAGGCTGGCGCGCGGGAAGTGCAGCGCGCGGATCAGGCCGAGGTTGTCCGAGATCGCCCGGGTGCCGGACTGCACCGCGTTCTGGGTGAACTGGAAGACGAAGACGCCGATGCAGAGCCAGGCGATGTAGGTGTTCGGCGGGAAGTTGTCCTTGCTCTTCAGGATCACGCCGAAGACCAGGTAGAACACACCGCAGTTGAGCAGCGGGGTCACGACCTGCCAGAGCTGGCCCAGCTTGGCGTCCGTGTACTGGGCCACCAGGCGGGCGGTGGCGAAGGCCCAGATGAAGTGGCGCCGGGCCCAGAGCTGCTTGGTGTAGGCGAACAGCCCGGGCCGGGCACCGCTCACCGACAGGCCGTACTTGTCCGCAAGCTGCTTGGGGGTCAGGCCCGCGTCCGCCCCCCTCGGGGCTGAGAGGCTGACGGGTTCACTCACTGTCGACACATTCGTCCTTCGCGCGGGATCTGTCAGGGCGGCCGGTCGGCGGGGGTCCGCCGGCCTTGCGCCGATGGGGATCCACTGGGATCACGGGGGAGGTTCCGGCCGGTGTGTGGTCACCGGCCGCGGCGATCGATCACTCGATCCAATCAGATGATCGGAGGTCGGCCCATCCTGGTCAGTCGCCAGACGGTACGCCATCGCATGGGCCGCCGCGGACCGCAGGGTTCGCGGAAGCCCGCCCGGAATCCGCCCATCCAGGCCTTCAGTCCCTCCGCGGAGGGACGTCGGGCCAGGGTCAGCAGAAACCAGGTTCCCAGATAGAGAGGCACCAACGGGGCCGGAAGGTTCCGCCTCGCGAGCCAGACCCTGTTACGGGCCACGTTGTGGAAGTACGCGGCGTGCCGGGCCGGTGACGTGGCGGGGTGGTGCAGCACCACGTCGGCCCGGTAGTCGATGGCCCAGCCGGCGTCCAGTGCGCGCCACGCGAGGTCGGTCTCCTCGTGGGCGTAGAAGAACTCGGCGGGCAGCTGCCCGGCCTGCTCGAACACCTTGCAGCGCACGGCGCTGGCGCCGCCCAGGAAGGTGGTCACCCGGGAGGAGCGCATCGGGTCGCTGGCGCGCAGCCGGGGGACGTGCCGGCGCTGGGTCACGCCGGTGTCCGGGTCCTCGATCCGGAAGGACACGATGCCCAGCTCCGGATCGGCGGTGAAGGCCTCGCGCAGCAGGCGGGCCGAGTCGGTGCGGGGCAGCAGCCCGTCGTCGTCCAGGAAGAGGACGGCGTCCACCTCCCGGCCGTGCGGCCCGAACAGCTCGATGCCGACGTTGCGCCCGCCCGGGATGCCGAGGTTCTCCGGCAGCTCGACGGTGCGCACGCCCTCGGCCAGCGGGGGCAGCTTTATGCCCTGGCCGACCACGGCGAACTCGACCGCCGGGCCCTCCTGGGCGCGGACGGACTCGATCAGGGCGTTGAGCTCGGCGGGCCGGTTGCCCATGGTGATGATGACGACGCCGAGGCGGAAGTTCTCCGCGGTGGTGGAAGCGTTCATCGGAGCCTGCTCGACAGGACGATGCTCAGCAGGTGCAGCACGGTCTGCAGCATGGCGATCGCCGCCAGCACCACGACCGCGAGCCGGGTGAAGAACAGCCCGCCGTGCACGGCGTCGCCGATCCCGGCCGCCAGGATGAACAGCGAGGCCTCGACCGCGCCGACCAGGCGGTGGAACTTCAGGAAGGAGGCCGCCCGGCGCGCCCTGGCCACCGAGGAGGAGCGCGGCACCGAGGCGCTGTCCTCGACGGCCGTCATGCCGCTGCGGGCCCGGGCCACGTCCACCAGGTCCGTCTCGGACTTGATCAGGATCGCGCCGAGCGCGGCCAGCGTGCCCAGGAACGCCCACTCCCAGTGGGAGCCGCGGCCCTCGCGGTGCAGCAGGTCGGTGGCGCGCAGGCCGAGGCCGGTCAGCAGGGCCGCCTCGGACATGTAGTGGCCGACCCGGTCCAGGTAGACGCCGGTGAGCGAGGTCTGCCGGCGCCAGCGGGCCACCTCGCCGTCCACGCAGTCCAGCAGCAGGTAGACCTGGATCAGCAGCGCGCCCAGGACCGCGCCGGTGATGCCCGGCACGACCAGCGCGGCGCCGGCCAGGATGCCGGTGAACATCATCAGGTAGGTCAGGCCGTTGGGCGTGATCGCCGTCATGGTGGACAGCACGCGGGTGATCCGCAGCGAGATCTTCCGCATGTACAGGCGCCCGGCCCAGTGCTCGGCGCTGCGGCGCTGGAGCATGCCCTCCGGGTGGATCACCGCGCGCAGTTCCTCGATCGAGGGCCGGCGGGTCAGGTCCACCGGGGGCCGCTCGGCGCCCGCGGTGGAGGGGTCAGCTGTTGACGGCTTGGACATAGTCGGCGTACGCGTCCCTGATTGCGGAAGGGGAGAGGTCGAGGTGTTCCAGGATGGTGTAGCGGCCCGGGCGGGTGTTCGGAGCGTAGTGCACCGCTTCGGTGAACTCCGCTTCGGTGAAGCCGATTTGAGCTGCGGTCACCGGCAGTCCGTGGCGCGCCAGGCGCTCCACGATCAGGCCGGTCAGCTCGCGCTCGCCCCGCAGGAAGCTGGCGAACGCGGCGCCGAGGCCCACCTGTTCGCCGTGCTGGGCGGAACGCTTGGGGTACAACACGTCCAGGGCATGCGAGATCTCGTGGCAGGCGCCCGACGAGGGCCGGGTGCTGCCCGCGATGTTCATCGCGATGCCGGACAGTACCAGGGCTTCGGCGAGGGCCGTCAGGAGGTCCTGGTCCTGAGTGCCTCCTGGGTGCCGCAGCAGGTTCTCGCCCGCCGAGCGGGCCATCGCCACGGCCAGTCCGTCCACCGGTTCGCCGGTGACGCCGTGGGACAACTCCCAGTCCGCGCAGGCCGAGATGTTGGAGACGACGTCCCCGATGCCGGCCGCCACGAAGCGCCGCGGGGCCTGCCGGATCACGTCCAGGTCGACGATGATGCCGATCGGGCTGGGCACCCCGTAGGAGCCCCGGCCGGCGTCGTTGTCGAGGGTGGAGACCGGCGAGCAGATGCCGTCGTGGGCCAGGTTGGTGGCGACCGCGACCACCGGCAGGCCGACCCGGGCCGCGGCGTACTTGGCGGCGTCGATGATCTTGCCACCGCCGAGGCCGACGACCGCGTCGTAGTGCCGGCCGCGCATCTCCTCGGCGAAGCGCACCGCGCTGTCGAGGCTGCCGTCGTCCACGTTGTACCAGTCGGCGCCGGGCAGGGCCGGCTCCAGGCGCTCGCGCATCGCGGCGCCGGAGCCGTTGCTGATCGCCACCGCGATCCGGCCCGACGCCGACAGCCGCTGGTCCGCCAGGATGCCGCCGAGCGCGTCCAGCGCGCCCGCGCGGATCTCGGCGAACAGCGGCGACGGGACCAGCCGGGTCAGTACTGGCACGCGATCTCCCGCGCCTTCGCCAGGTCGTCGTGGTTGTCGACCTCGACCCAGGACACCTCGCCGATCGGCTGCACGTCGATCCGCAGGCCCCGGTTGACCATCTCCTGGTAGCCGTCCTCGTAGTACAGCTGCGGGTCGCGCTCGTAGGTGGCGCGCAGCGCGTCGGTCAGGTCGTCGGCGGCGGCGGGGTTGATCACGGTGACGCCGATGTACTCGCCGGTCGCCTCGACCGGGTCCATCAGCTTGGTGATCCGGCGCATGCCGGCGGCCGGGTCGACGACGACCTTCATCTCCTCGTCGGCGAGCTTCTTCACCGTGTCGAGGGCGAGCAGGATGCCGGGGGCCCGGCCGGCCTCGGCGAGCTGCCGGTTGCCCTCCAGCATGGTGCGCTGCACCGAGGCCGGGTGGACGGTGTCGCCGTTGGCCAGCAGCAGGCCCTCGGAGAACAGCTCACGGGCGCACCAGAGCGAGTACGCGTTGTTCCACTCCTCGGCCTTGTCGTTCTCGACCAGGTGGAGCTTGACGCCGTACTTGCTCTCCAGGGCGTCCTTGCGGTCGTAGACCGCCTCCTTGCGGTAGCCGACGACGATCGCCGCCTCGCGCAGGCCGACCTCGGCGAAGTTGCCCAGGGTGAGGTCCAGGACGGTCCGCTCCCCGTCGACCGGCACCAGCGCCTTGGGCAGGGTGTCGGTGTACGGGCGCAGCCGGCGGCCGGCTCCGGCTGCCAGAACGAGGCCGATCATGCGGGGTCTCCTGATCCGTCGTGCGTCGTGCGGTGCGCGCGGGATGTGCCGACGGGCGCGGCGGCGCTGTATCGCTCCGGACCGGCGTTCGGCCGGGCCCGGTGGCGGCGCGCCGGACCGGCACAGATCCGGGCAGCGTGTCGTAAGTGATGGTAGGCGACCCGGACCACCCTCCCGAACGCGGCGGGAGGCGGTGGGGTGACGGCCGGGTGGAGGAGCCGTGATCGAACGGGATTGGAACGGATATCGAACTGGTCTACGGGTCGAATGACCCTTCCGGGCGCTTCCCGGATCCTTCTCTGCCCGGATCCGGACTCCCCCGGGCCATGATCCGCCCGGTTGTGCGTGGGACCCGTCCCGACCGCCACCCATACGGCAGACTGGAGGCCGGCGCCGGTGCCCCCGATGTGTCCCGTGCACTCCACCCGGTGCACGAGACGCACCCGATGCTTCCGTTGCTCCCGCTCCCGAAAGAGGCCCCATGCCCCAGAGTCTGCCGACCGACCCGACGCACTTCGCCGCCGAGATCGACACCGGTCTCGACGTGGAGACCGACGTGACGGTCGACCCACGGGCCTCCGCCGCCGCCCCCGCCGGTGCCGAGATCCTGCTGGAACTGGTCGACGACGAGGGCGTCACGATCGGCACCGCCGAGAAGCTCTGGGCCCACCAGCAGCCGGGCCGGCTGCACCGGGCCTTCTCGGTGTTCCTCTTCGACCGCCAGGGCCGGCTGCTGCTGCAGCGCCGGGCGCTCGGCAAGTACCACTCCCCCGGCGTCTGGTCGAACACCTGCTGCGGGCACCCGTACCCGGACGAGCCGCCGTTCGTCGCCGCCGCCCGGCGCACCGCCGAGGAGCTGGGCGTCGCGCCGGCGCTGCTGTGCGAGGCGGGGACGGTCCGCTACGACCTACCGGACGAGGCCTCCGGGCTGATCGAGCGGGAGTGGAACCACCTGTTCGTCGGGCTGGTGACCGCGCCGGTCGAGCCGAACCCGGAGGAGGTGGACGACTTCGCCTTCGTGACCGCGCAGGAGCTGCGCGAGCTGCGGGCGGAGCGGCCCTTCTCGGTCTGGTTCGAGACGGTCTTCGAGGCGGCGCTGCCGGGGATCCGGGAGATCGCCGGGCGGGACTGGTAGCGGCCGCGCCTTCGCGCGGGCGGTCGTCCTCCCGGGAGCGGCCGTCCTCGGGCGGGCCGTGGCCCTCGCGGGGCCGGCCGTCAGTGCGTGGGCTCCGGGGGGACGGGCAGCGAGGCCCAGATGACCTTGCCGCCCTCCCCCGTGTGCTCCACGTCGCACACCCCGCCGGCCTGCAGGGTGATGCTCTTCACCAGCAGCAGCCCGCGCCCGCCGGTGCGGCCGGTGTCGCTCTCCAGGGCCTTCGGCCGGTACGGGTCGCCGTCCTCGACCGAGACCCGCACCCAGCCGCGGCGCACCGACAGCTCCGTCGTCACCTCGGGTGACAGCTCGGCCGCGTGCCGCACCGCGTTGCCGACCAGCTCGGAGACGATCAGCAGCACGTCGTCGACCAGCTCCTGGTACCGCACGCCGGTCATGCCCTGGGCCAGCAGCCGGTCGCGCACCGCGTGGCGGGTGCGCGGCACGGAGGCGTCGACGGCGGGCACCCGGAAGCGCCACACGCCCTCGATGGGGCCGTCGGCGGCCTGCCGCCCGCCCGACCGGCTGCCGGGTCTCGGCCCGGCCTTCGCCGACCCGCTGATCTGCTCCACGTCCAGCCGCCTTTCGTCCGCGACCCGGGAATCAGGCGATCCGCTCATGGCGCCCTCGGTCCACAGAGGCTAGGAGAGCGATCGGTGCGGCCGTGCCACCGTCGACAAGTTGCCCGTGTCGGATCGGTTCCGACCGGGCTCGATCGCGGGTGGGGGCGGAACCGATCGTTTGCTTCGCGCTCGCCACCGCTTCGGCCGGGGTTCGAGCGCCCTCGCGAGGCATCCCAGCCAGTCCGGCCAGGCCCGGCGTCCCCACCGCTCCGCGGGCGGCCGGCCGCCCGCGGACCGCGGCCGAGGAAACGCAGGTGAGAAGCACTCCAGAACCCTGGTAATGTTCTCTCTGTCGCCGAGGGGGCGAGAGAAAAACCCCCGAAGCACACACCCCGTCCGGGTGGCGGAATGGCAGACGCGCTAGCTTGAGGTGCTAGTGCCCTTTATCGGGCGTGGGGGTTCAAGTCCCCCCTCGGACACAGTCGAAATTCCCCGTGGAATCCGAAAGGAATCCACGGGGAATTTCCTTTTCCCGGCCCGAGCCCGGTTCCCCCTCGTGATCAACTGCCGTCCACCGGTGTGGCGTCCGTCTCGCTGAGCGGGTCCAGCGGTCCGAAAACCGGACACGAGATGGCAACGATCGGGCAGTTTGAGCTTCCTCTGAGGTATTCGCCCTTTTCGGACCATAGGCTGCTGGGGTTTGTCCGGAATACCGACTCAAAACCGTAAAAGCACCGACACCATCCGCTGAACCCCGAGCGAGAGGACCGATACGTTGAGTGAGCCCGCTTCGTCGACGGCATCACACCAGAACTACCGCCGATCGCTCGGGACGATCAGCCTGACCGCGGTCGGCCTGGGTTCGATCATCGGATCCGGCTGGCTGTTCGGTGCCGAGCGGGCGGCCAAGCTGGCCGGGCCCGCCTCGATCCTCGCCTGGGTGATCGGCGCCGCCGTGGCGCTGACCATCGCCCTCACGTACAGCGAGCTGGGGTCGATGTTCCCCAAGGCCGGCGGCATGGTCCGGTACGGCCAGTACTCGCACGGCTCGCTGGCCGGCTACCTGGCCGCCTGGGCCAACTGGATCGCCATCGTCTCGGTCATCCCGGGCGAGGCCACCGCGTCCGTCCAGTACATGAGCTCCTGGCACTTCGGCTGGGCCAAGGGGTTGTACGACGGCAAGGAGCTCACCCTCAGCGGTGTGGCGCTCGCCAGCGTGCTGCTCGTCGTGTACTTCGTCCTCAACTGGTTCGCGATCACGCTGTTCGCCAAGACCAACACGGCGATCACCGTGTTCAAGGTCGTCGTGCCGACGCTGACCGCCGGTGCGCTGCTCCTCGCGCACTTCGACACCTCTCACTTCACCCACCAGGGCGGCTTCGCGCCGAACGGCTGGAGCGCGGTCTTCACCGCCGTCGCCGTCTCCGGCATCGTGTGGGCCTTCAACGGCTTCCAGTCCCCGCTCAACCTGGCCGGCGAGGCCCGCAACCCCGGCAAGTCGCTGCCGAAGGCCGTCATCGGCTCGATCCTGATCGCCCTGGTGATCTACGTCGCGCTGCAGATCGCCTTCATCGGCGCCATCCCGGCCGCCGACCTGTCGAAGGGCTGGAGCAGCCTCTCCTACACCTCTCCGCTGGCCGACCTCGCGATCGCCTGGGGCATCAACTGGCTCGCGCTGCTGCTCTACGCGGACGCCTTCGTCTCGCCGTCCGGCACCGGCATGATCTACGCCGCCACCACCTCGCGCATGATCCACGGCGTGCAGGAGAACGGCCACCTGCCGAAGATCTTCGGCAAGGTCGACGCCAAGACCGGCATCCCGCGCCCGGCGCTGCTGCTGAACCTGCTGGTCGCCTTCCTCTTCCTCGCGGTCTTCCGCGGCTGGGGCTCGCTGGCCGAGATCGTCTCGGTGGCCACCGTGATCTCGTACATCACCGGCCCGGTCGCCGTGATGTCGCTGCGCCGCCTCGCCCCGGACCTGAAGCGTCCGGTGCGGCTCAAGGCCATGCCGGTGATCGCGCCGATCGCGATGGTGTTCGGTTCGCTGGTCCTGTACTGGGCCCGCTGGCCGCTCACCGGCAAGGTCATCCTGCTGATGGCCGCCGGTCTGCCGATCTGGGCCTTCTACGAGCTGCGCAAGCCGTTCGCCGAGCTGAAGCCGCACCTGAAGGCGGGCGCCTGGATGGTCGCCTACCTGTTCGTGATGGCCGGGATCTCCTGGGCCGGCAGCTCCGACTTCGGCGGCCACGGCTACCTGCCGGAGGGCTGGGACCTGCTGATCGTGGCCGCGATCGGGCTGGCTTTCTACTACTGGGGCGTCGCCAGCTCCTGGGCCAACCCCTCGCTGGCCGAGGTGCGCCGCGAGCTGGAGGCCGAGGCTGAGGCGTCGGCCGAAGGTGCGGGGGCTGCGGAGCCTTCGCGGGTCTGAGCGGGTAGGCGCTTCCGAAGGGCCGGTCGGGTTTCCGACCGGCCCTTCGGCGTTGGCGGAGGGACAGGGTTCAGCGGACAGAATCTGAAATCTGTTATCTGTTCGCTGTTATCTGTTCGCCGTCATCTGTTCGCCGGCGGCACCGCCGGCCGGTCAGCCCCGGCGGGCGCGGCGAATCGCCGAGGTGACGACCGGCGGGAGGAGGTCCCTGGCGGCGCGCTTGGCGACGTTGACCGGGCGGCGCGCCTCGGCGGCGCGGGCGCGGCGGACGGCGAGGTCGCGCGCCGCCTCGTCCCGGGCGGCGCGGAGCTCGTCGCGGTAGTCCGACTGTTCGACGGCGGGACGCCGCCGGTGGCGGGAGGCGCGGAACGGCCCGATGCCCTCCGAGCTGCCGGTCATCCGCAGCAGCTGCCGGCCGTTCAGGGTCTCGGTGCTGAGTTCGCAGCCGGACGCGAGGTCCACCCGGTCGAGCAGGTCGCGCTGGAACGGCTCCGGGTCGCCCCAGGTGCCGTAGAACTTGCACTCGGTGAGCATGATCGGCTTGAGGCCGTGGTTGAACACCGCCTCCCAGGTCGCGGCCGCGACGCCGGGGGTGTGCTGGGCCCGGTAGTCGTCCAGCACCACGACGCCCTGGTCCTGCAGCGCGACCCGGGCCACCTCGAGGTCGCCCACCACGTGCTCGTAGAGGTGCGAGGCATCGATGTGGATGAAACGGTACGCCGCGGCCGGGATCCGCCCGCCGGCCAGTACGGAGGTCGGGGCCTGGATGACGTCCGGCAGTTCGTCGTGGAAGGACAGGTAGTTGGCCTCGAAGGCCGACCGGGTCAGCGTCTTCCGGTAGGAGATGTCCATCTCGCTGGAGTTCTCCTCGTCCGGCGCGTCCGAGTCGAACAGGTCACAGACGGTGAAGGTCTCGCCGGGCTGGAGGTGTTCGCCGATCACGATCGCGCTCCGGCCGAGGTAGGCGCCCATCTCCAGCAGGTCGCCGGTCACGCCCCGCTTGGTCTGCCGCTTGAGGAACCACTCGAAGGAGTGCCGGTCGTGGTCCCAGAACCAGCCCGGCACGTCCTCCAACACGGCCGGTTCGCCGGGCTGCTGCGATTCGCCCTGCAACGCGGTGTCGGTCACGGGATGCTCCTTAGCGGTACGGATGACCTGCAGGTCCTGAGCCACGTCTCGGCGCGGTGGCAGCCTGCCCGGCCACGGGGACGACCGGATCACCCGGCCGTACACGAGTCGACCCCCACCGACAGTAGGCCCCACCACGGAGTTCGCTGCAATCTACAGCGGGTACCCGGGCGATGAGGAGGGCTTTCGGGCCCCGAATTGCCGAAATGCGGAACCTGGCCGTTCGCAACCGGAGGTGAACACGGTCTGGCTGGTGGGCTACGTCCAATTGTGTCCTGATTGGCCGCCCCGTGTCACCGGCCGCGCGGATGATCTTCGTCGCAACTTCCGCCCCTACCGTGGTGGCGGGCGGCCCGACCGGCGGGCCGGAAGGCACGGAGCGGATCGACATGACGGCAGCACAGCGTGACCGGATGGGCACTCAAGAGCAGTCCCTGACCGCCGAGTTGGTGGCGATGATGGCCGAGGACAACGCGGCCGCGCGGCTGGCACACAGCTCTGACCTGGCCGAACAGGCCGTCTGGCGACGGCTCACCACCCGGCACGGGGACCGGCTTTCGGAGATCATGACAGTGCACGGCTGGCCGACCGAGCAGGCCGTCGGCGCCGAGGCGGCCCGGGCGGCCTGGCTGGTCGCCCAGCATGCTGACCGTCAACTGGACGTCCAGCGCCGGGCGGTGGAGCTGATGACGGAGGCGGTGGCGGCCGGTGCGGCGAGTGCCCGGGACCTGGCCTTCCTGCAGGACCGGCTGGCCGTCAACGAGGGGCGCGAGCAGCGCTACGGCACCCAGATCGGAGCGGTGGCGGACGGCCGCCCGGTGCCGTGGCCGTGCGAGGACCCGGAGCGACTGGACGAGCGCCGCGCGCAGGTCGGGATCGAACCGTTCGACGAGTACACCGCGCGGTTCGCTCCGAAGTAACCGGCCGGTCCACGCGGCGGGATCGGCTCTTGCGTGCGGGACGGGATCGCCGCCGCCCAGGGCGCGCAGAACTGGGCGCCCCGGTCGGCTTCGCCGGGGCCGTGCACGCCGGGCTGCCGCTGACCGTGGCGACCTCCCACCTGAGCCTGCTGGACGAGCACCCCTTCGAGGAGCGGATCGGCAACTCGGTGGTGCTCGCCGGGCCGGCCGGGGTGGTCGCGGCGATCACGCCGTGGAACTACCCGCTGCACCAGATCACGGCCAAGGTCGTCCCGGCGCTGGCGGCCGGCTGCCCGGTGGTGCTGAAGCCGGCCGAGGGCACCCCGCTGATGGCCCGGCTGTTCGCCCGGCTGGTGCACGAAGCAGGCTTCCCCGCCGGGGTGTTCAACCTGGTGACCGGCACCGGCGCGGTGGCGGGCGCGGCGCTCGCCGCCCATCCGGAGGTGGACGTGGTGTCGTTCACCGGCTCCACCGCGGTCGGCCGGAAGGTCGCCGAGACGGCCGGGCGCGGGCTGAAGCGGGTCGCCCTGGAGCTGGGGGCAAGTCCGCCAACGTGGTGCTGCCGGGCGCCGACCTGACCCGCGCCGTGAACGTGAACGTCGCCGACGTCTTCGCCACCTCGGGCCAGACGTGCAGCGCCTGGACCCGGCTGCTGGTGCACCGGGACCAGTACGAGGAGGCGGTCGCGATCGCCGCCAAGGCCGCCGCCTTGGACCGCCGGCTCGACACCGGCCAGGTCGACGTCAACGGCGGGCGCTTCAACCCGCTGGCGCCCTTCGGCGACTACAAGACCTCTGGGCTCGGCCGCGAACTGGGCCGGCACGGGGCGGAGGAGTTCCTGACGTACAAGTTGCCGCAGTACTGGACGGATTGGGCCGGGGCTGCCGAACTGCTCTTCGGCAGCCCCGGGTTGCGGTCGGCTCGCGCCGTCCGCCGGTCAGACCAGGTCGACGCCCGGGTAGAGCGGGAAGGGCGCGAGGAGGTCGGCGGCGCGCTTGGCGATGCCCTCGCGAAGGGAATCGTCGAGGGCGTAGTTCGCCTTGGAGGACGCCCCGTTGGCGGTGGTGGTGGGGGTGGTGCCGCGCAGGACGGTGTCGATCAGGGCGGCGATCTCGTCCATCTCGGCGGTGCCCAGGCCCCGGGTGGTGAGCGCCGGGGTGCCGAGCCGGACGCCCGAGGTGTACCAGGCGCCGTTCGGGTCCTGGGGGACGGAGTTGCGGTTGGTGACGATGCCCGAGTCGAGCAGCGCCGCCTCGGCCTGACGGCCCGTCAGGCCGTAGCCGGAGACGTCGGCGAGCACGAGGTGGTTGTCGGTGCCGCCAGTGACCAGCTTGCCGCCGCGGCGCAGCAGGCCCTCGGCGAGGGCCTGGGCGTTGTCGACCACGGCGCGGGCGTAGGCCTGGAACTCGGGGCGGCGCGCCTCCGCGAGGGCGACGGCCTTGGCGGCCATGACGTGCGAGAGCGGGCCGCCGAGCACCAACGGGCAGCCGCGGTCGACGTGTTCGGCGAGCTCGGCGTTGCTGAGCACCATGCCGCCGCGCGGGCCGCGGAGCGACTTGTGGGTGGTGGTGGTGACGATGTGGGCGTGTGGCACCGGGTCGTGGTCGCCGGTCAGCACCTTGCCCGCGACCAGGCCGGCGAAGTGCGCCATGTCGACCATGAGGGTCGCGCCGACCTCGTCCGCGATCTCGCGCATCTTGCGGAAGTTCACCAGCCGCGGATAGGCGGAGTAGCCGGCCACCAGGATCAGCGGGCGGAACTCGCGGGCGGTCTCGCGCAGCGCGTCGTAGTCGATCAGGCCGGTTTCCGGGTCGGTGCCGTAGCTGCGCTGCTCGAACATCTTGCCCGAGATGTTGGGCCGGAAGCCGTGGGTGAGGTGGCCGCCGGTGTCCAGGGACATGCCCAGCATGCGCTGGTTGCCGAGCTCCTGGCGCAGCTGGGCCCAGTCCTGCTCGGTGAGGTCGTTGACGTTGCGCACCTTGGCGCGCTCCAGGGCCGGGCTCTCGACCCGCTGGGAGAGGACGGCCCAGAAGGCGGTGAGGTTGGCGTCGATGCCCGAGTGCGGCTGGACGTAGGCGTGTTGGGCGCCGAACAGCTCGCGGGCGTGCTCGGCGGCGAGCGCCTCGACGGTGTCGACGTTGCGGCAGCCGGCGTAGAAGCGGCGGCCGACGGTGCCCTCGGCGTACTTGTCGCTGAACCAGTTGCCCATGGCGAGCAGGACGGCCGGGGAGGCGTAGTTCTCGCTGGCGATCAGCTTGAGCGAGGCGCGCTGGTCCTCCAGCTCCTGGCCGATGGCGGCGGCGATCCGCGGCTCGACGCCGGCCACGACGTCCAGGGCGCTGCGGAAGGCGGTGTCTGCGGCGGGGCTCGCGGCGGTGTGCGGCTGCGCGGGGGTCTGCTGGGGCTGCTCGGGCTGGGCCATGGCGGTCTCCTGGTGGGGATGCGGGCGGCCCAGGCGCTCGGCAACTGACGTGAGGATTCACGGGACCGCTTCCCGATGGTCGATTCCATCCCTACGCGCCAGTCGCGGTCCACCGGGATCGTACCAACACCGCGGGGATGTGGCAGAGGTCTCAGGCTGCCGAACGTCCGCTCCCAGCTGCTGGTGAACGACCCGCGGCTGCTGATCGCGGACGAGCCGACCACCGCCCTGGACGCCCGGGTTCAGCGACAAGTCCTGGAACTGCTGGGCGAGTTGCAGCGCGAACACGGCACGGCGGTGCTGCTGGTCAGCCACGACCTCGGCGTGGTCGCGGGACGACGGACCGCACGCTGGTGCTGCGCGACGGGGCCGAGGTCGAGTCCGCGCCGACCGGCGAGCTGCCGGCCGCACCGCGTGCGCCGCACACCCGGGCGCTGGTGGGGGCGACCGGGCGCCGCTGTTCGCCCTTCGTTCGGCTGCGCGAGCGCGGCTCCAGGCGTTAGCGTGCTGGCGACGTGACGTCGCTCAACGTGCCGCGGCCCTCCCTGAGCCGCGGGATCGCCACCGGAGGGGGCACATTGTCGGACGACCTGCTCATCGCAAAGATCAATCACGGTTTCGACCACCTCGACACCGACGGGGACGGGCTGCTCACCGAGCGGGACCACGTGCTGATGGGCCACTCGGTGGCCCGCTCGCTCGGCCACCAGGAGGGCTCGGAGGCGGAGGCCGTGATCGTCCGCGCCTACCTGACGGTCTGGCACGACCTCCACCTCGCCGGAAAGCCCGCCGGGACGGAGGCGATCACCCGCGAGCAGTTCGTCGCCTCGACCGGCGCGCTCGCCGACGACCCGGAGGCCGCCCGGGAGATCCTCGGCGCCCTGGCCGAGTCCTTCCTCGCCGTCGCCGACGCCGACCGCAGCGGAACGGTGGACGCCGGCGAGTTCTTCGTGTTCCAGCGCGGCCACTTCGCCGGGCTCTGCCGCGACGACGCCGACGAGGCCTTCCGCCACCTCGACCTGGACGGGGACGGGACGCTGTCGGCGGCCGAGTTCACCAGCGCGATCATCGAGTACTGGACCAGCCGCGACCCGGAGGCACCGGGCAACTGGTGGACGGGGAAGCCGCCCTACGCGCTCTGATCCGGCGCGCTCCGATACACGGGCTTCCGCCGAACCGCTTCGGGCCGGCGGAGGCCGTTCGCGTGCTCAGCGCACCGACGGGCGCGCGGGCGCGCGTGGCTTCGAGCCGCGTGCCTGCACACTCACCGACAGCCGGATCTTCGAACGCGGGAACGTCGTCCTCACCTACGCGCGGACGTCGCCCTTCGACTTCGACGGACTCCCCGACCGCCGGCTCCCAGGCCGCCGGCTGACACTGACCACCAGGCAGACGCCGACCACCACGATCGACCCGCCCGCCAGCGTCGGGCCGGTCAGCGGCTCGGCGAGGATCAGCCAGCCCAGCAGCACCGCGACCACCGGATTGACGTACGCGTAGGTGGCGACCAGGGTCAGCGGGGCCGACTGGAGCAGCCAGGCGTACGCGGTGAAGGCGAGCAGCGAGCCGAACAGCACCAGGTAGCCGAGGGCCAGCCAGGACCGGCCGGAGACGGCCCCGAGGTCCAGCCCGTGCTGCTCACCGCGGGCCAGCCCGATCAGCACGTTGCACAGACCGCCCGCCAGCATCTGGTAGGCGCTCGCGGCGAGCACGTTGCCCGGCATCGGGATCTTCTTGCTGGCGAACGAGCCGGCCGCCCAGGCCAGCGTGGCGCAGATGATCAGGACCACGCCGAGCGGCTTGACGGACCCGCCGATCGCGGGAGCGGACAGCACCCCGAGGCCGACCAGGCCCAGCAGCACCCCGGCGAGTTCCGCGCGCTTCGGGCGCTCGCCGCCGCCGAAGGCCGTCAGCACGACCATCCACAGCGGGACGGCCGCCACCAGCAGGGCCGCCAGTCCGGACGGGACGGAGGTCTCGCCGAGCACCACCAGGCCGTTGCCGCCGGTCAGCAACAGCAGGCCGACCAGGGCGGCGGAGGCCAGCTGGCGCCCGCTCACCCGCAGGCCGGCCGGGCCCTGCCGGACCAGCAGGTAGCCGACCAGCAGCAGGCCGGCGGTGAGGAAGCGGGCGGCGGCGGAGAAGAAGGAAGGCATCGTCTCGACCGCGATCCGGATCGCGAGGTAGGTCGAGCCCCAGACCACGTAGACCACCGCGAGGGCGAGCCAGACGGCGCCGGAGAGGCGGGCGGGTGCGGTCGCGGGGGTGGCGGGGTTGGCGGGGGTGGCGGGGGTGCTGCCGCCGGGGGTCGTTGCCGGTTGTGGGGAGGCGGGCGATGTCATGTGTGTCCCCCTAGGACGGTGCTGGCTGAACAACCGACATGACAGCGCACCTGCGCCCCCCGCGCCAGTGGGTATCACGAATCGGTTCGGCAGAACGTACCGTGGGCGCTCCCGCAGCAAGGAGGTCGAAGCCGTGTCCGCGCCCGAGCAGGCCCCACCGGTCGAGACGGCCCTGCCGTTCTTCGTGTACGGCACCCTGCGCAGCGGCGGCCGCAACCACGCCGTCCACCTGGCCGGGCGCTGCACCGGGATCCTGCCGGCGGTGCTGGACGGCGCCGCCCTGCACGACGGACCGGGGTACCCGTACGCGGTACCGGACGCGACGCCCGGGCGCCGGATCGTGGGTGAGCTGGTCACCGTGCGCCCGGGCGCGTACGCCGGGGTGCTCGCGGACCTGGACCGGCTGGAGGACTGCCGATCGGACGGGACGGGGCTGTACCTGCGGCGGCGGATGGCGGTGCGGACGGCCGCGGGCGAGCGGCGCGAGGCGTGGGTGTACCTCGCCGGGCCGGCGGCCGCGGCACGGCTGCGGGCGCGGCCTGCGCTGATCGCCTCGGGGGACTGGACGGACAGGTGAGGGCGGCCGGTTCCGGCCCGGATACCGCCAGGTAGGCTGCCCCGGCCAGCAGGAACGAACGACGAGGAGCCACCCGGTGCCCGAGCTGCCACCTCCGATCACCGTCGTCGGGATCGGGGCCGACGGCTGGCCCGGCCTCGCCGCCGACTCCCGGTCCGCGCTGCGGTCCGCCGAGGTGGTCGTCGGCGGCCCCCGGCAGCTGGAACTGCTTCCCCACGACGAGGTCACCACCGAGCGCGTCGCCTGGCCGTCCCCGCTGCGCCCGGCCGTCCCCCGGCTGCTCGCCGAGCACGCCGGCCGCCGCCTCGCCGTACTGGCCAGCGGCGACCCGATGTTCTTCGGCATCGGCCGCACCCTCGCCGAAATCGTTGGCGCCGAACGGCTGCGCGTCCTGCCGCACCCCTCCTCCGTCAGCCACGCCTGCGCCCGGCTCGGCTGGCCGCTGGAGGCCACCGAGGTGGTCAGCCTGGTCGGCCGACCGCTGGACACCCTCACGCTCGGCCTGAATCCCGGCCGCCGCCTGCTGGTGCTCAGCGCCGACGCCGCCACTCCGGCCGCCGTCGCCGCGCTGCTCACCGAGCGCGGCTTCGGGGCCGCCCGCCTGCGCGTCCTCGAACAGCTCGGCTCCCCCGCCGAGCACTGCCTTGACGGCCGCGCCGACGACTGGCCGCACCCGCCCGGCGACCCGCTGAACCTCATCGCCGTCGAACTCGGCGACGGCCCCCGCAGCTCCCTCGTGCCCGGCCTGCCCGACGCCGCGTACGAGAGCGACGGCCAGCTCACCAAGCGGCACGTCCGGGCCGCGACCCTGGCCGTGCTCGCCCCCTCCCCCGGCGAACTGCTCTGGGACGTCGGCGGCGGCTCCGGTTCGATCGCCGTCGAGTGGCTGCGCGCCCACCGGGACTGCCGGGCCGTCAGCATCGAGCGCGATCCCGTCCGGGCCGAGCGGATCGCCCGCAACGCCGCCGCGCTGGGCGTGCCCCGGCTCCGGGTGGTGACCGGCCCGGCCCCCTCCGCGCTCGCCGAACTCCCCACCCCCGACGCCGTGTTCATCGGCGGCGGCCTCACCGCCCCCGGCCTGCTGGACGGTTGCTGGGCCGCGATGCGCCCCGGCGGCCGACTGGTCGCCAACACCGTGACGCTGGAGTCCGAGGCGCTGCTCACCGAGTGGTACCGGCGCCATGGCGGGGAGCTGGTCAGACTGGCCGTCGCCCACGCCGTCCCGGTGGGCGGCTTCACCGGGTGGCGGCAGGCCATGCCGGTCACCCAGTGGTCCGCCGTCAAGCCCAACACCCCCCAGGAGGACGCCTCGTGACCGTCTACTTCATCGGAGCCGGCCCGGGCGCCGCCGACCTGATCACCCTGCGCGGCCAGCGCATCCTGGCCCGCGCCGAGGTCTGCCTCTACGCCGGCAGCCTCGTCCCGCGCGAGCTGCTGGAGGAGTGCCCGCCCGGCGCCCGCCTGATCGACACCGCCCAGCTCAACCTGGACCAGATCACCGCCGAACTGGTCGCCGCGCACCGGGCGGGCCGGGACGTGGCCCGGCTGCACTCCGGCGACCCGTCCGTCTTCTCCGCCGTCGCCGAGCAGATGCGCCGCCTGGACGCGGCCGCCGTCCCGTACGAGGTGGTCCCCGGCGTGCCCGCCTTCGCCGCCGCCGCGGCCGCGCTGAAGCGGGAGCTGACGGTGCCGACCGTCGGCCAGACCGTCATCCTGACCCGGATCGCCAAGCGGGCCACCCCGATGCCCGAGGGCGAGGACCTCGCCACCCTCGGCCGCAGCGGCGCCCTGCTGGTGCTGCACCTGGCCGCCGGGTACGTGGACGACGTGGTCGAGCAGCTGCTCCCGCACTACGGCGCCGACTGCCCGGCCGCCGTGGTCGCGATGGCCAGCCGCCCCGACGAGCTGGTGCTGCGCGGCACGCTCGCCGACATCGCCGGGCAGGTCAAGGAGGCGGGCGTGGTGCGCACCGCCGTCATCATCGTCGGCCGCACGCTCGCCGCCGAGCAGTTCCGCGACAGCCACCTCTACTCGGCTGACCGCGAGCGCCCGCACGAGCCCTGCGGCGCATGACCGCCGCCCCGGCGCACGTCCTGATCCTGGGCGGGACGACGGAGGGGCGGGCGCTGGCCGCCGCGCTGGACGGCCGCCCGTCCCTGCGGGTCACCAGCTCGCTGGCCGGACGCGTCGCCCGGCCCCGGCTGCCCGCCGGGGAGGTGCGGATCGGCGGCTTCGGCGGCCCGGACGGGCTGGCCGCCTGGCTGCGCGCCGAAGGGGTGGCCGCCGTCGTGGACGCCACCCACCCGTTCGCCGCCGGGATGTCCCGCAACGCAGCCGTCGCGGCCGCCGCCACCGGTGTGCCGCTGCTGGTGCTGCGCCGCCCCGGCTTCGCGTCCGTCCCCGGGGACCACTGGCACCTCGTGCCCTCGCTCCCGGCGGCCGCCGAGCTGCTGCCCGGCCTCGGGCGGCGGGTCTTCCTCAGCTCGGGCCGACAGGGCATCGGCGCCTTCGCCCACCTGGACGGGCTGCACTTCCTCGCCCGCTCGGTGGACCCGCCCGAGCCCCCGCTGCCGTGCTCGCTCGAAGTCCTGCTGGACCGCGGCCCGTTCACCCTCGACGGCGAGCGGGCGCTGCTGCGCGACCACCGGATCGACGTGGTCGTCACCAAGGACAGCGGGGGCGCCGCGACCGCGCCCAAGCTCACCGCGGCCCGCGAACTCGGCCTGCCCGTGGTCGTGGTGGAGCGCCCGCCGGTACCGGAGGGCGTACCGGTCGCGGCGGACGCGGCGGGCGCGGTGCACTGGCTGGAGCGGACGGTCTGAGTCCAGGCGCGTGTCCACTCCGTGGAATTCGCCGCGCGGTCGCGCCGGCGGGCTGCCAGGATGGCGCCCATGACCGATGATCAGCGCACCGTCACCCTGCGGACCGCCGACGAACGGGCCACCCTGGCAAGCTTCCTGGACTACCAGCGCGACACCCTGGCGATGAAGTGCGCCGGCCTGACCGCCGAGCAGCTCCGCACCCGCGTACTGGAACCCTCCGGGCTCTCCCTGCTCGGACTGGTCCGCCACCTCGCCGAGGTGGAGCGCGGCTGGTTCCGCAACGTCCTCGACGGCGAAGGCCGGCCCGGCTTCTGGAAGCACCCCGACGGCACCTTCGCCGAGTTCGACGTCGAGACCGCCGACCCGGATGAGGCCTTCGCCGTCTGGCGCCGTGAGTGCCAGCACGCGCGGGAACTCGTCGCCGCCGCACCGTCGTTGGACGTCCTGGGTCATTACGGCGAGGAGGTGTTCTCGCTGCGCTGGATCCTCACCCACATGATCGAGGAGTACGCCCGCCACAACGGCCACGCCGACCTCCTGCGCGAGCACCTCGACGGCAGCACCGGCGAGTAGCAGCCGCGCCGGCGCCGGGGCTGCGGGCCCGGAGGGGGCAGGAATGCGAACCCGTCAGAAGGACAATGCTGGTTTGTGACTTGACGATCCGTCAGGTGAATCCGTCAGATGTCGCGGAAGGTCTCGATCTGGGCGCCGATCGAGTTGAGGCGCTCGGCGAGATCCTCGTAGCCGCGATTGATGACGTAGACGTTGCGCAGGACGGAGGTGCCCTGGGCGGCGAGCATCGCGAGCAGGATGACCACGGCCGGGCGCAGCGCGGGCGGGCACATCATCTCGGCGGCGCGCCAGCGGGTCGGTCCCTGGACCAGCACGCGGTGCGGGTCGAGCAGCTTGACGTCCGCGCCGAGCCGGGTCAGCTCGGTGAGGTAGATCGCGCGGTTGTCGTAGACCCAGTCGTGGATCATCGTGGTGCCGTGGGCGGCCGCGGCGATGGCGGCGAAGAACGGCACGTTGTCGATGTTGATGCCGGGGAACGGCATCGGGTGGATGGTGTCGATCGGCGCGGTCAGCTTGGAGGGACGCACGGTGAGGTCGACCAGGCGGGTCTGGCCGTTGTGGGCCCGGTACTCGGGGGTCCGGTCGTAGTCGAGGCCCATGCCCTCCAGCACCGCGAGCTCGATCTCCAGGAACTCGATCGGCACCCGGCGGATCGTCAGCTCGGAGGAGGTGACCACCGCGGCGGCAAGCAGGCTCATCGCCTCCACCGGGTCCTCGGCCGGGGTGTAGTCGACGTCGCAGGTGATCTGCGGGACGCCGTGGACGGTGAGGGTGGTGGTGCCGATGCCCTCGATCTTCACGCCCAGCTTCTCCAGGAAGAAGCAGAGGTCCTGGACCATGTAGTTGGGCGAGGCGTTGCGGATGACGCTGACGCCGTCGTGCCGCGCGGCGGCCAGCAGGGCGTTCTCGGTGACGGTGTCCCCGCGCTCGGTCAGCACGATCGGGCGGTCCATCGGGGTGCCCGGCTCGACCGAGGCGTGGTAGGCGCCGCCGGTGGTGGCGACCTCAAGGCCGAAGCGGCGCAGCGCCGTCAGGTGCGGCTGGACGGTGCGGGTGCCGAGGTCGCAGCCGCCCGCGTACGGGATGGCGAAACGCTGGGCGCGGTGCATCAGCGGGCCGAGGAACATCAGCACGCTGCGGGTGCGGCGGGCGGCCTCGACGTCCATCGCGGCGAGGTCGAGCTCGGCCGGCGGGGTGAGTTCGAGGTCGCGGCCGTCGTTGAGCCAGCGGCTCTTGACGCCGATGCTGGTCAGCACCTCGAGGATGCGGTAGACCTCCTCGATCCGGGCGACGCTGCGGATAGTGGTGCGGCCGGTGGTCAGCAGCGAGGCGCACAGGATCGCGACGCAGGCGTTCTTGCTGCTTCGGACGTCGATGGCGCCGGAGAGGCGGGTGCCGCCGGTGACGCGCAGGTGCATCGGGCCGGAGTAGCCGAGGGAGACGATCTCGCTGTTGAGGGCTTCGCCGATGCGGGCGATCATCTCAAGGCTGACGTTCTGCTTGCCCTGTTCGATGCGGTTGACCGCGCTCTGGCTGGTGCCGAGTGCCTCGCCGAGCTGCGCCTGGGACCAGCCGCGGTGCTGGCGCGCGGTACGGATGAGGGTGCCGATACGGGTGAGGTAGTCGCCTGTCACTCGGCAGACCATATCTCATGGTTGAGATGGCACCAGAATCAAGAGCAAGCATGACGACACTTTTGTCCGTTTCTCACCCCGTATGCGTGTCAGATCTTCACATCACCGCACGAAAAGCTGAGGTTCCGCTGAGCGGCGTTGCGCACTCAACTCGACGCCGTCCAGCGGCCGCGCGGTTCCGCCCGGACGTTCAGGGCCCGAGCGGTTCCGCCCGGCCGACGACGGTGCCGGCGCGATCGATGCAGATGACGTCCACCGCGACGGGCGAGCCCAGCAGCACGCCGCGCGCCGTCGCCCGGGCCGCCTCGGCGACCAGGTCCCCCAGCGGCACCCCGGCCGCCCGGCACAGCTGCACCGCCTCCAGTCCGGTGTTGGCCGCCGCGACCGCGGCCGCCAACTCCTCGTCCGCCCCGCCGCGCCGGGCCAGTTCGGCCAGGTACCCCTTGTCCACCTGGGAGCGCGCCGAGTGCAGGTCGAGGTGGCCGTAGGCGAGTTTGGAGAGCTTGGCGAAGCCGCCCGCGATGGTCAGCCGGGGCACCGGGTGGCGCTTGAGGTACTTGAGGACGGCCCCGGCGAAGTCGCCCATGTCGAGCAGCGCGTCCTCGGGCAGTCCGTGCACCGCGACCGCGACCTTCTCCGAGGTCGAACCGGTGCAGCCCGCCACGTGGGTGCGCCCGGCCGCCCGGGCCACGTCCACGCCGCGGCGGATCGAGTCGATCCAGGCCGAGCAGGAGTAGGGGACGACGATCCCGGTGGTGCCGAGGATCGACAGGCCGCCGAGGATGCCGAGGCGAGGGTTCCAGGTCGAGCGGGCGATCTCCTCGCCGTGGTCCACGGAGACCTCGACCACCACGTCCCCGCTGCCGCCGTACGCCGCCGCCACCTCGGCCACGGCGTCGCGGATCATCTGCCGGGGCACCGGGTTGATCGCGGGCTCGCCGACCGCCAGCGGCAGGCCCGCCTTGGTGACCGTCCCGACCCCGGGGCCGGCCCGGAACACCACCCCGGCGCCGGGTTCGCCAGGCCGTACGGTCGCGCGGATCAGTGCGCCGTGGGTCACGTCCGGGTCGTCGCCGGCGTCCTTGACCACGCCGGCCATGGCGCTGACCGGCTCCTCGCCGGTCCTGGCCGGTTGCTCGGCGGCGGTCGGCTGCGTGGCGGTGGTCGGTCGCGTGGCGACGGTCAGCTGCTCGGCGGCGAGGGCGAAGGCGGGCTGCTGGCCCTTGGGGAGGGTGATGGTGACCGGGTCCGGGAACTCGCCGGTGAGCAGCGCGGTGTACGCGGCCTTGGTGGCGGCGGTGGCGCAAGCACCCGTCGTCCAGCCGTGCCGCAGCCCGCTGCTCCTCAGCTGGCCGGCCCGGCCTCCCGCCTCGGCTCCCGCTGCGGCCACCTGCGCCTCGCTTCCGCACTGCCGGGGCCGCGCTCGCGCACCGCCCGTCGTCCCTCGGCGGCCGCACCGGCCGTCGCCGCCGATTTTCCCCCATCCGTCCGGCTCCGCCCCGACCGGGGTGGCTGCCGCCTCCACCGTCGGCGGGCCGACCCAGGGGGTCGTGACCCGGCGTTCCCGAAGAGTTCTCCGCCCGGGCCTAACGCCCGTAGGCTACCCGTGGGTAATCTGGCGGTCCGCCAGAAGCGGGTTCATGACACTCAGGTCCGGTGGGCGGGACGCTACTTCCCGGCCGGGCCGTCAGCATGTGGGGGTTTTTGTGGCAGGCATGAAACGACGTACGTTCATCACCGGTACGTCGGTGGCCGCCGCCTGGTCGGCCTTGTCCCTGGGCGGTGCGCAGCTCGCCTCGGCCGCCGGGCGGGATCAGGCGCTGGCGACCACGGCCGCGCGGGCGGTCAACGTCGCCGGGACGACCTTGGAGCAGGTGGCCACGCCGTCCGGCACCGGTGCCTACAAGCGGCTGACGGCGGGGCCGGGGTGGCCGCTGGTGGTGCGCGGGGAGCTCGCGGCACCGGGCTCCGGACGGGACGACCGCCGCACCGGGCTGGCCAGCTTCGTCCAGTTCAGCGACCTGCACCTGGTGGACACCGAGTCCCCGGTGCGTTTCGAGTTCCTGGCCAAGTACAACGACAGCGCCTACCGGCCGCAGGAGGCCCTGAACGCCCGTGGTGTCTCGGCGCTCGTCGAGCGGGTCAACTCGCTGTCCGGCGGCCCGTACACCGGGATGCCGTTCAGCATGGTGATGGCCACCGGTGACAACACCGACAACCACGAGCTGGCCGAGCTCGACTGGTACCTCACCGTCATGGGCGGTGGGCGGATGGCCCAGAACACCGGTGACCCGACCCGTTACGAGGGCGTGCAGAACTCCGGCAACTCGGCCTTCTGGAACCCCGAACTCGCCTACAACGACGTCTACAAGGCGAAGGGCTTCCCGCAGGTACCCGGCTTCCTGTCCGCGGCCGGACGGCCCTTCGACGCGCCGGGCCTGAAGACCCCCTGGTACACCACCGTCGGCAACCACGACGACAGCATCGAGGGCTCGCTGCCGGACTTCGGGCTGCTGAATGACCTCTACACGGGCGGTCTCAAGCTGGAGGGCTGCGACGACGCGACCGCCGCCCAGTTGATGGACTCGCTGCGCCGCGACCCGGCGGGCGCCGTGCTGCTGCTCGCCAAGCTGCTCGCGAACGGCGAGGCGGTGCGCCGGGTGACCCCGGACGAGCGCCGACACCCGTTCACGCTCAAGGAGTTCGCCAAGGCCCACCTGGACCCGGCCGTCACCGGCGCCGGTCCGTTCGGGCACGGCTTCACCTCGGACATGGTGGGCAGCGGCAAGCTGTACTACACCTTCCGGATCTCGGAGAAGGTGGTCGGCATCAGCCTGGACACCACCAACCAGGCGGGGTTCGCGGACGGGTCGCTCGGCACCGCGCAACTGCGCTGGCTGGAGCAGCAGTTGAAGGACCACAGCGGGCACTGGTACGACACCAACGGGAACAAGGTCACGGGCGGCAGCACCGACGACGTGATCATGGTCTTCAGCCACCACACCAGCGGCTCGATGGGCAACCTGCTGCCGGACCCGCGCAACGTCTTCGAGAAGCGGCACGACGGCAACGAGCTGGTCGCGCTGCTGCAGCGCTACCCGAACGTGGTCGCCTGGGTGAACGGGCACACCCACATGAACAAGATCACGGCACACGGGCACGCGGTGCCGGAGCGGGCGTTCTGGGAGATCAACACCGCCTCGCACATCGACTACCCGCAGCACGGCCGCATCATCGAGATCGCGGACAACGGGGACGGCACGCTGTCGCTGTTCACCACGCTGATCGAGTCCTCCGCGCCGTACACGACGGACTTCGGCAGCACCTCGGACGCCAACCTGGCGGCGCTGTACCGCGAGCTGTCGTACAACGACCCGAACGGGCGGGTCTCGGCCCTGCTCGGCGCCGGGCAGGACCACAACACCGAGCTGCTGATCGCCAAGCCGACCCGGTGACGGCGCCCGGCGCGGGAGTGACGGCCGGCGGGTAACGGCGAACGGAACACAGATGACAGCCGACAGATGATGAAATCTGTTGGCTGTCATCTGTTACCTGTCAGCTGTCATCCGTCATTCGTCCGCCGTCACTCCTCCGGGTACCGCCGCGGCGTCCAGACGACCTCCACGTCGCCGCCCCGCTCGACCGCCTGGGTCTGCGAGGAACCGATCAGCAGGATGGTCCGCATGTCGACCAGCGCCGGGTCCAGCTCGCCCAGCCGGACGACGCGGATCCGCTCGGTCGGCCCGCCGACGTCGCGGGCCATCACCACCGGGGTCTCCGGTGCGCGGTACTCCAGCAGCAGGTCCCGGGCCAGGCCGACCTGGGTGGTGCGGGACTTCGAGCCCGGGTTGTACAGCGCGAGCACGAGGTCCGCCTCGGCCGCGGCGCGCAGCCGCTTGGCCACCACGCCCCACGGCTTGAGCCGGTCCGACAGCGACACCACCGCGTAGTCGTGCCCCAGCGGGGCGCCGGCCCGGGAGGCGGCCGCGTGGGCGGCGGTCATCCCGGGGACGATCCGCACCGGCACGTCCCGGTAGTCCGGTTCGCAGGCGACCTCCAGCACGGCGGTGGCCATCGCGAAGACGCCCGGGTCACCTGAGGACACCACGCAGACCCGGTGCCCGCGCCGGGCGAGGTCCAGGGCGAACTCGGCGCGCTCCGACTCCACCTTGTTGTCCGAGCCGTGCCGCCGCTGCCCCGGCCGCTCCGGCACCCGGTCCAGATAGGTGGTGTAGCCGACCAGGTCGGTGGCCTCGGCCAGCGCGCCGCGCGCCTCGGGGGTGAGCCAGAGCGGCCCGGCCGGCCCGGTGCCCACCACGGTCACGCTGCCCACGCCGTCCGCGAGCCGTACGGCCGGCTCCAGCGGGGCGACCTTGCTCGGCAGCACCGCCACCGAGAAGTACGGGACGCTCTCCCCGTCGACCTCGGCGAGCGGGGCGATGCGCTCCCCGTCCATGAAGGCGCGCTCGACGTACTGGGCGTCGTCCAGCCGGCCCGCCCGCTCCAGCGCGCGCCGGACGGCCGGGAAGGTGCGACCCAGCTTCATGATCACGGCGGAGTCGGCGGAGGCGATCCGCGCGGTCAGCTCCTCCTCGGGCAGCGTGCCCGGGATGACGGTGAGCGTCTCCTCCGCCTCGGTCAGCGGCTGCCCGAGCCGGGCCGCCGCCGCGCTGACCGAGGTCACGCCGGGCACCACCTCGGTCGGGTAGCGGTGGGCGAGCCTCTTGTGCATGTGCTGGTAGGAGCCGTAGAACAGCGGGTCGCCCTCGGCGAGGACCACGACGTCGCGCCCGGCGTCCAGGTGGGCGGCCAGCCGGGCGGCGGCCTCCTCGTAGAACTCGTCCAGCGCGCCCCGGTAGCCGCCGGGGTGGTCGGTGGTCTCGACGGTGAGCGGGTAGACCAGCTTCTCCTCGATCTGCCCACCCGTCAGGTACCGTTCGGCGATCGAGCGCGCGATGGACCGGCCGTGCCGGGCACTGTGGTACGCCACCACGTCGGCCTTGCCGATGAGTTCGGCCGCGCGGACGGTCACCAGCGACGGGTCGCCGGGGCCGAGGCCGACGCCGTACAGCCGGCCCATGGTGATCTGACGATCCGTCACTCTACTTCGCTCGCAATCGCGTTGATGGCGGCTGCGGCGATCGCACTGCCGCCGCGCCGGCCCCGCACCACCAAGTGCTCCAGGCCGGAGGGGTGTTCGGCCAGGGCCTGCTTGGACTCGGCGGCGCCGATGAAGCCGACCGGGACGCCGATCACCGCGGCCGGGCGCGGCGCGCCCGCCTCGATCATCTCCAGCAGCCGGAACAGCGAGGTCGGCGCGTTGCCGACGGCGACCACCGCACCCTCCAGTCGGGGCAGCCACAGCTCCATGGCCGCCGCGCTGCGGGTGTTGCCCATCGCGCGGGCGAGTTCGGGCACCGACGGGTCGGTGAGGGTGCAGATCACCTCGTTGTCGGCGGGCAGCCGCTTGCGGGTGACGCCGCTCGCGACCATGTTGACGTCGCAGAGGATGGGCGCACCGGCGTGCAGCGCAGCCCGCGCAGAGGCGACCACGCCGGGCGAGTACACCAGGTCCTCGACCAGGTCGGTCATCCCGCAGGCGTGGATCATCCGCACCGCGACCTGGGAGACGTCCGCCGGGAGGGCGGCCAGATCGGCCTCCGCACGGATGGTGGCAAAGGACTGGCGGTAGATGGACGCGCCGTCCTTCTCGTACTCGATCAATTCGTGGTCCTCCTGGCCTCGGCGACCGCCTCGGCCATCTCCTCGTACCTCACGTCCACGGGTGCGCCCGCGGTCGTGGTCGGCCCGTTCACCGTCACCCGGTAGCCGTGCCCAGTGGCGATCACGTCCACCCACCGCCCGGCCGGATGGCCGCAGCGCCGTTCACAGCCGGACCAGTGGACGGGCAGTCCGCCCGTCCCCGCCCCCGTCCCCGTCGCCGTCCTCGTCTCCAACGCCCGGGCCGCGTCGGCCCGTACGTCGGCCAGCGACTTGGCGCAGCCCGGCAGCCCGGTGCAGGCGGTGGCCCGCTCCCAGGCGGAGCCCGGCTCGGTACGGAACCCGGCCGCCGCCAGCGCAGGCAGCCGGTCGGCCGGAGCGCCGGGCAGCACCGCGCCGCGCCAGGGGGTCAGCCGCAGTTCGCCGGCCGAGGCGGCGACCAGCGCGCGCCACTGTGCGGCGCTCGCCCGTCCGAAGCGCATGCCCACCGAGAGCCCGCCGGGCAGCGCGCCCACCGGGGCGGCGACGGCGGAGGTGGCCGGCAGCGGCACGGAGCCCGTCGGCAGCAGGTCGGGCACCTCGCGCAGGTGCCAGGCCTTGCGGCCGCTGCCGCGCAGCGCGTCCAGGAAGGCGCGGGCCGCGTCCAGCACGGCCGTCACCTCCTGCCCGGCCTCGACCGGGTGTCCGTGGGTGGCCCGTCCGAGGCGCAGCACCGCGGGGCCGCCCGAAGTCGCGCCGCCCGAAGTCGCGCTGGCCGTAGCCCCGCTGCCCGAAGCCCCGCTGCCCGAAGCTGCGCCACCCGAAGCTGCGATCAATGTCACATCGGCGTCGAGCGCGGCGACGTCGCCCCGCCCGTCGTCCAGCGCGAACAGGAACTTGCCGGAGAGCCCGGCCGCCCAGTCGCTCGCGCACAGCCGCGCGTCCAGTTCCCGTACCCAGGCCTGCACATCGACGTGGCCGACGGCGTCCAGCCCGGCGAGCGGGGAGGCGACGATGTTGCGCACCCGCTCGTGGGTGTCCGAGGGCAGCAGCCCGACGGCGCGCAGTCGCTCGGCGAGTTCGGCCCCGCAGTCCGAGGCCAGGCCGCGGAGTTGGACGTTGCCGCGCGAGGTGGTCTCCAACTCCCCGTCGCCCAGGGCCTGCGACGCCTCGGCCAGCGCGATCGCCTGACGATCCGTCAGCAAACCGCCGGGCAGCCGGACCCGGGCGAGGCCACCGTCGTCGGCGGTGTGCAGGCGGAGGGCACCGGGGCAGGCGTCCGCGCGCCCCCGGTCGGGCACGGCGGCGCCCGGCGCGGTGGCGTCGGGTGTCGGTGGCATGGCGGCGAGCATACAGATGATCCGATCGCTTGCCTCCGTCCGCTGCGTCACACCCGGCAGCACGCCCGGCACGCCATCCGCCGCCCCCGAGCACCGTGCGCCCGCCCGTGCGCCGCGCGAGGTGAAGCTGGCTCTCCCCCAGGTCAGCCGCACCCCGTACGATGCTGGCGGGCAGTCCCCAGCGGGCCGCCCACACGCCAGCGACGGCGCAGGGGAGGAAACCGGTGCAAGCCCGGTGCGGTCCCGCCACTGTGACCGCGGTTCACCGGGAAGCCGGTCGGCCGCGGGAGCCAGGAACTCCCGCCGTCCTCCACCGGCCCGGGGCGCGGACCCCGAGGAAGGCAGAAATGCACCAGCGCTGTCGCATGCCCGCGCCCGTTCCCCCGGCCACCACCGCGGCCGCCCCGGCCACCACTGCGGCCATCCTGGCCACCGACGAGGCCGGGAGGCCCTTCGCATGATCCTGCTGCTGTCGACGTCCGACACCGACCTGCTCAGTGCCCGCGCCTCGACGGGCCCGGTCCCGTACCGGCTCGGCAACCCGGCCCGACTGACCCCCGAGGACCTGCCCGCACTGCTGGAGGGCACCGAGCTGGTCGTGGTCCGTCTGCTCGGCGGGCGCCGCGCCTGGCAGGAGGGCCTGGACGCACTGCTGGCCGGCCCCCGCCCGGTGGTGGTGCTGACCGGTGAGCAGGCCCCCGACGCCCAGCTGATGGAGCTGTCCACGGTCCCGGCCGGCATCGCCGCCGAGGCGCACGCCTACCTCGCCCACGGCGGCGCGGCCAACCTGGCCGAGCTGGGCGCCTTCCTCTCCGACACCGTGCTGCTGACCGGCCACGGCTTCGCCCCGCCCGCCTCCGCCCCCGCCTGGGGTCCGCTGGAGCGCGAAGCCCGCAGCGACGACAACGGCAGCGCTGACGGCCCGACGGTCGCCGTGCTCTACTACCGGGCCCACCACATGAGCGGCAACACCGCCTTCGTGGAGACGCTCTGCCGGGCCATCGAGGACCAGGGCGCCCGGCCCCGGGCCTACTACTGCGCCTCGCTGCGCGGCGCCGAGCCCGAGCTGCTGGCCGAACTCGGCGCGGCCGACGCGATCGTCACCACCGTGCTCGCCGCCGGCGGCACCCGCCCGGCCGACGCCCAGGCCGGCGGGGACGAGGAGGCCTGGGACGCCGGCGCGCTGGCCGCCCTCGACCGCCCGATCCTGCAGGCCCTCTGCCTCACCTGGTCGCGCGCCCAGTGGGAGGCCAGCGACGACGGCCTGTCCCCGCTGGACACC
This sequence comes from Kitasatospora sp. NPDC053057, assembly GCF_044546945.1. Classification (NCBI taxonomy): domain Bacteria; kingdom Bacillati; phylum Actinomycetota; class Actinomycetes; order Kitasatosporales; family Streptomycetaceae; genus Kitasatospora; species Kitasatospora sp. NPDC053057. The sequence goes on along the minus strand of NZ_JBITZP010000001.1, from coordinate 484,531 downwards.
GCCACCCAGGTCGCGGTGCCGGAGTTCGACGGCCGTCTGATCACCGTCCCGTTCTCCTTCAAGGAGCTGGACGAGGACGGCCTGACCGTCTACGCCGCCGACCCGGAGCGCGCCGCCCGCGTCGCCGGCACCGCCGTCCGCCACGCCCGGCTGCGCTACGTCCCGGCCGCCGAACGCCGCCTCGCCCTGGTGCTCTCCGCCTACCCGACCAAGCACGCCCGGGTCGGCAACGCCGTCGGCCTGGACACCCCGGCCAGCGCCGTCCGGCTGCTGCACCGGCTGCGCGAGGAGGGCATGGACCTCGGCAACGACCTGCCCGGCCTGGACGATGGCACCGAGGACGGTCATGAGGGCGACGCGATCATCCACGCCCTGATCGCCGCCGGCGGCTACGACCAGGACTGGCTCACCGAGGACCAGCTGGCCCGCAACCCGGTCCGCATCCCCGCCGCCGACTACCGCCGCTGGTACGCCACACTCCCCCAGGGCCTGCGCGACCAGGTCGAGCAGCACTGGGGCCCGGCCCCCGGCGAGCTGTACGTCGACCGCTCGCAGAACCCGGACGGCGACATCGTGCTCGCCGCGATCCGCTCCGGGAACCTGCTGGTGCTCATCCAGCCGCCGCGCGGCTTCGGCGAGAACCCGGTCGCCATCTACCACGACCCCGACCTGCCGCCGAGCCACCACTACCTGGCCGCCTACCGCTGGATCGAGGCCGCCCAGGAGGACGGCGGCTTCGGCGCCCACGCTGTCATCCACCTCGGCAAGCACGGCAACCTGGAGTGGCTGCCCGGCAAGACCGCCGCGCTGTCCGCCGAGTGCGGCCCGGACGCCGTCCTCGGCGACCTCCCGCTGATCTACCCCTTCCTGGTCAACGACCCGGGCGAGGGCACCCAGGCCAAGCGCCGCGCCCACGCCACCCTCGTCGACCACCTCGTCCCGCCGATGGCCCGCGCCGACTCCTACGGCGACATCGCGCGCCTGGAGCAGCTGCTCGACGAGCACTCCAACATCGCCGCGATGGACCCGGCCAAGCTGCCCGCGATCCGCGCCCAGATCTGGACCCTGATCCAGGCCGCCAAGCTGGACCACGACCTCGGCCTGGACGAGCGCCCCGAGGACGACGGCTTCGACGACTTCCTGCTGCACGTCGACGGCTGGCTGTGCGAGGTCAAGGACGCCCAGATCCGCGACGGCCTGCACGTCCTCGGCCAGGCCCCGGCCGGCACCGACCGGGTCAACATCGTGCTCGCCATCCTGCGCGCCCGGCAGATCTGGGGCGGCGTCAGCGCGCTGCCCGGCCTGCGCGAGGCGCTCGGCCTGGACGAGGCGGCCCTCACCCTCGGCGCCACCGACGCGGCCGAGGCCCAGGCCCGTGCGCTGGTCGAGGCGATGGAGGCGGAGGACTGGGCACCCGAGGCCGTGGAGAAGGTCACCGCCGGGCTGCCGGAGGCCATCCAGCAGGCCGTCCGCGAGGTGCTGGACTTCGCCGCCACCCAGGTGGTGCCGCGCCTCGCCGCAACCACCGACGAGCTGGACGCCGTACTGCACGCGCTCCAGGGCGGCTTCGTCCCGGCCGGTCCGTCCGGCTCCCCGCTGCGCGGCCTGGTCAACGTGCTGCCGACCGGCCGCAACTTCTACTCCGTCGACCCGAAGGCCGTCCCCAGCAAGCTCGCCTGGGAGACCGGCCAGGCGCTCGCGAGCTCGCTGGTCGACCGCTACCGGGCCGACAACGACGGCGCCTACCCGCCCTCGGTCGGGCTCTCGCTCTGGGGCACCAGCGCGATGCGCACCGCCGGCGACGACATCGCCGAGGCCTTCGCCCTGCTCGGCGTCCGCCCGGTCTGGGACGACGCCTCGCGCCGGGTCACCGGTCTGGAGCCGATCCCGCTCGACGAGCTCGGCCGCCCGCGCATCGACGTCACGCTGCGCATCTCCGGCTTCTTCCGGGACGCCTTCCCGCACGTGGTCGCCCTGCTGGACGACGCGGTGCGCCTGGCCGCCGCCCAGGAGGAGGCCGAGACCGACAACTTCGTCCGCGCCCACGTGCAGGCCGACCTCGCGGTGCACGGCGACGAGCGCAAGGCCACCGTCCGCGTCTTCGGCTCCCGCCCGGGCACCTACGGGGCGGGCCTGCTCCAGCTGATCGACAGCCGGGACTGGCGCACCGACGCCGATCTCGCCGAGGTGTACACCGTCTGGGGCGGCTACGCGTACGGCCGCGGGCTGGACGGCCGGCCGGCGCGCGAGGAGATGGAGACCGCGTACAAGCGGATCACCGTCGCCGCGAAGAACACCGACACCCGCGAGCACGACATCGCCGACTCGGACGACTACTTCCAGTACCACGGCGGCATGGTGGCCACCGTGCGCGCCCTCACCGGCAAGGCCCCGACCGCCTACATCGGCGACTCGACCCGCCCGGAGACGGTCCGTACCCGCACCCTGACCGAGGAGGCCGCCCGCGTCTTCCGCGCGCGAGTGGTCAACCCGCGCTGGATCGAGGCGATGCGCCGCCACGGCTACAAGGGCGCCTTCGAGATGGCCGCGACGGTCGACTACCTGTTCGGCTACGACGCCACGACGGGCGTGGTCGCGGACTGGATGTACGAGAAGCTGACCCAGGAGTACGTCCTCGACCCGGTCAACCGCGAGTTCCTGGCGGGCGCCAACCCGTGGGCGCTGCACGGGATCAGCGAGCGACTGCTGGAGGCGGCGAGCCGCGGGCTGTGGGAGCAGCCGGACCCGGAGCTGATCGAGCAGCTGCAGGCCGCGTTCCTGGAGACCGAGGGCGACCTGGAGGGCGACGAAGGCTGAGGGCCGGGGCCCGGCGCCTGAACGGCGAGTGCTGAACGGCGAGTGCTGAACGGCGGCTGCCGAGCGGCGACTGCTGGAGCGGCGGCGGCTGGGCTGCGACTGCTGAGCGGCGGCTGCCCACCCTCCTCGGGGGGGGTGGGCGGCCGCCGTCGTCATGACCCCTCCGAGGACCGGCGTCAACCGCGCGTGACGCCATCTGGCACCGGCCGCCGCCCGAGCGGACAATACGGGGCATGTCGCGCCGCATCGCTCCCGCCAGCCCAGCCCTGAGCACGACCCCCACGGAGGAGCGGCAGTCGCGCGCGCCGCACCGGTACCGGACACGACTCGGGGCGCTGGGGGCCGGGGCCGTGCCGGTGGTGGCGTTCCCGGCGCCGGGGCAGGCGTGGCTGGCCTGGGTCGCGCTGGTCCCGGGGCTGCTGCTGATGCAACGGGCGCCGTCGGGGCGGGAGGCGGCGGTACGCGGGTGGTGGTTCGGGGCCGGGTTCATCCTGACCGCGATGTACTGGCTGGTGCCGTCGATCGGGCCGGCGCTGCCGGTGCTCGCGGCGCTGTTCGGGGCGCTGCAGGCCGTGGTCGGGTACGCGGTGCACCGCCTGCTGCACCCGCCGCTGACCACCCGTCGGGCGCTACTCGCGCTGCTGGTCGTCCCGGCGGTGTGGGTGGCCACCGAGTACGCGCGGTCCTGGCACGCGCTCGGCGGGCCGTGGGCGTTGCTCGGCGCCACCCAGTGGCAGCACCCGGCGATCCTCGGGCTGGCCTCCGCGGGCGGGATCTGGCTGGTCAGCGCGGCGGTGGCGGCGGTGAACACCGGTGTGCTGATCGCGCTGACCGCGGTGCACTGGCGGCCCCGGGCGGCGGCGGCGCTGGTGACCGTCCTGATGCTGGCCACCGGTCCGCTGCTGTTCGCGCTGCGCCCGGCGCCGGTGGGGGCCGGGGCGGTGACGGTGGCGCTGGTCCAGCCCGGCATCGTCGAGGACCCGCAGGCCCGGTTCGACGCGAGCGCGCGGGACACCGCCGCCCTGGTCGGGCAGCCGGTGGACCTGGTGGTGTGGGGCGAGAGCAGCACCACCGCCGATCTGGACCGCAATCCGGCCGCACTGGACGAACTGCGCCGGCTCTCCGCCACCACCGGCGCCGAGGTGATGGCTGGGGAGGACGCCCGCAAGGCCGACGGGCGGATCTCCAAGGACGCGGTGCTGGTCTCCCCGGCGGGGGTGGTGGACCGCTACCGCAAGATCCGGCTGGTGCCCTTCGGCGAGTACATCCCGCTGCGACCGGTGCTCGGCTGGATCGCCGGGGTCAGCCGGGCGGCCGGCGAGAACCGGGCGCCCGGCACCGCCTTCCACGTGCTGCCGGCCACCGACCGCTCGGGCCGACCACTGCCGGTCGGCGCGCTGATCTGCTTCGAGTCGGCCTTCCCGGACATGGCGCGAACGGCGGCCCGGGACGGCGCCCGGGTGCTGGTCTACCAGTCCTCGACCTCGACCTTCCAGCACACCTGGGCGCCCGAGCAGCACGTCTCGCTGGCGGCGATCCGGGCCGCCGAGACCGGGCGCCCGGCCGTCCAGGCATCGCTGACCGGGGTCTCCGCGGCCTTCGACGCCCAGGGCCGGGAGCTGGCCCGACTGGGCACCGACGGCACCGGCACGCTGACCGTACGGCTGCCGCTCACCGCGCCCGGGACGGTGACCTGGTACGACCGGATCGGCGACGTGGTGCCGATCGGCGCGCTGCTGGTCACGGCGGGCGCGGCGGTGTCCGCCCGGCGTTCGCGCGGCCCCCGGCAGACGGCCGGGCCGGGCGCTCGGCCCTCCGTCTAGCGCTGCTCCCGCTCGGCCCTCCGTTCAGCTCTCCGTTCAGCTCTCCGTTCAGCTCTCCGTTCAGCTCTCCGTTCAGCTCTGCCCCCGCTCGGCCCTCCGTTCAGCGCTCCCCGTCAGCCCTCCGTAGCGTCGCGGTAGATGCCGAAGGCGGCGCCCTGGGGGTCGCGCAGCACGGCGATCCGCCGGCCGCCCTGCATGGAGACGGCGGGCATCAGCACGTCCCCGCCCATGGCGACCGCCCGGCTGACGGTGTTGTCGGCGTCGACGACCGAGAAGTACGGCAGCCAGTGCGGCGGCACCTGGGGCGGGAAGCGGTCGTCCATCACCAGCATGCCGCCGAAGTCCTGGCCGTCCAGGCCCCACTGGGTGTAGTGCTCGGACGGCGCGACGGACCAGCCGAAGACCTGCGGGTAGAAGGCCCTCGCGTCGGCCGCGTCCCGGGTGGCCAGTTCCACCCAGCCGAGCGAGCCGGGCTCGTTGAACACCCCGGCGCCTTTGAAGCCGCGGGCCTGCCAGAGGATGAAGACCGCGCCGGACGGGTCGGCGGCCACCGAGAAGCGGCCGTGGTCGAGCACGTCGGTGGGCTCCTTGAGGATCTTGCCACCGGCGGCCTTGATCTTCGCCGCGGTGACCTCGGCGTCGGCGACCGCGAAGGCGACCGTCCAGGCCGTCGGCTGCTGCGGCGCGTACCGCGGGGTGACGGCGGCGGCCGGGGCGTCGCCGAGGAACATCTGGGTGTAGCCCTCGGCCTCGGGGCGGACTTCGCTGTCGGGGCGCCAGCCGAACAGTTCGGTGTAGAAGGTCCGGGCGGCGGGCGGGTCGTCGGTGCCCAGCTCGACCCAGCAGGGGGCGTTGGTGGTGACGGAGGTCTGCTTCATGGCTCTGACTCTCTGGACTGTCGGGGATTGTGACTGATGGCTCGTCAACCTTGTTGACTGTCAGGTGACTTCGATGACGACTTTGCCGCGGACGTGCCCGGACTCGACCGCGGCGATCGCCTCGGCGGCCCGGGCGAGCGGGTAGCGGCCGGTGATGTGCGGGTCGAGGTCGCCGGCGGCGACCAGGGCGGCGAGCGCGGCGAGGGTCTCCGAGGTGGTCGACCGGGCGACGGGACGGCCGCCGAGCTCGGCGACGGTGGCGGGGTCGGCGGTGCTGACCAGCTCGGTGCGGTCGGTGCGAACGGCGGCCACGGCGCGCAGGGCGTCGCCGCCGATCAGGTCGAGGATGGCGTCGACGCCCTCGGGGGCGGCCGCGGCGATCCGCTCGGCGACGCCGTCGCCGTAGCGGACCTGGGTCGCACCGAGGGACTCCACGTACGAGCGGTTGCCGTCACTCGCGGTGCCGAGCACGTTCAGGCCCCGGCTGCGGGCGATCTGGGCGGCGGCGCTGCCGACCCCGCCGGCGATGCCGAGGATCAGCAGTGTCCGGCCGGCGCCGAGGGCGAGTTGGCGCAGGGCGTCGTCGGCGGTGGCGACCGAGACGCCGAGCACGGCGGCCCGGTCGAAGCCGACGGCCTCGGGCTTGAGGGCACTCAACTTGGCCCGCAGCAGGGTCTGTTCGGCGAAGCCCCCGGCGGCGGTGAGGCCGAACACCTCGTCGCCCGGGGTGAATCCGGTGACTCCGGGGCCGACCTGCTGCACCACTCCGGCGGCCTCCTGGCCCATGACGGCGGGGAGTTCGCGCTCGCGGCCGAGGTAGCCCCGGCGGATCTTCCAGTCAACCGGGTTCACCCCGGCGACCCGGACGGTGATCGCCAGCTGGCCGGGGCCGGGGGCGAGTACCGGACGGTCGAGGAACTCCTGCATCTCCGGTCCGCCGTAGTCGACGAAGCCGAATGCCTTGGCCATCGGTGATCCCACTCCTCGGATAGCGGCCTGCGGCCCCTGCCCCCCCGCCCCAGCATGCGGGGCGGGGCGGGGTGGGGGCGGGCGCTGGTGGGCCGAACGGGGGTGGGCGAACAATCGACAGCGGGCAGCTGACAGATTTCGAAATCTGTCAGCTGTCCGCTGTTATCTGTTTGCTGTTATCTGTTCGCTGTCATCTGTCCGCCGCCACCGGTCCGCCGTCACCCGCGCGCGGTCCGCGCGACCGGAATCCAGAGCTCCGCCTCGGCGTCGCCCGTCCCCGGGACGAAGCGGGTCTTCAGGACCTCCGGGCCCGGCCGGGCCTCGTACGGGTTGGACGGGAACCACTGGCTGGCCACGTCCCCCCACATCTCCTGCAGCGCCTGCGGGAACGCCCCCTTGTTGGTGAACACGGCCCAGGTCCCGGCCGGGACGTTCAGGACCTCCAGGTCGTCCGGGACGACGGCGTCCTCACGCGCCACCACCGCGTGCCAGTAGTCGAGTTCGGAGCCCTCCTCGCGGTTGGGCGAGAAGTCGTCGGTCACCGAGACGATGCCGAGCGGGTCCTTGCCGGTCAGGGCCGTGATCCGCTCGACGGTCTCCGTGCCGAGCCCCTTGATGAACTCAGCGATGTGCGGGTTGACGCCCAGGTAGATCAGGGGCACCCGGGCCTTCCGGCCGACGATCCGGAAGTCCGGCTTCTCGACGATCCGGTATTCCATGCTGCTACTTCCCTCCACGATGAGTCGGAAGGACATCCGGGGCTGGGAGGTGAGCACCGCACCGTCACGCCGGGCCTCCCCCGGCCCGACCCCGTGCATCGACCGGAACGCCCGGGCGAACGCCTCGCCCGAGGTGTACCCGTACCGGACCGCGATGTCGAGCAACGTCCGTTCGCCGTCGAGCACTTCGGCCCCGGCGACGGTCAGCCGCCGGCGTCGTACGTACTCCGACAGCGGTATCCCGGCGAGCATCGAGAACAGCCGCCGGAAGTGGTACTCCGACGTTATCGCGATCCGCGCCAGCTCGGCCACGTCGATCTCCTGGTCCAGGTTCCGTTCGATGTGCTCCATCGCCCGGTTCAGGTGCTCCAGCACGCCGAACCCGTCCTTCCCTTGCTGATCACTACCGTAGGAAGGACCCACTCTGCCGCACCCGACGATCGGTGCCCGTTGCGGTCGGGTGCCGATCGCCGGGTGACCGGCAGGAGGAGGGGCTCAGACCAGACCCTGGGCCAGCATCGCGTCCGCGACCAGTTCGAAGCCCGGGATGTTCGCGCCCACCACGTAGTCGCCCGGGTGCCCGTAGCGCTCGGCGGTGGTGAAGCAGGAGTCGTGGATGTGCTTCATGATCCCGGCCAGCCGCTCCTCGGTGCGCTCGAAGGTCCAGGAGTCGCGCGAGCGGTTGGTGATCCGCTTGTACTGGCCGAACAGGTAGCCGATCTCCCGGCCGCCGACGCCGATGTCACCGGCCGGGACGTCGGTGTGCCCGCGGGAACAGATGGGGCGGGTGGGGTGTTGTGCGCCTCCGGTGCTGAGCCGGGCACCACCCGTATCCAGTTGTTCAAATTGGAACAACCGAGTACGGTCAACATCCGATCCATTCGGATCCAACCGATCCAACCCGGTCCACCCCCCCGATCGACGGAGGCCCACCCATGCCGCAGCCCGGCTCCGCCACGGTGCGCTCGCGTGTGCGCATCCCGCTGACCTTCCCCGACGGCTACCGCGCCGAGGCGGAGGTCTTCACCTTCCACGACCTCGCCGACGGCGCCGAGCATCTGGCGCTCGCCCTCGGCACGGTCCCGGACGGCGGGACGCCGCTGGTGCGGCTGCACTCCGAGTGCCTGACTGGCGACGTCTTCGGCTCGGACCGCTGCGACTGCGGCCCGCAGCTGCGCGAGTCGGTGGAGCTGATCAGCGAGGCCGGCGGCTACCTGCTCTACCTGCGCCAGGAGGGCCGGGGCATCGGGCTGTACAACAAGCTCGATGCCTATGCCCTGCAGGACTCCGGTTTGGACACGTACGACGCCAACACCGCGTTGGGCCTGCCCGAGGACGGCCGGGACTACACCGCGGCCGCCCAGATGCTCGCCACGCTCGGCATCGACGGCGTCGACCTGCTGAGCAACAATCCGGACAAGGCAGCGCAGTTGGCCGGGCTCGGCGTCACCGTGCGGCGGCGGGTGCCGACCGGCGTCCACCTGTCGGCGAGCAACGTCCGGTACCTGACGGCGAAGGTGGAGCGGACCGGGCACTCGATCGAGCTCTCCCGGCTTGTGGGCTGAACCCAGCCTGCGGCGGCCGGCCCGCGGCGAACGGGTGACGGCCGACAGACAACAGATGATAGGAGACAGATAACAGATTTCGAAATCTGTCTGCTGTTACCTGTTACCCGTCATCCGTCAGCCAGCCGCCCGCCCCCGCACCGTGCGCAACACCCCGTACGCCGCCAGCGGCAGCGCCACCAGCAGTGCGGCCCAGAACGCACCGTGCCCCCACCAGTCCGCGACCGCGCCGAACAGTCCCTCGAACACCGGGATCCGCAGCGCCTCCACCGGGCCCAACGCCCCGGGCCACGCGCCCAGGAACAGCGTCCCGAGGATCCAGACGACGAACAGCACCCGCGCGGTGACCGGCGTCCCGAGGGTGCTCAGCAGCGACACCGCCGCCAGCAGGATGACGAACCCGGCCTGGTAGGACGCACCGGTCTGGCCGGTTCCCCAGGAGTCCGGCGTCCGGTGCACCCCGGTGGAGGCGAGCCGCACCTCCACCGCCGCCCACAGCAGCAGCACCAGCACCCCGGTGCTGCCGAGCGCGAACCACAGCCGGTCCCGCGTCCCCGCCCGGCCCGTCCGCCACGCCCCGGCGACGGCCGCCGTCGGCATCGGCTGCCCCGCGGCCCGCGCGGCGCGCCGGTCGAGGTCCCGCCAGCCCTCCCGGACCTGCCGCCGGGCCCGCTGGGCCGGCTTGAGCAGCCGGTCGCACGCCCGCTCGATCAGCACGAAGGCCACCACGATCGCGATCACCGCCGCGATCCCGGCCCAACTCCCCATCCCGCCCTCGAACATGACCACCCGGTCGGCCACCGGCTGCGGCGCCTCCACCGCCGTCATCGGCGGTCCGAGCCGCAGGTAGCCGATAGTGAGGGCGCCCACGCCGGTCAGCAGGGCCGTGCCGAACCCGACCCGGGCCGGGAAGAAGGCGAGCACGGCTGCCGCCACGAAGGCCGCGCCCAGTTTGCCGACCACCTGCTCGGCCGCGCGCTTCCCGGCGGAGTGCAGCGGCCCGCCGAACAGGTCCGGTGAGAGGTCGAGCTGGTGCCCGGTCTCGACCGGGAGGCGCAGCACCGCCCCCGACCACAGCAGCAGCCCCAGGCCCACCACCAGCAGCGCGACCGCCGCCACCCGGCGCGGCAGCATGGTGCGGGCGTACGGCCACCAGAGCCGCAGCCGGGCCGACCAGTCCACTGGCGGCCGTCGGCGCCGCTCCCGCCACAGCCGGGCCGCCCGCCCGGCCCGCGCCCGCCCCTCCCGCAGCACGCCCGCCTCCGGCTCGGGCCGCTCGGCCCGCCCGCGGCCGCGCCGTCGCAGCGCTTCCGCGGCCACCATCGCCGCCCGCCCGGCGACCTGCCCCTGGTCGGCCCCCACCGCCCGCCGCCGCAGCGCCGACCAGCGGCGGCGCACCACGTCCCGCGGGGTGGCCGCCTCCGGGTCGGGCGCCGGCCGGCGAGCAGCCGAGCGCGCCGCCGTACGCGCCCCTGCACTTGCCGTCAGCGCCCCGTCCACCACCGCCGCCGCGACCACCGCGGCGAGCTCCGACACCCGTACGGGCAGCGGCAGCCGGTGCAGCGCGGCGGGCAGCGGGGAGAGCCGGCCGAGCAGCCGGTACCGCTCCTCCGGGCGGATGCTCAGCCAGACCGCCAGCCGGTGCGCCTCCTCCCGCTCCTCCGGGCTGAGCCCGCCGTCACCGCGCCGGCCGCCGCCGACCGTACGGGCCGTGCGCTCCACCTCGGCGAGCACGTCCGGAAGCGCCGCCAGGGCGAGCAGCCGCGAGCAGTGCTCGCCGGAGCACTCGGGGTGGAAGCAGTCGTAGCGCGCCGCGACCGCCGGGGCGCCGCCGCGGACCAGTTCGTCGACGAGGGCGGCGCCGTCCGGTTCGGTGGCGATGCGCTCCAGTCCGGCCGGGTCGACCGGCCGGTCGCGGTAGTGCGGCACGGCGGACGGCACGTAGGCCGCGCCGAGGGCGAGCACGGCGATGCCGGCCACGGACTCGCGCCGGGAGCCGGGCGCGCGGACCACGTCGGTGAGGTAGTGCAGGTCGAACACGGAGTCCTTGACCTCGTCGCGCAGCCAGTCGCGCAGCCGCTCCGCCCCCACCGCCGCCAGCCAGCGCGCCGCCGCACCGGAGTTGCGCAGCAGCACCTCGGTGAGCCGGACCGGATCGGTGAACGGGTCGCCGAGGAAGGTGATCGGCCGACGGGCCTGCGGGCGGCGCCGCACCACCTCCGGGCTGCCGCCGGCCAGCCAGCTGCGGACCTCCGGGGCGGTCCAGCGGTCCTCCGGCTTCTTGGTGAACAGGCCCTGGAGCAGCAGCAGTTGGCGCTGGTCGGTGACCGCGGTGAGATCCACCTCCTCACCCATGACCAGTTCCAGCTCCAGGTCGTGGTCGGCGGCCCGCTCGCCGTCCGCGCCGACGAACCGTGGGCGGCCGACGAACAGCTCGTACAGCACGTTGCCGAGCCCCCACCAGGGCCCGGCCTCGTGGTTCTTGCCGGCCAGCTGCTCGGGGGCCATGTAGGCGACGGTGACCATCATCGCGGAGGTGAAGCGGCGGCTGTCGGTGAGCCGGTCGACGCCGCCGAAGTCGGCGATCACGAACTCCCCGGGCCCGCGGCCGGGCCGGACCAGGATGTTGGCGGGCTTGAAGTCCAGCGGGTTGCGCTGGATCCGCCGCTGCCAGAACTCCAGCAGCGAGACCAGCTCGTAGACGATCTGCTCGACCGTCCGCGGGTCGGTGTGGGCACCGCTGCGGCGCAGGGCGGCGACGTGTGCGGAGAGGGTGACCGGCAGGTACTCCATCGCCACCCAGTCGACCAGCGCGCCGTGGTGGCGGACCCGACCGAAGTCGATCAGGTGCGGGACGTGCCTCCGGAAGCCGTCGTTGCGCAGGTGGGCGAGCAGGTCGTGATCCATCGGCTGGCCGACGACGGACACCTTGACCGCGGCGTCGGCGCCGCCGTCGGTGCGCCGGACGTACCAGACCGTGCCCTCGGCACCGGCGCCCGCCTTGCCCAGCGGAGTGAAGCGGGCCCGCAGGGCGTCGGGGAAGCCGTCCTCGGACGGGTCGCCGTGCGCGGTGAAGGCGCCGCCCGGGGAGGCACCACCGACGGGTTCCGGACCGCCGGCCGGACTGGGTCCGCTGGCCGAACCGGGACCACCAACCGAGCCGGGACCGCCGGCCGGGCTGGGTCCGGGGCCGATGTTGTCCTGCCAGGACGGGCCCTGGGCGGACCGGGGCCGTACGACCTCGGTGTCGGCGTCCGGGTCGAACCGGCCCGGGGCGCCGGGCCGGACCCTGGTCGCGGCCTCCGGGTCGTGGCGGGGTCCGGGCATCCTCCGGGTCGCGGCCTCCGGGTCCACCGCTGCGGTCCGCTGGGTGGCGAGCCGGGACGCCCGTTCCGCGCCGGCCTCCGCACCACCCCGCGCACCGCGCCGCCGGTCCCACGACCCCCGGAACCGCGAGCCCCGCTCCCGCGACCCCCAGTCCACCCTGGTCCGCGGCGGCTCCCCCGGCGCTCCCTGGCGTCGGTCCTCCCCGACCGGACCGGCGTCCTCCGTTGCGCCCATGGCGGCGCCCCCTCCCCGCTCCCCGGGGCCGGTGCGAAGGCCGTGACCACGGGCGCACCGGTGCCGGGTGGTGATTTTGACGCGTCATCATCCCGCATACCGGGCAGGGCTGCAGGGCGCTTTCCGCAACGCTTCCGGAACGGTTGCCGGACCGGCACGAGGGCTGGGAGGGGAGGCCGGGAGGGAAGGCCGGAAAGGAGGGCCGGGAAGGAAGGCCGGGAAGGAAGGCCGGGAAGGAGGCCGCGGGCCAGGGCCGGGAACGGGGGCCCGGGGATCACCCCTGCTCGACCGGGCGCCCCTTCGGCTCCTCGACGATCCGGCGGGCGATCTCGACGGGCCGCACCGGGCGGCCGAAGTGCCAGCCCTGCGCCCAGTCGCAGCCCATCTCACGCAGCCGCTCGGCGTCCTTGCGGGTCTCCACGCCCTCGGCGGTGACGTTCAGTCCGAGCGCGTGCGCCATCGACACCAGGCCGCTGACGATCCGCCACCCGGTGGCCCCGTCCTTCGCCGGGTCGTGCAGGTCGCCGACGAAGGAACCGGCGATCTTCAGCCCGGAGACCGGCAGGTCGCGCAGGTAGGCGAGGTTGGACCAGCCGGTGCCGAAATCGTCCACCGCCAGCGACACCCCGAGATCGACCAGCCCGTGCAGGGTGCGCAGCGCCTCGTCCTCGGGGCCGACCACGGTCGACTCGGTGATCTCCAGCTGCAGCCGGGCCGGGTCCAGGCCGGTGCTGTCCAGGATCCTGCCGAGGTCGTTGACCAGCGCGGCGCTGCGCGCCTGCCGTACCGCCAGGTTGACGTTCAACTGCGGTGCGGCGTCGCCGTACTGCTTGATCCACTCCGCGGCCTGGCCGCAGGCCTGCTCCAGCACCCAGCGGCCGAGCGGCATGATCAGCCCGGTCTCCTCGGCGGTGGTGACGAACTCGTCCGGGCCGAGCACGCCGAGCTGTGGGTGGCGCCAGCGCACCAGCGCCTCCACGGCGGCCATCCGGCCGTCGGCGAGGCGGTAGAGCGGCTGGTAGTCGATGAAGAACTCGCCGCGGTCCAGGGCGGCCGGCATCCGGACGGACACCGCGTAGCGGCTGACCGCGCGAGCGTTCTCCTTGGGGTCGAACAGCGTCCAGCGGCCGCGGCCGGCCTCCTTGGCGCGGTACAGCGTCAGGTCGGCGGCCCGGACGGCGGCGCCGGGGGTGGTGGTGGACACCCGCCGCTCCAGCACACCGACGCTGGCGCCGACGGCGAGCTTGTGGTCGCCGATCAGCACCGGTCCGGCCAACGCCTTGAGCACGGTCTTGGCGGCGGCCACCGCCTCCTGCTCGCCGCGGCAATTCTCCAGCAGGACGACGAACTCGTCGCCGCCGAGCCGGGCGACCAGGTGGCCGAGCGGGGTGAGGGCGGCCTTCAGCCGGGCGGCGACGGCGGACAGCAGCTGGTCGCCCATGTCGTGGCCGAGGCTGTCGTTGACCACCTTGAAGCCGTCGAGGTCGACGTAGCAGAGGCCGAAGCGGGCGCCCGGCTCCGGGTCCTCGAAGAGCTTCTCCAGCCGTTCGAAGAAGGCGGCACGGTTGGGCAGGCCGGTCAGCGGGTCGTGGGTGGCCTGGTGGCGCAGCCGCTCCTGGAGCCGGTAGCGGTCAGTGACGTCCTCCAGCATCGCGACCTGGTACTGCGGGACGCCATCGTCGTCGCGGATCAGCGAGACGGTCAGGTGGGTCCAGATCACCTCGCCGTCCTGGCGGTAGTACGGCTTGTCGAACTGGAAGTACTCGCGCTTGCCGCTGATCAGTTCCTCGTACGCCTCCCAGACGCCCGGGGTGTCCTCGGGGTGGACGAGGTCGCCGACCCGGCGGCCGATCATGTCCGCCGGGCCCGCGCCGAACAGGTCCTGCAGGGCCTTGTTTACGGCCATGATGTTGCCGTCGGTGTCGCCGATGCCGATGCCGATCGCGGCGCTCTCGAACAGGGCGCGGAACCTGGCCTCGGAGGCGCGCAGGGCGCGTTCGGCCTCCTTGCGGGCGGCGTCGGCGGCGGTGCGGATGGCCTCCTGCTCGCGCAGCGTGCGCTCGCGCAGGGCGTTCGCCCAGCCGGCCGCGAAGGCGCCGGTGAGGGCGGGACCGCGGTCGTCGCCGATCGGCTGGGACTGCAGCAGTTCGACCGCGCGGGCGAGCAGGACGGGGTCGGTGAAGTGCGCGTCGACCAGTTCGGCGCCGGCCTGGGCGGCCAGCCGGGGCTGGAAGGGCTCGTCCTGCTGGGCTCGGTGCAGCAGCGCGGCGGTGCGCGCGACCAGTCGGCCGAGCAGGCCGGGGTGGACGGCGATGCCGTGGTCGGCGGAGAGCAGCCGGGACCAGTCCTCGTGGAACCGCTCGGCGCTGCCGTCCACCGGGGTCGCGCCGCTCATCCGGCCGCCCCGGTTCTGCGTCGCGTGCTGCTGGGCGTTCCGGGTCCGGTGGTGCGCAGGGCCGGGCGCCCGGCGGCCGTCTCGCGGGGCGTACGGCCGCCGGTTGCACGCCCGGTGCGACCGTTCAAGGGCGGAACCCCACGCCCGCCACTCCGGCGATCCGCTCGGGGTGCTCGCCGACCGTGCCCGGCTGGTCCGGTCGCCACCACGGCAGCGGAACCACGCCGGGCTCGACCAGCTCGAAGCCGGCGAACATGGCGGTGACCTGCTCGTTGGTGCGCATGGTCAGTGGGGTCGGGGTCATCCGGTAGAGGTTCTGGTGGTCCTCGGCCTGGTCCGGGCGGGCCTCCAGGGAGGCGTGCGAGAGGGCCAGCGCGCTGCCGGCCGGGAGCCGGTCGCGGATCGTGCCGGTCAGCTTCCAGGGGTCCTCATCGTCGCTGACGAAGTGGGCGACGGCCACCAGCAGGACGGCCACCGGCTCGCCCTCGGCCAGCAGTGCGGCCACCTCGGGGCGGCTCAGCAGGTCCTCGACGTCGCGCAGGTCGGCCTGGACGACGGAGCTGTCCGGGTCGCCCTCCAGCAGCAGGCGGCTGTGGGCGACGGCGACCGGGTCGCGGTCCACGTAGACGACCTTCGCGCCGGGGCGGATCGCGCGGACGATCTCGTGCACGGCGCCGAAGGTGGGGATGCCGGAGCCGATGTCCAGGAAGCGGGTGATGCCCTGCTCGGCGAGGAAGGTCACGGCGCGGCGCAGGAAGGCCCGGTTGGAGCGCATGATCTGGGGCAGCTCGGGCCACAGGGCGAGCGCCTTGCGGGCCATCTCCCGGTCGACCTCGAAGTTGTGCGAGCCCCCGAGGTAGTAGTCGTAGACCCGCGCGGCGTTCGGTTTGTCCAGGTCCGTACCTTCCGGTACCCAGCTCGGTCGCCGCATGCCTGTGACTCCTTCACTCCGGTTCCGGGGGTGCAGCGCCTGGGGATGCTGCCGTGACTGATGAGACTACAAGCACACAAGATCCTCCCCCGCACCCCGAACGGGTGCAAGCGGAGTGCACGCTTCCCTGCGATCTGCGCCCTTTGCCCTGAATTTACCGGGCGTTCGCTCCCTGCCGAGGAGCGTCGAGCGGCGGGGATACGGCCCACGGACGCCAACTCGGCGTCCGGCCGCCCCCGTTCGCCCCACGGGCAGCGGGCGCCCGACTAGGGTGGGCCCGTGGATCCCAACCACTACCGCTTCCGGGGCGTGTGGCGGCTCGCGGCACCCGCGTCGGCGGTGTACGCGGCGCTGGAGGACGTCCGGAGCTACCCGCTGTGGTGGCCGGAGATCCGCGAGACCCGGGAGACCGGACCGGATTCCGGAGAGGTGGTGATCCGCGCGCTGCTGCCGTACCGGCTGGTGATCGGCCTGGAGACGCGCCGGCGCGACCCGGCGGCCGGGGTGCTGGAGGCGGTGATGCGGGGCGACCTCGACGGGTGGTCGCGGTTCACCGTCACGGCGGACGGGCCGGGCGGCGCGGGGTGCCGGGTGCTGTTCGAGGAGGACACCCGGCCGGGCAGAGCGCTGCTGCGACGCCTCGCGCTGCCGCTGCACCCGCTGTTCCGGGCCAACCACGCGGTGATGATGCGCCGGGGGCGCCGGGGGCTGGCGGCCTACCTGGCGGGCGGCGGCGGACGAGAGGCAGCGAACAGATGACAGCTGACAACTTTCAGCGAACAGCTGACAGCTTTCGAAATCTGTCAGCTGTCAGCGGCCCGCCCGTCTCCCCCTTCGCCTTCGACGCCCCCTTCGACCGCACCGCCACCGGCAGCAGCAAGTGGGCCCGGGCCGCCGCCCCCGGCGTGATCCCGATGGGCCTGGCGGACATGGACCTGCCCGGCCCGCCCGCCGTCGCCGAGGCACTGGAACGACGCGCCCGCCACCGCGCGTACGGCTACACCGTCTGCGACCCGGCCGGGCGGACCCTGGTCGCCGACTGGTACCGCGCCCGGCACGGCGCCGAGGTGGATCCCGACTGGGTCCTGCTTCTCCCCTGCGGCCCGCGCACCACCCTGCGCCTCCTCCTGGAGACCGTACGGAGCGACGCCGCCCATCCCCAGGCCCCCGTCCTCTTCCCCACCCCCGAGTGGGGCGGCTTCGCCCAGCTCTGCCGCGCCGCCGGCCTCCCGTACCGCGAACTGCCGCTGCACCTCGGCCCGAACACCGGCTACCGCTCCCCGCGCGGCCCGCTCCCCCGCCCCGCCGCCGCCGTGCTGCTGAGCAACCCGCACAACCCCTCCGGCACGGTGTGGCCGACCGGCTACGTGCGCGGCCTCGCCGGGTGGGCGGCGGACAGCGGCGCACTGCTGGTCTCGGACGAGGTGCACGGCGACCTCACCCATCCCGGCCTGGCCCACCCCGTCGCCGTCACCACCGCCGACCCCGCCGTGCGGCACCGCGTCGTCACCCTGAACTCGGTCGGCAAGACCTTCAACTGCTCCGGCATCCCCAGCAGTTTCGCCCTCGTCCCCGATCCCGGGCTGCGCGCCCGCCTCACCGACACCCTGGCCGGCTACGGCCTCTGGGAGGGCGGCCTGCTGGAGCAGACCGTGCAGCGGGCCGCCCTGGCCGAGGGCGGCCCCTGGCTGGACGCGCTGCTCGCCCACCTCGCCGCCGCCCGCACCCGGCTCACCGAGCGCCTCGGCCCCGCCGTCCGCTCCCCCGCGCGGGCCTCCTACCTGCTCTGGCTGGACGCCGCCGCCCTCGGCCTGCCACCCGCGACCGCCCGTGCGGCGCTGCTGGAGCGCTGCGGCCTGGAGGCCTCCGACGGCGCCGAGTTCGGCCCGGGCGGCGCGGGCTCACTACGCCTCAACTACGCCCTGCCGGGCCCCGTGCTGGACACCGTGCTGGAGCGACTGGACCGGCTGTGACCGGGGCATGTGCCCCTGTCGAAAACGCCGCCGGCACCCCCGGCGGAGGCACTCCCGAGCCCCCGCATTCACCCGATCGCCACGTCCCTGACCTGCCGAAACGAACATTCACGCGATATTTGCGAAGCGGCCCCGCATGCTCCGTATCAGACTGGGCAGGGTAGACCGGGCCGCAATCGTGATCCCGAGGATGGTGAGTCCGGTGATACCGACATCCCGCACCACTCCGCCCGACAGGCAGAGCGCACCACCGCCCCCCACGGGGGTGACCCCGCTGACCGAATCGGGGGCGCGCAGCCACGTGTCGGGCGTCTGTTTCAAGATCGGACCCCCCAGCCTGGTGGGTGTCGAGGTCGAGTGGTTCGTCCATGACGACCGATGTCCCACCCGTCCCGTCCAGCCGGAACTGCTCCACGCCGCGCTGGAGTCGCTGCCCCTCGGCGGCCCCGACGGCACCTCGCTCCCCTCCGGTTCGCGTCTCACGCTCGAACCCGGCGGACAGGTCGAGCTCAGCTCCCCGCCCGCTACCGGCCTCCTGGCCTGCGTCGACGACACCCGTCGCGATCTGACCGCCCTGCGGGCCGCCTTCGCGGCCCAGGGCCTGCGACTCACCGGCACCGGCACGGATCCACTCGCCCGCCCCCGCCGGATGGTGCTGGACCACCCCCGCTACCTCGCGATGGAGCGTTTCTTCGACTCGGCCGGCCCCTGGGGCCGGGTCATGATGACCGGTACCGCCTCCGTTCAGGTGTGCCTGGACGCCGGCGACACGGACGGTCCGCACGCGGCCGAACGACGCTGGCAGCTGGTCCACCGGCTGGGCCCGGTGCTGGTCGCCGCCTTCGCCAACTCCCCGCTCCTGGACGGCAAGCCGACCGGCCACCGGTCCACCCGGCAGACCGTCTGGTCCCGGATGGACCCGACCCGCACCCTCGCCCCCGAGCCGGACCACGGCGACCCGCGCGAGGCCTGGGCCCGGTACGTGCTGGACGCCCAAGTCCTGTGCGTGCAGAGGCCGGAGGGCCTGCCCTGGACGGCCCCGCCCGACCTGACCTTCCGTGACTGGATCCGTGGCGGTGGCGAACGCCCGCCCACGCTGGCCGACTTGGAGTACCACTGCACCACCCTGTTCCCGCCGGTGCGCCCGCGCGGCCACCTGGAGCTGCGGATGATCGACGCCCAGCCCGGGGACGGCTGGATGGTGGTCACCGCGCTGGTCGCCGCGCTGCTGGACGACCCGGTGGCCGCCGACGCCGTGTTCGCCGCCCTGGAGCCGCTGGACGCCTTCGACCGGCAACAGGGCGCCGCCGCCCCGCGCCCGCCGCGCAGCGCGGCCTGGCGCCGCGCCGCCACCCTGGGCGTCACCGACCCCGAGCTGCGCCGCGCCGCCCTCACCTGCTTCGCCGCCGCCGACGCCGCGCTGGGCCGCCTGCCCGGCGCCGGGCGGCTGCGCACCGCCGTCGCCGAGTTCGCCGAGCGCTACCCCGCACGCGGCCGCTGCCCGGCCGACGACCAGCTGGACGCCCTGCGGTCCGGCACCCGACGTACTCCGCCGGAGGAGGCATCATGACCGACGTCCGACCGCCCGCCGCCCCGGATACGGGGACGACGGGGACCGAGGCGCTGCGCGAGACCATCGCCGCCGAACTGCTCGCCGCCCGCGCCCGGACCGCCGCCCTGACCGACTGCGTCGAGGACGCCGACCTCACCGCCCAGCACTCCCCGCTGATGTCCCCGCTGGTCTGGGACCTCGCGCACATCGGGAACCAGGAGGAGCTCTGGCTGCTGCGCAACGTCGGCGGCCGCGACCCGCTGCACCCCGAGATCGACCCGCTGTACGACGCGTTCCAGCACCCCCGGGCCGAGCGCCCCAGCCTGCCGTTGCTGCCGCCCGCCGAGGCCCGTAACTACGCCCACGAGGTGCGCGGCCGGGTGCTGGACCTGCTGGCCGCCAGCCCGTTGGAGGGCGCGCCGCTGCTGGACGCCGGGTTCGCCTTCGGGATGATCGCCCAGCACGAACAGCAGCACGACGAGACGATGCTGATCACCCACCAGCTCCGCCGGGGCGAACCCGCGCTGGCCGCTCCCCCGCCACCGCCCGCCCCCGCCGACGCGGCCACCCTGCCGGCCGAAGTCCTGATCCCCGCGGGCCCGTTCACCATGGGCACGGACACCGAGCCGTGGGCACTGGACAACGAGCGTCCGGCGCACACCGTCGACCTGCCGGCCTACCTCCTGGACACCACCCCGGTCACCAACGCCGCCTACCAGCGCTTCATCGCCGACGGCGGCTACGACGACCCGCGCTGGTGGACCGAGGAGGGCTGGGAGCACTGCAGGCGGGCCGACCTGAGCGCCCCACTGTTCTGGAAGCGCCAGGACGGCCAGTGGCTGCGCCGCCGCTTCGGCACGGTGGAGCCAGTCCCGCCGAAAGAGCCTGTGCTGCACGTCAGTTGGTACGAGGCGGACGCGTACGCCCGCTGGTCCGGGCGCCGGCTGCCGACCGAGGCCGAGTGGGAGAAGGCGGCCCGGCACGACCCGGCCACCGGCCGCTCCCGACGCTACCCGTGGGGCGACGGCCCGCCCGGCCCCGAGCAGGCCAACCTCGGCCAGCGCCACCTGCGCCCGGCCGCCGCCGGCAGCTACCCGGACGGCCAGTCCCCGTACGGTGTCCGGCAGTTGATGGGCGACGTGTGGGAGTGGACGGCCAGCGACCTCCAGCCCTACCCGGGGTTCCGGGCCTGGCCGTACAAGGAGTACTCGGAGGTCTTCTTCGGGCCCGAGTACAAGGTGCTGCGCGGCGGCTGCTTCGCGGTGGCGCCGGTCGCCTGCCGGGGCACCTTCCGCAACTGGGACTACCCCGTCCGGCGGCAGATCTTCTCCGGCTTCCGCACCGCCCGCAGCCTGGAGGCGGACTGATGTGCCGTCACATCGCCTACCTGGGCGAGCCGGTGGCGCCGCAGGAGCTGCTGGTGCACCCGCCGTACGCGCTGTACCGGCAGTCCTGGGCACCCCGGACCCAGCAGTACGGGACGGTCAACGTGGACGGCTTCGGCCTGGGCTGGTACGCGGACGGCGACGAACTGCCCGCCCGCTACCGCCGGGCCGGGCCGATCTGGGCGGACGCGACCTTCGCCGACCTCGCCCGGGTGATCCGCACCCGGGCCCTGCTGGCCGCCGTCCGCTCCGCCACCGAGGGCTGCGCGGCGGGTGAGGGCGCGGCCGCGCCGTTCACCGCCGGGCGCTGGCTGTTCAGCCACAACGGCGCGGTGGCGGGCTGGCCCGGCAAGCTGGACGCGCTGGCCGCCCTGCTGCCGCCCGCCGAGTTGCTGGAGCTGGAGGCCCGCAGCGACTCGGCCCTGCTGTGGGCGCTTACCCTGCGCCGGCTGCGCCGGGGTGCGGACCTCGGCGAGGCACTGGCGGGCACGGTGGCCGACGTCGCCGCGCACACCACTGGGCGGCTCAACCTGCTGCTCACCGACGGCACCGCGCTCGCCGCGACCACCTGGGGCGACACCCTGCACCACCGGAGCCTGCCCGGCCTCGGCACGGTGGTGGCCTCGGAGCCGTACGACGACGCCCCGGGCTGGACGCCCGTCCCGGACGGCTCCCTGCTGCTGGCCGACGCCGGGAGCGTCCGCGTCCAGCAGCTCCCCAGCCACTACTGACCTTCCACTCTCCCTTCATCTTCTGAACAGAGGAACCACCCTGTCATGGACACATTCGATCTCACCCGACTGCTGCCCGCCGACCACTTCAGCACCGCCCTGCACCACGACGTCCGGCGGGGGCTGACCGCCGACCCCAAGTGGCTGCCGCCGAAGTGGTTCTACGACGCGCGGGGCAGCGAGCTGTTCGAGGAGATCACCCGGCTGCCCGAGTACTACCCGACCCGCGCCGAGCGGGCCATCCTCACCGCCCGGGCCGGCGAGATCGCCGCCGCCACCCGGGCCCGCACCCTGGTCGAGCTGGGCTCCGGCTCCTCCGAGAAGACCCGGCTGCTGCTGGACGCGCTGCGCTCGCTCGACACCCTGGAGGACTACGTCCCGGTGGACGTCAGCGAGAGCGCGCTGACCTCGGCCGGCGCCGCGCTCGCCGCCGAGTACCCCGGACTGGCGGTGCACGGCGTGCTGGCCGACTTCACCGCCCGGCTCGGTCTGCCCCCGGAGGGCGGCCCCCGCCTGGTCGCCTTCCTCGGCGGCACCCTCGGCAACCTGCTGCCGCAGGAGCGCGCCGCCTTCCTGCGCGGGCTGCGCGCCGCCCTGGACCCTGGCGACTTCCTGCTGCTCGGCACCGACCTGGTCAAGGACCCGGCGGTGCTGGTCGCCGCGTACGACGACCGCGCCGGGGTGACGGCCGAATTCAACCGCAACGTGCTCAACGTGCTCAACCGCGAGCTGGGCGCCGACTTCGACCCGGACGCCTTCGAGCACGTCGCCCTCTGGGACCCGGAGCAGGAGTGGGTCGAGATGCGGCTGCGCTCGCTGCGCTCGCAGACCGTGAAGATCCCGGCCCTGGACCTGCCGGTGCACTTCGACCTGGGCGAGGAGCTGCGCACCGAGGTCTCGGCCAAGTTCCGCCGGGAGCGGGTGGCCGGGGAGCTGGCCGCGGCCGGGATGCGGCTGACCCACTGGTGGACCGACCCCGAGGGCCGGTTCGGGCTCTCGCTGTCCGCCCCGGCGTGAGCCGCGGCACCGGAGTCGCTGGCGGAAGCACCGAGGAAGCTCAATTTGCTTGTTCACCTTACGAATTCTCGGAGCACAGCTTGAGCTTCCCCGTGTACAAAGCTTGAACGAATAGGGGTTACGATCTCGGCTACCGAGCTCAGCGTTGAGTACCAGGAGTCAAGATCGTGAGCGTCACCCAGAAGCCCTCCGGGGCGGCCGAGGCCACCGCGCCCGGCCGCCTCGGCTTCGTCGTCTTCATCACCGCCGCCGCAGCCCTCGGCGGCTTCCTGTTCGGCTACGACAGCTCCGTGATCAACGGCGCCGTCTCCGGCATCCAGGGGAAGTTCGGAGTCGGCAGCGGCGAGACCGGCCTGATCGTCTCCTCGGCGCTGCTGGGCTCGGCGGTCGGCGCCGCGCTGGCCGGCCGGTTCGCCGACCGCTACGGCCGCATCAAGGTCATGAAGGCGGGCGCGCTGCTGTTCGCGGTCAGCGCCGTCGGCTCGATGATGCCCTTCTCCCCCTGGGACCTCGCCCTGTGGCGCGTCCTCGGCGGCGCGGCCATCGGCATCGCCTCGGTGATCGCCCCGACCTACATCGCCGAGGTCGCCCCGACCAAGTACCGGGGCCGGCTGGCCTCGTTCCAGCAGGCCGCGATCGTGCTCGGCATCGCGATATCCCAGCTGGTCAACTGGGTGCTGGCGGACGCCGCCGGCGGCGACACCCGCGGCCACCTGCTCGGCCTGGAGGCCTGGCAGTGGATGCTCGGCATCTGCGTCGTCCCGGCCGTGGTCTACTTCGTGCTGTCCTCGGTGATCCCCGAGTCCCCGCGCTACCTGATCCAGGCCGAGCGCCTGGACGAGGCCCGCAAGGTGCTGACCGAGGTCGAGGGCGAGGGCATCGACACCGACGCCCGGATCGCCGAGATCCAGTCGCTGATCGCCTCCGACCACCGCCCGCGCTTCCGCGACCTGCTCGGCGGCCGCTTCGGCCTGCTCCCGATCGTCTGGGTCGGCATCGGCCTGTCGGTCTTCCAGCAGCTGGTCGGCATCAACGTGATCTTCTACTACTCGTCGATCCTGTGGCAGTCCGTCGGCATCGACCAGAGCAACTCGCTGCTGATCAGCTTCATCGGCTCGGTCATCAACATCCTCGGCACCGTGATCGCGATCCTGCTGGTCGACCGGATCGGCCGCAAGCCGCTCGCCCTGATCGGCTCGGCCGGCATGGCCGTCACCCTCGCCGCGGCCGGCTGGGCGTTCTCCTCCGCGACCGGCTCCGGCGACAACGTCTCGCTGCCCGACCTGCAGGGCACCGTCGCGCTGATCTCCGCCAACGCCTTCGTGCTGTTCTTCGCGATGTCCTGGGGCGTGGTCGTCTGGGTGATGCTCGGCGAGATGTTCCCCAACCGGGTCCGTGCCGCCGCGCTGTCCGTCGCCGCCTCCGCGCAGTGGATCGCCAACTGGGTGATCACCGTGTCGTTCCCGTCGCTCTCGCGCTGGAACCTCTCGGCGACCTACCTGGTGTACGCGGCCTTCGCGGCGCTGTCGATCGTCTTCGTGGCGAAGTTCATGAAGGAGACCAAGGGCGTCCGACTGGAGGACATGGGCTGACCAGTCCGTCCATCGGCTGGTCCGACAATCAGGCCTCCGGCCCCCGCACCCTAGCGCGCTCGGCGCGGGTGCGGGGGCCGAATCGTTCACTCTCTGCGGTGGGTCCGCGACCTCCGGTACTCCTGTGCGACAGGAGGGATGTGTCCTTGATCTTCAACCGGCTCCGCACCCGCAGATCCGCCGTCGCCCCGAGCGGCGGCTGTCCGTACGCCCACGCCCACCCGGCCCACGCCACGGGCGCGTTCCCGCAGGTCGTGCCCCCGCAGCGACCGGCGGCCCCACAGCAGCCAGCGACGCCATCGCAACCGGCCCCGCGCCCACCGGAGCGGCGACTACCGTCCGCGCCGGCGCCGTTCACCGACCCCGACCGGGCCGA
The DNA here is from genome assembly GCF_044546945.1 of Kitasatospora sp. NPDC053057. Classification (NCBI taxonomy): domain Bacteria; kingdom Bacillati; phylum Actinomycetota; class Actinomycetes; order Kitasatosporales; family Streptomycetaceae; genus Kitasatospora; species Kitasatospora sp. NPDC053057. Next base: position 460,247 of record NZ_JBITZP010000001.1, on the reverse strand, counting down.
CGAGTTCATTCGCCAGTTCCACCGCGAGCAGCCCGCCGCCGGTGACCCGGAGCCCAGGCTGCGCGCCGTCCGGGAGGAGATCGACCGCACCGGCACTTACCGGCACACCGTCGTCGAACTCGCCTACGGCGCCAAGCTCGCCTGGCGCAACGCCGCCCGCTGCATCGGCCGGCTGTACTGGCGCAGCCTGGTGGTCCGCGACCTGCGCCACCTGTCCTCCGCCGACGACATCGCCGCCGAGTGCTTCGAGCACCTGCGACTGGCGGGCAACGACGGCCGGATCCGCCCGGTGGTCTCGGTGTTCGCCCCCGACCGCCCGGGCCGACCGGCCGCGCGGATCCTCAACCAGCAGCTGGTCCGCTACGCCGGGCACCTGGTCGACGACGCCGTGGTCGGCGACCCGGCGGGCACAGAACTCGCCGCCCGGGCCCGCGAACTCGGCTGGAAGTGCGCCGAGGACCGCTTCGAGGCACTGCCGCTGCTGATCCAGGAACGGCCGGGCGAACGCCCGCAGTGGTACGAACTGCCGGACGACACCACCCTGGAGGTGCCGCTGAGCCACCCCGAGCACGCCTGGTTCGCCGAGCTCGGGCTGCGCTGGTACGCGGTGCCCGCGATCAGCGACATGACGCTGGAGATCGGCGGCGTCCGCTACCCCACCGCGCCGTTCAACGGCTGGTACATGGGCACCGAGATCGGCGCCCGCAACCTCGCCGACGCCGACCGCTACGCCATGCTCGGCACCGTCGCCGAGCGGCTGGGTCTGGACACCTCCAGCGACCGCACGCTCTGGCGCGACCGCGCCCTGGTCGAGCTCAACCTCGCGGTGCTGCACTCGTTCCAGGAGGCCGGGGTGACGATCGCCGACCACCACACCGAGTCGGAGCGCTTCCTCAAGCACGTCGCCCAGGAGCAGCGGCTCGGCCGCCCGACCCCGGCGGACTGGAGCTGGATCGTGCCCCCGGTCTCCGGCGGGCTGACACCGGTCTACCACCGGTACTACGACCCGGTGGACCCGGATCAGCGACCTGCCTTCCTCGCCCGCGAGCCCTGGTAGGACGCCGGGCACCACAGTCCGGACGCCCCAGCCCCCGGCCCTACGACGACCGCGCCGCCAGGCGCTCGAAGCGCAGGACGAGTCCGTCCAGCAGCGCCTCCAGCCCGGTCTCGAAGGCGCCCTCGTCGACCGTCCCCCGGTGCCCGGCGAGCCGGTGCGCCTCACCGAGGTGCGGGTAGTCGGCCGCGTCGTAGACCTCGGCGTCGGCCGGGAAGCCGGCCGCGAAGGAGGCGAGTGCGGAGCCGGTGACGAAGTAGCGCATCAGCGCGCCGATCCGGGTGGCCTGGCCGCGCGGCCAGCCCGACTCGACCAGGTGGCCGAAGACGGCGTCGGCCAGGCGCAGCGCGTTGGGCCGCCGCCCCGGCCCCTGGGCGAGCACCGGGACGATGTTGGGGTGGGCGGCCAGCGCGGCGCGGTAGGAGCGCGCCCACGCGTGCAGCGCCTCCGGCCAGGGGGTCCTCGGCCCGGCCGGGAGGCCCTCACCCTCGCCCTCGCCCGTACCCGCAACGCCGTCGAACATCGACAAGTCGACTTCACCGATGACGCTGTCCACCACCGCGTCCAGCAGTTCGTCCTTGGTGGCGAAGTGGTTGTAGAGCGAGGGCCCGCTGACCGACAGCTCGGTGGCGAGGCGACGGGTGGAGAGGGCCTCCAGGCCCTCGTCGTCGATCAGCCGCAGGGCGGCGGCGACGATGCGCTCTCGGCTGAGCAGCGGGGTGCGCGGGCGGGCCATCGCGGCGACTTCCTCCGTTTCCTCCGGCCGGTTTCCCCCGGTCGGGTGGGTGGGGACCGATTCCGGCAGGCGCCCCTTCCCAGCGCGGGCCCACCGGGGCTACAGTCCCCTCGTAAAACTTGCAGCGCTAGTTTAATCGCGTCCCGCCCATCGGTCGGGAGTCGGGAGCCGCCGTGAACCTGGAGTTTTCCGAGGAGCAGAGCGCCGTCCGGGACCTCGCCGCCGCCTTCACCGACCGCGAGATCGCGCCGTACGCCGCCGAGTGGGACCGCGCCGAGTCGGTGGACCGCGCGATCATCGGCAAGCTCGGGAAGATCGGCTTCCTCGGTCTGACCATCCCCGAGGAGTACGGCGGCAGCGGCGGCGACCACCTCGCGTACTGCCTGGTGCTGGAGGAGCTCGGGCGCGGCGACTCGGCCGTGCGTGGGATCGTCTCGGTCTCGCTCGGCCTGGTCGGCAAGTCGATCAACGCCTTCGGCACGGAGGAGCAGAAGCGGCAATGGCTGCCCCGGCTCACCTCCGGCGAGGCACTCGGCTGCTTCGCGCTCACTGAGCCCGGCACCGGCTCGGACGCCGCCAACCTCACCACCCGGGCGGTGCGCGACGGCGACGACTGGCTGATCAGCGGCGCCAAGATGTTCATCACCAACGGCACCTGGGCCGACGTCGCGCTGGTCTTCGCCCGCACCGGCGGCAGCGAGCCCGAGCAGCGGGGCCACCGGGGCATCACCGCCTTCCTGGTCCCCACCGACCTGCCCGGCTTCGGCCGCACCGAGATCCACGGCAAGCTCGGCCTGCGCGGCCAGGCCACCGCCGAACTCGCCCTGGACGGCGTCCGGGTGCCCGACAGCGCCCGGCTGGGCGAGGTCGGCAAGGGCTTCACGGTGGCGATGGCCGCCCTGGCCAAGGGGCGGATGTCGGTCGCGGCCGGCTGCGTCGGCATCGCCCGCGCCTGCCTGGAGGCCGCCGTCCGATACGCGGGCGAGCGCGAGCAGTTCGGCAAGCCGATCGCCTCGCACCAGCTCGTCCAGGAGCTGCTGGCCGGCATCGCGGTGGACGTCGAGGCCGCCCGGCTGCTCACCTGGAAGGTCGCCGACCACATCGAACGCGGCCTGCCGTTCGCCACCGAATCCTCCGTCGCCAAGCTCTACGCGAGCGAGGCCGCCGTCCGGGCCGCGAACAACGCGCTCCAGGTGTTCGGCGGCTACGGCTTCATCGACGAGTACCCCGTCGGCAAGTACCTGCGCGACGCCCGGGTGATGACCCTCTACGAGGGCACCAGCCAGATCCACCAACTGCTCATCGGGCGTGCCCTGACCGGCGTCAACGCCTTCTGAGATCCGTAAGCGCATCCCACCCCTCTCGACAAGGAGCACGACGTGCGTCCCGTCTACTTCGCCGCAGCCCGCCGCACACCCATCGGCCGGCTGCGCGGAGCGCTCGCCACGGTCCGCCCGGACGACCTCTCGGCCACCGTGCTGCGCGCCCTGCTCGCCGACGTACCCGCCCTCGACCCGGCCCGCATCGACGACGTCTACTGGGGCGCCGCCAACCAGGCCGGCGAGGACAACCGCAACGCCGCCCGGATGGCCGTCCTGCTGGCCGGCCTGCCGGAGACCGTCCCCGGAGCCACCGTCAACCGGCTCTGCGCCTCCGGCCTGGAGGCCGTCACCCTCGCCGCCCGGGCCATCGGCTCCGGCGAGGCCGACGTGGTGCTGGCCGGCGGCTGCGAGTCGATGACCCGCGCGCCCTTCGTCCTGCCCCGCCCCGACGAGGCGCTGCCGCACCGGATCGAGACCCACGACACCCGGCTCGGCTGGCGGCTCACCAACCCGCGGATGGCCGAACTGCACGGCGTGCTCAGCATGGGCGAGACCGCCGAGGAGGTGGCGAGCCGGTACGGCATCGGGCGCGAGCGCCAGGACGCCTTCGCGCTGCGCAGCCACCAGCGCGCCGCCGCCGCCCGCAAGGACGGGCACTTCGACGCCGAGCTGATCCCGGTCGAGCGGCCGGACGGGGTGACGGTGACCCAGGACGAGGGCATCCGCGAGGACACCAGCCTGGAGAAGCTCGGCAGGCTCAAGCCGGCCTTCCGTCAGGGCGGCACCGTCACCGCCGGGAACGCCTCGCCGATGAACGACGGCGCGGCCGGGCTGGTCCTGGTCAGCGAGGAGGCGCTGCGCGACCTCGGGCTGCAGCCGCTCGGCCGGTACGTGGCCGGGGCCTCGGCCGGGGTGCACCCGGACGTCATGGGCATCGGTCCGGTGCCGGCCACGGCCAAGGTGCTCGGTCGGGCCGGGTGGCAGCTCGCCGACCTGGACACCGCCGAGCTGAACGAGGCCTTCGCCGCCCAGGCGCTGGCCTCCGCCGACGGCATCGGGTTCAGCCCGGAGCAGGCCGACGAGGTGGTCAACCCGAGCGGCGGGGCGATCGCCCTCGGCCACCCGCTGGGCGGCTCGGGCGCCCGCATCCTCACCACCCTGCTGCACCGCATGCACCGCACCGGCGCCCGGCGCGGCCTGGCCACCATGTGCGTGGGCGTGGGGCAGGGTACGGCCGTGCTGGTCGAGAACGTCTGAGGGAGTTTCCAATGAGCGGAGGAACTGACATGGCGCGTTTCGCAGGGAAGGTCGCCGTGGTGACCGGCGCGGCGCAGGGCATCGGCGCGGCCACCGCCCGCCGGCTGGCGGAGGAGGGCGCCACGGTCGCCGTGGTCGACCTGACCGCCGAGCGCGCGGCCGGGACGGTCGCCGAGATCACCGCCAAGGGCGGCACCGCCCGGGCCTACGGCTGCGACGTCGCCGACTACGACGCCGTCGACGCGGTGTTCGCGCGGGTCGCGGAGGAACTCGGCGGACTGCACATCCTGGTGAACAACGCCGGGATCACCCGGGACAACCTGTTCTTCAAGATGGCGAAGGCCGACTGGGACACCGTCCTGACCGTCAATCTCACCAGCGCGTACAACTGCAGCCACGTGGCGCAGAAGTACATGGTGGCGCAGAAGTACGGGAAGATCGTCTCGCTCAGCTCGCGCTCCGCGCTCGGCAACCGGGGCCAGGCCAACTACGCGGCGGCCAAGGCCGGCATCCAGGGGCTCACCGCGACCCTGGCGATCGAGCTGGGGCCGTTCAACATCAACGTCAACGCCGTCGCCCCCGGCTACATCGCCACCGCGATGACGGCGGCCACCGCGGAACGGGTCGGCGCCACCGCCGAGGACCACCAGGCCGAGGTGGCCGCCCGCACGCCGCTGCGCCGGGTCGGGCAGCCGGAGGAGATCGCCTCGGTGGTGGCCTTCCTGGCCAGCGAGGAGGCCTCGTACGTGAGCGGGCAGACGCTGTACGTCAACGGCGGGGCCCGGTAGTCCCGGCAGCCGGGGGGGGGTTCGGCGGCTCCGGTGGCTCCGGATTGAAGTGGGTGGGTACTGGGTAGATACGGTTAATATTCATTGAATATTACTGACGTGTCATCATATGGCCGTCCCAGGTGCGCGGTTACTTTTCCCTGGGACGGCCTTTACCTTTTCGCGTGGCCGATCATGACCATGCGCCTGGTCAGGTGACCCCACCAAATGACTATGGCATGATCATGCGGCACTCGATGGGATGTCCAAATCGACCCGACCGGACCTGGTCGGGCCCTCTGCGTCCCAAGGAGTCCCATGGGCAGCCCCGCCAACCTCCGCCGCGCCCTGGCTCTGCTCGCCGTGGGGGCCACCGCCCTCACCGCCGGCACCATCGCCGTTCCGGCCGTCGGCACCGCGACCGCCGCCCCCGCGCACGACCTCACGGGCGTGCACGTCCGCCCGGCCTCCTTCGGCCACCACCTCGCCACCACCCGCCCGGCGCCGCTGACCACCACCCAGTGCGTCAGCCAGATCGGCATCCACTGCTACTCGCCCGTCCAGTACCAGGCCGCCTACAACCTGGCCCCGCTGTACAAGGAGGGCATCACCGGCAAGGGCCGCACGATCGTCATCGTCGATTCCTTCGGCTCGCCGACCATCCAGCACGACCTGGAGGTCTTCGACAAGCAGTGGGGTCTCAAGGACACCCAGGTCGAGGTCAGGAAGTGGGGCAACGTCCCGGCCTTCGACCCGAAGAACCCCGACCACACCGGCTGGGCCGGCGAGACCACCCTGGACGTCGAGTACGCCCACGCGATCGCCCCCGACGCCCACATCGTCCTGGTCGAGACCGGTGTCGCCGAGACCGAGGGCACCACCGGCCTGCCCGAGATGATGGACGCCGAGAAGGACCTCATCAAGAAGGGCGTCGGCGACGTCATCTCGCAGAGCTTCGGCGCCACCGAGAACACCTTCCCGGGCTACGACAAGGGCGACTTCAAGTCGCTGACCGACCTGCGCTACGCCTTCAAGGCCGCCGCCGACCGCAACGTCACCGTGCTCGCCGCCTCCGGCGACAACGGCGCGACCGACTCGCAGTCCAACGGCACCGACCTGTACAAGTTCAAGGTCAACTCCTGGCCGTCCTCGGACCCGCTGGTCACCTCCGTCGGCGGCACCCAGCTGACCCTGGACGACAAGGGCAACCGCACCGCGGCCGACAAGGTGTGGCACGACAAGTCCGGCGCCGGCGGCGGCGGCGTGTCCGGCATCTTCGACCGCCCGTGGTACCAGACCGGCGTCGCGGACGTCACCGGCGACCACCGCGGCACGCCCGACATCAGCATGAGCGCGGCCGTCGACGGCGCCGCCTGGACCTACGAGTCCTACGACCCGACCGCGGTCGGCTGGCACCTCACCGGCGGCACCAGCGAGGCCACCCCGCTGTTCTCGGGCGTCGTCGCCCTCGCCGACCAGCTCGCCGGCCACCGCCTCGGCCAGCTCAACCCGAGCCTGTACGGCCTGAGCCTGCTCCCGAGCAACTGGAGCGGCATCGTGGACGTCAAGGAGGGCGACAACGGTTGGGGCGGCGTCACCGGCTACAACGCCACCGAGGGCTACGACCTCGCGAGCGGCCTCGGCACCATCGACGGCGCCAAGTTCGTCCACGCGATCGCGGGCGACGTGCAGGGCGATGACAACAGCCAGGGTGACGAGCAGTAAGCAGTCATGGCTGGTTGATGTGTGGCCTGGCTGGCGTCTGACGGCTGGTAGCTGATAGCTGACAAGTAACAGCGAACGGATAACAGATTTCGAAATCTGTTATCCGTTCGCTGTTTTCTGTTTGCTGTCATCTGTTCGTCAGTTGCCGGACCGGACCGGACCAGACCGGACCGGACCCGGCCGGACCGCGTCGGCCCCCGGCCGGGGGCCGACCGACCGGGCTGTCAGGCCTGGTCGGCCGGGGCCGGGGTGGCGGCCAGTTGGGTGAGGTAGCGCTCGGCGGCCCGGAGCTTGCGGTTGTCGGGCCCCGGGAGGAAGGCGCGCAGCTCGATGATCTCCGGGGCGATACGGATGGCCTCCGCCCGGTCGGTGATCGAACGCCAGCAGGCCTCGGCGTTGGTGGCCGCCCGCTGGGTCTCCGGGTGGTCCGCGCCCTGCGAGCGGAGCAGCGTCATCGCCACCTCGCGGTAGATCTCGGCCGCGTCGGCCGGTCGGCCCGCGAGCCGGCACACGTGAGCACGCACCTGGCGCACCTGGAGCACCGTCTCGGAGACGGCGCCGTGCTCGGCGATCGCCTCCAGTTCGAGGGCGAAGGCGAGATCGGTGGCGGCGGCGTGGTCCCCGGCGTCGGCACTGCGGACGATCCGCCCGATGACCTCGCGGTAGTCCGCACGCGGCGCGTTGGGGTCCGGGGCGTCGGCCTGCGGGGCGACAGGGGCGTCCACCGGTGCGGGCGGCTCGTCGGCCGGCACCGCGTCGAACGGCGCCTGGTCCTGCGGTGCCTCCTCCGTCGGCTGGGCGTCGGCCGGGACGGCGTCCTGGGGCTCCTCCACGACCTCCTCCGCGACCTCGTCCGCGACCTCGTCGACCGGCTCGGTGACGTCGACGACATCCTCGACGACCTCGACGTCGATCTCGGCCTCCTCGGCAACCGCCGACGACGGAACCTCAGCCACGGCCGCATCGACCCCCGAGGCCTCCGAGGCCTCCGGCCGGGCCTTGCGCAGCGTGACGCCCGCCGATGGCGCAGCGTCCACTACCGGCACCACCGCATCCGCGGGAACGGCCTTGCGCAGGCTCACGCTCGACGGCGCCTCCGCAGGCTCCTCGCCCGCCTTCAGCAGGCTGACCGGCCGGGCCGGTCGAGGCGGCGTGGGCGGCACGCCGGGCTTGATCAGGCTCACCGGGCCGCCGACCGACGTCGTCGGCACCGGGGCCGCAGCCGCAGCCGCCCGCTCGACCACGGCGTCCTGCGGCTCCGCCTGGCGCGGCAGCGGCGGACCCGCGACCGGCGCCGGCTCGGGGGCCGCGGGACCGGGCGGCGCCGCGTCCGCGAGGGGCAGCGCATCCGTCACCGGCAGCATGACGTCCGCCGGCTGGGCCTCGCCCCGGCGGGCGGTGTTGCGGAAGACCGGCCGGTCCGGGGTGTGGGTGGCCAGGATGACCACGTCCGGCCGCAGCACCGAGTACACCTGCTGGCGCAGCTGCTCGGGGGCGAGCACGTCGCCCGCGCCCGGGCGGCCGCCGTGCAGCGCCTCGATCAGGGCGCGGGTGAAGGTGCCGATCTGCTCCGGGTCCGGGCTGACGACCGCCCACAGCGGGATGCCCTCGCTGAGCGGCGAGACGGTGCCCTGGAGGTACGGCCAGGCGTTCTGGTCGGCGCTCAGGTCGGCGATGACCAGGGTCTGCCACTCGGCCGGGCGGTGGCTCAGTTCGGCGGCGATCGCCTGCCAGGGCAGGCCGTCCTGCCTGGAGTCGCGCAGGGTGAGCTGCAGTTGGCCGCCGCGCTTGTCGGCGACGACGTGCCCGCCCAGGTGGACCAGCAGCGGTCCGGGGTGCCGGGAGGCGGCGCGCAGGTGGGCGAGCACGGTGTGCGGGTCGCTGGCGCCGGGGAGGTGGACGGCGTCCACCGCGTCCGCGGCGAGCAGCACCTGCGGCGAGACCGCGGCCAGCATCGCCGACAGCACCGGCGCCTGGGCGGGACCGCCCCGGCCCCAGGTGCGGCGGCCGGAGTTGCCGTAGCCGCCCTCGATCACCAGGATCCGACCGCGCGGCGCCGCGCCCAGCCCACCGGGGCTCTGAGCCGGAGCCGCGGCAGCAGCAGCCTGGGACGGAGCGCCCGCGGCGGGCAGGCCGGTGAGGGTCCATCCGGTGGGCGCGGCCGGGGGCGCGGGCGGCAGCGGAGCCGCCGGCACCGAAGCGGCCGGGGCCGGGACCGGGGCCGGGGGCACCACCGGAGGAGGCGTCGGAGGCGCGGGCGGCGGCTCGTACAGCGCGGCGGGCCCGGGCGGGTGCTCCTCGGCGGGCTGGCGTACGGGCGGCGGCGGTACGGCGTCCCAGGGGCCCGAGTCCGCTGTCGGTTCGGGACCTCCGGAAACAGCTGTCGTCTCCGCCATCTTCTGGTCACCGCCCCGCCCCGCCGTTTCCACGGCGTCTGATGCCCTTGCCTTCGTGGTGCCTGCCACCACAACCCGTGCGCGCCACCCTACGAGATCCCGGCACACGCGAGCCAGGCCGGGTGGGCGATCGTCGCTCCAAGCCGTCGGCACCGGCCGCTATCGTGCCGTCATGACCGGTTCCGGCCTGCCTCTGCTGTTCCTCGACGTCGACGGTCCGCTCATCCCCTTCGGGGCTCCGCCCCCGGGCGGCTACCCCACCTATCCAGGACCGGGTTCGGGGCCGTCCGGCAATCCGCTGGTGGCCCGGGTCGACCCGGCCCTCGGGCGCCGGCTGCTGGGCCTGACCTGCGAACTGGTCTGGGCCACCACCTGGCTGGCCGACGCCAACGACTGCCTCGCACCCAGGCTTGGTCTGCCGCAACTGCCGTACGTTGACTGGCCGGTGGCCGGTGAGCCGGAGGGCGTCGGCCGACTGCACTGGAAGACCCGCACCTTGGTCGGCTGGGCGGCCGGCCGCCCGTTCGCCTGGGTCGACGACGAGATCACCCCGGCCGACCGCCGCTGGGTCGACGCCCACTCCCCCGGCCGCGCGCTGCTCCACCGTGTCGACCCCCAAGTCGGCCTCACCGACGCCGACTTCACCGCCCTCGACGCCTGGTTGCGCACGGTCTGACCACACTCCACCGCCGTGGAGTTCGTCGTGGTGGCCGTGGCCCGGGCGGCGACAGGATCCGTCCAGGATGTCCACACGGCCTCCAAGCCCGCGGACGACGGCACCTGCGTCTGCCGCCCCCTCTCCTCGGAGGCGTGAGCGCCCGCCCTGCCACCCTGGTCGGCCGGGGTGGCAGGGCGGGCGGCCCGTCGCCTCAGGAGCCGGCGAGCAGGTCCCGCAGCAGGGCGACCGTGTCGGAGTCCAGGTCCCGGCCGGTACGGCGGCTCAGTGCGTCGAGGCGGTTGACGGCGCGCAGGAGCTGGTCGCGCGCGCCGGCCGAGGCGTAGGCGTAGAAGAGGTCCCGGTGCAGCAGTTCGACGTCCGGGGCGACGGCGAGGCCCCGGAAGACGGCCGCCTCGGCGCTGCGGTGGTCGCCGTACTGGAGGCGGCGGGCGGCGAGTTCGTGGGCGGTGTCGACGATCGCGGCGATCATGTCCTGGCGCTCGGACTCGGCCCAGCCGTAGGAGGCGGGCGGGGCCTCGGCGAACGGGGCGCCGCGCACCAGGGCCAGGGCGTGGGCGAGAGCGGCGTCGGCGGTCGCGCTGGTGCTGCGCATGCCGCGCCGGTAGAGGCTGCGGAACTCGTCCCAGTCGCAGGTGACGGCCGGGGTGAAGGCGTAGCCGTCGGTGGTCTCGGTGGGCAGGTAGGCGCGGCCGTCGGGCGAGGTGCCGAACCAGGCCGCCAGATCGGCGAGTTTGGCCGGGAGCGGGCTCTTGGCGTCGGACGCGGTGGGGTGCGGGTCGAGGTGGGCGGCACCGGGGTGCAGGTCGTGGTCGAGCGCATGGTGGTCGGCGCCCGGGCGCAGCGCCAGGTAGACGGCGAGCTCGGTGAGCCGGGGCAGCGCTCCGGGTTCGACGGCGCCGGGGGTGCCGGCCACGTCGACCGGGCCGAGCAGCCGGATCCGGGGGGCGTTGCGCGGGGTGTGCGCCTCCGGGGAGCGGAGGATGGCGAGCAGGTCGTCGCTGTCGCTGCGGCCGGGGGTGGTCCGGGCGACCGGGGCCGCGGCGGCCGGGCCGGGCTCGACCGTGGCCCCGGCCCCGGCTCCGGACGAGCCGTCCGGTTCGCTCGGGCCGGACGGGCCGGGGCCGGGCTCCGATCGGGCCGGGACGCGCGGGTCGACGCCAGTGGGCGCGGGCGCGCTCTGGTGCGTCGGCGCGGGCTCAGCGGGCCTTACGGGCTCGGAGGGCTGCACGGGCTGCACGGACTGCACAGGCTGAACGGGCTGCACGGGAAGCACCGTCACCGTGGCATCGGCCGGTGCCGCCTCGGCCGTTCCGGCCGCGTCCTCCGCACCCGTCCCGGTCGGCTGGTCCCCCTCGGCGGGCCCGCCCGGCAGTCGCAGGTCGCGGGTGGCCTCGTCAGCGGGCTGCTCCGTCCCGGTGGCCGCCTGCCGCCCCTGCCCGTTGACCGCGAACCGTGTCGGACCCGCCGACGCGGGAACCGGCACGGGGGCGGGCGCGGGCGCCACCGGGTCGGTGCCCGCGAAGGGGCTGGCGCCGGTCCCGATGACCCGGGTCAGCAGTCGGGGCCCGGCGGCCGCGTCCGCCTCCTCCTCGGCCGTCGCGCCCGGGGCGCCGACGACGGCCAGCACCGGTACGGCGACGGGCAGTTCGGTGGTGTCGGTGTCCTCGTCCGGGTCCGGGTCGAGGCCGGGACCGTCCAGGGTCCAGGCCGGCGCCGGGTGCTGGGTGGTGTCGTCGGCGGCCCGCAGCAGTTCGGCGACCTGGTCGTACTGGTGGTCGTCCAGCCGCTGGAGCTCAACGGTCAGGTGCAGGCCGGGTACGGCGGCCTGGCCGGTGGCCGGCAGGGTCCAGCGCGCCACCGGTCCGGTGCCGCGCTCGGGGGCGAGGGTGATCACGGCGACACAGGTGCGCGGGCGGGCGTCCAGCAGTCGGCCGAGCTCGGCGGGCACGTCGCCGCTGGGCTGCTGGGCGCAGAGCACGATCTCCGGCACCCAGGACTCGTCCGCCTGGCCCCGGCTGCGGGCCTCGCGCGGGCTGGCGGCCTCGGCCGCGATCAGGGTGGCGCGGGCCTTGGCGGTGCGCGGGCCGAGGGCGGCCAGCGCGGCCTCCAGGGTGGGGTGCCGGTGGATCCGCTCGGCGGCCGGTCCGCTGATCGGCACCTCCTCGGCGAGGTCCACCAGGTGCAGGTGGAGCCGGTCGGCCAGCGGGCTGTGGGCGAGCTCGATGGCGAGGGTGCGCAGCACGTCGCGGGCGTCGTCGGGGTGCCCGGACAGGTGGAGCAGCCGGACGGCCTCCAGATCGGCGAGGACCACCGAGCCGTCCGGCGAGGTGCCGAGGGTGACCAGCGCCGGGTAGGGCGCGGCGGTCTTGCGGGCGTGGGCCGGGCTCAGCAGGTCGCCGGATTCGTCGCTGCACCACCAGACGTTGGCGGCGTGGGCGGCGCGGAAGGGCGCGATCGGGGTGGCCGGGCCGGACAGGTGCAGCTCGATGGTGTGGTCGGGGGTGATCCGGGCCGCGACGATCGCGGGCAGCCGCTTGCCGCCGCGCACGGTGTTGCGGGCCAGGGTGCGCAGGGCGCGGTCCAGCAGCTCAAGCCCGGCCTGGTCCTGACGGACCATCAGCTCGTTCTCGAAGGCCGCGGCCTCGGCGTCGGGCATCGCGATGCGGTGCCGGGGGCGGCGGGCGCGCAGCTGGGTGCCGCGCTTGTAGGCGACGGTGCCGACCATGATGGCGGCGAGCAGCACGCCGACGGTGGAGGCGCCCAGGGCGATGCCGTAGTCGTCGCTGGGCGCCGGGTCGGCGTGCGCGGCCGGGGCGGGAGCGGGCGTGTGGGCGGGCCCGTGGGTCGGCGCCGGAGTCGCCTGCGGCGCACCCTGGCTGGGGGCGCCCTGACTGGGGGCACCCGGCGCGGGAGCGGCCTGGGTCGGCGTGGGAGCCGGAGCCTGGGTGGCCGGGGCCTGGGTGGCCGGGGCCTGGTCGGCCGGGGCCTGGGTGGCCGGGGCCTGGGTGGCCGGGGTCTGCTCGGAACCGGCCGCGGGAGCGGGAGTCTGCGCGGCCGGCGCCGCCGCCCCCGGTACGGTCAGCACCATCCCCGGCTCCAGCACGTCCGGATCGGTCAGCCGCTCCCCGCCCGGTGCCTGCACACCCTTGTTCGCCTCGAACAGCTTCGGCCAGGCCTCGGCGTCCCCCAATTCCCGCTGGGCGATGGCCGACAGGCTGTCCCCGGACTGCACGGTCACCGTCTTCTGCCCGCCCGCGGCCAGCTCCGTCCCGGACTGCGGCGCCTGCGCCGGAGCCGGTGTCTGCGCCTGGGCGGGCGCGGGGGCAGGCGTCGGAGCCGGCGCGGGGGCGGGCGCCTTCGCCTCGTCCGGCTTGGCGTCCGCGGGCATCAGCAGCTCCCACCCGGGCTGGATCGGCCGCTCCGCGTCGAAGCGGATGCCCGAATCGTCCATCACCCGGCCGTTGTTGAGCTTGGCGATCTCCTCCCACCGCTCCCCGGAGCCCAGTTGGCGCTCCGCGATGGACCACAGGCTGTCCGCCGGGCGGCTGTCCCGCACGGTGTACGTGGGGTGCTGGTCCGCCGCCGACGCCGGCGCGGCCGCGGGCTGGGCGGCGGGCAGCGCGGCACGCTGCACGCCCGGGGTCAACTGAGCCTGGGCGGAGGGGGCGTGGGCCGATTCGGGCACCGCCGCGAAGGCCGAGCCGGCCACCGGCAGCAGCGCGAGCACCGAGCCGACCAGCCCGGCCGCGAGCCGCTGGCTCCAGCCGAACGCCGGGATCCGGCGGGCGATCCGGCCGCGCAGCTGGGCGGGGACCTCCAGCAGGACGGAGAGCGCGAAGCACCCCCAGGCCAGCCAGCCGACCACCACCAGCAGCCAGAGGAACAGCCGCCCGTCGTCCGGACTGGTGAGCGCCTCCCCCACCCCGCCGGACGCGACCTCGCCCATCGAGGCCACCGCCTGGGTGCCGTACAGCAGCAGCGCGGGGACGCCGAACAGCAGGGCGAGCAGGGTGACCAGCGCGGCGAGCGCGGTGATCAGCGCGCCGCCGCGGCCGCGTCCGGCCCGGCGCCCGCTGCGGGCGCGCCCCCTCACGGTTCGCATCGCGTCCTTCCCGGTTCCACCCGGGCCGGCGGCGGCCCGACCGGCAGGGGCCCCACCGGTACGGGCCTGGGCGGTACGGGCCTGGTCCTTGGCACGTGGCGCGGCCATCAGTCGGTCTCCGCTTTCTTGACTCCGTGGACGAGGGTCGCACTGCCCCTGCCCGTTACCTTCCGCTGCCCGAGGGCGCCCAACAGGACCGGCCGGTAGTCGGCCCGCACGGTGACGGTGACGACCTTGCCGTCGTCGGAGAACGTGACGTCGTCGACCTGCAGGCCGTACAGGTTCAGGTAGGCCCCGGCGGCCTGCCGGACGTAGTCCTGCTGGACCTTGAAGCCCGTCCCCTGCAGCACGGCCGCCTGGTCGAGCTGCTGTCCGCCGACCCGTGCGGCCTCCTGGGCGTAGGCGTCGGTGCGCTCGGCGACCCGCAGTCGGCCGCCCGCGTCGATCACCAGCGCGATGACGAGCACCAGGTAGGCCGCGCAGATCGCCACGAAGAGGGCGACCGCGCCCCGGTCGGACCGGCGCCCGAGCGGATGCGGGCCCGGGCGTCGCAGCCGGCTCAGCACCCTCATCCCCTCCCCCCAATCCGCACGATGTCTCCCCACCGGCCCCCACCGGGCGCCACTCGGTACCGTTGCGTCATCCCCCGAGCGCTCTCCGCTTGCGTCTCCCCCGCGCGGGCCGTCCCCAATCCCCCGGCCGCGCCCGTTGCGGCCCGGGTGCCGCCCCGGGCCGCCGTCATGTGCCGCGGTAGCGGTCCATCACCGAGGTGAACTCCCCGCTGAGGTGCTTCGTCACGGGCAGCCCGGACGGCCCGCCGAGCAGGTCGGCGAGTTCGACGTCGCAATCCACGGTGACCTTGACGGTCACCACCGGCCCGCCGTCCAGCTTCAACTCGTCCGTGGTGACCCGGACGTCCTCGTGGCGGCAGGAGACGCCCTGTTGGTGCAGCGTCGCGAGGGCGGAGTCCTTGGCGGGCTTGTCCACCCCGGCGACACTGCGCTGCAGCGAGCCGGTCCGGGCCCCGGCGCGGGCCGCGGCCTCCACCGTGCCGGCCGCGGTCTGCACCCGCCCGGCGGCGATCGCCAGCAGGACCAGCCCGACCACGCCCGGGACGACGATCGCCGCCTCGATCGCGATCCCGCCCCGGTCCGGCCGGCGCAGCCGCCGTCGCCGCCCGCCGGCCGGCCCTCTCCCCGGTCTCACGGCGTCACCGCCGGCGGGACGAAGCGCTCGCGCGGCGCCTCGGCGTACTGCCGGATGCTGGGCCCGGTGAGCCCGGGTATCAGCAGCGGGGGCGTCAGTTCCACCGTGACCTTGATCGTCTCGGCCGTGCTGTCGCCGGTCCCCACCTGGTACGCGTGCACGCCCTGCCGGTCCAGGAAGTCCCGGGCCTGCCGCCGGGCGGCCTCTTCCGCCTCCGACTCCTTCGCGTGCCCCTGCACCCGCCCGGCGTCCGCGCCCTCGCGGGCGGCGGTGAGCGCGACCTGCCGGTCGTACCAGATCAGCGCGGCCTGGACGACGAGCAGCAGGAGCAGCAGGACGACCGGGAAGACGATGGCCAGACTGATGCTCATCGACCCCCGGTCGCCGCGGCGGCGAAGCAGGCTGATCACTTGGAGGCGCCACCCGCGCCACCCGCGGCGCCACCGCCGGGCAGGTTCGGATCCTGCTCGACCTTGGTGACCACCTTGTCCTTCAGCAGGTACAGCGCGGTCGCGACGGCACCCGCGACGAACACCAACGCGATGATGGCGAGGGCGAGTTCGATGCTGATGGCACCGCGGTCGCCGCGCGCCCGGGCGGCGCGCAGGCGGCCCAGCCGCAGCGTGAACAGCAGCAGGGCGAACTGCACGGGCAGCAGCACGGGCCGCAGCACCCGTCCTGCCAGCTGGGCAAGTCGTACGGTCATCGGGATCTCCGGTGGTGTGGTGTGGTGTCAGCTGCTCTGCGACACGGGTCAGTTGAGCATCTGGTGGAGCGCCGGGAAGACGATCAGGACGGTCATCAGCAGGGTCAGCGCGGCGCCCGGAGCGACCATCCGCTCGCTGTCGGCGTTGGCGCGCGCCAGGTCCTCGGCGAGGAGTTCGCCGCGCAGGCCCTTGGCGCGGGCCCGCAGGGTGTCGTACACGGCGGCGCCGTCGGTGCCGGACAGCCGCATGATGTCGGCCACGTCCTGGAGCGGGCTGAGGCCCAACTCCTCGGCCAGCGCGTCGAGTCCGGCCCAGGGCGGGAGCCGGTCGGTGGCGGCGCGCTCCAGCGCGTCGCGAATCCGCCGGAACACCGCGCCCTGCCCGACCGACGCGGCGCGGCGCAGGGCCTCGGCGGGGCCGCAGTCGGCCGCCCGCTCCAGCGCGACGAGTTCCAGGTAGGCGGCGATGCCGTGCAGGTACTCGGTACGGGCCTCCTTGGCCTCGCCCCGCACCACGGCGTCCGGGACGAACCACAGCAGGGCGGCCAACAGCGGACCGACCACCAGCGGCAGGGCGAAGGGCAGGCCGACGTCCATCAGCACGGCCATCGCGCCCAGGTAGGCGGGCAGCACCAGGCCGAGCGCGGCGAACAGCAGCTTGTGCACCATGAACCGGGCCGGGGTGCGGCCGATCAGGGCGAGTTCGCGGCGCGGGATCGACACCCCGCGCAGGGTGAGTGAGCGTTCGCCGATCCGGTCGTACCAGCGCGGCCGCTCGTCCGGGTCCTGCTCGCGGTCCGCCGGGGCGCGGTGCAGCCGGTCCAGGGCCTGGCCGAGGTCCGGTGGCGCGGGCCGCAGCTCGGCGATCAGCAGGGCGAGGCCGCCGGCCGCGACGGCGCCGGCCAGCACGGGCCAGGGGGAGATCACCGGACCTCCCCGAGCTGCTCGGCCGGCTCCTGCGAAGTTCCGCGGCGACCGCCCTTGCTGCGCCGGTCCGGGGTGAGCAACCGGGGCACCGGCGGGTGCGAGGCCAGGGCCCGCATCCAGGCGATGATCGCGACGAACAACGCGGCGACCACGGCGAGCACGACCTGACCGAGGAAGGTCCCGTACGGGCGGGTGTACTCGGTGTTGAAGGAGCCGACCGTGACGACCAGCACGATGATGCCGACCAGCCAGCGGATGGTGGTGCGGTGCTTGGCCCGGTCGGCCTCGATGGCGCGGCGCTGGCGCACCTCCTCGCGCACCGAGTCGGCCATGTCGGAGAGCGTCCGGGCCAGGCCCGGGCCGCTGTCCCCGGCCCGCAGCACCAGGGCGGCGAGCACCTTGTCGGCGGTGGCGTCGGCCAGGCTGTCGGCGAAGGCGTGCAGCGCCTCCTCGGGCCGCCAGCGGGCCTGCAGCCGGGCGGCCAGTTCGCCGATCTCGTCCTCCAGGGCGGCGGGGGCGGTGCGGCGGCTGGTGACGATCGCCTGGTTGAGGCCGACGCCGAGCAGCAGCACGTCGGCGATCCGCTGGGTCCACTCGGACAGCGCCTCCAGCCGCTCGATCCTGTGGGTGTCCGGGCGGGTGGTGTCGAACAGCCAGGGCAGGCCGAAGACGGCCAGCGGCACCAGCAGCGCGGTCAGCGGGATGCCGGTGAACAGCCAGGCCAGCGGGGCGCCGACGAGCGCGAGCGGCAGCTGGATCCGGCGCAGCCGCACCATCCGCAGCGAGGCCGTGCCCGGGGCGCCGTACCAGAAGACGTGGGCGCGGCCGGCCAGCGGGTTCTCCCGGCGGGCGGGCCCGTCCTCGTCGGCGGGCTCGCTGCCGCGGGCCCAGGCCACCAGGGCGACCAGCCCGGCCGCGACCGCCAGCCCGCACAGGGCGAAGAGCAGCATCACCGGGCGCCACCGCCGATCCGCAGTTGCAGCGGGGCGGCCCAACTCCCGTACCGGGAGCCGAGCAGCGAGGCGTCGAAGCCGGCCCGGCGCAGGTCGTCCAGGCACTGCGGCGGGGTGTGCGGGACTGCGCGCGGCTCGCCGAGGTCCGGCCGGGGGCCGAAGACGGTGTTCAGCGCGGGCCGGCCGCTCTCGCCGAGGCCGGTGACCTCCAGGACGTGGGAGACGAAGCGGTGCCGACGGCCGCCGACGGCGGTCTCGTCGACCATGCTGACGTGCACGATGAGGTCCAGGGCGTTGGCGGTGAGCCGGTAGGCGAGCGCATCGGTCATGTGCGAGCCGTACTCGAGGCAGAGTTCGGCGATCCGGTCGACCACCATGTGCGGGCCGCGGGCGTGCAGGGTGCACATCGAGCCGCCCTCGCCGTTGGTCATGACCCGCAGCATCGGGACGACCTCGCCGGAGCGGACCTCGCCGACGATGATGCGCGAGAGCGTCATCCGCAGCGCGGCCGGGATGAGGTCGCCGATGCTCAACTCCCCGGCCAGACGGCCCTCGACGCGCTCGCCGTTGCCCTCACGGGCCTCCATCGGGACGACCTGGCGCAGGTGGCCGAGGGTGTGCAGCCAGAGCTCGAACTCCGACTCCAGGGTGCCGATCCGCTCGTCCGGCGGGATCTCGGCGGCCATCGCGCGCAGCAGGCTGGTCTTGCCGACGCCCTGGGTGCCGGTGATCATCACGTTTTTCCGGGCCCGGATCGCGGCGGCCAGGAAGGCGGCCAGGGTGGCGTCCAGGGTGCCGAGTTCGACCATCTCGGGCAGCGTCGCCGAGGCCACCCGGTGCCGGCGGATCGCCACGTACGGGCGGGGCGTCACCTCGGTGAGCGCCTGCAGGCGCATGCCGCCCTCCAGGCGCAGCGCGAGGGTCGGGCTGGCGGTGGACAGGCTGCGTTCGCCGCCGCCGTGCTGGCGGGCCAAGTCCTGGAGCAGTTCGACGAGTTCGGCATCGCTGTCGGCCACCGGCGGGACCTGGCGCAGGGGCTGGTGCACCTTGGAGACCCAGACGTCGTCGCAGCCGTTGATCAGGATGTTCTCGATATCCGGGTCGTCCAGGTAGGGCTGGAGCCGGCCGGCCCGGAACAGCAGGTCGAAGACGGCCTCGGCGAGGGCGCGGTCCTGCTCCCGGGTGGGCGGGATGCCGTGGGTCTGCGCGTAGGCGTCGGACCAGCGGGCGACCGACTCCTCGATCAGCGCACGGCCTCGCTGGCGGCGGGTGGCGCGGTCCGGTTCGGAACCGGAGGCGGTGGTCAACCGGGTGATCCGCTGGTGCAGTTCGGCCGCGACCTGGCGCTTGAGCTCGCGCGCGACCTGCGGGTCGACGGCCGGGCGGGTGGCGGCGCCGCGCAGGTCCAGCGAGGGCAGCTGGGAGGGCACGGCGCTGGGCCCGGCGGCCTCGCCGCCCGGCGGGGCGGACTGCGGCACAACGGGCTGCGGCGCGACCGGGCCGGGCCGGTACGCCTGCGGCTGCGGTGGCGCGGCGGCCGGTACGGGCGCGGCCCAGGGCAGGGCGGCCGGGTCGGCCGTCGGGTGCTGGTGCAGGGGGCTACCGCGCACGGAGCACCTCCCCGGGGTTGTACGGGTACTGGTCGTCTTCCTGACTGTCCGTCACCATCGGTTGCTGCAATCGGTACTGGCCGTCCTCGTCGGCCGGTCCCGCTGCCTGGACGTGCGCCGGGAACGGCGCCGGGGCGGCGGGCTGCGGCGCCAGTCCGGCGAGTGGTGCGACCGGGCCGGTGGTGATCACCGGCGGGGCGTACGAGGGTGGCTCGACCTCGCCTTGGCCGTAGGCCGACGGCGCGTGGGCGGACCGACCGTGGACGGACGAACCGTGGACGGACGAACCGTGGACGGACCGCCCGTGGGTGGGCTGTCCGTGGGTGGACTGTCCGTAGCCCGCTTGACCGTAGCCCGGCTGGGCATGGGCCGCTTGCCCGTAGGTCGACTGTCCGTAGGCGGGCTGCCCGTACGGCGCCGGCCCGGGCACCGGCGACGCCTGCGGCACCGGAACGGTCGGCGCCGCCACCGGCCCCGGCCCGCCCGGCGCGGAAAGCCGGGCGGCGGGCGCGGCCGCGGGCGCGGGCGCGGCCGCCGGCGCCGCGTTCGGCGCGAGCCGCTGCCGCCGACGGCGGACCAGCAGCTGCACCTCGTCCGCCGCCGACCGCGCGGTGCGCATCAGCTCCGAGCGGATGAACCGCCGGTCGGTGGTGTCCCCGCCGTCGGAGAGCACCCGCGCGGTGCGGGTGGCGTGCGGCAGCACCCCGAGCAGCGGCAGGCCGAACTCCCGCGACACCTCCGCCCCCGAGTACGGCCCCTCCGCGACCAGCAGCAGTCCGAGCGCGTCCGTCCCGGTTCCGGCGGCGGCGAGGTCCTCGCCGAGCGCGGCGAGCCGGGGGCGGGCCGCGCTCAGTCCGCGCAGCGTGCTGCGGACGGTCACGGCGACCACGTCCGCGCGGCGGGCCAGCACCGCGCTCGTCCCGGTAGCGCCGGAGCGGCCGAGGTCGACGATGACGTCGTAGCCCTGCTGCTCGATGCCGTGCAGCAGTTCGGCGAGCGGCTCCCAGGTGTAGGCGAGGCCGGATGCCTGGGCCGGGTCGGTGAGGCCGGGCAGCAGCAGCCGTTCGGCGTTGCCCTCGGGCGAGAGGTCGATCAGCTGCTCCCAGATGGTCTGGGCGAGCAGTCCGCGCCGGTCGGCGACGGCCAGGTTGCGCAGCCCGTACACCGCCTCGACCCGGCCTTCCAGGGCGCCGGCGAGCACCGCGCCGCCGTCCGGATCGGCCTCGACCAGCAGGATCCGCCGGCCGGGCTGGAGCGGCCAGGCCAGCAGCAGTGCCAGGGCGGTGGTGGTGGCACCGGGCGCGCCCGGGCCGCCGACCACCGCGATCACCGCCATCAGGCGCCACCCGTTCCGGCCGGGGCCGTCGGCGCGCCGGCCCCGCCGGAGGGCGTCGCGCCGGTGGGGGCGGCCGACGGGGAGGCCGGGGTGCCGGCCCCGGACGGACCGGATCCGCCCGCGGCGGCCCCGCGCGGGGCCAGCAGCACCTGGATCCGCCCGCCGGCCACCCACTGCGCCAGCCGGGGCCCGTCCGCCGTGCCGACGGCCACGTCGATCACCTGGCTGCCGTCGGTGTCCACTCGGCCGACCGTGATGACCGTCGCGGCCAGCGAGTCGGGCCGGCCGTTGTCGGGGGTGTTGACCACGACGATCTGCACCCCGGGCTGGAGCCGGCTGGCGGGCAGCTGGGTGCGCTTGGCGGACACGCCGACCACGATCTGCCCGGGCTGCACGGTCAGGCCCTGCGCCAGGTCCGAACCGGTCAGCATGGAGCCGCGCTTGAGGTCGGTGGCGGCCCGCATGCCGACGGCCTTGGACCGGTCCTGGGCGGAGACCGGCCGCAGCGCCGGGTCGCCCGCGATCCGGGCCACCACCAGGTCGTCCTCGGTGATCACCTGTCCCCAGGGCACGTCCCGGGCCAGCGCCAGCACCGCGACCCGCTGGCCGGTGCTGTTGTAGAGGGCGGCGCCGCCGAGCCCGCCGGCCGCGATCAGTGCGACCGCCATGGCCAGCACGGCGGGGCGCCGCCGCCGGGCCCGCATGGTGCGGCCGGGCGCGTGCGGCACCGCCCGGCCCCGGCCGCCTCCGCCGCCCTGCTCCTGCTGCTCCGGCAGCGCCACGGAGACCGCGGCGCCGGCGGGTGTGCCGGATCCCGGCGTCGCGAATGTACGGTTCTCCACCGGGTTCCGCCCTTCCCTCGTTCGCTTTCCGGATCGTCAGTGGCCGAATCGCCGCCGTGGCGCGGTCAGTTGAGGACCTGCACCTCGGCGACCTCGACCGTGAAGGGGTCGCTGTCCTGCGGGGGCATCGAAATCGTGTACTTCTCCGGGTTCGGCCCCGTCACGACCACGTCGGCCACCCAGTGGGTGGACACGGTGGCGGTGAAGACGCCGTTCTGCTTCGTACCCGAGCCGACCGTGAACTCGTAGCCGCAGTCCGGGGACTTGCTGCCGCCGTACTTGGGGTCGTACGGCGTCCCGGCCGTCGCGCACTCCTTGGTGCGGCCGTCGCCGAAGTCCCAGGTGGCGCCGGTCAGTCGGGCCGTGACGGTGACGGTGACGCCCCCGGACGCCGCGTTCCCCGGCTTGGGCGGCGCCGCGTTCTCCGCCCAGAGCCAGACCGGCGCGTTGACCACCGCCGTGCCACCGGGCGCGACCCGGCCCACCGGCGCCGGGAGGTGGACCCGGTCCTTCGCCTCCCGCTTGAGCTCCGCCACGCTCTTCGCCCGCTGCCCGGTGGGCACGAAGACGAACTGGGCGCCGTCCTGGCCCCCATTGGTCTGCGGGCAGACCTTCGAGTAGATCGAGCCGTCCGCGGGCTTGTTCGTGCCCCAGGCCGGGTCGTCCGCCGGGGGCTGCTTGTCCAGCTCGCGGTAGTAGCAGCCCTCGCCGCTGTCGAAGGAGCCCCACTGCGGGTCGTAGCACGCCCACTGCACACCGTGGTAGCCGCACAGTTCCGGGCCGCCGTCCGACCGTCCGCTGTTTCCACCCGGATTCGCGGTGGGAGTCGTCCCGCCGGAATTGGCGTGCGCGCAGATCACGTTGGGGAAACACTGTTCGGCCCCGCCGCTCGGCGGTTCGTCCGCCGTCGCCGTCACCGCCGAGGACAGCAGCAAGCCGGCCGACAAGGATGCGACGGCCGCGAATCGTCCGGCCGGTTTCCGCGCGTTCAGCATGTCCGGTCCACCTCCCGTGTGAACTCGTAGATCAGCCAATGTGCTTGGAACCTGCGCAGGGAAGCGGTCGCGACGTACCGGTTCAAGCGCCCGCCCGGATCCTTCGCCGCCCCGGTGACGGCGTCGACCCGGTGCCAGTCCGAGAGATCGACGCAGTCCTCGATCACGGCGGTCTGCGGATCGGCTTTCAGATCAATCGCCTTCACCACCGCGGAATTGCGCGGCGTTCCGGTCATCACCACTTTGGCGTCGTGGAGTTGCCGCAGCCCGACCAGGGTGTCGGACAGGGCGCGCCCGGAGGAGTACTGCGCCAGTGCCGATCCGTCCGAATCCGTACGCCCGAACGCCTCGGCCTGGGCCTGCCACCAGTCCTGATAGGTCTTCACGGCCAGCCGCCCCATGGCCCCGTCCGGGCCGTCGGTCGGCGCGATCGTGGCGTTTACCGAACCACCCGAAGGAGTTAACGGACCCACTCCCGCAACCGTGGGCGCAGGCGAACCGAGGCGATCGACGGAACCACTCGCACCACCGCTCGCACACGCGCCGAGCAGTAACACCAGAACCGCCCCGCCAGTCCCAACCGCCCCAGGGCGCAACACATTTCCGCGCTGCCGCATCGCCCCACCTCGTCGCGACCGAGCCGATCCGTGATCCACGGCCGCCAGGAGAATTCCGCCGTCCCGCCGATGTTTCCGCTGGGGATCGATTCTTCGCCAGCCCACCCCATCACGGCAACACCTCAGGCCCCCTGACCTTACGCGGAAGGCGGTTCCGTCGGGGCACTTTCCCGCCACAGGACGGCCAACAGTTCTTCGGAAAGCGACAATCCGGCCAATGCGCCCCGAACCGCGGCCCGATTGCGCATCAACAGGCGCCCGCCGTGCGGCGGAACGAGCAGGCGCGCGCCCGGCGCACCCGAACTACCGGACGGATCGGCCCCGTCGAGCAGCCCGGCCACGGCAGGCTGGAGGTCCAGCGGGGCGACGGCCGCGGGGGCACCCGGGACGCCCTGCCGCAGGACGGTGGTGAGCGCCCGGCTGAACGAGCCCTCGTCGCCCGGCAGTACGGCGTCCCGGCCGCGTCTGCCCGGGGTGTAGCGGCCGATCCGGCCCCACAGCGGGACCCTGGAGTAGCTGAGCAGCTCGCCCGCGCTGTCCTCGCCGGTGCGCTCCAGCGCCGTCCAGGTGTCCCGGTCGGCCACCGCGTCGACCAGCAGCAGCGCCTCCTCCTGGTCGCCGTGCACCATCGCGCTGACCACCCAGTCCCAGGCCAGCCCGCGCCGGTAGGCGTTGTCGGGGGTGCTGCCGCCGGTGACCAGGGCGAGCCGGCGCCCGCGCGGGTCGGCCACCAGCTGGCCGACCAGGCAGACCACCAGCCAGCGGCCGGGGTGCTGGGCGGCGTCCCGGACGGCGGTGAGCATCGCGTTGGCGTCCGCGTCCGGTGCGACGGCGCTGACCCGGCAGCCCGCCGCCCCGGTGTCGAAGCACATCCCGGGCAGCACCTCGGCCAGCAGCCCGGCGCCCCCCGGCGCGTGCGCCGAACCGCCGAAGGCCCGGTCGGGCCCGCCGTCCGCCCCGATCACCACCAGATCGACTCCGCCGGCCATCCGTCCGCCCCCTCCTCCGCCCGCCCCTCCACCGATCCCGCCGCCGGGCAGGCTACCGCTCCGGGCGGGCGCCGACGGGGCTCCCGACCCGTCCGCCCAGGGACCATGGGCCCTATCGACGCACGCGCCGACCGAGGACGATCGGACGCATGGAGCGTGAGGACCGCGTGGAGACCCTGAGCGAGGCCGAGTGCCTGCGACTGCTCAGCACCGTGCCCGTCGGGCGCGTGGTGTACACCGAGCACGCGCTGCCGGCCGTCCTGCCGGTCTCCTTCGAGGTCCTGGACGGGCGGCTGGTGCTCGCCGTGCGCCGGGGAAGTGCCACCGCGCGCGGGCTCGACGGCACGGTGGTGGCCTTCCAGGCGGACCTGCTGGACCCGGTCACCCGCACCGGATGGAGCGTGCTGGTGCACGGGCGGGCGGACGCGGTCAGGGACCCCGAGCAGGTGCGCCGGGCACTGCGATCCGGGCTGCGGCCGTGGGTGGGGGACCCGGAGCCGCTGTTCATCGCGCTGTTGCCGGAGCTGGTCAGCGGCCGTCGGCTGTTCCCGACCGGGCAGGGCACGTTGGGGCAGGGCGCGCTGGGGCAGGGGGTGTTGGGCCAGGGCGCGTTGGACCAAGGCGCGCTGGGGCAGGGCTCCGCCGGGCGGCCACTGCTGCGGCCCTGAACTGGCGTTTCGCGTTCCGCTCCTGACAGGTACCGGTGGGTAGGCATACGCTTCCGGCGTCCTGACCCCTCCCCGGGGCCCGTCCCCCTCCAGGAGCGCACCGTGACGACCTTCGCCTCCCTCGCCGACCTGACCGCCGCCGTCGGCACCGAACTGGGCACCAGCGAGTGGCACACCATCGACCAGCGGAAGATCGACCTCTTCGCCGAGGCCACCGGGGACCACCAGTGGATCCACGTGGACCCGGAGCGGGCGAAGGAGAGCCAGTTCGGCTCGACCATCGCGCACGGCTACCTGACCCAGTCGATGATTCCGGTGCTGGCCAAGGAGTGCTACGGCGTCGAGGGCGTGCGGATGGCGCTGAACTACGGCTCCGACAAGGTGCGCTTCCCCGCCCCGGTACCGGTGGGTACGGCGATCCGGGCCACGGCCGAGCTGCTCTCGGCGACCGAGGTCCCGGGCGGGGTGCAGGCGGTGGTGCGCTTCACCATCACCAGCGAGCAGAGCGCCAAGCCGCACTGCGTCGCCGAGGCGATCACCCGCTTCTACGAGTAGCGGCGTAGCGGCGACGGGGGCCGGTAGGCCTCGGGCGGGCGGCCGGGCAGGCACCAGGCGGCCGGCCGGGCCGGCTCCGAGTGTCCGCCCGAGGCAGGCGCCGGGTACGCCGATTGGACCGTGCCGGGCCCTCCACCGAGTCCGAACGGCCCACGGCGAGTAACGTCCGACGAGATGGTTGTCGTGTGGCCTCATGAGCCCCCGGGGTACGCGCCCCGGCCTGCCCGGTAGCCGTGACCGTCCCTGGAGGAGCCGTGCCCCGCCCAGTCCCCTGGTTCTCCCGTCTCGCCGGTCTGACCTCGCAGTTCGCCCCGCCGCCCGCCGGGAAACCCGCCGTCCCGGTCCGGGCCGTGCCGGAGCGGGCCGTCCCCGGCCTGGCCGGGCTCCCCCGCGCCGCCTGGCACCGGGTCCGCACCGACGCCTTCGGGGCCGAGCCCAAGGGCGAGCGGCTGGCCCGGATCCGCCGCTCGCCCCAGTTCGCCGACGGCGCCTTCCGCAACCCGGTGCCGACCCGCCGCCTGGTCTACGAGCGGACCCCGCTGGAGATCACCCGCGCCCAGCTGAGCGGGGACAAGACCCGCCGGGCGCCGGCCGCCGCCGTGCCGGTGCACCGGCTGCTCCCGGTCGACCTGGCCAGCCCTCCGGCCTCCGGACTGCGGCTCACCTGGCTCGGGCACGCCACCGTGCTCGCCGAGATCGGCGGACGGCGCGTCCTGCTCGACCCGGTCTGGGGCGAGCGCTGCTCCCCGTTCGGCTGGACCGGGCCCAAGCGGCTGCACCCGGCGCCGCTGCCGCTGTCCGAACTCGGGCCGGTGGACGTGGTGGTGATCTCGCACGACCACTACGACCACCTCGACATGCGCACCGTGCGGGCCCTGATCGGCAGCGCCGCGGTGTTCGCGGTACCGCTCGGGGTCGGGGCGCACCTGGAGCACTGGGGGGTGCCGGCCAGGCGGATCGTGGAGCTGGACTGGTGGGAGTCGGCCGAGGTCGCCGGGCTGACGCTGACCGCCACGCCCGCCCGGCACTACTGCAGCCGCGGTCCGCGCACCAGCGCGCTGTTCCTGTGGGCGTCCTGGGTGGTGGCGGGCGGCGGGCACCGGATCTTCCACAGCGGGGACACCGGGTACTTCCCCGGCTTCGCGGAGATCGGGCGCCGGCTCGGCCCGTTCGACGCGACGATGGTGCAGGTCGGCGCGTACAGCGAGTTCTGGCCCGAGGTGCACATGACCCCCGAGGAGGGCGTACAGGCGCACCTGGACCTGGGCGGGCAGCTGATGCTGCCGATCCACTGGTGCACCTTCAACCTGGCGATCCACCCCTGGGAGGAGCCCGCCGAACGCGTGGTCACCGCCGCCCAGGCGCTCGGCGCCCACCTGGCCGTCCCCCGCCCGGGCAAGCCCTTCGAGCCCGCCGACCCGCCGGCCCTGCGGCTGTGGTGGCGCGCCGTCGCGGCCAAGCCGCGCGGCATCGAGCCGCTGGTCGCCGAGCGGGCGGAGGCGCGCGAACAGGTGACGGATGTCAGCGAACAGATTTCAAACTCTGTCAGCTGAATTCTGCCAGCTGAATTCTGTCCCTCCGACAGCGGCACCTCCGGTCATCGGACCGGCGCAGCAGTGCAACACGTTCTACAAGGCTGAAGCGTTACCCAGGTCACACCGCCGCGCGGTTGGCTTCTGCCACTATGGGCCCGTGACCGACCTGACAGAACAGCAGAGACCGACCGAGCAGGCGCCCGGCCCCGCCGCCCCGTTCGCCGAACTGCTGGAGATCGAGCAGCTGGACGAGAACACGTTCCGGGGCCACTGCCACGCCGGCGCCCCGATGCGCGCCTTCGGCGGCCACGTCGCCGCCCAGGCCCTCGCCGCCGCCGGACGCACCTGCGCGGGCAAGCGCGCGGTGCACTCGCTGCACGGCTACTTCATGCTGCCGGGCGACCCGACCCAGCCCATCGACTACCAGGTCGAGCGCCTGCGCGAGGGTTTCACCTACAGCACCCGCCGGGTCCGGGCGGTGCAGGAGCGGAAGGAGATCTTCAACCTCACCGCCTCCTTCAAGCTCCCCGAGCCGGCCGCCGGCGACCGCCACCGCGCAATGCCCCCGCTGCCCGCCCCGGAGACCCTGCCCGACGCCTTCTCCCACCGGGACGAGGAGCTGAGCACCGCGATCAGGAGCTTTGACGGCTTCCGCGACCTCGAACTGCGCTTCGTGCCGCCGGACGCCCCGGGCATGCCGCCGGCCGTCCCCGGGATGCCGCAGCAGTTCGTCTGGCTGCGCATCGCCACCCCGCTGCCGGACACCGAGCCGCTGCTGCACACCTGCGCGCTCACCTACCTGTCCGACCTCACCCTGGCCTCCACCGCCGGACTGCACGAACAGCCGAACTTCTTCCAGCGCACCGAGCCGCCCCGGCTGCTGATGACCTCGCTGGACCACGCGATGTGGTTCCACCGCCCGTTCCGGGCCGACGAGTGGCTGCTGTTCGCCCAGCGCAGCCCGTCCGCCTCGGACGGCCGCGGTCTGTCGCTCGGCGAGTTCTACGACCTGGACGGCCGGCTGGTCGCCTCGGCCGTCCAGGAGGCGCTGATCCGCAGGCTGCCGTAGCGCTCCGGCGCTCCGACGGCCGCCCGGGGAGCCGCCGGATGCCCCGGCGCGTCCCCGGAGGAAGCCCGGTTGCCGCCGGGCGAACGGAAGGGGGCCGGTCGGCGTCATACTCCTGAGCGGCCCCGGCCCGTATCATGGTGCGGGTGACCAAGGTTGACCTGTCACCACGGCCGGTGGAGGCGATGTCTCCGCGTCAGCTCGAACGCCGCGAAAGCCTGATCGCGGCCGCGCTCGCCCTGGTGAACGAGATCGGCGTCGAGCGGCTGCAGATGAAGCAAGTCTGCGAGCGGTCCGGAGTCGCCCTGGGGACGGCGTACCGCTACTTCTCCTCCAAGGACCACCTCCTGGCGGCGGCGATCGCCGAGTGGCACCGCCAGCTGCTGGCGGACCTGGTGGCCGAACTGCGGGGGCCGCGCGCCGGGCTGGGAGCCACGGACCGGGCGGTGCGGTTCGTCCGGGGCGGGATGCGGGCCTACCAGCGCCAGCCCGAACTGGCCCGGCTACGGGTGGCCGTCGCCGCCTCCACCGATCCCTTCGCCAGCGAGGCCCTGCAGGGCATGGCCCGGGCCGACAGTGCCGCCCTCCAGGCGGTGACCGCCGAGGTGCCGGCCGCGGCCAGCGACCTGGTGCGGCACATCGTCGCGCACGCCTGGCAGGGCGAGCTGACCGCCTGGGTGACCGGCCGCACCACGCTCGGGGACGCCCGACGGCGGCTGGAGGACGTGGTGCGGCTGGTGCTGACCCCGTACGAGACCCACTACCCGGCCCCGTACGAGGTCCAGTCCACCGGCTGAGCCCGGGCCCGAGTCGACTCGGACCACCGTCCGAGGCGGCCCGGATCACCGTCCGGTACGGCTCAGACCACCGTCACCGGGTGCGCCACCACCGCGCCGAACAGGTAGCCCTCGCGGTTGAAGGCCTCCCGTTCGGGCTGGGTGGCGCCCCGGCGGTCCGTCGCGCGGGCGCGCAGCTCGTAGCGGCCGGGCCTTTCGGGGCGCCAGACGGTGCTCCAGCGCGTCCAGTCGCCGGCGCACGGCTCCTCCGCCAGCTCGGCGGTCCGCCAGCTCAGGCCGCCGTCGGTGCTCACCTCCACCTGCCGCACCGGTGCCGTGCCGGACCAGGACCGCCCGTGCAGCCGGTGCTCGCGCCCGGCCTCCAGCCGCGCGCCCTCGGCCAGTTCGAAGGCGGACTTGACCACCTGGGTGGTCAGCGCGGCCCCGCCGCCGGGCGGGTGGCCCGGGCCGAACATCCGGTAGAAGTCGGTGTTCCAGGGCGAATGGAGCGGGTGGTCGGCGACCTCGATGCTGCCGACCCACTTGATCGAGGCGATGCCGACCCAGCCGGGCACCACCAGCCGCACCGGCGCGCCGTGGTCCGGGGTCAGCGGCTCCTCGTTCATCTCGTACGCGAGCAGCGTGTCGTCCAGCGCCTTGGCGATCGGCAACGGGCGGCGCACCGGACCGTAGTTGGTGCCGTCGACGACGTAGTCCGGGTCCAGCCCGGTCGGCATTACGTCCACCGCCGCGTCGGTCAGCCCGGCGGCCCGCAGCACCTCGGCCAGCCGGACGCCCCGCCAGCTCGCCGAGCCGATGCTGCCGAGCGTCCACGGCGTGCCGGGGGTGAGCCGGCCCTGCTGACGGTGGAAGTAGCTGCGGCCGTTGCCGGCGCACTCGATCAGCGCGTGGATCGCGGTGGCCGGCAGCGCCCGCAGATCGTCCAGGGCGAACTCGACCGCCCGCTCCGGCGCCGGGGCGCCGCGCAGGCCGCTGCCGAACAGCTTCAGCCGCCAGCCGGCCGGGTCGATCAGCGGGGTGCTGGTGTGGTTGCGGACGAAGAACCGTTCCACCGGAACATGACGGCCGACGACGGCCTCGCCGTCGGCGTCGCGCAGCGCCTCCCACCGCATCTCGGCGTTGGTGTCGCGCTGGACGAACCACTGGGCAGGCAGCGGCTTGACGATTCCGGGCACGTTGACGCTTCCGGGCACGGGCCTGGGCACCTCCTCGGCGACCGCCCGGCCCGGGGCGAACACCGGAGCGGCCAACGCGGGCACGGTGAGCGCCCCGGCGGCGGAGCGCAGCGGCATCCGGACGGCACTGTCCGGATGGCGCTCCACGCCCCAGCGTAGGCGCTCCGGCGCGTTCCGTGACCGGGGCGCGGACGGCCGGGCTTTCCGCTTGACCTTCTCACCGGTGTGAATACCTAGCGTTCCCGGTGTCGGAACGGGCACCGCTCGACCAGGCGGCCCCTACGACCATGCACCCGTCCAGCCAAGCAAGCACCGAGGAGCACCCGTGCCGTCCACCGCCCCCGCCTTCGCCCGGATCGTCCAGGGCTCCGGCCCCGGCCTGCTGCTCGCCCACGGCGCCGCGGGCAGCGCCCGGGACAACTGGGGCCCACTGCTGCCCGACCTCGCCGCGCACCGCACCGTCGTCGCCCCCGACTACCCCGGCTCCGGCGACAGCCCGTACGAGCCCGGCGAGCCCACCCTCGACGAGTACGCCGACCGGCTGGTCGCCGCCGCCGACGAGGAAGGCCTCGACACCTTCGACCTGGCCGGCTTCTCGCTGGGCGCCGCCGTCGCCGTCCGGATCGCCAACCGCCACCCCGGACGGGTCCGCTCGCTGCTGCTGATCGCGGGCGTGGCCGGCGGTTCGGCGCGGCAGAGCGCCCTGTCCGAGGTCATGGTCAGGCTCCGCGACCGTCCGGCCGAGCTGGCCGACCTGATGCTCACCGTCGTCCTCGGCCACAGCTGGGTGGACGCGCTGTCCGCCGACCAGCTCGCGGCGCTGCGCGAGGGGCTCAGGTCCCCGCTGCCGGCCGGTTTCCCGCAGCAGTTCCGGCTCGCCGCCCGAACCGACGTCCGCGCCGAGCTGGCCTCGATCGCCGTGCCCGCGCTGGTCGTCGGCGCCGCCGAGGACATGCTCGTCCAGCCGTCCCAGCACCGCCTGCTGGCCGACGGAATCCCCGGCGCCCGCTTCGTCGAACTCCCCTGCGGACACCTGCCGATGGTCGAGGCGCTGCCCCAACTGCGCGAAGTGGTGCTGGAGTTCGTGAAGAGCTGAACCAGCGATCCGAATCGGGGGCCGGTACGGCCGGGAACACCCCGGCGGCGGCCCGCGTTGGCCCGGTCATGCGCATCGGAGAACTCGCCCGCCTGACCGGGGTGTCCGCCCGCCTGCTCCGCTACTACGAGGAGCAGGGCCTGCTCCGGCCCGCCCGAACCACGGCCGGCTACCGCGAGTACGGCGAGGAGGACACCGTACGGGTGTGGCAGATCCGCAGCCTGCTCGCGGCCGGCCTGCCGACCCGGATCATCGCCGGGATCCTGCCCTGCGCCACCGGCCCGGCGCCCGCCCTGACGGCCTGTCCGAGCCTGCTCGCCACCCTGCGCGGCGAACTCGCCGATCTGGACTCCCGGATCGACGAACTCACCCGCAGCCGCCGGGTGCTCTCCCACTACCTGGCGACCGCGCACGCGCCGATCGAGGAGCAGGCGGCCTGACCGGCCGGGGCGGGCGCGCGAGCGAGCCCGGACCTCCAGCACCGCACTCGGCCGGGTCCTGCACAACTTCGGCTGGCTGTTCGTGGTGGCCGCCGACGTCTTCCTCGCCCTCACTGTGCCGTGCTGCTGACCTTCAGCCCCTCCCCGCTTCCACCCCGCCCACGGCCTGCGGGACGCCGTACGGGTCGCCGTGGGCGAGGCCCTCGCCGAGCGCGGACGGCCCCACTGACCAGCGCATACACCCCACCCGCGGGTCGGGTGGGGCGTATGCGGCCAACCGACGCCCAACCCCCGTCGGGACTTCACCCGCGCGTACCGACCGTTCACACCGCCCTGGAACCCTCCCTGTCATGAACGCCAGCCCTCAGGCGCCCTACCAGGAACCGCGCTTCCCGCTCCCCCAGCGCCACCGTCGCCTCCTCGCCTGCACCGCCGTCCTCGCCTCCATCGCCCTGGGCGCTTTCGGCGTCGGCGCCACCGTGGAGACCGTCCAGCACGGCCCGCTCGCCACCACCACCGCGAGCAAGTAGCCGCCGCCTTCCGGCGCCGGACCCGGGGGCCGGTTCCTGACTGAAGATCATCACGCACTACGATCGTCCCGCAACACGACGCGAAGGGGATGCAGTGGCGCGGGTTGCGATCATCGGTGGCGGTATCAGCGGGCTGGGGACAGCACTCATGCTCGGCCGACGGGGCCACACGGTCACGTTGTTCGAACAGGACACCCGGCAGGCCGAGGAGGACCTGGACCAGGACTTCTACCAGTGGAACCGGCCCCGGGTCCCGCAGGCCAACCAGCCCCACTCGTTCCTCGCACCCGTACGCACCGTACTGCGCACCGAGGCCCCCGACGTCCACGCGGACCTGCTGGCCCGCGGCGCCCGGGAGTACCACGACTTCGACTGGTTCGACGAGCACCCCCCGCACCGGGCCGGCGACGAGGAACTGGTGACCCTGCGCACCCGCCGCATCGTGCTGGAAGCCGCCCTCACCGCAGCCGTACGGCGCGAACCCACCGTCGAGGTGCGGCAAGGCTTCCGGGTGAGCGGCCTCACCGCCGAGGACGGCGACCCGCCCCGGGTCACCGGCGTGCGGTCGGGCGCGGAAACCCACCCGGCGGACCTCGTGGTCGACACGGCCGGCCGCCGCTCGCCGGTCCCCGCCTGGCTGGTCGCGGCCGGCTGCCGCCCGCCCGTGGTCGACAGCCACCGCACCGGGATCACCTACGTGTGCCGCTGGTACCGCCTGCGCGCTGACGGCCCGCGCGACCCCGGGCGGGTGAAGACCGGATCCGCCGCCGGGTTCGCGCTCGCCGGCGTCTTCCCTTCCGACAACGACACCTTCGCGCTGAGCATGGTGATCTCGACAAGCGATCCGACCCGCGGCGCCCTCACCGACCCGGCCGTGTTCGAGGCCGTCTCCCGGCACTTCCCCGCCTGCGCCGCCTGGCTCGACCTCGACCCCGAACCCCGGTCGCCCGTCCTCGCGATGGCCGGCCTGGACAACCGCTGGACCTCCCTCACCGACGACACCGGCCCCGTCGTCACCGGCCTGGTCAACGCCGGGGACAGCCTCGTCCACACCAACCCCACCCTCGGCCACGGCGTGGCCCTCGGCCTGCGCGCCGCCCAGTACCTCGCCCACCACGCCGACCAGGTCGCCGTGGACCCCACCGGCTACCACACCTGGACCACCGAGACCCTCCGCCCCTGGTTCGACGCCCAGGTCACCGCCGACCGCGCCAACGAGAAACGCCTCAGCGACAGTTCGGCCCTCCCCGACCGCCGGGCCGCCGCCCTCGCCGCCTGCGCCTTCGAGGACCCGGTCGTCATGCGAGCCCGCGCCCACGTACGCCACCTCGTGCAGACCCCCGACGTCGCCTACGCCACCGAGGAGGTCGAGCGCGCCATCACCACCTGGCTCGCCGCCCACCCCGACTTCACCCCCCACCACGACGGCCCGACCCGCGACCAGTGGGACGCCCTGATCCCTGCGTGACCCCCGCCACTCGGCCCGGCCCCGAGCCGAGCCGGGTCCTCACTCGACAGCTTCTACCGTGGCCAGGAGCACGGCGATCAGAAGCAGCTACGGACGGCGCTTGGCGAACAGGCCGGGTTCGGGCTCGGTCAGGACGCCGAGGCCGACCAGGAGCAACAACGCCAGTGGCCCAGCGGGTTACTGCGTGCGCAGGCCCTCGCGAGCCGGGGGCGGGATGGTGGGGCGGGAGTGGCGGCCGGTGCCGGGGGTGGGGTGGAGATCCGGGGCCGGGGCGTAGCGGGCGGCCGGGGGGCGGAGGAGCCAGGTGGTGCGGGGGGTGGGGGTGATCAGGCCGAGGCGGTGGAGGAGGTCGAGGGCGTCGCGGCGCAGGGCGGTGCGGTCGGCGAGGTACCGGGCGGGGAGGTCGTGGTCGTCGGCGATGTCGCCGAGGACGCCGTCTATCAGCGCGTCGGGGATCGGGACGTCGCCGTCGGTGGCCTCGCCGGGCAGCGGGCGGACCTCCTCGACCAGGCGTTCGACCAGCAGCAGGGTGGCCTGGGCGAGGGTGCCGGCGCCGGGGAGTGCGAGGTCGGTGAGTTCGGCGGCCGGGTCGAGCAGGGCGACGCCCTCGGCACGCGGTTCGGCCTCCAGTCCGAGGAACTCCGCGAGCGCGGCCGGGCCGCTGAGCCGGTGCTCGCGCAGCCACTCCCGCTGGTCCTCGGGGAGGTCGGCGGCGAGCACGACGGGCGTCTCGGCGAGGAGGCGGCGCACGGCGGTGGCGGGTTCGGCCTCGGCGGCGCGGCGGATGAGGTCGGCGGCGTCGTCGGCGAGCGCGGGCGGGCCGGCCGGGACGGCGCGGGCGAGTTCGCGGTCGACGGTCAGCACGAAGGCGGTGTCGCCCGGGTCGGCCGGCAGTTCGCCCAGCACCTGCCAGTCGGCCAGTGCGGCGAGCGCCATGTCGAGGGCCGCCGTGCCCGTCGGGTCCGCCGGGTCCGGCGCCTCGGCCGCGAGGTCGGGCGCGGCCGCCCGCATCGCCTGGAGCAGTCGCCCGTAGGGGAGTTGCTCGGGGGCGTCGACGAGCAGGGCGAGGGCGAGGGTGAGCCGCGCGTAGCCGGCCGGGGTGAACGGGGCGCCGGTGGCGGGGTGTTCGAGGCGGCGGGCGGCACCGGGGCCGAGGCCGGCCTTGCAGAGCCGGGCGTGCCAGGGGCCGACGACGAGGCGGTAGCCGAGCAGGGTGTCGAAGCGCTCGGTGAGCCAGTCGCGGTGACGCCTGATCAGCGGGAAACCATCGGCGTGCGGGCCGGAGGCGGTGACCAGCGGGTGGGCGAGCAACAGCCGGGCGGCGATGCGGCGTTCGGCGTCCGGGAGTCCCTCACCGGAACGATCCTGCACGTCACAGGGCGCCTCCGGGAGCGCACGGCTGCGCTCCGGCCTGCGGTGCCTGCCGGGCCTGCCCTGCTTCGCGCCTGACCGGACGACGGGCAGTGCGGCCGCGTCGCGGCGGGCGCGGCGCAGGCCGCCGTCGGTCCGGGCCTCGCGGGCGCGCGGGACGGCGGCGGCGTGGGCGGTCGGGCCGTGCCACCAGCTGACGACGGGGTCGGCGGGTGCGGCGGCGGCGCCGAGGTGGCGGGCGGGGTAGAGGCCGAAGGAGGCGGTGCACAGGTCGTCCGCGGTGCCGGGGGTGGCCGCGGCGAACCAGTGGGCGAGCCGCAGCAGTCCCGGGTCGGGCGAGAGCCCTTCGGCGGAGGTCTGCGAGCCGTCAGCTCCGCTCGCGGCCACCGCATCAACGGGGCCGGACTCGCAGTCGGACGCGCGTTCGGACGCATATTCGGGCTCGCAGTCGGACTCGCGTTCGGCTTCGCGTACGGCGAGGAAGGCGTCGGCGGTTCCCCGTCCTGCCCCGCCCGTGCGTCCGTCCGGCCTGCCGGCGGCCACCCGGGTGGCGCCGACCGCGTACTCCTGCTGCTCCATGTCGGAGTCAAGACTAGACGGTGACCGGGTCACCCGGTGGCAGCAACCGTCCTCCTGAGGAAGTCTCCGCAGGAGCCGTCGAATCGGCCGCCGGCCCTCCGCTCTCCGGCCGGGCCGTCACCGCCCGCTCCCTGGAGGGGTTACGCGCCGGTAACCTGGTCTTCCCCCACCTGGCCGGCCCCCGTAGGGTCGGTGGATCTCCCCAGCCGAGCGACCCCGGAGGCAGCATGAACATCCGTATGACCACCCGTGCCACCGGCCTCGGCGGGCGCCTGCTTTCGGCCACCGGCCTGCTCGGCGGCTTCGCGGCCACCTCGGCGGCGCACCTGGGTTCGATCCTGTCCGGGGCCTCGGTGCTGCAGAACGCCACCAAGCCGGCCCTGATGCCGCTGCTGGCCGCGCACAGCGTGTCGGCGGCGGGCTCCGCCGGGCGCGAGGCGCCGAAGCTGCTGGCCCCGGCGCTGCTGGCGAGCGCGGGCGGGGACGTGCTTCTGCAGCTGAAGGACGACACCGCGTTCCTGGCCGGCATGGGCTCGTTCGCGGCCGCGCACGTCTGCTACGTCACGATGTTCGTCCAGCGCGGGGCGTTCACCGACCGCCGCCGCGCCCTGGTGGTCGCGGCCGCGTACGCGACGGCCTGGGTGGGACTGGTCGGTCAGCTGTGGCCGGACCTCGGGGAGCTGAAGGTCCCGGTGGCCGGGTACAGCCTGCTGCTCACCTCGACGGCCGTCACCTCGGCCGGGCTGGGCTGGCGGACCGGGCTGGGCGGGGCGCTGTTCCTGCTGTCCGACACGCTGATCGCCACCCAGCTGGCGAAGTGGCGCGAGCTGCCGGGGCACCAGTTCTGGATCATGGCGACGTACGTGCTGGCCCAGTACCTGCTGGCCAGCGGCATCCTCCGGCACGAGGAGCAGCGGGAGCGGGCGGCCGTCTGACGCGTCGAGGCGCCGCCGGTCCCGTCAGGGTCCGGCGGCGCGCGCGGGTGCGGAGGGGGTGGGGCCGTCAGGCACTGCGCCTCCGGAGCAACCAAAAACCGCCGAGGCCGCCCGCGACCAGGGCCAGCCCTCCGGCCAGCTCCGCGGGGTTCGCCGCGACCGAGCCGCCGAGGCCGGTCTTCACCGCGCCGTGCGGGGCGACCTGCTGGCTGCCGGCGCCGGACTGGCCGAGCGAGCCGGCCCACTCCCCGGCCGCCTTGCCCCAGTCGCCGAGGCCCTTGTCGGGGCTGGTGGCGGCGACGGTGGTGACGGTGACGCTGGTGGAGAAGGCGCCGCCGTCCGGGCAGGTGCCGTCGACCTTGCTGTCCCCGTTGTGCTGAGAGGCCAGCCGGGCGGAGCCGGTGTGCTTGCCGTCGGTGCCGAGGGTGAGGGTCGCGGGGCCGCCCTCGAAGGCCGCGGAGTGGGCGGTGATGGTCTTGGCGTCGGGCTTGTCCGACCTCTCGCAGGAGACCGTGACCGTCACGGTCTGGCCCGGTGCGGCCCGGGACGGGCTGACCGAGGCCGCGCCGTCCCTGGCTGCTGCGAGGGGGGCCGTCAGACCGGTCAGCACCGTCGCGCCGATCAGGGCGGCGGCGGCCGTACGCATGGGGCGCATGCCGAAACCTCCGGGATTCTCGGGCGCAGCCGGGGACTCCCATGTCCACGTGGTGTTTCAACTGCACCCGGTCATTCACCGACGGTAGGCAGGGGCTCCGAGCCCGGCCACCGCTCAGGGCCGTTCGAGCGACGGCCCGTCACGCAGTGTGACTTCGCTCGGATCCCCCGAAACCTCAGAGGTCCAGGTCCACCACGACCGGGGCGTGGTCCGAGGTGCCCTTGCCCTTGCGGGCCTCGCGGTCCACGTAACTGTCGGTGACGGCGTCGACGAAGGGCTTGTTGGCGTAGGTGAGGTCGATCCGCATGCCCCGGTTCTTCGGGAAGGCCAGCTGGCGGTAGTCCCAGTAGGTGTAGGGGCGGTCGTACTTCAGCGGGCGCGGCACCACGTCGTGCAGGCCGATCTCGCCGAGGGCCTCCAGCGCGGCACGCTCGACCGGGGTGACGTGGGTGAGGCCCTCGAAGGCGGCGATGTCGAAGACGTCCTCGTCGGTGGGGGCGATGTTGAAGTCGCCGAGGACGGCGAAGGGGCGCGGGCCGGCCGCATCCTCGGCGGCGGCCTTGCGCAGCGCCTCCAGCCACTCCAGCTTGTAGCGGTAGTGGGCGTGATCGACCTCGCGGCCGTTGGGCACGTAGACCGACCAGACCCGGACCGGGCCGCAGGTGGCGGCGATGGCGCGCGGCTCGACGTCGGGCAACAGGGCGCCGTCGGCCAGGTAGCCGGGCTGGCCGGGCAGGCCGCGCACGACGTCGTCCAAGCCGAGCCGGGAGACGATCGCGACGCCGTTCCACCGGCCGGTGCCGTGCGCGGCCGTCTCGTAGCCGAGTTCGCGGACCTGCTCGAACGGGAAGGCGTCGGCCGCGCACTTGAGCTCCTGGAGGCAGAGCACGTCGGGCTTGGCGCTCTCCAGCCACTCCAGGAGCTTGGGCAGCCGCGCGGTGACGGAGTTGATGTTCCAGGTGGCGATGCGGACGGTCACGGCGGGCGGCCTTCCCGGTGGTTCGGTCGGTACGGACGGGGGTGGGCCCGCCCCGGAGGGAGGCCCACCCCGAACATACCGCCCGGCACTGACAACCCGGCCGGATCGGCCCCAGGGCCGTACGCCGGCCGGTCCGCTCAGCCCGCGGGCCGGACCACCGCGGCCGAGCCGCCGCCGCGCCGCACCGGTTCGGCGGCGGCCACCCAGCGGCCGTCCGGCAGCCGTTCCACGCCGGTGGCGGCGCCGATCTCGCCACCGTTGCCGAACCGGTGCCCCAGGCTCTCCAGCTCGGCCCGTTCCGGCAGTGCCAGGAAGCCCGGCTCGGCCTGGGTGACGGCGGAGTTGCGCTGGCTGGCGCGCGGCGCGGCGATGGCCTGCTCCAGGCTCAGCCCCCGGTCGAGCCGCCCGAGCAGCACCTGCAGGGTGGTGGTGATGATGGTCGCGCCGCCGGGGCTGCCGGTGGCCAGCAGCGGCTCGCCGTCGCGCAGCACGATGGTCGGGGACATCGAGGAGCGCGGCCGCTTGCCCGGGCCGGGCAGGTTGGGGTCGGGGACGCCGGCGGTGAGCGGGGCGAAGTCGAAGTCGGTCAGCTCGTTGTTGAGCAGGAAGCCCCGGCCCGGGACGGTGATGCCGCTGCCGCCGGTCTGCTCGATGGTGAGGGTGTACGAGACGATGTTGCCCCAGCGGTCCGCCACCGTGAGGTGGGTGGTGTTGGGGCCCTCGTACGGCTCGGCGACGGCCTGGCCGGTGTCGGCGCAGTCGGCCGGGTGGCGCGGGTCGCCGGGGGCGAGCGGGCTGGTGAGGGCGTGGTCGGGGCTGATCAGGCAGGCTCGGGAGGCGGCGTAGCGCTCGGAGAGCAGCTGCTTGGTGGGGACGTCATTGAAGGCCGGGTCGCCGACCCAGCGGTTGCGGTCGGCGAAGGCGATCCGCGAGGCCTCCAGGAAGTGGTGGTAGTACTGCGTGCTGCTGTAGTCCGAGAGGTCGCCGTCCTCCAGGATGTTCAGCGCCTCGCCGACGGTGGTGCCGCCGGAGCTGGAGGGGGCCATCGAGTAGACGTCGTAGTCGCGGTAGGCGACGTGGGTGGGTGCCTGCCGGCGGACCTGGTAGGCGGCCAGGTCGGCGGTGTCGACCTTCCCGGGGCGGGCGTTGCGGCCGGAGGCCGGGTCGACCGGCGGGTGCTGCAGGGTGTTGACGATGTCCTGGCCCAACTCGCCCTGGTAGAAGGCCTTCACGCCGTCCTTGGCGAGCAGCTTGTAGGTCGCGGCGAGGTCGGGGTTGCGCAGGACGGAGCCGACCTCCGGGGGCTTGCCGTTCGGCAGGTAGAGCTTGGCGGTGGCCGGGAAGTCCTTGAACCGGTCGTAGTTGTCGGCGGTCTGGCCGCGGAAGGTGTCGTCGACGACGAAGCCGTTCTCGGCGATCCGCTCGGCGGGTTCCAGGCTCTGCGCGAGCGAGCGGGTGCCCCACTGGCGCAGTGCGGAGTCCCAGGTGGCGGGGGTGCCGGGGACGCCGACGGACAGGCCGCTGGTGACGGCGTCGGCGAAGGCGAGCGGCTTGCCGTCCTCCAGGAACAGCCCGCTGTCGGCGGTGTGGCCGGCCACCTCCCGGCCGTCGATGGTGTGCACCCGTCCGGTGGCGTGGTCGTAGTAGACGAAGTACCCACCGCCGCCGATCCCGGACGAGTACGGCTCGGTCACCCCGAGCGCCGCGGCGACGGCCACCGCCGCGTCCACCGCGTTCCCGCCCTTGCGCAGCACCTCGATCCCGGCGGCGGTGGCATCGGCGTCCACGGACGCCACCGCCCCGCCCCACCCCACCGCCTCCGGCACCTTCGGCGGCGGCGCCGCGGCCCCGGCGGGCCCGGTGGTGGCCCAGACCAGTGCGGTGGCGAGCAGCAGTGATGGCGCGAGACGGGTCAGAGCCCTCATCCGAGTCCTCCTGGGTCGACGTCAACTCACCAGTTGTTCCACAGGAGCGGTAATCCGACAACCACACCGCACCGCTACCGATGGGTAGTTGACGTGCCGATGGACCCGGCCAATCGGAGGTCACGTTCCGGATTCGGTTCCGCGCAATCCGGAACCTCTCTTTATGTGATCTATATACGGTGTGAGGGTTCGCCACGTCCCCACCACCAGAAGGACCCGGCTCCTCCGTGTATCCGCCACCACCCGCGTCCCCGCCCTCCCAGCCACCGGCAGTTCCGCCGCACCGCCCCTGGTGGCAGCACCGCGGGGTGCACGCCGCCAGCTTCCTGGTGTTCCCGGTCGCGGCCTTCGCGATCGCCTGGACCTGGCCCCGACCGCTCTGGCGCAAGCTCACCAGTACGGTGGTCGCGGCGTTCTGCAGCCTGGTGTGGCTCGGCGCGCTGCTCGGCCCCCAGCCGACCACCCCCGCACCCGCCCCTGCGCCGGTCGCGGCGACGGCCAGCCCGTCCGCCGCCCCGACGCCGTCCGCCACGCCGACGCCCACACCGGACCCGACGCCGACGGCAACGCCGGCCCCGGTCGAGACCCCGACGGCCACGACCGCCCCGGAACCGCCCGCGCCGACCCAGGCCCCGCAGAACCACACCGAGCCCCCGGCCCCGGCCCCGGCCCCGGCCCCGGCCGCACCCAAGCCCACCCCGCACCCCACCGCCCAGCCGGCCGGGCCGGGCACTGGTGGAAGCACGGGTGGCGGGAGTAGCTCGTCGAGTGGTGGCGGCGGGAGCAGCTCGGGCGGATCCGGCACAGGAGGGTCCGGCTCGGGAGGGTCCGGCACAGGAGGGTCCGGCTCGGGAGGGTCGACCTCCGGCGGGTCCGACTCCGGCGGGTCCGGCTCGGCAGGCGGCTCCGCCGGAACCGTGCACCCGGGAGCCTTCTGCTCCCCGGCCGGCGCGACCGGCGTCACCACGAAGGGCACCGCGATGGTCTGCGGCCCCGGCAGTGACGGCCGGGACCGCTGGAAGTCGGCCGGCTGACGGGCGACGATTGACGGCTGACAGGTTTCAGGGTTCAGATTTCAGCGAACAGATGACGTTATCTGTTCGCTGAAATCTGTCAGCTGAACCTTGTCCGCCGTCAGCCGCCCCGCGCCGCGTCCGCCGCTACAGCGCGCTGCGCTCCACCCGCCGCCGCTTGATGGTGCGGAACCGCCGCGCCACCTGGCGGGCCAGGTCGGCGGCGCCGACGAGGCCGGCCTCGTTGCCGAGCGCGGCGTGGACGATGCTGGCCTCGGGCCGGAAGCCGCGGCCGGTCAGGGTGCGGCGGAAGGTGTCCCGGGCCGGGCCGAGGAGCAGGTCGCCGGCCTCGGAGACGCCACCGCCGATGACGAAGCGTCCCGGGTCGAGGCCCGCGGCGAGGTTGGCGATGCCGACGCCGAGCCAGGTGCCGACCTCGTAGAGCAGCTCGATGGCGGTCGGGTCGCCGTCCTGGGCGGCCTCGGTGACCAGCGGGCCGGTGATGCCCTCGACCGCCCCGCCGGCGCGGGCGAGCAGCGGCTGCACCACCGGGGACTCCTCGGCGACCAGTTCGCGGGCGTCCCGCACCAGCGCGTTGCCGGAGGAGTACTGCTCCCAGCAGCCGCGGTTGCCGCACGGGCAGCGGTGCCCGCCGGGCACCACCTGCATGTGCCCGAACTCGCCCGCCAGGCCGTACTTGCCGCGGTCGACGTAGCCGTCCCGGACGACCGCGCCGCCGATGCCGGTGCCCAGGGTGAGCATCACCATGTGGTCCTCACCGCGCCCCGCGCCGAAGCGCCACTCGGCCCAGGCGGCCGCGTTGGCGTCGTTCTCCACGATCACCGGGAAGCGCAGCCGCTCGCTGAGTGCCTGCTGGAGCGGCTCGTTGCGCCAGTTGAGGTGCGGGGCGAAGAGCACCCGGGAGCGGTCGGCGTCGACCCAGCCCGCCGCGCCGATGCCGACCGCGTGGACGTCGTGCCGGTCGGCGAGCTGGAGCACCAGCTCGACGATGACGTCCTCCACGACCTTGGCGCTCTTGCTCTTGTGCGGGGTGTCGGTGCGCAGCTTCTCCAGCACCTTGCCCTCACCGTCGACCACCCCCGCGACCACCTTGGTGCCGCCGATGTCGACGCCGATGGTGGGCAGCCGCAGTATCCCGGCGGGCAGGGCGCGGCGCCGGCGCTCGGCGCGCGGGCCGAGGCCGAGCAGGGTGGGCAGGACGGCCGGCCGGGTGGTGCCTTGGGGGCTGGTCACGGCTGCGGACGCTCCTCACGGGTCTCACGGGTCTCACGGGATTCAAGGGAGTCGGCGGGACCGGCGAACTCGGCGGAACCGGCGACCGACGGCCGGGCCAGCTCGTGCGAGAGCTCGGCGAGGTCGGAGCCGCCGGCCATCTCGGTGGTGAGCTGTTCCAGGCTGATCTCGGCGCGCGGGTGGCTGCCGGCCATTCGCCCCCGCTTGAGCAGGGTGAAGTGGTCGCCGACGAGGTACGCGTGGTGCGGGTTGTGGGTGATCAGGACGACCCCGAGCCCGGCGTCGCGGGCCGCGGTGACGTACTTGAGCACCACCCCGGACTGCTTGACGCCGAGCGCCGCGGTGGGCTCGTCCAGGATCAGCACCTTGGCCCCGAAGTGCACGGCACGGGCGATCGCCACGCACTGGCGCTGCCCGCCGGAGAGGGTGCCGATCGGCCGGTCGACGTCGTGGAGGTCGATGCCCATGTTCGCGAGCGCCTCGCGGGTGGTGGCGCGCATGCCGTCGGCGTCCAGCCGCAGGCCGCCCCAGCGGCGCATGCCCCGTTCGGAGCCGAGGAAGAAGTTGCGCCACACCGGCATCAGCGGGACGACGGCGAGGTCCTGGTAGACGGTGGCGATGCCGAGGTCCAGGGCCTGGCGCGGGGAGTCGAGCCGGACCTCCTCGCCGCCGACGGTGTAGGTGCCCTCGTCGTGCCGGTGCAGCCCAGCGATGATCTTGATCAGGGTGGACTTGCCGGCCCCGTTGTCGCCGAGCACACAGCTGATCTCGCCGGCCCGCAGGGTCAGCGAGACGTCCTGCAGGGCCCGGACCGAGCCGTACGTCTTGCCGACGCCGACCAGGGAGAGGAGCTCGCCACCCGGGGAGAGTTCGTCGTTCATCGCGGCCCCCGTTCGGCCCGGCGCTTGACGTAGGCGTTGAGCAGCGCGGCCAGCAGCAGCATCGCGCCGAGGAAGAACTTGAACCAGTCCGGGTTCCACTGGGCGTAGATGATCCCCTTGCTGGCCATGCCGAAGATCAGCGCGCCGA
This sequence comes from Kitasatospora sp. NPDC053057, assembly GCF_044546945.1. NCBI lineage: Bacteria > Bacillati > Actinomycetota > Actinomycetes > Kitasatosporales > Streptomycetaceae > Kitasatospora > Kitasatospora sp. NPDC053057. The sequence goes on along the minus strand of NZ_JBITZP010000001.1, from coordinate 416,958 downwards.
GCGCGGAGCCGACCACCGAGCCGTAGCCGCCGGTGATCAGGCAGCCGCCGATGACGGCCGCGACGATGTAGATCAGCTCGTTGCCGACGCCCTCGCCGGACTGCACGGTGTCGAAGGAGAACAGCAGGTGCTGCCCGAGCACCCAGGCGCCGAAGCCGACGCCCAGGTAGAGCACCGTCTTGGTCCGGGCGACCGGCACGCCCACCGCGCGGGCGGCTGCCGCGTCGCCGCCGACGGCGAAGATCCAGTTGCCGAAGCGGGTGCGCAGCAGCACCCAGCTGCCGACCACGAGCAGGCCGAGCCACCACCAGACGGTGGCCTTGATCGCCAGCCCGCCGATGTTCAGCTCGGAGGCGAACAGCCAGCGGCAGGTCTCGAAGCCCTGCATGTCCGCGATCGACTTGGTGGAGACCGTCCCGGAGACCGCCTTGGTGACGCCGAGGTTGGCGCCGGTCAGCATCAGGAAGGTGCCCAGGGTGACGATGAAGCTGGGCAGCTTGGTGCGGCCGAGCATCCAGCCGTTGAACCAGCCGACCGCCAGCGTGGTCGCCAGCGAGACCAGGACGCCGACCCAGGTGACGGCGGTGAACTGGTACGAGACCATCGAGGAGGTCAGCGCGGCGGTGGTGACCAGCACGCCGGCCGACAGGTCGAACTCGCCGCCGATCATCAGCAGCGAGACCGGCACGGCCATGATGCCGATGGTGGAGGCCGCGTAGAGGACGGTGCCCAGCGAGGAGACCCGCAGGAAGGGCTCGGAGGCGGCGGCGAAGACCGCGAACACCGCGACGGCGGCGATCAGCGAGCCGAGCTCGGGTCGGGCGAGGAGCCGCCGCAGGGCCGCCGGGCGGTCCTGGACGAGCAGGTCGGGGGTGGTCGAGGCGCTCACCTGGTCCCCCTCGCGACGTACTCGGCGAGCGCGTCGGCGTTGTCCTTGGTCAGGATCTGCGGGCCGGTCGCGACGGGCTTGCCGCCGCCGAGCATGTCCAGGTTGGACTTGTACAGCCACAGCAGGTCGACGCCCTCGTAGCCCTGGAGGTAGGGCTGCTGGTCGACGGCGAAGCCGACGCTGCCGGACTTCAGCCCGGCCACCACCTGCGATCCCAGGTCGAAGGTGTCCAGCTCGACGCTGCGGTGGGCGTCCTGGACGGCCTGCAGCCCGGTGGCGGCCATCGGGCCGGAGAGGGTGAGCACGGTGTCGATGGAGGGGTCGGCCTGGAGCTTGGCGGAGATCGCGGCCCGGGCGTCGGGCATGTCGACGCCGTTCACGTAGAGCACCTGGAAGCCGCCGCCGGCCTTGGACTGGGCGCCCGAGCAGCGCTCCTCCTGGCCGACGTTGCCCTGCTCGTGGATCACGCAGAGCACGTTCTTGCGGCCGCGCGAGGCCAGCTCCGTTCCGGCCGCCTGACCGGCCGAGGACTCGTCCTGACCGATGTGGGTCAGCGCCCCGAACTTCGCGGAGAACTCCTGCCCGGAATTGATCGTGATCACCGGGATGCCGGCCGCCTTGGCCTTGCCCAGGACGTCGGCCATCGCGTCGCCCTTGGCGAGGGTGACCAGCAGGCCGTCGACCTTCTGGTCGATGGCGGCCTGGACCAGCTGGACCTGGTTCTGGGTCTGCGCGTCGTTGGAGTACAGGAAGGTGATGTTGTCCTTGGCGGCGGCCTGCTCGGCGCCCTTGCGCACGCTGTCCCAGAAGGCGTCCCCGGCGCCGGCGTGGGTCACCATGGCGACCTTCCAGCGCGGGGTGGTGACGGCGCTGCCACCGGCGGCCGCGGCCTTGGCGCGGGCCTCCTCGGCGCGTCTGCCTCCGGTACTGCTGCAACCGGCCGCGGTGACCGCGAGGGCCAGGACGGCGCACACGGGCCAGAAGCGGCGGGACGGGCGAAAGCGGGTAGTGCTCATCCCCATAGTCTCTCTGGCCCCGCCGCGCGGGATCGCACCGCCTCGCCCGGCGGCGCGAACGGCCCGGAAGGTAAGGTGCCCCGGGGGACCTTCCTGGAAGTTCGCTGAACATCTGGTCCGGAGCACCGCCGTCCGGGTGACAGACTAGGCGCCGACCCGAAGCGGGAACACCTCGGAAACGTGATGTTCCTCTCAGGTTCCGCACAGATTCGGACGGCAACCGATCATCGGTTCTCTGCCGTCTGATGCCATTGACGTGCGTTCGGGCGACTGGGGCCCGGGCGGCGAGCGACCCGGATACGAGAACTTGATGGAACTGACAGGTACGCCATTCTTCATCCTCACCGTCATCCTTGTGCCGGTGTCCATCACGGTGGCGCTGCTGTTCTGGGGGAAGGTGCGCGGCCCCCAGCCGGTGCGCACCCTGTCCCGGATCGTCATGATCATGTTCTGCCAGGTCACGGCCGTGCTGATGGTCTTCGTGATGGTGAACAACGCGAACCTGATCTACGGCAACTGGGACGACCTGCTCGGCACCGGTGACCACGTCCGCGCGGTGCCCTCGGTGCCGCCGGCGGACCCGGCGGGCAACGGCCAGTCCGGCGACGCCGGCAAGCAGCCCCCGAAGGTGCTGCAGAAGTTCGGCGGCGTGAACGACCCGGCGGTGCCCGGCGACGTCCAGAAGACCGAGCTCAAGGGCCAGGTGTCCGGCGTCGACGGCGAGGTGCTGGTCTGGCTGCCGCCGCAGTACAACGACCCGGCGTTCAAGGACAAGAAGTTCCCGGTCGTCGAGCTGATCCCCGGCTACCCGGGCTCCTCCTCCACCTGGTACGGCACCCTGAAGGTCTCCGAGCAGCTCAAGCCGCTGATGCAGCAGGGCAAGGTCGCGCCGTTCATCCTGGTCTCGCCGCGCACCCTGCTGCTGGGCAGCCACCAGGACGCGGGCTGCACCGACATCCCCGGCAAGATCAACGCGGACGCCTGGATCACCCGCGACGTCCCGCAGATGGTGATGGACAACTTCCGCGCCGACCCGTCCTCGGACCGCTGGGCGATCGCCGGCTACTCGGCCGGTGCCCACTGCGCGGCCAAGCTGTCGCTGGCCCACCCCAACCGCTACCGGGCCGGCATCGCGATGTCCGGCTACAACGACCCCGCGGTCGAGCCCGACTCGCTGGTCGGCAAGGACGCGAAGCTGCGCGAGGCCAACAACCCGGTCAACATCCTCAAGTCCGCCCAGCAGCCGCCGAAGGTCGCCCTGCTCGTCAGCGGCGCCAAGGGCGACGGCTACGAGGACGGCCAGGCGCTGGCCACCGCGGCCAAGGAGCCGACCAAGGTCCAGGTCGAGGAGAGCACCGGCCCGCACACCACCGACATGTGGAAGAAGATGGTCCCGAGCGCCTTCGAGTGGCTGACCGGGGTCATCCCGGTGCAGTGACCGACCGTCACGACCGACCGGTTGTCACGACTGACCATCACGACTGAGGGCCCGCCGCGAGCGTTCGCGGCGGGCCCTCGGCCGTTTCCGGCTTTGCCAGCCTTTTCCCAGGAACCGACCGGACACGATCAGGATCGACCGCACACCGACCGACACTGCCAGGAACCGGTCAGGCCTCCCACCAGACCACCGATCAGACCACCGGCCGGACCGCCGATCCGGCCTCCCACCAGGCCGCCGATCAGGCCAGTTCCAGCGCCAGGTAGAAGTCCACCCGGTCCTCCAGCCGGGAGAGGTCCCGCCCGGTCAGCTCCTCGATCCGGCCGATCCGGTAGCGCAGGGTGTTGACGTGGACGTGCAGCTGCCCGGCGCAGCGGGTCCAGGAGCCGTCCGAGCGCAGGAAGGCCTCCAGGGTGCGGACCAGGTCCGCCTGGTGCTCGATGTCGTACGCGATCACCTTGTCCAGCAGCCGGCTGCGGAAGGCACGGCGGACCTCGTCCGGGACGGCCGCCAGCAGCAGCACGTGCGAGGCCAGCTCCTCGGGGCCGGCCACGCAGACCCGGCCGACTCTGGCGGCGGCGATCCGGCGGGCGTGCCGGGCCTCCTCCAGGGCGCCGCGCAGGCCGCCGGCCTCGGAGGCGGGGGCGGAGACGCCGAGGGTGATCCGGCCCTCCGAGCCGAGTCCGGCCTCCAGCGGGGCGAGGAGTTCGCGCAAGGTGTCGGCCGGCACCGGGGTGTCCAGCGCGGGCAGCACCACCACGGCGCCGTTGCCCGCCCCGGCGACCAGGGCGCGGTCGGTGGTGCCGCCGAGCGCCTCCTCCAGGACGGCCCGCACCGTGCCCTCCGGCAGGCCGGTGCCCTCGGCGCTGAGCACCAGCCAGGAGGTGTCCCGGGCCTGGGACTTGGGCTCGGGGCTCTCGTAGCGGGCGGCCATCGCCGTGGAGGCGTACAGGGTGCGGCTGATCTCGGCCGGGTCGGCGTCGCGGCGCAGCAGGGCGAGCAGTTCGTCGGCCAGTCGGCGGCGCAGCCGGCGGCCCTCGTCCCGGCGGTGGCGCTCGGCGGCGACGAGGCGGGCCAGGTTCTCGGCGAGCTGCTGGCGCTTGGTGGTCCACTCGGTGACGTCGCCGGCCACCGCGAGCACCCAGTCGGCCAGCAGCGAACCCGTCTGCGGCGCCTCGGGCCCGGCGGAGGCCCCGGCGGGCAGCAGCGAGTAGGCGCCGCCGGCCAGCCGGGCCCGGTGCGGGGGCCGGCGGCGCTGGCGCTGGGCGGCGAGGTGGGCGCGGACCAGTTGGTCGCGGTCCTCGGCGGTGAGCCGGTCGGCCGGGCCGGCGATCACCGCGCCGGTCGGGGCGAGCACCCAGCAGTCCAGGTCGAGGTCGCCGCCGAGCAGGTCCAGCACGGCGTCCAGTCCGCCGCCGCCGGCCGCCGAGACCAGCAGCCGGTGGCGGTCGACCAGGGCGGCGAGGTCGGCGGCGCGGTCGGCGGAGACCTGACGGCCGATGAACTCGGTGACGGTGCCGAAGGCGATGTCGTCGGGGACGGCCAGCAGCGGCATCCGGTGCCGGCGGCAGGCCTCGACCAGGTCCTCGGGCACCGGGCCGACCTCGGCCTCGCCGGCCGCCAGGGCGACCGCGCCGCCGGCCGCGATGGTCCGCACGAACCGCTCGGAGTCGGCCGGGCCGCCGCGCCAGAGCATGCCGGTGAGCACCAGCTCACCGCCGTGCAGGTAGCGGCCGGGGTCGTGCAGGTCCGTGGTCATCACACCGCTGACCTGCCGGTCCAGCTCCTCCTCGGCCGCGAGCAGGCGCAGTCGTGGGGCGCCGGGGGCGAGCAGGTCACGGACACGCATCCGCGGACTCCTTACGGGGGCTGGAACGGGGATCGGGGGGCTGGAACGGGGATCCGGGGGCCGGATCGAGGGGGTGGGGGTGGCCGGACGCGTGGTCCGGGGGTGACAGTGTGCCCGAACATCCGTGCTCGGCGTTACGTACCAGCGGGTCACCGGGTCACGGGGCCGTAGCCCGCGAATCACGGCCGGATTACGGTCGTAGGTAGCACCCGGCGAACACCTGGGCTGCGGGATTCTCCTGCTTAGAGGAACGTACAGGATGCCGGGCGGGCTCACAGCCGGGGCTTCATGCCATCGGTGACTGCCAGTGGCCCCGGTCACAGGAGTTCACTGGGCGACACGCCACCGGACACCCGGTCGGCGAAGACTTGAGGAGACACCCGCATGGAGTTCCTTCGGCCCGCCACCTGGGACGAGGCTCTCGCGGCGAAGGCTGAGTACCCGACCGCGTTGCCCATCGCGGGCGGCACGGACGTCATGGTCGAGCTGAACTTCGACGTGCACCGGCCATCCGCGATTCTCGACCTGAACCGCGTCACCGAGCTCACCGAATGGACGAACGACGGCAGCGTCGTCCGGCTCGGCGCCTCCGTCCCGTACGCCCGGATCATCTCGGAGCTGTCCGGGCCGCTGCCCGGGCTGGCGCTGGCGGCCCACACCGTCGGCTCACCGCAGATCCGCAACCGCGGCGGCGTCGGCGGCAACCTGGGCGCGGCCTCCCCGGCCGGTGACTCCCACCCGGCGCTGCTGGCGGCCGGGCGGGACGTGTACGTCGAGGCGGCCTCGGTGCGCGGCACCCGGCTGATCCCGATCGACGAGTTCTACGTCGGGGTCAAGCGCAACTGCCTGGAGGCCGACGAGCTGATCCGGGCCGTGCACGTGCCGGTCGCGGACGGCCCGCAGCAGTTCTCGAAGATCGGCACCCGCAACGCGATGGTGATCGCGGTGTGCGCCTTCGGCTTCGCCCTGCACCCCAAGAACGGAACCGTCGGCACCGGGATCGGTTCGGCTGCCCCCACGCCGCGCCGCGCCGTCGAGGCCGAGGAGTACCTGCAGGGTGTGCTCGCCGAGCGCGGGCTCTGGGAGACCGGGGAGCTGCTGGGCACCGAGGTGGTCCAGCGCTTCGGCGAGTTGGTGAAGGCCGCCGCCTCCCCGATCGACGACGTCCGGGGCACCGCCGACTACCGGCGGCACGCGCTGGCCGTGATGGCCCGCCGCACCCTCACCTGGTGTTGGAACGACTACAGCAAGCAGATCAGGAGCGCGGCATGAGGGTCACGTTCACCGCCAACGGCAAGCCGGTCGAGGCCGACGACGTGTGGGAGGGCGAGAGCCTGCTCTACGTGCTGCGCGAACGCGTCGGCCTGCCCGGTTCGAAGAACGCCTGCGAGCAGGGCGAGTGCGGTTCCTGCACCGTCTACCTGGACGGCGTGCCGGTCTGCTCCTGTCTGGTCGCGGCCGGCCAGGTGCAGGACCGCGAGGTGCGCACGGTCGAGGGCCTGGCCGAGGAGACCGGCGAGCTGGGCCTGGTCCAGCAGGCGTTCATCGACGCCGGGGCCGTCCAGTGCGGCTTCTGCACTCCGGGGCTGCTGGTGCAGACCGACGCCCTGCTGGAGAAGGACGCCCAGCCGAGCGACAACGACATCCGCGAGGCGCTGTCGGGCAACCTGTGCCGTTGCACCGGCTACGAGAAGATCATGGACGCGGTGCGGCTCGCCTCGGCCCGCAAGTGCGCCGGGGAGGGATCGGCATGAGCACCCGCACCATCCAGGGCCAGAAGAACCTGCAGAACATCAACCAGGCCTCCAAGGACGGCATCGGCGGCTCGCCGCTGCGCCCGGACGGCAACCTGAAGGTCAAGGGCGAGTTCGCGTACTCGTCCGACATGTGGCACGAGGACATGCTCTGGGGCATGGCGCTGCGCTCGCCGCACCCCCGGGCGAACATCCTCTCGGTGGACATCTCCGAGGCGCTCAAGGTGCCCGGCGTCTACGCCGTGCTGACCCACGAGGACATCCCCGGCTCCAAGTACTACGGCCTGGAGATCCAGGACCAGCCGGCCCTGGCGATCGACAAGATCCGCTACCACGGCGAGGCGATCGCGCTGGTCGCCGCCGACCACCCGGAGACGGCCCGGCGCGCGGTGAAGAAGATCAAGGTCGAGTACGAGGTGCTCACCCCGATCGTCACCGAGGAGCAGTGCCTGGACCCGGAGACCCACGGGTACGTCCACGAGCCGCACGAGTACAAGTCGCACGCGTACGGCAACATCTGCCACGAGCAGAAGCTGGTCTCCGGCCTCGGCGTGACCGACGAGGTGCGGGCGATGGCGGACGTCATCGTCAGCGGCGACTACGAGGTCGGCATGCAGGACCAGGCCTTCCTCGGCCCGGAGTCCGGTCTGGCCGTGCCCGCCGAGGACGGCGGCATCGACCTCTACATCGCCACCCAGTGGCTGCACGTGGACCGGGAGCAGATGGCCCCGGTGCTGGACCTGCCCGAGGAGAAGGTCCGGCTGACGCTGGCCGGCGTCGGCGGCGCCTTCGGCGGCCGCGAGGACATCTCGATGCAGATCCACGCCTGCCTGCTGGCCCAGCACACCAACAAGCCGGTCAAGATCGTCTACTCCCGGGACGAGTCCTTCTACGGCCACGTCCACCGCCACCCGGCGAGGATGCACTACGAGCACGGCGCCACCCGCGACGGCAAGCTGGTCTTCGCCGACTGCCGGATCGTGCTGGACGGCGGCGCGTACGCCTCCGCCTCCCCCGCCGTGGTCGGCAACGCGGCCTCGCTCGGGCACGGCCCGTACGTGATCCCGAACGTGAAGATGCACGCCATCGCGCTGTACAGCAACAACCCGTCCTGCGGGGCGATGCGCGGCTTCGGCGCGGTGCAGGCGGCGTTCGGCTACGAGTCGCAGATGGACAAGCTGGCCGTCGAACTCGGCATGGACCCGGTGGAGCTGCGGCAGCTGAACGCCATGTCGGAGGGCGACTTCATGCCCACCGGCCAGCAGATCGACTCCCCCGCGCCGGTGGCCGAACTGCTGCGCCGCGCCAAGGAGATGCCGCTGCCGCCGCCGCTGGACACCGAGCACCTGGACGTCCGCGCGCTGCCCGGCGCGCTGTCCAACACCTCGCACGGCGAGGGCATCGTGCGCGGGGTCGGCTACTCGGTCGGCATCAAGAACGTCGGCTTCTCCGAGGGCTTCGACGACTACTCCACCGCCCGGGTGCGGCTGGAGGTGATCGGCGGCGAGCCGGTCGCCATGGTGCACACCGCGATGGCCGAGGTCGGCCAGGGCGGCGTCACCGTGCACGCCCAGATCGCCCGCACCGAGCTGGGCGTCGAGCAGGTCACCATCCACCCGGCCAACACCGAGGTGGGATCGGCCGGTTCGACCTCCGCCTCGCGCCAGACGTACATGACCGGCGGCGCGGTGAAGCTGGCCGCCGAGGCCGTCCGGCGGGCGCTGGTCGAGAAGGGCCGGCGCCGCTACGGCTGGACCCACCAGGACATCACGCTGGCCGGCGGCAAGGTCGTCTCGGAGAGCGCCGGCGTGCTGGTGCCCATCGTGGACCTGCTCGGTGACGAGGCCATCGACCTCACCCGCGAGCACCACCACCGGCCCACCCAGGCCTTCGACAAGGAGACCGGCCAGGGCTTCGGCCACGTCCAGTACACCTTCTGCGCCAACCGCGCGGTGGTGGACGTGGACGTGGAACTGGGCCTGGTCAAGGTGGTCGAGCTCACCGCCGTCCAGGACGTCGGCAAGGCGCTCAACCCGCTCTCCGTGGTCGGCCAGATCCAGGGCGGCTGCACCCAGGCGCTCGGACTCGCGGTGATGGAGGAGATCATCGTCCGCGACGGGAAGGTGCGCAACGCCTCCTTCACCGACTACCTGATCCCCACCATCCTGGACACCCCGCCGATCCCGGTGGACGTCCTCGAACTGCCCGACCCGCACGCTCCGTACGGGCTGCGCGGCGTCGGCGAGGCGCCGACCGTTTCGGCGACCCCCTCCATCGTGGCGGCCATCCGCAACGCGACCGGTCTCGCGCTCAACCGGATCCCGGTCCGGCCCGAGCACCTGACCACCGAACAGCCCGGCTGATCCCGGGAGTTCCGAGCAGTGCTTCCCGGGGCGGCGACGAGTCTTCCCCGCCGCCCCGGGACCCCCCACCCGCTGCCCTCCCACGCCGGGGTTCCGCAGTGCGCACCACCCTCATCTGCACCGCTGGCACTCCCCCCGACGAGTGCCCCCAGTGAGTCGATACCGTCCCCCTTTGCCAACTTCGTTGACTGGCAGTCAGGTCGGCTCGCCCACCCCAACCCCCATTGACACTTGGGAGTGGACATGACCAGGATCCCCACGGAGCCCGGCACCACCGAAGCAGACAGACCCACCGAGGACGAGACCCACCCCTCGCCCCCGGTTCCAGGGCCGAAGGGCGCACTCGACGCGTACTTCAAGATCTCTGCCCGCGGCTCGACCCTCGCCAACGAACTGCGTGGTGGCCTCACGACGTTCATGGCGATGGCGTACATCATCCTGCTCAACCCGCTGATCCTCAGCGGCGCGGACACCACCGGCGTCAAGCTCGACCACGCCGCACTGACCACCGCCACCGCCCTCGCGGCCGCCGTCACCACCATCCTGATGGGCCTGGTCGGCAACGTGCCGCTGGCCCTGGCCGCCGGACTCTCGGTCTCCGGCGCGGTCTCCGCGCTCGTCGTACCGCACACCACCTGGTCGCAGGCCATGGGCCTGTGCGTGATCTACGGCCTGCTGATCGTGCTGCTGGTGGTCTCCGGACTGCGCGAGAAGATCATGAACGGCATCCCGCTGCCGCTCAAACACGCGATCACCATCGGCATCGGCCTGTTCGTCACGGTCATCGGCCTCTATAAGGCCGGCTTCGTGCACACCGGCGGCCCCACCCCGCTCTCGCTCGGCCCGTTCGGCGAACTCTCCGGCTGGCCCGTCCTGATCTTCTGCCTCACCCTGCTGACGATCTTCGTGCTGATGGCGCGCGGCGTGCGCGGCGCCATCCTGATCGGCATCGCCGGCGGCACCGTGGTCGCGATCGTCGTCAACCAGCTCGCCCACGTGCCCGCCAAGGCCTGGGCGAACTCCGTCCCGGTGTGGCCCGGCAGCCCCGTCGCCGCGCCCGACTTCAGCCTGTTCGGACACGTCGACCTGTTCGGCGCCTTCGGCGGCAAGGGCATGGGCGCGATCAGCGCCTCGGTCGCGGTGTTCACCCTGGTCCTGGCCGGCTTCTTCGACGCCATGGCCACCATCATCGGCGTCGGCACCGAGGCCGGACTGGCCGACAAGCAGGGCCGGATGCCCGGCCTGTCCAAGGCCCTGTTCATCGACGGCGCCGGCGGCGCGGTCGGCGGCCTGGCGGGCGCCTCCGGCCAGACCGTCTTCGTCGAGTCCGCGACCGGCGTCGGCGACGGCGCCCGGACCGGCCTCGCCTCGACCGTCACCGGCGCCCTGTTCGCGCTGATGCTGTTCTTCTCGCCGCTGGCCGGCATCGTCCCGGTCGAGGTCGCCTCCGCCGCCCTGGTGGTGATCGGCTCGATGATGATGAGCCAGGCCCGGCACATCGACTGGTCCGACCGCGAGGTCGCCATCCCGGCCTTCCTGACCTCCGTGCTGATGCCGTTCACCTACAGCATCACGGCGGGCGTCGCCGCCGGCGTCATCTCCTACTCGGTGATCAAGGCCGGGCAGGGCAAGTGGCGCGAGCCCGGGCTGCTGATGTGGATCCTCACCGCGGTGTTCGTCGTGTACTTCGCACTCAGCCCGATCAAGTCCTGGCTCGGCGTGCACTAGCCGGTCCTTTCGGCGTCACCGCCCCTTTGGCACCACCGCCGCCGTACGGGATCGTTTCCCGTACGGCGGCGTCTCCCGCTACTGTCGAAACCGTGTAAGGAGCCTCCGACATGCAGGACATCGCCGAGCAGTTGCAGGCCTGGCACGCGTCCGGGCGCTCCTTCGCCGTGGCCACCGTGGTCGGCGTCTCCGGCAGCGCCCCGCGCGACCCGGGCGCGGCCCTGGCCGTCGACGCCACCGGCGAGGCGGTCGGCAGCGTCTCCGGCGGGTGCGTCGAGGGTGCGGTGTACGAGCTCTGCCAGGCCGCCGTCGAATCCGGCGAACCGGTGCTGGAGCGCTTCGGCTACAGCGACGAGGACGCCTTCGCGGTCGGCCTGACCTGCGGCGGGATCCTCGACGTGTTCGTCCAGCCGGTCGTCCCGGGGGCCGACCCCGGAATGGACGCCGGCCTCGCCCGCATCGCCGACGGCACGCCCGTCGCCCTCGCCCGGGTGATCGCCGGACCAGCCGGAATGCTCGGCGCCACCATCGCCGTCACCGCCACCGGACAGCACGGGGCGCTCTCCGTCGGACCGTCCACGGTGGGCGCCCTGGAGCGCTCCGTCGTCGCGGAGGCCCGGGCCATGCTGGACGCCGGACGCACCGGGCGGATCGTGCTCGGCCTCGACGGGCGGCCCTGCGACGAACACGAGCAGGGCACGGTCACCTGCTTCGTCGAGTCCTACGTGCCCGCGCCGCGGATGCTGGTCTTCGGCGCCATCGACTTCGCCGCCGCCGTGGTGCGGATCGGCAAGTTCCTCGGCTACCACGTCACCGTCTGCGACGCCCGGCCCGTCTTCGCCACCACCCGGCGCTTCCCCGAGGCCGACGAGGTGGTCGTCGACTGGCCGCACCGCTACCTGGACTCCCAGCTCGGCCGGATCGACGGACGCACCGTGCTGTGCGTGCTCACCCACGACGCCAAGTTCGACGTCCCGCTGCTGGAACGCGCCCTGCGGCTGCCGGTCGGCTACGTCGGCGCGATGGGCTCCCGGCGCACCCACCGCGACCGGCTGGCCAAGCTGCGCGAAGCCGGGCTCACGGACACCGAACTCGCCCGGCTGCGCTCCCCCATCGGCCTGGACCTCGGCTCCCGCACCCCGGAGGAGACCGCCGTCTCGGTCGCCGCCGAGATCATCGCCCACCGGCGCGGCGGCAGCTGCCTGCCGCTGAGCGCCGGGGACGGACCGATCCACCACGACGTGGCGGCGACCGCGGAGGAGCCGCAGACCGCACGGCGGACCCACGCGGCCTGAGGCGACACAGCCGGTGACGGGCCTGCGCCGACTGATCAGTCGGCGCAGGCCCGATGAGTTGCTCAGTCCGCCGTCGTCCCCTGCGGAACGACCCACGCGGTCGGCTGGCCGGTGACGGCGGCGATCATGTCGTAGTCGCCGTCGTAGTGCAGGACGGTGGCACCGTGGCGCTCGGCGGTGGCGGCGATGACGAGGTCCGCCACGGACAGCGCCCGCCAGTTGCCGGCGGCGGTGAGGAGTGCCTGTACCTCAATTGCCCGGTCCCACACCTCATCAGGTGTGGGCAGCCAGCCGAAGCCACGCAGGCCGTCTCGGATTCGGTCGGCATCGACCTTGGACCGGGCGCTGTACATGATCTCCAGCTCGACAGCGCCGCAGATCGCGAGCCGCCCTTGACTGAACAACCTATCGATGACCTCCCCGACCGCGGGCTTGGGGTAGCGAGCGAAGGCGGATTTGTCGATGAGGAAGCGCTCACTCACCTTTGTCCACCGGTCCAGTCAGGTCAGGCAGCCCGCCATCCGCCAGCCACGCAAGGAACTCCTTGCCCTTACGGCGCTTCACCGCGTCTTCGAGGGCGGCATTGACGGTGGCGACCTTGGTCGTGGTGCCGAAGATTTCGGCGGCCTCGGCCAGGAGTTCGTCGTTGACGTCTATCACGGTGCGAGCCATGGCCGGCCTCCTGAAGGTCTATGGGCCTGCGATATCAGACTCAACTCTAATCGATATCGCAGGCCTGAACCGGGCCGATCGGGTGACATCCACCCGATCAGGTGACGTTGAGGCGGGCGGCGAGGCGGAGGAGGCCGGGGCTGAGACGGGAGAGGAGGCGGGCGGCCTTGGCCTCGGGGGTGACCGGGACGACGGGCTTGCCAGTGCGGACGGCGGTGAGGATGGCGGTGGCGACCTTCTCCGGCGGGAAACCGCGGCGAGCGTAGAGCTTGGCGGCGCGGGCCTGCTTGGCGGACTGCTCGGCGGCGGTGCTGGCGGAGAAGGTGGAGGTGCGGGTGATGTTGGTGTTGACGATGCCCGGGCAGATGGTGGAGACGCCGATGCCGTGGGCGACGAACTCGGCGCGCAGGCAGTCGGAGAGCATGAAGACGGCGGCCTTGCTGGTGGCGTAGGCGGTGAGCGCCTTCGAGGGGAGGTAGGCGGCGGCCGAGGAGACGTTGACGATGTGGCCGCCCTGGCCGCGGTCGGCCATCAGGGTGCCGAAGGCGCGGCAGCCGTGGATCACGCCCCAGAGGTTGACGTCCAGGACGCGCTGCCACTCCTTCTCGGTGGTCTGCAGGAAGGTCCCGGAGTGGCCGATGCCGGCGTTGTTGACCATCACGTCCGGCACGCCGTGCGCGGCGGCGACGCTCTGGGCGAAGGCGTCCATCTCGGCGCCGTCGGAGACGTCCACCCGGTAGGCGTGCGCCTTCGGGCCGATCAGCGAGGCGAGTTCGGCGGTGCGCTCGGCGGCCGCGAGGTCGAGGTCGCAGACCACCACCCTGGCGCCGTCCTCGGCGAAGGCGAGCGCGGTGGCCCGTCCGATGCCGCTGCCGCCGCCGGTGACGACGACCAGGCGGCCGTCGCCGTCGGTCTCCCGGGACCGGCCCGCCTCGATCCGGGCGGTGAACTCACGGACCATGCCGGCCACGGTGGCTCCCTTCTCCAGCAGCGCCGACCAGTGGCCGGCGTGCAGCGTGCGTCGGGTCAGATCGGGCACCCAGCGCTCCAGGCCCTCGGAGAGGTAGGTGCCGACGTAGCGGTCCCGGGTGAGGGTGATCAGCTGGACCGGGACCTCGGTCGGCCGCTCGCGCGGACTGCCCATCGTGGGGCGGAAGTTGGCTCGGTACAGCTCGATGCCGCGGACCGCGTCGCGGCGCAGGGTGCGCTGCGGGTGGTCGGCGCGCGGGGTGACGTGCTCCAGGTCGCGCAGCACCCGCGGCCAGGCCCGGGCGAGGCCGAGGCGCCAGGCGGCCGGGGCGAGGTAGGGCAGGTGGAAGGCGGTGATGTACCAGGAGTGCAGGCCCTGGTGGAGCAGTTGCTTGAGGTGGCGCGGGGTGGGGCGGCGCAGCCGGTGGCGCAGCCAGTGGCCCATGTGGTCCAGGCTGGGGCCGGACAGGGTGGTGTAGGAGGCGATCCGGTGCCGGGCTTCGGGGGCGGTGACGGCCTCCCAGGACTGGATCGAGCCCCAGTCGTGGGCGACCAGGTGCACCGGGCGGTCGGGGCTGACGGCTTCGGCGACGGCGAACAGGTCGTCGGCGAGCCGCTCCAGGCGGTAGCCGTCGCGGTCCGCCGGGGCGGCCGATTCGCCGGCGCCGCGCACGTCGTAGCGGACCACGTGGTGGTCGCGGGCGAGGTCGGCGGCGATGTCGTCCCAGACGGTGTGGGTGTCCGGGTAGCCGTGCACCAGGAGGACGGTGGGGGCCTGCGGGTCGCCCTGCTCGAAGACGGCGAGCGGGAGGCCGTCGGAGTGGACGGTCCGGCGGCGGACCGGGGGCGTCGGCAGGGTCGTCATCGGGTGGCCTCCAGGGCGGTCGGCTTGTCGCTCGGCTCGGTGCTCGGCTCGTTGGTCCGCTCGTCGGTCGGCTCGTCGGTCGGCTCGTCGGTCGCGGTGGTCCAGCGGCGGACGTGCGGGAGGTCGTCGTCGAGCCAGTAGGCGTCGTCCTCGGTCACCATCAGCAGCTCCTCGAACTTGATGCCCACGCCGCGAAATCCGATGTGCGGCTCGACCGCCCACAGGCCGGGGGTGGGGGCGTGCCGGGACGACCGCCCGTCCGCCCACAGCGGTGAACGGCCGTGCAGGCGCTCGGAGATCAGCTCACGACCGAGCGTCTGCAGGGTGCGCACGCCGAAGCCGAAGACGTTCACCCCGGCCGGGCCGCGCACGGTGGTGCGGGTGACCTGGTGGCCGATCACCCGGCCCGGGTAGACCTGGTGGCGGTTGTCGTAGCCGTGCGCGGCGATCTGCGCGTCCACCGCCGCGTACACCTCGTCGAGCGGCCTGCGGGCGCGCACCTCGGCGAGGATCAGCTCGCGGTAGACCTTGAGGTCGGCGGCCAGGCGGTCCCACACCCGGTTCTCGCCGATCTTGCCGCCGTAGCCGATGTCGGCGGTGTAGCCGTCCACGACGGGCGCGCAGTCCAGCACGTACGGCATGCCCTCCTCCAGTCGGCGGTTGCCGGCGAAGAACTGCAGCGGGGTGTGGAAGTGCCGGAAGGCCGTGCGGTCGCCGAACCAGGCGAAGGGGACGTGGAAGAAGTCCTGCACCCCGGCGGCGACCAGGCGGCGGCGCAGCTCGGCGGTGGTCTGCCGCTCGGTGACGCCCGGTTCGATCCAGGCGGCGACCTGTTCGGCGCAGTGGTAGGCGAGTTGCTGGGTCTCGCGGAAGCGGGCGAGGTCGCGCTCGGTGTAGGAGAAGGTCGGCATCGCATTCGCCGTCGGGGGCATCGGGGGGCTCCTTCTAGACGTCGAGCACGAGGGTCTCACCCTCGGCGGCGCGGGAGACGCAGGGCAGCAGGGCGCCGGCGGCGCGCTGCTCGGGGGTGAGGCGGCGGTCCCGGTGGTCGGGCCGGCCGGCGAGCAGGCGCACCTCGCAGGTGCCGCAGAAGCCCTGGTGGCACGAGTACGGGAGGTCCGGGCGGGCCTCGCGCAGCACGTCCAGGGCGGAGCGGTCGGCGGGGACGTCCAGGGTCGGACCGTCGGTGCCGAGCCGGACGGCGAAGGGCTCGCCGTCGGTGATCGGGGCGGCACCGAAGCGTTCGAAGTGCAGGGCGGCGGCGGGGGATCCGTCCAGGGCCCGCTGGACGGCGGCGAGCATCGGGGCGGGGCCGCAGCAGTAGACGGCGGCGCCGCGCGGGGCGTGGGCGAGCAGCTCGGCACCGGTGGGGACGCCGCCGTGCTCGTCGTCGGTGCGAAGCACGACGCGGTGCGGGTCGAGGGCGCGCAGCTCGTCCGCGTACGGGAGGGTGTCGGCGCTGCGGCCGACGTGGACCAGGCGCCAGTCAAGGCCGTGGCGCTGCGCCTCGCGGGCCATCGGGAGGAGTGGGGTAATGCCGATGCCGCCGGCGAGCAGGAGGACGGCGGGCTCGGCGCAGAAGGCGAAGCCGTTGCGCGGGCGGCGGGCGGTGAGGCGGGCGCCCGGGTGCAGGGTGTCGTGGACCTCGACGGATCCGCCGCCGCCCTCGGGCAGCCGCCGGACGGCGATCCGGTAGCGGTGGCGGTCGGCGGGGTCGCCGCTGAGCGAGTAGTGGCGCTCGCGGCCGGAGGGCAGGGCGAAGCGCAGGTGGGCGCCGGGCTGCCAGGGCGGCAGCGGGCCGCCGGAGGGGTCGGCGAAGGTCAATTCGATGACGTCGGCGGCGAGTTGGCGACGGGCGGCGACGACCAGCTGCAGCGGCGGGGTGGGGCGGCTGTGGGGGCGGCGCGGGTTGCGGCGCAGCAGGGGGCCGCCGAGGGCCGGGGAGTAGCGGTCGCCGAAGGCGGTGAGCCGGCGGATGAAGGTGTCGGCGCGGGGGCGGCCGTAGAGGTCGGGGGGTGGGGCGAACAGGTCCATCCGGCGGGGTCCTTGGCGTGGGAGAGGGGGCGGGCGGCGGCTGGCGGGCGGGCGGCGGCTGGCGGGTTTCAGGCTTCGGATTTCAGATGTCAGATTTCAGCGAACAGATAACGTCATCTGAAATCTGTTCACTGAAAGCTGTTCGCTGAAGTCCGTTCGCTGAAAGCTGTTCGCTGAAATCTGTCAGCCGTCAGTTGTCAGCCGTGCGCGGCCGCCGCGCGGGCGGCCGGGGAGGTGGCGAGATAGCCCAGCGCCTGGCTGGAGGACCCTTCCTGGGTCGGGTGGTAGCCCGGCCGCAGGTAGCGCAGCCCGGAGCGGATGGAGCGGACCGGGTCGGGCAGCAGTCCGCGCTTGGCGATCCGGCCCGCCTCCCGCCAGGTCGGCTTGAGCCGCCCCTCCAGCGTCGGGTCGGCGGCGAGCAGGAAGCGGGCGCCGCGCACCCAGAGGTGCACCAGCAGCGGCCCGGACAGTGCCATCCCGCGGACCCGGCGCAGGTAGCCCGGGTCCAGGTGGACCATCAGGTCGAAGGCGACGCTGCGGTGCTCGACCTCCTCGGCGCCGTGCCAGCGCAGCAGGTCCAGCATCGTCGGGTCGGCCTTGGCCCGGTCCAGGCCCGGGGAGTTGAGCGCCCAGTTGCCGAGGAAGGCGGTGAAGTGCTCGATCGCCGCGACGAAGGCGACCCGCTCGATGATGTTCTCGCGCCGCTGGGCCGGCGTCAGCCCGGGCTTGTCGCCCAGGACGCGCTGGAAGAGCCAGGAGACCTGCCGGACGTACGGGCGCGGGTCGAGCCCCTGGCCGAGCAGGTGGTCGAGCACCTCCTGGTGGGCCTCGGCGTGGATGGCCTCCTGCCCGACGAAGCCGAGCACCTCCTCGCGCAGCTGCTCGTCCCGGATGAGCGGCAGCGCCTCCTTGAACACCTTGACGAACCAGCGCTCGCCCTCGGGCAGCAGCAGGTGGAGCACGTTGATCACGTGGGTGGCCATCGGCTCGTCCGGGATCCAGTGCAGCGGCAGCCGGGCCCAGTCGAAGCGGACGTCCCGGGGCTCCAGGACGAGGCTCTCGTGGACGCGCACGGCGGGGGCGGCGAGGGCGGGGACGGGGGTGGGGCGGGGCATGGCAGGCCCTCCTGACCTGGCGGCGGCGGCTCGACTCCGGGAAACGTACTCGCCGGTAGCGACCGCGACAAGGGTTTGGACAACTCTTATCGACATCGAGTCTAATAAGTGCTGCCCGGAGGAGGGCCCCGGAAACACTCCCCCGGAAAACACCCGGGCCCCGCCGGACGCGACACGTCCGGCGGGGCCCGTCGGGGGCGGCCTCGGCCTCGGAACCCTCGGGCTCGACGCCCTCAGACCGCCATCGCCAGCATCAGCGGCGCCGCCCGGGCCGCCAGCAGCTCGGCGGCGGCCTTCAGCTTGTGGATGTTGTCCACCGGCATCGATGTGGCCAGGCAGCCGACCGTGCTGCCCGCCGTGATCGGCACCGCCGCGCAGACCGTGCCGAGCGCGTACTCCTGGATGTCCAGCACCGGCACCGTGGCGGGCTGCCGCTCCAGCCGGTGCATCAGCTGGTCGGCGTCGGTGACCGTACGGGAGGTGAGCCGGGCGACCGGGTGCCGGGAGAGGTGGTCCCGCCGGCCGTCCGCGTCGAGCTGGCTGAGCAGGCACTTGCCGATCGCGCTGGCGTGCGCGGTGGCGCGGAAGTCCACCCACTCCTGCACGGCGGGCGCGTAGTCGGCCGCCGAGACCGCCTCGACCGTCAACTCCCCGTCGTGGTAACGGCTGAAGTACACCGCGGCACCCAACTCGTCCCGGAGTTCGGCGAGTTTGCGGTTCAGCCGGGCCTTGACGAGCTGTTCCCGGTTGTGCTGCCCGAGCAGGGCGAAGGTGCCGCCGAGCACCCAACCGCCGTCCTGGCACTGGAGATAGCCCTCGATCTCGAGGATCTCCGCGAGCCGCCGGACGGTCGGCAGACCCAGCGAGGTCTCCCGCGCGAGGGCGACCAGAGTGGTCCCGTCGGGGTGCCGGTCGACGGCCTCCAGCAGTCTGAGGGCGTGCTGCAGGGAGGTGAACGGGCCCGCCAGGCCCTGGTCCAGCGCGGCGTGACGACCCGGGGCTGGTGTCGACATGTCGTCCCCTTCCGATGTCCCCCCACGGAGCGACCGCGGGCAGTCTCCAGCCTATCCACCCCGGGGCTCGGTCGACTGCCGTCCGTAAATATCCGTGAACATTCCGTGGAGCAACGGCCGGTCGCCTGGTAGAAGGGGCGCACCGACCCGCGCGCCCGCGCCGGCCGGTGCGCCCCGAACGCCCGACGGGCCCCTCCCCCACTGCCCAGGGGGGAGAGGCCCGTCGTACGGCCGCCGGGATGCGGGCCCCGGCGGCCGTGAGGGTGCGGACAGGTAGTCCGGCGGATGGGCTTCGAAGCGTCAGCCCTCGTCGCCCGCACGGAGCTTGGCGACAGCGGCCTCAAGCCGGGCGCCGTACTCCTCGTCGGCGGCGTGGAAGTGGGCGAGGTTCTTCTCGACCACGTCGTCCCGGGTGACCTGCGACAGGAAGCCCGCGATGTTGTTGATCAGGCGGGTCCGCTCGCCCTCCGACATCAGCCGGTAGAGCTCGCCGGCCTGGAAGAAGTCGTCGTCCTTGGTGTGGGCCGGCGTGGTGTAGGTGCCGGTGTGGCCGTCGAGCTTGAGCGGCGCGGCGAGCGCGTCGTCGGTCTGGGCCGGGCCGTCGTACGAGTTGGGCTCGTAGTTCTTGCCGCGGCCGGCCGCGTTGAGCGCGTTGTAGCCGTCGCGCCCGTAGTTGCTGGCCTCGGTGGCGCGCGGGGCGTTCACCGGCAGCTGGGTGTGGTTGACGCCGAGGCGGTAGCGCTGGGCGTCGGCGTAGGCGAACAGGCGGCCCTGGAGCATCTTGTCCGGGGACGGGCCGATGCCGGGCACGAAGTTGTTCGGCGAGAACGCGGACTGCTCGACGTCGGCGAAGACGTTCTCCGGGTTCCGGTTGAGCACCAGGCGGCCGACCTTGACCAGCGGGTAGTCGGCGTGCGGCCACACCTTGGTGAGGTCGAAGGGGTTGAAGCGGTAGTCCGCGGCCTCGGCGACCGGCATCAGCTGGACGTAAAGGGTCCAGGACGGGAACACCCCGCGCTCGATGGCCTGGTGGAGGTCGCGCTGGTGCGAGTCGGCGTCGGCGCCGAGCACCTCGGCGGCCTGGTCGCCGTCCAGGCTGCGGATGCCCTGGTTGGTCTTGAAGTGGTACTTCACCCAGTAGGCCTCGCCCTCGGCGTTGACCCACTGGTAGGTGTGCGAGCCGTAGCCGTTCATGTGGCGGTAGGAGGCCGGGATGCCGCGGTCGCCGAACAGCCAGGTGATCTGGTGGGTCGAGGCCGGCGAGTGGGCCCAGAAGTCCCAGACGTTGTCCGCCTCCTGCACGCCGGTGTACGGGTCGCGCTTCTGCGAGTGGATGAAGTCGGGGAACTTGATCGGGTCCTTGATGAAGAACACCGGGGTGTTGTTGCCGACGAGGTCGTAGTTGCCGTCCTCGGTGTAGAACTTCAGCGCGAAGCCGCGCGGGTCGCGCACCGCGTCGCTGGCGCCCAGGTTGCCGGCCACGGTGGAGAAGCGCAGGAAGACCTCGGTGCGCTTGCCGACCTCGGACAGGAAGGCCGCCCGGGTGTACTTCGACACCTCGTCGGTGACCTCGAAGTAGCCGTACGCGCCGGAGCCGCGGGCGTGCACGACGCGCTCCGGGATGCGCTCGCGGTTGAACCGGGCGAGCTTCTCCAGCAGGTGCTGGTCCTGGAGCAGCAGCGGGCCGTACTCGCCGGCCGAGGCCGAGTTCTGGTTGTCGGCGACCGGGGCGCCGGACTCCGTGGTCAGGATCTTGGACATGGAGGGTCCTTCAGGTGTCGATAAGGCGGTGCGTGGAGAGGTGGAGCGGGCGCGCGGGGTGTCAGAGGCCCAGCAGGCGCCACAGCGCCGAGCGGCGGCGGGCGGAGTGCTCGCCGTCCGGGCCGTCGGCCGGCTGGAGGCCTGCCACGGCGGCGGTGGCCGCGGCCGGGTCCGCCAGCGGGCGGGCGGCGGCCAGCGCGGCGGCCTCCTCGGAGGTCAGACCGGCGTCGGCGAGGGCGGCCGCGGCCTCGGCGGCCGGGATCGCGTTGAACCAGCGCAGCGCGAGGGCCGCGCGGCCGGCCTCGGTGAGACGGCCGGTGAGTCGGAGGCGGGCGAGCCCGCCGTCCGGGTAGACGTTGATCCGCACGTGGGTCACCGGGCGGCCGACGTCCAGCCGGAAGCGGTGCCGGGTGTCGGGCTGCAGGCGGGTGCGGGGCAGGATCTCGAACCATTCGCCGTCGCCCGGGTCCTGCCCGGTCGAGGCGTCGAAGCCGATCAGGTCGGCCCAGCCGGGGGCGTTGGCGACGAAGTGGGTGGTGTCCACCTCGGCGGCCAGGACCTCGCCGCCCCCGGCCAGGGCGATCTGCACCCAGTCGTTGGCCTTGTCGCGCCGACGCCGGGTCTCCCAGCCCTCGCCCATGACGGAGGCGCGACCGGGAGCGTTCAGGTTGTGCGGGGAGGAGAAGTAGCGGTCGGACGCCGCCTCAGCCACGCCGCCGTACTCCTGGGCGGCCAGGTCGAAGGTGAGGCCGTCCAGTTCGCGCGGGTCGGGCAGCACCTCGCCGTGCACCCGCAGCCGGGCGACGCCGCCGTCCGGGAAGATGCTGAGCCGCACGTGGGTGTAGCGGGCGTCGTCCTGGACGGCGAACTCGTGCGCGGTGTCGCCCCGGAGCGGGGTGCGCGGCACGATGACGGTCCACTCGGCGTCCTGCAGTTCCGCGGGCGAGGGGTGCCCGGGGACGGAGGCGGCCTCGACCGAGGCGCTCTCCGGGTAGTTGCCGGTGAAGTGGGCGGTGTCGACGATCACGCCGCGGATCACGCCGCCGACGCCGAGCCGCACGATCGTCCAGTCGTGGTCCTGGTCGGTGGGGTGCGGCTGCTCGGCGGAGACGCCGCGGCGGCGCTTGGACTCCCAGCCGTCCATGATCTGGCCCTTGTGGCCGAAGGTGTGCGGGCGGAACTCGGCCGGCTTGGCCACCAGCAGGTTCTCGGCGTCCGCGAAGGTGTCCTCATTGGTGGCGACGACGCCCGCGCCGAGCAGTCGGGAGGCCAGGTTGACCAGCTCGGTGAAGGGAGCGCTCGGGGTGTCGGCTGTGGTCACTGACTCTCCTCAGAAGGCGGTGTCGGTAAGGGAGTTGGCCGGCCGGGTGAGCTGCCGACCGAAGGGCTCGGCGCCGGTGTCCACCGCGCGGCCGCGCAGCCAGGTGGTCCGGACGGCGCCGGTCAACGTCCGTCCCGCGTACGGGGTCACCGGGTTGCGGTGGTGCAACTCACCGGCGTGGACGGCGAATTCGCCGTCGGGGTCGAAGGCGACCAGGTCGGCGTCGCAGCCCGCCGCGATGGCGCCCTTGGTGCCGGTGAGGCCGACCAGTTCGGCCGGTCCGGCGGACATCCAGCGCACCACGTCGGCCAGGGTGTGGCCGCGACGGCGGGCCTCGGTCCAGATGGCCGGCAGGCCCAGCTGCAGCGAGGCGATGCCGCCCCAGGCGGCCGCGAAGTCGCCGCTGCCGCCGTACTCGGGCAGCAGCTTGAGGTCGGGGGTGGACGGCGAGTGGTCGGAGACGACGGCGATGAACTCGCCGTTCGCCAGGGCCTCCCAGAGCGCGTCCCGGTTGGCCTCGTCGCGGATCGGTGGACAGCACTTGAAGGCGGTGTCGCCGTCCGGCACCTGCTCGGCCGCGAGGGTGAGGTAGTGCGGGCAGGTCTCCGCGGTCACCCGCACGCCGTCCTCGCGCGCCTGGCGCAGCAGCGGCAGCACGGCCGCCGAGGAGACGTGCAGGATGTGCACCCGGGCGCCGGTGCGCCGGGCCGTGTGCAGCAGGTGGGCGACCGCCGCGGTCTCCGCGCCGGAGGGGCGGGAGGCCAGGAAGTCCCGGTAGTGGACGCCGGGTTGCTGCGGTGCGGCGGCCAGCACGGCCGGGTCCTCGGCGTGGATGATCGCCAGTGCCCCGATCCGGGCCTGCTCGGCCAGGGCGGCCTCCAGGTCGGCGGCCTCGACGTGCGGGAACTCGTCGACGCCGGACGGGGCGAGGAAGCTCTTGAAGCCGAACACGCCTGCCCGGTGCAGGGGTTCGAGGTCGGCGACGTTGCCGGGGACGGCCCCGCCCCAGAAGCCGAGGTCGACCCAGGCCTGGCCCTCGGCGGTCTTCCGCTTGACGGCCAGCCCGTCGACCGTGGTGGTGGGCGGGATCGAGTTGAGCGGCATGTCGATGATCGTGGTGACGCCGCCGGCCGCGGCGGCCCGGGTGGCGGTGGCGAAGCCCTCCCACTCGGTGCGGCCCGGCTCGTTGACGTGCACGTGGGTGTCGACCAGGCCGGGCAGCAGGGCGGTGTCGCCGAGGTCGACCAGCTCGCTGTCACCGACCACCAGCGATCCGTGGGCGGCGACCTGCTCGATCCTCCCGTCCCGGATCAGCACGTCCGCGGGGCGCTCACCGGCGGGCAGCACGGCCCGGCGGGAGCGGATCACCGCTGGCTGGCTGAACGACATGGGGACCTCCGAAACCTGGAACTGGGGGATGGGGGTAGGCAGGGGCACACCGGGCCACGCGGCCTGGGGAGGCGCTCGCGGGGTGGTCGGAGTGGGAGGGAAGCGAAGGATTGCCGGGAGCCTAGGCCCGCCTTCAACAAAACGTCAATGGAGGAACGTACGAGGGATCAGACCGGCAGAAGCGCTTCGGCCAGCCGCTCCCCCGCCACCTCGGCCAGCTCACCGGCCCTGGTCATGCTGTCCCCCGGCTGCTCGGCCAGGTCGGTGAGCGCGATCGCGGCGGTGAAGCCGGCCGCCCGCCACTCGGGCTCGGACAGCTCCAGCCGACCCGCCACGGCGGCCACCCGAACCCCCGCCCGAGCAGCCGCCGCGGCGACTCCGGCGGGGGCCTTGCCGTGGAGCGTCTGCGCGTCCAGGCAGCCCTCGCCGGTGACGACGAGGCGTGCCCCACGCACGGCCTCGTCGAAACCCAGCAGTTCGAGCAGCAGCTCGATACCGGGTCGCATGGTGGCGCCGAGCAGGGCGAGGGCGGCGAAGCCCACCCCGCCCGCGGCCCCGGCGCCGGGGGCCTGCCGCACGTCGCGTCCGGTCACTGCGGCGACCTGGTCGGCGAGGCGGGTCAGCCCCTCCTCCAGGACCACCAGGTCGTCCCCGTCGGCGCCCTTCTGCGGGCCGTACACGGCGGTGGCGCCGCGCGGACCGAGCAGCGGGTTGTCCACGTCGCAGGCGACCACGACCTCGACGCCGGTCAGCAGCTCGGCCAGCGGGCCGAGCTCGATCCGTTCCAGCCGGCGCAACGCGGCGCCGCCGGGTGGCAGTTCGACGTCGTCGGCGTCCCGCAGCCGGACCCCGAGCGCCTGCACCATGCCTGCGCCGCCGTCCGTGCAGGCACTGCCGCCGAGGCCCAGCACGATCCGCTTGGCGCCCATGGACACCGCCCGGCCGATCAGCTGGCCGACGCCGTAGGAGCCGGCCGCGAGCGGGGCGGTCCGGCCGCCGGGCAGCCGGGCGAGCCCGGAGGCCTGGGCCAGCTCGACCACGGCGGTGTCGCCGCGGACGGCGAGCGCGGCGTCCACCGGCAGGCCGGTCGGGCCGGCCACCTTGGCCGGGACGCGGTCGAAGCCGGCCGCGAGCGCCGCGGCCAGGGTGCCCTCGCCGCCGTCGGCGACGGGCAGTTCGCGCACCTCGGTGCCGGGCGCGGCGCGCCGGATGCCGGCGGCGATCCGGGCGGCGACCTCGGCGCCTTCGAGGGTGCCCTTGAACTTGTCCGGCGCTACGACCACATGACCCTGGTGGGGGGTGGGGGGCATCGGTGGTCCTCACTTCCGTACGGGGTCTGGCGGTTGTTCGACAAGCATGTGTCCGGTGGCCCGGGGAACGCGACCCCGCCCGGGTGGTCCGGCCCGGACCGTGGGAGGTGGTGCGACCCCCTCCCCGCCGTTCCCCTCGTCCCGCTTCCGACGTACGAGGGGCTCCCCTCGGCGGGGAGGGGGCCAGGCGACACGCAGCGGGCACGACCGAAGTGCCCCCAGGGACTGGTGTGCGCGTCACCGGCTTGGGTCGACCGGCGGGCGGGCGGATGAGCCCCTGCCCGCGCGCCGGTCGGGTCTGGCCTCCTGGCGGCGCGGGCACGACCGGATCAGGTACACGCCACCAGGAGGAGTCTGTCGGGGCGCGGGGCCCCTTCGGTCACTTGACCTCGCGGCCGGAGAGCCGCTCGACGCCACGCAGGAGCGCCGAGTGGTCGAGCGAGCCGTCGCCGTTGGCCCGGGCGGAGGCGACCAGCTGGGCCACCACGGCGCCGACCGGCAGCGCGGCGCCCACGGCGCGGGCGGCGTCGGTGACGATGCCCATGTCCTTGTGGTGCAGATCGATCCGGAAGCCGGGGGCGAACTCGCGGTTCAGCATGTTCGCCTTCTTGCGGTTGAGCACGGTGGAGCCGGCCAGGCCGCCGCCGAGCACGTCCAGCGCGGCGGCGAGGTCGACGCCGGCGTTCTCCAGGAACACCACGGCCTCGGCGAGCACCTGGATGTTGACCGCGACGATCAGCTGGTTGGCGGCCTTGACGGTCTGGCCGGCGCCGTCCGGGCCGACGTGGACGACCGTGGTGCCCAGCGCGTCGAACAGCGGCTTGGCCTCGGCAAAGTCCGCCGCCTCACCGCCGACCATGATCGACAGCACCGCCTCGATCGCGCCGGCCTCGCCGCCGGAGACCGGGGCGTCCAGGGTGCGCACGCCCTTCTCGCGGGCGGCCTTGCCGACCTTGATGGAGGTCTGCGGGGTGATCGAGGACATGTCGATCACCAGGGTGCCCGCGCCGACGTTCTCCAGGACGCCGCCCTCGCCGAGGATGACCGCCTCGACGTGCGGGTCGGCCGGGACCATGGTGATGACGACCTCGGCGTCCTTCACCGCGTCGGCGATGCTGGCGGCGCCGTGGCCGCCGGCCGCGATCACGGTGTCGATCGAGGCCTGGGAGAGGTCGAAGCCGGTCACGTGGTGGCCGGCCTTGACCAGGTTGACGGCCATGGGCTTGCCCATGATGCCGAGGCCGACGAAGGCAATCTTGCGGGAGGCGCTCATCGCGTCGGGTTCCTTACGTGTGCGGGTGGGAGGGGTGGCTTTCCGGCGGATGGTCCGGACGCCGCGTCGCCGGGGCTACCGGGCCGCGCGCAGCTCGCGCGGCAGCCAACCGAAGCTGTCGGCGCTGACGCCGGTGGAGGGGCGGTACTCCAGGCCGATCGAGCCCGTGTAGCCCGCGGCGCTGAGCCGGGCGAACAGGTCCTCGAAGTCCAGCTCGCCGGTGCCGGGCTCGTTGCGGCCCGGGTTGTCGGCGATCTGCACGTGGCCGATCCGGTCGGCGTAGGTGTCGATCACCGCCGCCAGGTCCTCGCCGTTCCTGGCCAGGTGGTACAGGTCGCAGAGGAACTTGGCGTTCCCCAGCCCGGTGGCGGCGTTGACCTTGTCGACCACGTCGACCGCGGCGGCCGCGGAGACCAGCGGGTACTCCGGCGACTCGGCCTTGTTGAGGGCCTCGATCAGCAGGATCGCGCCGATCCCGTGCGCCGCCTCGGCCGCGAGCACCAGGTGCTCCAGCGCGAGCGCGTCCTGCTCGGCCGGATCGACGCCCTCGACCCGGTTGCCGTACAGCGCGTTGAGCGCGGTGGCGCCGAGCGAGGCGGCGAGATCCGCGGCGACCGGGAGGTTGGCACGGAACCGGTCCCGCTCGGACGGGACCGAGACGGTGCCCCTGGCGCCCTGGCTCAGGTCGTCCAGGAAGTTGAGGCCGGTGAGCCGGACGCCCGCGTCGCCGAAGGCCTTGCGGAGCGCCTCCAGTTCGGCCTGGCTCGGGTTGTGCTCGGCACCGAAGGGCCACCAGAGTTCGGCAGCCGTGAAGCCGGCCGCGGCCGCGGCCGCGGGGCGCTCCAGCAGCGGGAGTTCGCCGAACAGGATCGACAGGTTGACCGTGAAGCCGTGCTTGGCAGCCGCCGTCACGTCCATCACCTCTCACTCTCTCTTCCTTCATCCGCAACTTCCACGATCCGGAAGAGGGATTCTGTGTGGTGGAAGCATCTCCGGCTCGGCGAGCGAGTGTCAAGGCTGCCGCAACATTTTGTTGAAGTAGCCCGGAGGTGCCCGCCACCAGCGCACGCGACTGTTCGATCACCCAGCCCCTGCCCCCGCCCACCCCCCGCTCGATACAGTGAGCACGTGCGATTGATGGTGGAGTTCACGACAGAACCGTTCGAACTGGACACGTTCCCGGAGCACGCCGCGGCGGCCCGCAAGGTCGTCGACGAGGCCGGCCTGGACGTGTCGGTCGGCCCCTTCGGGACCGGCGCCGAGGGCGAGGCCGAGGAGGTCCTCGCCGCGGTGACCCGACTGCTCCGGGAGACCCTGGACGCCGGGGCGACCCGGATCTCGGTCCAGGTCAGCCTGCTGAGCGAGGAGGGCGGTACGCCGTGACCGAGCAGCACGTGGAACACCCGCTGGCCGCGGCGGTCAAGCCGCTGCTGGCCGCGGTCGGCGCGACGCCCGTCCCGCTGGACGAGGCGAAGGCCGAGGACGTCGTCCTGGAGTGGGAGGGCACCCCGGCCCTGGCCGTCCGGCTGCCGCACCTGAGCAGTGCGCTGGACCGGCTGCTGGCCGAGATGACCCGACAGTTCGACGGCCGCCCGCTGGCCGAGCTGGACCGCTGGGAGAAGCAGCGGGTCGTCGCCCTCCTGGAGGAGCGCGGCGCCTTCACCGTCCGCCACGGGGTCGAGACGGTCGCCTCGGCCCTGGGCGTCAGCCGCTTCACCGTGTACAACTACCTGAACCGCCAGGACGGCTCGAAGTCCTCCTGAGCCGGCCCCGGGGACAGCCCCGGGGACAGCCGTGGGCGGTCCGCCGAGCGAGTGACCCCGCCGGTGCCGAGAAGTCTGGATCGGCCCCCGGCGGGGCACACTTGGCGAATCGCACACGAAAGGGCCCCGCACCGGGGGCCGGTTCAAAACGTAACCACCAACCGTTCAACAAACTGTTGACGGCTGGGTGGGGCCGATCTAGCTTTTCCGGGTGGCACCACTCTTCAGGAGGTCCACCCGTGACCAACCACCCCCACGCCCTTGACGCCCTGGCCGCGACCGATGCCGCGGAGCTGGAAGAGATCCTGCTGGAGGTATGCTCCAGCCCCCGTTGGGCCGCCGCCGTCGCGGAGGCCAAGCCCTGGTCCAGCCGGGAGGCCCTGCTCGCCGCCAACGCGGCGGCGATGGCCGGACTGACCGTCGCCGACCTGCGCGACGCGATGGCCGGACACGCCCGGATCGGACAGCCCAAGGCGGGCGACTCCACCTCCGAGCGCGAACAGGCCGGCATCCAGGGCGTGGACCAAGCGGTCCTCGACGAACTGCACGAGGCCAACGCCGCCTACGAGGCCAAGTTCGGCCACGTGTTCCTGATCTGCGCGACCGGCCGCACCGCGGCCACCATGCTCGCCGCCCTGCGCGAGCGCCACCCCAACGACCCCGCCACCGAGGCGGAGATCGTCCGGGGCGAGCTGCGCAAGATCAACGACATCCGGCTCAACCGCCTCCTCGACGCTTCCTGACGTACCGTCAAGAATGCTTCTTGGGCGGCCGTGCGCCGCCTGTGCGTCACCCGCTTGTGAATTGACGTGACATCACCTCTGCCATCAGTAAGGTCACTTCACCCATGACTGGCATCTCCACCCACGTGCTCGACACCAGCCTCGGCCGCCCGGCCGAGGGTGTCCCGGTCGAGCTCGCACTGCACACCGAGGGTGGCTGGCAGGTGCTCGGCACCTCCGCCACGGACTCCGACGGCCGGGTCAAGGACCTGCCGGCCGTGGAGGCGGGCTCGGTCGTCCGGCTGTTCTTCGACACCGCCGCGTACTACGCGCGCAAGTCCGAGGAGCCGCCGTTCTTCCCCGAGGTCTCGATCGTCTTCACGGTCGCGCCCGCGCAGCACCACTACCACGTGCCGCTGCTGCTGAACCCGTTCGGATACTCGGTCTACCGCGGAAGCTAGTAGACCGACCTTGAAGCTTAGGAGCCTGTCATGGCCCACGTGCTCGGTCAGAACCAGTACGGCAAGGCGGAGAACCGCATCGTCCGGGTCTACCGCGACTCCACCCGGCACGAGATCAAGGACCTGAACGTCTCGGTCTCCCTCCAGGGCGAGTTCGAGGACGTCCACCTCACCGGGTCCAACGCCAACTGCCTCCCCACCGACACCACCAAGAACACCGTCTACGCCTTCGCCAAGGAGTACGGCATCGACTCGGCCGAGGCCTTCGGCATCCTGCTGGCCCGGCACTTCGTCGACGACACCGAGCGCGGCGTCGTGCACAGCGCCCGGATCCGGATCGAGGAGTACGCCTGGGACCGGATCAAGACGCCGGACAGCTCGGCCCGCTTCATCGGCTCGGAGGAGGTCGGCCACTCCTTCGTCCGCAACGGCCAGGAGACCCGCACCACCGAGGTCGTCTACGACGGCGAGAAGGTCCAGGTCATCTCCGGCCTGAAGGACCTCGTCGTGATGAACTCCACCAACTCGGAGTTCTGGGGCTACATCAAGGACAAGTACACCACCCTGCAGGAGGCGTACGACCGCATCCTCGCCACCCAGGTCACCGCCCGCTGGAAGTACGGCTACAGCGGCCGCGACGGCGAGGCCCAGCCCAACTGGAACCGCTCCTACACCCACGTGAAGCGGCACATGCTCGAGGCGTTCGCCGAGACCTACTCCTACTCGCTGCAGCAGACCCTGCACTCGATGGGCACCCGGGTCCTCAACAACCGCGCCGAGGTCGACGAGGTACGCCTCGAACTGCCCAACAAGCACCACTTCCTGGTCGACCTGGAGCCCTTCGGGCTCAAGAACGAGAACGAGGTCTACTACGCCGCGGACCGCATGTACGGCCTGATCGAGGGCACCGTGCACCGCGAGGGCGTCGTGCCGGTCATCCCGGTCGTCTGACCTCCCCCACGGCGCCACCCCGCTCCAACCCGCTCCAACCGCTCAGCCCACGGACTCCGTCCGGAGTCGCCGCACCTCCGGCCCGCACGGGCCGGTCGAGTCCGGGCGGACCGCACCACCCGCACCACCCGTACCACCTGTTTCTCCACCCCACCAACCGGAGTTCGTGTCTGCCTCGCGGCGGCCGGCCCGGGGCACTGGAGAAGCGCCCCGAGGGATCCTTGCTCCGCCGTCCCGCCCTCGGGGGGTCTCCAGCGCCACGGGCGCGCCGGGAGCCACTGGCACAAGAGGGGCTCGACATGGCACCCAGCAACACCAGCAGTAACGACGGCGGTTCCACCCCAGCAAGAATCCCAGGCCCGGACGGCGCCTCAACCCGCCTCCCCGGCAAGCCGTCCGGGTCCGGAAGCCGATCCGGTACCCACCCCGGTATCCACCCCGTGGACGAGGTGCTGCCCCCGGTGAAGCTGTTCTCCACCGGACTCCAACACGTCGCCGCGATGTACGCGGGGGTCGTCGCACCCCCGCTCATCGTCGGCGCCGGCGTCGGACTCTCCGCCGCCGACCTCGCCCTGCTCATCTCGGCCAGCCTGTTCACCGCCGGACTGGCCACCCTGCTCCAGACCCTCGGCATCTGGAAGATCGGCGCGCGACTGCCGTTCGTGAACGGCGTGTCGTTCGCGGGCGTCGCGCCCATGATCGCCATCGCCAAAGGCTCTATCGAAAGAACAGGGGGACCGAAGGACGCCCTCCCGGTGATCTTCGGAGCGGTGATCGTCGCGGGGGCCCTGTGCTTCCTCGCGGCACCGTACTTCTGCAAGCTCATCCGGTTCTTCCCCCCGGTCGTCCAGGGCACCGTGATCACCCTCATCGGGGTGT
The DNA here is from genome assembly GCF_044546945.1 of Kitasatospora sp. NPDC053057. Lineage (NCBI taxonomy): Bacteria > Bacillati > Actinomycetota > Actinomycetes > Kitasatosporales > Streptomycetaceae > Kitasatospora > Kitasatospora sp. NPDC053057. The sequence goes on along the minus strand of NZ_JBITZP010000001.1, from coordinate 386,128 downwards.
CCCTGCTCCCGGTGGCGGTGAACTGGGCGCGCGGCGGCTCGCCGGGCGCCCCCGGGTACGGCTCCATGCGGGCCATCGGCCTCGCCGCGATCACCCTCGCCGCGGTGGTGCTCTGCAACCGGCTGCTGCGCGGCTTCTGGCAGCAGCTGTCCCTGCTCATCGGCTTGGCGTTCGGCACCCTGATCGCCTTCCCGCTGGGGCTGGCCGACTTCGGCGCGGTCCAGGACGCGAAAGTCTTCGCGCTCCCCTCCCTGTTCCACTTCGGCGCGCCCGCGTTCGACGCCGCCGCGATCGTCTCGATGTGCATCGTCATGGTGGTCTCGATGACCGAGTCCACCGCCGACATGCTCGCCCTCGGCAAGATCGTCGAGCGCGAGGCCGACGAACCCACGCTCGCCGCCGGCCTGCGGGCCGACGGACTGGCCACCGCGCTCAGCCCCGTCTTCAACGGCTTCGCCGCCAGCGCCTTCGCCCAGAACATCGGACTGGTGGCGCTGACGAAGATCCGCAGCCGGTTCGTGGTCGCGGCCGGCGGAGGCATCCTGATCCTGCTCGGGCTCTTCCCGGTGCTCGGTTCGGTCGTCTCCCTCGTGCCGCAGCCCGTCCTCGGCGGCGCCGGGATCGTGCTCTTCGGCACGGTCGCGGCGAGCGGGATCCGCACCCTCGCGGAGGCCGGCATGGAGTCCAGCGCCAACACCATCCTGGTGTCGGTCTCGCTCGGTGTCGGCATCGTCCCGATCGCCGTGCCGAACTTCTACGACCCCTTCCCGGAGGCCGTCCGGACCCTGATGCACTCGGGGATCTCGGCCGGTTGCGTGATGGCCGTCCTGCTCAACCTGCTCTTCCACCACGTCGGGGCCGCCCGCCGGTCAGGATCGGAATCCAGATCCGGCCAGGCCTCCGGCGCGACGGTGCCGACGGCGACACCGTCCTGACCGGTCCGGGCAGGGGCGTGCACCATGAGGTGCGCGCCCCTCCTGGCCCTCCCCCATAGGAGTGACACCATGGCAGTCCAGCCCCCACCCGCCGACCAGCGGATCGTGATCGAGAACGTCGCGATCGCCACCGTCGACGCCGCCGACACCGAGTACGCCTGCGGCCACGTGGTCATCCTCGGCAACCGGATCGAGTCGGTCGGGGACGGCCCCGCCCCGAACTGGCTGGACAACGTGGTGCGCCGGATCAACGGCGAGGGCCACCTGATCACCCCGGGCCTGGTCAACACCCACCACCACTTCTACCAGTGGATCACCCGCGGCCTCGCCCAGGACAACATCCTGTTCGACTGGCTGGTCGCGCTCTACCCGACCTGGGCCCGGATCGACGAGAAGCTCGTCCACGCCGCCAGCCAGGGATCGGCCGCCGCCCTGCTCAAGTCCGGCTGCACCACCGCCTCGGACCACCACTACGTCTTCCCCAAGGACGGCGGCGACGTCCTCGGCGCCTCGATCGAGGCCGTCCAGGAGCTCGGCCTGCGCTTCACCGCGCTGCGCGGCTCGATGGACCGCAGCAAGAAGGACGGCGGGCTGCCGCCGGACCACGCCGTCGAGGAGCTCGACGACATCCTGGCCGCCTCCGAGGCCGCCGTGGACCGCTACCACGACTCCTCGTTCGGCTCGATGCTGCACGTGGCGATCGCGCCCTGTTCGCCGTTCTCGGTCTCCACCGACCTGCTCCGCCAGTCCGCCGAACTCGCCCGCCGCAAGGGCGTCCGGCTGCACACCCACGGCTCGGAGACGGCCGAGGAGGAGCAGTTCTGCAAGGAGCTGTTCGGCATGGGGCCGACGGACTACTTCGAGTCGGTGGGCTGGCTCGGCGAGGACGTCTGGATGGCGCACTGCGTCCACATGAACGACTCCGACATCGCCAAGTTCGCCGAGACGGGTACGGGCGTGGCGCACTGCCCGTCCTCCAACGCCCGCCTGGCCGCCGGGATCGCCCGGGTGCCCGACATGCTCAAGGCCGGGGTACCGGTCGGGCTCGGCGTCGACGGCACCGCCTCCAACGAGTCCGGCGAGCTGGGCACCGAACTGCGCAACGCGCTGCTGATCAACCGCCTGCACGGCTCCCCGACCGCACTGACCGGGCGCCAGGCGCTGCGGCTGGGCACCATGGGCGGGGCCCGGGTGCTGGGGCGGCAGAACGAGATCGGCTCGATCGAGGCCGGCAAGCTGGCCGACCTGGCGCTGTGGAAGATCGACGGCGTCATGCACTCGTCGATCGCCGACCCGGTCGCGGCCCTCACCTTCGGCGCACTGCCGCCGCTGGCGGTGCTGTTCGTCAACGGCAACGCGGTGGTGGAGAAGGGCGAGCTGACCACCGTCAACGAGGACCGGATCGCCCGGGCCTGCGCCCGCGCCGCCAAGGAGCTCGCCTCCCGGCCGGTGTGAGTCCGTCCGACACCAAGGAGCTCCGGGGCGCCCAGGGACGGTGCGTGACCCGGACTCCGTACGCCCGGCAGGGTGTACGGACCGCGGCCCCGAACCCACGGCGAGGGTTCGGGGCCGCGGCGTGCGTGCGGACGGGCTCGGCGGTCAGACTCCGGCGGCGAACGGAATTCAGCGAACGGAAGTCAACGGACAGAGTTCAACGAACAGACTTCAGCGAACGGATGACAACTTTCATCATCTGTTCGCTGAAGTCTGTTCTCAGGTATCCGTTCGCCGTTCGCCGGTCCCCCGACCGTCAGGCCGTGCGCCCCAGCGTCGCCAGGTAGGCGCGCCAGCCACCGTGGTGGGTGATCTCGCGGTGCACGCCGCGCTCGACCTCGCCCCGGGCGAGCAGCATGGACAGGCACGGGGAGCCGTCCTCCAGCTTGATCACGCCGAGCTCCAGCTCCCGGGGCTCGCCGGGCAGGATGACGTCCCGCAGGCGCTCCAGGCTGATGTCGTACAGCTCGCCCTCGATCGCGCTGTCGACGGCCGGGTCGGCCAGCAGCCCCGGGCAGACGTCCGTCCCGCCGCTGTGGTCGATGGAGAAGAAGCGGTAACCGGGTGCGGTGCGGACCGGGCCGATCAGGGCGTCGGCGACCTTGCCGTGGAACGGTCCGCCGGCCATCGCCTGGCCGTTGAAGAAGATGCGCGCCATCAGTGAACTCCTCACACAGAAAAGACCGTTCCGTACGGCGACGAGAGGACAGGTGGATTCGTCGCCGTACGGAACGGAGCAAAGGGCGGCGGAACTGCTACGGCCCGGCAGGCGGCAGCGGTGGCGCCGGTGGATAGATTGGTGCTCAGCCCAGCAGGGGAAGCGCGGGGAGGGTCAGGAAGTCCGCGAACTCCTCGGCCAGGGCGACCTGTTCGAAGAGCTGGGCGGCCTCGCGCCAGCGGCCGGCCTCGTAGGCCTCGGCGCCCGACTCGGCACGGAGCTCGGCCAGTTCGGTGGCGACCAGGGTGCGGACCAGCTCGGCGGTGGCCTTCTCCCCGGTGTCGGACAGCACGACCCCGTTGTGGATCCACTGCCAGATCTGCGAGCGCGAGATCTCGGCGGTGGCGGCGTCCTCCATCATGTTGAAGATGCCGACCGCCCCGAGCCCGCGCAGCCACGCCTCGATGTAGCGGATGCCGACCTGGACGGCGTTGTGCAGCCCGGCGTGGGTGCAGGTGCCCCCGGCGCCCGCGATGTCGAGCAGTTCGGCGGCGGTGACCGGCTCGGCCGGGCCGGGGTTGTCCTTCTGGTTGGGCCGCTCGCCGAGCACCGCGTCGAAGGAGGCCCGGGCGACCGGGACGAGGTCCGGGTGGGCGACCCAGGAGCCGTCGAAGCCGTTGCCGGCCTCGCGGTCCTTGTCCGCCTTGACCTTCTCCAGCGCGGCGGCGTTGACCTCCGGGTCCTTGCGGCTGGGGATGAACGCCGCCATGCCGCCGATCGCGTGGGCGCCGCGCTTGTGGCAGGTCTGCACCAGCAGCCGGGTGTAGGCGGCCATGAAGGGCGAGGCCATGGTGACGCTGTTGCGGTCCGGCAGGATGTAGTGCTCGCCGGCGTCGCGGAAGTTCTTGACGATCGAGAACAGGTAGTCCCAGCGCCCGGCGTTGAGACCGGCCGCGTGGTCGCGCAGCTCGTAGAGGATCTCGTCCATCTCGAAGGCCGCGGTGATGGTCTCGATCAGCACGGTGGCCCGGACGGTGCCGTGCGGGATGCCGAGTTCGGCCTGGGCGTGGGTGAAGACGTCGTTCCAGAGCCGGGCCTCAAGGTGGCTCTCGGTCTTCGGCAGGTAGAAGTAGGGGCCGGAGTTGGGATCCTCGGCGCCCTTGGCGAGCAGCCGGGCGGCGTTGTGGAAGAAGTACAGGCCGAAGTCGACGAACGCGCCCGCCACCGGGACGCCGTCGACCAGCAGGTGGTTCTCGTCCAGGTGCCAGCCGCGCGGGCGGACCACGACGGTGGCGAGTTCGGCGGCGGGCTTGAGGGTGTAGGCCTTGCCGGCCGAGCTGGTGAAGTCGATCCGGCCCTCGAAGGCGTCGATCAGGTTGACCTGGCCGCTGACCACGTTCTCCCAGGTCGGGGAGGTGGCGTCCTCGAAGTCGGCGAGCCAGATCCGGGCCCCGGAGTTGAGCGCGTTGATGACCATCTTGCGGTCGGTGGGGCCGGTGATCTCGACCCGGCGGTCCTGGAGCGCGCGCGGCGCCTCGGCGACCTTCCAGTCCCCGGCCCGGACGCCGGCGGTCTCGGGGAGGAAGTCCAGCGTGCCGGTGCGCGCGATCTCGGCGCGTCGGGTCTTCCGCCTGGCCAGGAGCTCCTGCCGACGGCCCTCGAAGGCGCGATGGAGGCCGACGACGAAGGCGACCGCCTCCGGAGTGAGCACCTCCTCCGCCCGATGGACGCGCGGACCGGCGACAGTGACGACCGGAGCGGCGGGGGAGGCGCCGACGGGCCCCTGATCTGCAGCCATGAGCAGGACACTCCTAAGACGGTTGAGCCTGGCGAAGGGAGTTCCGGTGGGAACTTCCTCGGGAACTTCCTCGATCGTTACCCGCCTGTCGGCGAGTTCGATTCTGTAAGGTGGAGACTAGTTTCCGCGATACAGAATTTCAACGGTTTGTTGAAGAGGTCGCCGGGACTCTACTCCTCCCCGACAGCGAAGGGAACGCCGGTGGTTGCGACCCCCGACACAGCATCGACGACAGGCGCCGACCGCGCGAGCGGCGGCGTGCAGTCCGTCGAACGCGCCTTCCAACTCCTGGAGGCGCTGGCCGACTCCGGCGGGGTGGCCACCCTCAGCGAGCTCTCCAGCAGTTCCGGCCTCCCGATGCCGACCATCCACCGACTGGTTCGTACCCTCGTCCAGCAGGGCTATGTCCGCCAGGACACCGCGCGCCGCTACACCCTCGGCCCCCGGCTGATCCGCCTCGGCGAGACGGCCGGCCGCCTGCTCGGCAGCTGGGCCCGCCCCTACCTGGCCGAGCTCATGGAGGCCACCGGCGAGACCGCCAACCTGGCCGTGCTGGAGGGCGGCGAGGTGGTGTACGTCGGGCAGGTGCAGTCGCGGCGCTCGATGCGGATGTTCACCGAGGTCGGGCGGCGGGTGCAGCCGCACTGCACCGGCGTCGGCAAGGCGCTGCTCGCCCAGCTCCCCGAGGACGAGGCGCGCGCGATCCTGGGCCCCAACCCGCTGCCCGCGCACACCGAGTACACCGTGACCGACCCGCAGGAGCTGATGGACCAGCTCGCCGAGGCGCGCGAGCGCGGGTACGTGGTCGACGACCAGGAGCAGGAGATCGGCGTCCGCTGCATCGCGCTCGCGGTACCGGGCGCTCCAACGCCCACAGCCCTGTCGGTGTCCGGTCCGGAGGCCCGGATCCGGGCGCTGGAGGAGCAGGCGGGGTCGTCCTCGCTGGTGCCGGTGATGCACCAGATCGCGTCCCGACTCGGGCAGGTCCTCGCGCCCTGACGTTTCGTCAATCGCCTTGCCCGGGTCGCGCGGTGGGGCCGCTGCCGCATCCCGCTCGCGTTGTCCTCCTTTCGACGGACCGGTGGGCGGGTTGCGCCGGGTCCGGACCCCCGGTGCCACCACCCTGGTGCGGACGCGGCCCGCGACGGAGCGGGCGGCCGGAGCACGAGGGAACGGTGAGCGGTGTCCGAGCGTACGCGGGGCAGGCGCAGGGGGCTTCAGGTCGGATCCGGCGGCACGGCCGACCGGGCCGCCGGGGCCACGGCGGGGCAGACGCCGACGGCGGTGACGGCGGTGACGGCGGCGGGTTGCACGGTCGCACTGCTGGCCGCCGGGCCGTCCTGGGCCCTGCGTCCCGCGCCCCGGCCCGAACCGCGGGTCGCGGCGGCGAGCCCGGCCGCCGCACGGTCCCACTCCGACCTGGAGGTGACCCGGATGGACCCGGACCCCGCCCCGCCCGGTGGCAGGACCACCGTCCACGCCTTCGTCGCGAACCGCGGCCCGGACACCACGGCCTCGCCGTTCACCGTGATCGTCACCCTGCCGGACGGCGTGACACCGCAGGGCCCGTACTTCCCCGCCGACTGCGCGGTGCTGCGGGGCGGGCGCACGGTGCGTTGCGTCTTCGAGGCCGGACTGAAGCAGGGGCGCAGCGCCACCGCGCTCGTCCCGGTGCGGGTCTCCCGCGACGTGCCGACGGGCGTGCTGACCGGCGGGTCGGTCGAGGTGCACAGCCCGGACGACCGGGACGAACGCAACAACCGGCAGCCGTTCGACCTGAACGTGGTCGAGACGGCTGCCGGTTCCTGAGAGCGGCTGGTCTGCGGGCTACGTGCGCTCGGCGTCCGCGCTCAGCGGTAGACGCGCACGTAGTCGGCGGCGAAGGTGATCGGGGTGTTCCCCTGCGGCGCCGGGTGGTACTTGCCGGCACCGACCGAGAGGTTGAGGATCAGGTACGCGGAGAAGTCTGCACCCACGCCCTTGCCGTCCGAGTACACCTTGACGCCGTTGACGTACCAGTCGACCGAGTTGGCGCCGTAGTAGGTGCCGATGGTGATCCACTGGTCCTTGGCGACGGCCTTGGCGTCGGTGTAGTAGTCCGGGTTGCCGGGGTTGACGTGGTTGGTCAGCTCCAGCAGGTTCGGGTTGTCGGGGTGGTACTCGAAGGAGTCGATCTCCCCGTTGCCGTTCTTCCAGGTCCACAGGGCGGGCCAGGCACCGGTGACGGAGGGCATCTTGACCCGGGTCTCGGCGTAGTCACCGGTCTTGACCTGGAAGCCCTCGGCGGAGCCCTCGGTGGTCAGCAAGCCGGTGTTCCAGGACTGCTGGCCGTTCTCCAGGGTGGGGCCGCCGGGGGTGGCGGTGAAGGTGGCGACGCCGTTGGCGACGCTGACGTTGTTCTTGTTCAGCCAGTCGAGCTTGTTGTCGTCCGGGTTGTGGTTGCCGTACCTGTACGCGGTGCTCTTGTCGCCGACCCAGCGCTGGCCCCAGTTGATCGGGCCGTTGAACTCGTCGGACCAGGTCAGCGACTTGCCGGCGATCGGGGACGCCGGCGCCGGGGTGCTCGGGCTCGCGGTGGCGCTCGGGCTCGCGGTGGGCGCGGTAGTGGGCGCGGCGGTTGGGGTCGGCTTGGCGGTGGGCGCAGTGGTCGCGGTCGGCTTGGTGGTGGGCGCGGCGGTCGGCGCCGGCACGCTGGTGGGCGCGGCAGTCGGGGCCGGCGCGCTCGTGGAGGTGGCGGTCGGGGCCGGGGTGGGCGTCGACGTGCCGGTACGGGAGACCACCAGCTGCTGCGAGGGCAGGTTGTGCCAGGTGCCGCCGAGGTCCTGCCAGAAGCCGAACTGGGTGTACGTCCCGGCGGGCAGGGTGCGCGCGCCGCTGGTGAAGTCGAGCCCGGTGGGGCAGATCTGCACGTTGCCGGCGTTGCCCGGGAAGTCCAGGTTGGTGCCGCGCGCGTCGCGGACGCCGACGCCGACGGTCCTGGCGACGAAGCAGGACGAGGAGTGCAGGCTCAGCGAGGCGGTGGCGGCCTTGCCCGCGACCATGGTGGCGGGGGCGAGGCGGTCCTGGGTGACGGTCGGGCCGGTGGCGGCCTGGGCACCGGCGACGGACGGCAGCCCGAGCAGGCCGGCGCCGCTGATGGCGAGCGCGCCGGTGGCGGCGAGGGCGGCGTTGCGGCCGCGGTGGGACGGACGGGCATGGCGGGGTGCGCGACGGCGCCCGGCAGGAGGGTGCATGGGAGTCCTCTGCGACGCCTGCGAGGTGAGCTGTCGGATTCGGGCTGCAGTTGCCCGGCCGCCTGTGGAGCGGCTTCACCCCTAGCCGCGACCCGCACGCTGGTGCGCACGGGCCGGGCACTGACCTTGGTTCCCCCGCTCCCGTCCGCTGTGGTGCTCGGCTGCCCGCCGACGGGTGGACAGGACTCGGCGTCCCGGCGACGGGGTCCGCGAGGGCGGACGACCCGTTGCAGGCTAGGCAGGCTGTGCGTGAACGGACAACTCGATCGGTCCGGTTGTCGCGCAGCTCACAGTGGTGTCGATCAACGACGCTGCGTGGCAGCCGAGTTGATCAATCCCGGCGCCACGGCCGGGGCACCTCCAGGCAGGGCCTCGGGGTGTACGTGCCGTAGCGGGTCATGTACAGGTGCGGGGACGACCGGGGTGCCGGTGCCACCGGCGTCCCATCCGGTGGCGTACCGCACCGTGGCGCGGGGCCGCCCGAATCCGCCCGGTCGGATAAATTGGAAGCCTGGCATTTTCCGCGGTGCACAAGTGCACCGAGTCCGATGTGCCCGCCCGTACGGTCCGTCCCACGCTCCCGAGAAGAGGTCCCGCCCCACCATGACCGCGTCCCTGCCCGCCTTCGCCGGCCGTACCTACGTCTTCCGGGCCGACAACGGCGCGGCCTTCCGAAACACCTACTCGGCCGACGGCATGCGGCTGCGCTGGGAGGGCCTCGGCGAGTCGGCGGGCCAGTGGGAGGACGTGCGGCTGCACGTCGCCGAGGTCGCGCCGGGGATCTACTTCGTCAGCTGGACGGAGCAGAGCGGGATCACCGTCAGCCACGTGATGGACCTCAACGCGCTGACCGTGCGCGCCTTCTGGACCTTCGAGGGCGAGGGCGGCCGGGTCGGCCAGCTGCACACCGGGACGCTGGAGCGGGTGGCCTGAGCCGCGTGACGACGAACCGAACCCCCGGGGGCGGCCCCGGGGGTTCGGTTCGCTCTCGTCCGACGGAGTCGTCCGTCAGACGGTCTGGCCCGGCTGGTCGGTCTGGCCCTGCCGGCCCGGCTCGGCCGGCTGGTTCGGCTGGTTCGGCACCTTGAGGTGCTGGGACAGCCACTCCAGCGAGGAGGGCAGCAGCGCGCTCCAGGTCTCGAAGTTGTGGCCGCCGTTCTCGAGCATGCTGTACGAGACCTTCATCGGGCTGTGCACCCCGTCGATGAACGCCTCGGTGTCCTGCTTGTAGTTGCCGTCGCCCTTCTTGGTGCCGGCCAGCAGGAGGGAGATGTTCGGCTGCGGCAGGTTCTTCAGCCGCCACATCAGGTTGGCCTCGTCGCGGCGCTGCTTGCTGCCGCCGAAGAGGTCACCGGTGGTCGGGTCGTCGGCGGCCTCGTAGTACCCGGACAGGGCGACGGCGGTCGGGAAGACGTCCGGGTGGCGCATGGCCAGCTTGACGGCGCAGTAGCCGCCGGTCGAGTTGCCCATGTAGGCCCAGGCGTGCGGGTCGGTCGAGACCCGGTAGCTCGCCTCGATCGCCGAGGGGACGTCCTTGGTGAAGTACGTGTCGGACTGGGCGCCGCCCGGGATGTCCTCGCACTCGGTGTCCTGCGGCAGGGCGGGCGAGGGACGCATCAGGACCATGACGGTCGGCTGCATCCGGCCTTCCTGCAGCAGCTTGAGCGCGGCACCCGGGTAGTTGAAGCGGGTGATCAGGTTCTCGGCGATTCCTGGAAACCCGGTGCTGACGATCACGGCCGGGAACTGCTTCCGCGCGTACTCCGGCTGGAAGTACTGCGGCGGCAGGTAGACGTACCCCTCGGTCGACAGCCGGCTCTCCTTGCCGTCGATCCGCACCTTGCGGATCTCGCCGGACTGGCTGGGCTCGCGGCCCATCGCCCCGCCGCCCTTGACCGAGGCCTGGCCGATGGTCTCCACCATCAGGCGTCCGGAGGCGTCCGCCTTGTTGTGGATCACCACCGGGCCGGTGCTGCCGGTGCCGAGCAGGTCGTCCCAACTGCTGTAGAACGCGAAGTAGTTGTTGGCCACCAGGCCGAGTGCGGCGAGCACGGCGACCTGGGTGGCGAGCAGCGTGCCTATTCGGCCGAGCACCGCCTGCCAGCTCTTCCGGGCGAGTCTGGGCCACAGCCAGACCGTGCCGACCATCATCACGACCGCAATCAGTACGGCCAGCGCCAGCACTTTGTGGCTCGTCAGACCCATGTCCCAGTTGCTCCCACGCCTCGAACTCCGCACCCCTCCGCTCAGAGACATCCGAGGAGGTCACCCCGGTTCCCCCACCGGGGCGCGAGGACCAACCCTAGCGGGAGCTGTGAGGAAGCTGATCGGCGACTGGGGGTGCCGTGAGAAGCCGCAGCCCCGCCGTGAGCTCGCGCATGCAGCGGGCGCCGAGGTCCTGCGGGGAACCCGGGCCGGCGACCGGGGCGTCGGAGCCGGCCCACTGTTCCAGGGCCACCCGGATCGCCGCCGTGGCCGCGGCGGCGGCGAGCCGGATCTCCAGCGGATCGACGCCGTCCGGGCAGCGGGCCGCCAGCACGGAGCGCAGCCGCTCCTCCGATCCGGCGTGGACGCGCTGCCAGGTGCCGTCCAGCCGCGGGTCGCGCAGCAGGCTGCGGGTCCAGTGCATGGCCTCGACGGCCTCGTCGTCGGCCGGGGTCAGCGACTCGACCGCCGAGCGCGCCAGCGCCTCGCGCAGCGGGAGGTCCGTCGGACTCCCGGCCAGCAGGTCCACCCAGCGCTGCCCGCCCGCCGCCAGCAGCGGGGCGACGGCGTCCTCCTTGACCGAGAAGTAGCGGTAGAAGGTGCGCAGCGAGATGCCCGCAGCGGCGGCGATCTCCTCGGCGGTGGTCGCCTCGGCGCCCCGCTCGGCGAAGAGCGCGGCAGCGGTGCGGGCGATCTCCAGCCGGGTGGCGTCACGGCGGCGCTGGGTCAGGGTCGGGCGTCCGGTCACAAGGGTCAGCGTACGCATCCGCATGCCGTCCTGGCACATCGCGCCGAAGTGTCGCGTCAAGACTTTTTGGCACACCGTGCCATCTAGGCGTACCGTGTCTCTTGAGGTCGAGAGACCACGAACGAAGGAGTACCACCATGGAGCGCTTCAGCGGACGGAACGTCCTGATCACCGGCGGCGGCTCTGGCATCGGCCAGGCCACCGTGCACCGGATCCTCGCCGAGGGCGGGAACGTCGTCGCCGTCGACGTCAACGAGGACGGCCTGAAGAAGACCCTGGACCGCGCGACCGCCGACGGCACCGCCGACCGCCTGACCAGCCAGGTGCTGGACATCGCGGACGAGGCCGCCGTCGTCACGGGCGTGGCCGAGGCGATCGCCGCGCTGGGCGGTCTGGACGTCCTGGTCAACGCGGCCGGCATCCTCCGCTCCTCGCACACCCACGAGACCACCCTGGAGTTCTGGAACAAGCTCCTCGCGGTGAACCTGACCGGCACCTTCCTGATGACCCGCGAGGCGCTCCCCGCGCTGCTCGCGACCGGCCGGGGCGTGGTGGTCAACTTCAGCTCCACCTCCGCGACCTTCGCCCACCCCTACATGGCCGCGTACGCCGCGACCAAGGGCGGCATCCAGTCCTTCACCCACGCGATCGCCTCGGAGTACTCGAAGCAGGGCCTGCGCGCGGTCTGCGTCGCGCCGGGCAGCATCGACAGCGGCATGACCAACAACCCGGGCCTGCCCGCCGACGCCGACTTCAGCCTGCTCGCCAAGCTCTCCCCCGCCCTCGGCCAGGGCTTCGCGGGCCCGGAGACGGTCGCCGGCGTGATCGCCATGCTGGCCTCCGACGACGGCGCCTTCGTCACCGGCACCGAGCTCCGCATCGACGGCGGCACCCACATGTGACCCGTCGGTCCGGGTTTGAGCGTGGGGCGTGTGCCATCCCCCGTATGGCACACGCCCCATCCGCGTGCCCCGGCCTCGCCCTGGCGGCGGTGGGTGGCACTGGGCGGCGCCGGGGCGGACCGTACGTGATGATTTGTGACACTCCGTCAGCGTATGCGGTGTGTGGGTCAGCCGCTCCGGGCCCGGGTGTGACGGCCGCGCGGTGCCCCTCCCTGCCGGGCGTCGCGGTGGGCGGCGAGGGCGTTGCCCACCGCGGCGATCGCGGCCCCGACCAACAGCAGGGCCACCATCAGCAGGAAGCACGCCCCCGCGATCCGGCGGTAGCCGCCGTGCCGGGCGGGGTCGAGGAACGGGTACGGGTACCAGTCGACGGCGTGGCCGCGGGTCAGCGTGTACACCAGGTAGACCAGCGGGAACGCCAGCCAGCCGAGCACCACGACGGGGCGGACGCGCCCGGCGGGCGGGTCGATCAGCCAGTCGGCGAGCAGGACGAGCGGCATCGCGCGGTGGACCACGTCGCCCACCCACGGGATCACCAGCAGCGCCGGGTACTTCGCCAGCAGCGTGCCGTAGACCAGCCCGGTGATCGCCAGGTAGAGCACCACGGCCCCGCGCACCGCGTCCGGCACCGGTCGGCGGCCGGTCAGTCCGGCCCAGCCGCCGTACGCCAGGACGGCCGTCCCGGCGAGGTTGCTGAGGTCGGTGAAGTAGCTGAAGAAGTTCACCACCCCGGTGACATCGGTCGCCGCGTGGTAGCCGGAGAAGCAGAGGGCGACGGCGAGGAAGGCCGCGACGGCGAGCCGGGCGGGGGCGAGCCACGAGTGCATCGTCGGGACCGCCTCTCTGGGGCGTGGTCCGGGCAGGGGCTACTCGGATTCAAACCCCAGCGGGCGGACTCGGCCACAGGAGGCGGCCGGCTCCGCTTCAGGGGGTGCGCCAGTCCACCGCGAAGGCCGCCGCCGGGTTGGCGACCAGCAGTCGGTCGGGCAGCTCGGGCCCGAAGGTGCGGGCGAGCCGCGGGGCGAGGTCGGTGAGCAGCCGGGCGGGGCCGCCCAGCTCGCGGGCCGTACGGGTGGTGGTGTCGGCGCCGAGCAGCAGCCGGTCGGCGAGGCCCGCCTCGACCAGGTCGGCGATCACGTCGAAGGCCTGGAGGTCGGCGGGGTGGCCGATCCGGGAGGGACTGTCCAGGGCGAGGAACACGCCCTCGGCGGCGAGGCTGCGGTGCAGCGCCCGGTCGGTGAAGCGGGTGAGGTGGCCGAGGACGATCCGGTCGGGGCGGACTCCGTGCCGTCCGTGGAGCCGGCGCAGGACTCCGTGCGGGTCACCGTCGGGTTCGAGGTGGACGGCGATCGGGGCGCCGGTGGCGTGGTGGGCCTCGGCCGCGGCGGCCATCGTCCGGCGGGTGTGCCCGGTGAGCGGGCCGGCGTCGTCGGCGATCTTGATCAGGCCGGGTCGCACGCCCTCGGTGGCGCCGGGGAGCCCGGTGGTGAGCTCGGTGACGAAGCGCTCGGCGAGGTCGGCGTACGGGGTATGGCGGCGGCCGTGGCTGTGGTCGTTCGGGGTGGGGAAGCGGCCCGGGGCGTAGTGGGCGGTCTGGTGCGCGCCGGTGGCGGCGACGACGTGGACACCGGTCGCGCGGGACAGCTCGGCGAGGGCGTCCGCGCCCCGGCCCATGCCCCACGGGGTCCACTGGACGAGGGTGCGGCCGCCGGTGGCGGCGTAGGCGCGCAGCACGTCCTCGGCGGCGGCCGGGTCGTCCAGCTCCTGACCGGGGAACCGGGGGCTGCGGATGAACAGGTGGTCGTGGGAGTCGGTGACGCCCAGCTCGGCGGGGTCGAGGTCGCCGAGGACGGTCCGTACGGTCCGGGCGGTCCGGGCGGTCCGGGTGGTGGGGGCGGTCCGGGCGGCGGGGGCGGCGGTCATGCGCGGGCCTCCGCCGGGGTGCCGGATGCCGGGGCGTCGGCCGCCGTGAAGGTGGCGGTGGCGACCCGGAGGCCGGCCAGAGCCTTGGGAACGCCCACGTACGGGGCGAGATGGACGATCACCTCGGTGATCTCCTCCCGCGTCATACCGATCCGCAGGCTGTTGCGGACGTGGTCGGCGAGCTGCGGCTCGACGCCGCCGAGGGCGGTGAGTGCGGCCAGGTTGGCGATCTGGCGGTCGCGCAGGGCGAGGCCGGGGCGCTGGTAGGTGCCGCCGAACAGGCTGGTGACGATCCAGTCGGCGAAGCCGGGGGCGAGGCCGTCCAGGCCGCCGAGGGTGTCGGCGGCGGCCGGGCCGGCGAGTTCGGCGAGCAGGGCGTAGCCGGCTTCGCGGTCGAGCGGGGCGGGGGTGAGGTCGGCGGGGGTCATGGTGGCGGGACCTTTCACCAGTGGCGGCCGGCCGGCAGCCGGTCGAGTTCTGGGCGGGACAGGTGCAGCACCTGGTAGCGGGTGCCGGGCGCGCCCTCGGGGGCCGGGCCGTGCCAGAGGGCGAGGCTGAGCAGCTCCCAGCGGCTCGGGTCCACGGCGACGGCGGCGGTGTGCAGGGCGGACTGCGCGGGGCGTGCGGGAAGCTCGGCGGGTTCGGCGCGTGCGGGAAGTTCGGCGAGTTCGGCGAGTTCGGCGAGTTCGGCGAGTGCCTGTTCGACGGCCTCGGCCGGGTCCGCGGTCTCCGGGAGCCGTACGGTCGCGCGGGTGGCGGTCGTCGGCGAGTCGGTCCGGGTGCCCTCGATCAGGCCTGCGCCGAGCCAGTGGTGGACGGCGGGGCGGCCGAAGTCGGCGCTCAGACCGCGGAAGCCCGGGCCCCAGAGGAAGGCGTTCATGCCCTCGGCGGTGCGCCAGAGGTAGAACGGCGCGTACTGGTTGACCGGCGAACCGTCCTGGCCGCGCTCGCGAACCAGGTACGCCTTGAGGCCGAGCCCGGGGTGGGCGTCGAGCAGGTGGCCCTTGTCGGCCACGCGCTTGCGGACGATGCCCATGTCGTAGTCGGCGGGGAGGGTGATCTCGTACTGCATGGCGTGCACGGCAGGGCTCCTGGGCTCGGGCGGCTGATGGCGCGGGATGGCTGCGGCGGTCGTGCGCGGTGGTCGCCGTCAGGCCTGGTGACGGTGGGCGGCGAGCAGGCCGAGGGCGCCACGGACGGCCTGTTCGAAGGGCGCGGCGCTGTCCGCGGCGCGGGCCAGGACGTAGCCGCCCTGAACGACGGCGACCACGGCGGCGGCGGTGTCCGCCGGGTCGAGACCGGGGGCGAACTCGCCGTGCGCCTGTCCCTCGGCGATCAGTTCGGCGATCCGGCCGCGCAGCCAGTCGAAGGTCTCCTCGACCGGGGCGCGCAGCTGCGGGTCGGCGACGACGTCCGGGTCCTGGGCCATCCGGCCGATCCGGCAGCCGCGCAGCACCTCGCGGTCGCGGTTCAGGTAGGCGGCGATCCGGTCGTACACGGTGCCGGGGGCGGCGAGGTCGGCCTCGGCGGTGCCCCGCATCTGCTCCGCGCTGCGGCGCAGGGCGGCGGCCGCGAGGTCGGGCTTGCCCGTGAAGTGGTGGTACATGCTGCCCTGGCCGACGCCGGAGCGCTGCTGGATGGCCTTGGGGCTGGTGCCGACGTAGCCGCGCTCCCAGAGGAGGGCCTGGGTGCTCTCGATGAGGCGGTCCTGGGTGGTCATGCGAACCACTGTACATACCAGTAGGTACAGATGGGAAGCAGGTTTCCCGAACCAGGGGTGGACCGCACCGGAGAGGCTGAGGGCCGTGCGCCGCCCCCCGGCGGCCACGGCCCCTCGACGGTTCGTCATCCCCCTTGCCACCCTTGGACATTCCGCCGTGGCCGGTGGCGCGCGTCACGTCACGTACGGTGGCGGGCGTCACGCCTGGTAGGGGGTGCGCGGCGCGTTGCGCGGGCGGGCGTTCGGGGAAGTTCGCGCCGGATCGCCGGGCGGCATCGCTTGTGAGCGACTCCAGTTGTCGGACCGGATCGGGCTCCGGGGCAGCACGACCGACTGCAGGCGCGGTGAGACTGGCCTCCGTGAGCCGCGTCCACGGCACGGGCTTGATCGAGCCGGACCGGCTGGCAAGATGTCCGCCATGAGCTACCTCGCCGCGGATGACCGCTATGCCTCGATGACCTACCGGAAGGCCGGCCGCAGTGGCGTGCAGTTGCCCGCCGTCTCGCTGGGACTCTGGCACAACTTCGGTGACGCCCAACCGCTCGACGTGCAGCGGGCGGTGCTGCGCCGGGCCTTCGACCGGGGCGTCACCCACTTCGACCTGGCGAACAACTACGGCCCGCCGTACGGCAGCGCGGAGCGCAACTTCGGCTACCTGTTCGCGCAGGACTTCCGGCCGTACCGCGACGAGCTGTTCATCGCGACCAAGGCCGGCTGGGACATGTGGCCCGGCCCGTACGGCAACGGCAGCAGCCGCAAGTACCTGCTGGCCAGCCTGGACCAGTCGCTGGGCCGGATGGGGCTGGACTACGTCGACGTCTTCTACTCGCACCGCTACGACCCGGACACCCCGATCGAGGAGACGATGGGGGCGCTGGACAGCGCGGTGCGCTCCGGCAGGGCGCTGTACGCGGCGATCTCCAACTACCCGGCGGAGCAGCACCGGGAGGCGATGGCGATCCTGCGCGAGCTGGGGACGCCGGCGCTGATGAACCAGTCGGCGTACTCGATCCTCAACCGGCACGTGGAGGAGGCCGGCGTGCTGGACGCGGTGGGCGACACCCAGACCAGCCTGATCGCCTACTCGCCGCTCGCCCAGGGCCTGTTGACGGATCGCTACCTGTCCGGGCAGGTGCCGGCCGGGTCGCGGATGTCGGTCGGGAAGTTCCTCACCGAGGAGGTGCTGACCGGGCCGAAGCTGGAGCAGCTGCGGGCACTGAACAGGGTCGCCGAGGGGCGCGGGCAGAGCCTGGGCCAGCTCGCGCTGTGCTGGGTGCTGCGAGACCCCCGGGTCGTCTCGGTGATCATCGGGGCGAGCAGCGTGGCCCAGCTGGACCAGAACCTCGATGCGCTGGCCGGCGGGCCGCTGACGGAGGAGGAGCTGGCGGAGATCGACCGGCTGAGCGCCTGAGGGTGCGCGCCGGCGCATGACGGATGACAGCTGACAGATTTCGAAATCTGTCAGCTGTCATCCGTTATCTGTTCGCCGTCATCTGTTCGTCGTCATCCGTCTGCTGTCATCTGTTCGCCGTCCACTCGCCTGCGGCTCGCCCTTGGCGGCGGATGCCCAACGCGGGCAGAACCGTTTCTGCAACTCGGTGCGCCTCCTCCAGCAACGGGTTGCCGGAGAGGATGAGGGTGTCGACGCCCAGCGCCTCGAACTCCTGCAACTGCTCGATCGTCAGAAGTCGATGTCGATCGCCGTCCTTCACCGCCCGTACGATCACCGAACCGGCGCTCCTGGAGGAGGGGTTGGTGAAGGTCCGGGCCGCCGGTCACGCGCTCAACGACGGCGAGTCGACCGCCGGGGTACGGACGGTCGCGGTCCCCGTCCTGGATGCGGCGGGCCAGGCCCGGTTCGCGCTCGCGGCCCGCTCGACTCCGACGCACCTCACCGACGACCGGTTGGACTGGTTCCTCGGCCACGCCCGGACCTGCGCGGACGCCCGCGCCGTCCTCCTGCTGCCGCCGGACCAGCGGGCCTGATCAACGGAGCCCATCGAGCCGCTGGACCCGCCAAACCTGCCGGACCACCCAACGCGCCACAGCGGGCCGCCCGTTCACGGAATGAACGGACAACCCGCTGCACCAACACATGCTTTGGCGTCGATCAGTGGACTGGCGTGTACTTGTACCCGACCCGGCGCACCGTCACGATCGAGTCCCGGTACGCCGGTCCGAGCTTGCGGCGCAGCCGGGCGACGTGCACGTCGACCGTGCGGCCGTCCCCGACGTGACCGTAGCCCCAGACCGCCGAGACCAGGTGGTCTCGGGTGTGCACCCGCTGCGGATGCTCGGTGAGGTGGGCCAGCAGCTCGAACTCCAGGTACGTGAGGTCGAGGAGCCGACCGTCGACGTAGGCGTTGCGCCGCTCGGCGTCGACGGTGATGCCGCGTCCGGCCGGCCGGACCGGCCGGACGGCGCCCGGTGCACCGGCCCCGGGCAGGCCGACCGGCGCCGGCGTCGGGTTCTCGGCCGGCACCAGCACCAGGTAGCCGACCATCGGGGGGCCCGCGGCCCCGCCCGCCTGCGCACCGTACTGCGCGAGCAGTCCCTGCGGCAGCACGCCCTGCGGCAGGGCGGCGACGACGGCCGCCCCCTCCGGCAGTGCGGCGAGCAGCGAGGCGGGCGCCGGCGGTACGACCGCACCGGGCTGCGGCCCGACGGCCGGTACCGCTCCCGGACGGTTCGGCCCGACGACCGGGGAGCCGGACGGGATGGGGACGGATGGGATGGAGACGGACGGGATGGTGGAGGGAACGGCGGAGACGGAGGGAACGGACCGGACCGCGCGCAGGTGCGGGGTCGCGGTGGGCAGGGGCAGGGTGGCCGTGGAGGAGGAAGACATGGTGTGCCGCTCATTTCGCGCGTGACGGACGGGGTGGAGTCGTCTGCGCGTCGACCGGGCGCACTGCCGGGGCTGGACCGGGGTGGGGCCGGGTTCAGCGGGCGGAGGGCCGGGACGCGCTGGGCGAGACCGGACACGTCTGATCGAACAGGTGCGGCTGCCGGGACGGCCAGAACGGCTCGAGGTCGTGGCGACCCCGTCGGCGGTCCGCGCCGGGACCGGTGGGACCGGTAGGACTGCTGGGGCAGACGATGTTCACTGGTGGTTTCTCCGCGGGGCGGGGCCGGTTGGGCCGGCCGCGGGTGCACCTGACGGGCGATCCGCTGCGGCCTGGTCGACGGGTTCGGTGGTGCGTCGGACGGCGGCCGGGTGTGGGCCGGAGGCGCCGGGGACGTACCGGGTCGGGGCGAAGCCGGTCAGCGACAACAGGCGCTGCAGATCAGCGCGTGGTCGATGTGGCGGCGGACGGTGAGCACCGGCATGACGGGGCCGGGCACGGCGGTGATGCGTCGCCGGTCGACGGTCATCCCTGCTGCCCCCCCCTTCGTCCTGCATCGTTCTGACGGCCCTCTCGACGGCACGGCCGGGACGGCTTTCGTCCACAGAGCCTTCCACGCCCGAGCCCGTCTAGGCAACCTTCCGGAGGCCGAGCGTCCGACATGTGGACCGCTCGATGAGACGCCGGGTATACGAAGGGCCCCTGACCAGCGGCGATCCCACGGCACCTCAGGCCCGGCCTCAGGCCCGGCCTCAGGTGCCCTCAGGCTCGTCGGCGGAGCGCGGCGGCGTGCTCGACCAGCGTCACCAGCAGCTCCTTCCCGTCCTCCCGCAGCCGTGCGTCGCACAGCACCACCGGGATCCCGGGGTCGAGGTCCAGCGCGTCCCGGACCTCCTCCGGGGCGAACCGCTCGGTGCCCTCGAAGCAGTTGACCGCGACCAGGAACGGGATGCCGCGCTGCTCGAAGAAGTCCACCGAGGGGAAGCAGTCGGCCAGTCGCCGGGTGTCGGCGAGCACCACGGCGCCGAGCGCGCCGCGCGCCAACTCGTCCCAGACGAACCAGAACCGGTCCTGCCCGGGCGTCCCGAACAGGTAGAGCGCGAGGCCGGGCCGCAGGTCGATCCGGCCGAAGTCCATCGCCACCGTGGTGGTGCGTTTGGCCTCCACGCCCGAGGTGTCGTCCACCGGACGGCCCAGCTCGCTGAGCTCCTCCTCGGTGCGCAGCGGCCGGATCTCGCTGACCGAGCCGACCAGGGTGGTCTTGCCCGCGCCGAACCCGCCCGCCACCAGGATCTTCACCGCGACGGCCGGACCGCCGCGCCAGCGCGGGTCGTTGGCGCTCTCGACCGGCTTTGGCGCAGCACTCCCCGGAGCGGTCCCAGGAGCGTTCTCGGGCGTGCTCACGGGCGTGCTCACGGGCGTGCTCGGCGGGGTGTGGTCAGAGCGCACGGAGTCCATTGATCACGTCTCGCAGCAGGCGCTCGTCCGGCAGCTCGGCGAGCGGAACGGGTCGGGTGACGCTGATCAGGTCGGCGTCGTAGAGGTCGCCGAGCAGGACGCGCACCACGCTGACCGGCAGGTCGGTGTAGGAGCCGAGTTCGGCGACGGACAGCGGCTCGTGACGGCACCAGGCCAGCAGGGTCTGGTGCTCCGGGTCGAGGACGTGCGCGGGCACGGCCCCCGCGTCCGGCCCCGGGTCCTTGGCGGTGACCAGCGAGATCAGGTCGAACAGACCCTCCTCGACCGGCCGGGTGCGGCCCCGGGTCATCGAGTAGAGCCGCACCACCGGGCCGGCCTCGTCGTCGAACCACCGGTCGTCGGCCGGGGTGCGCGGCCTGAACAGGTCGACCTCGGGTCCGTCCGGGGTCTCCTGCCCCGGCACCTGCTCCGCGCCGGCGGTCCCGGCCGGGCCCGCCGGCACCTGGGGGCCGTCGGGCACCGCCGGACCCCCCGGTGCCGCCGAGGCCCCCGGTGTCGCCGAGCCCTCCGGTGTCGCCGGGCCGCCCGGCCCGTCCGCCTTCGGATCCGCCATCGGACCGCTCAGCCCCTCGGCGCGGCGGTTTCGGTGCGCGGCTCGGCGGCCATGTGCTCGCCGACCCGCTTGACCAGCAGGGCCATCTCGTAGGCGATCTGGCCGATGTCCGCCTCGGCCTCGCTCAGCACGGCCAGGCAGCTGCCGTCGCCGGCGGCCGTGATGAACAGGAACGCCTCGTCCAGCTCCACCATGGTCTGCCGGACGCCGCCGACCTTGAAGTGCCCGCCGGCACCCTTGGCCAGGCTGTGGAACCCGGCCGCGACGGCGGCGAGGTGCTCGGCGTCCTCCCGGTCGAGGTCGCGCGAGGCGCCGGTGGCCAGCCCGTCGCTGGAGAGGATCACCGCGTGCCGCAGGGCCGCGACGCGGCCCACCAGGTCGTCCAGGAGCCAGTTGAGGTCCCCGGACGGCTGCGTCGAAGTGGTCATGAATCAGTTCCTTCCGCTGGAGCGGGTGGTGCGGGCACTGCGGGTTCTGCGGGTGCTACGGGTGCTGAGGGTGTCACTTGAGGTACGGGCGAGGCGCCCGCAGGGTTCCGCCGCATCGGCTGGCCCGGCGACATCCGGCGGGCGAGCGGCGCCCGGGCGGCGTCCTCGGGGGCGGGCCCGGGCAGCGCCGCCGGGGCGGGTGCCGGGCTGATCGCCCGCCGGGGCGGGTCCGGCGGCTGCCAGGCCGGGACGGCCGCGGGGCGGGAGCCCTGCGCGGCCGGACGGTCCGCCGCGGCCGAGCTGTCCCGGGTGGCACGGTCCGGAGCGGTACGGTCCTGGGCGGTGGCGGTGGCGGTGGTCCCGCGTCCGCGGGTGAAGCCGCGCTGGAACGACGCGAAGGTGGCCCGGGCCTCCTCCGGCGAGCGTTCCCGGGCGTCCCGTGCCTCGGCGGCCTCCGCCGTCGACCCACCTGTGCGGTCTTCGGACCCGGCGTCACCGCGGAGTCGTTCCTTCGCCTGTTCCTTGAGCTGGGGTGCGAGGTTCGCCTGCCGGACGCGTCGGGGCAGACCGCCCGGTGTCCGGGGCGCCGCTTCCACCGGGACGTTGTCCGCAGGAACCGCGTCCACGGGAACGGCGTCCACGGGAGCGCGGTCCACCGGCACGGCATCCGCCTGCCCCTGGAGCGCTGCGGCCTCCGCCGCCTCCCGCCGGTGCCGCCCCGTTCCCGACGCGCCCTCGGCCTCCGGTCCCGGCGCGGGCACCAGGACCGGCCCGCCCTTGGTCCGCGCCGCCCGGCGCGGCAGCCCGTTGGCCGTACGCCCCGGCTCGGGCACGGACGGCCGCGGCCCGCCGGTCACCCGGTGCCGCCCGCTCGTACCCGCCGCGGCCGCCGAGCCGGAGGACGAGGCCGAAGACGCGCCCGTAGGAGTGCCCGTAGGAGTGCCCGAGGCCGGGTCCGGCACCGCGACCAGGTCGCGCCGCCCGGCCGTGCGCCCGCCCGGCCGTCCCGCCGGGCGGCGCGCACCCGCCCCGGCGGCGGGCGGCTCCGGCAGCCCGTCCGGCGCTTCCGCCAGCAGCTCGCGCGGGATCAGCACCACGGCCGTCGTCCCGCCGTACGGGGAGGGCCGCACGTGGACCCGGATGCCGTGCCGCCGGGCGAGCCGACTGACCACGAACAGTCCCAGCCGGTCGGTGTCGGCGAGGTCGAACTCCTGCTCCACGGCCAGGCGTTCGTTGATCTCGGCGAGCAGTTGCTCGCCCAGTCCGAGCCCCCGGTCGTCGATCTCCAGCGCGAAGCCGTGCGCCACCACCTCGCCCTGGACGGTGACTTGGGTGTTCGGCGGGGAGAACACCGCGGCGTTCTCGACGAGTTCGGCGATCAGGTGGGTCACGTCGGCGACGGCGCTGCCGAGCAGGCCGGTGCCGGGGAACGGCCGGACGGTCACCCGGGCGTAGTCCTCGACCTCGCCGACCGCCGCCCGGACCACGTCCACCATCCGGACGGGCTTGCGCCAGGCGCGTCCGGGCGAGCCGCCGGCCAGGATGATCAGGCCCTCGGCGTGGCGGCGCATGCGGGTGGTGAGGTGGTCGACCTTGAAGAGGTCCTCCAGCTCCGCCGGGTCCTCGGTGCGGCGCTCCATGGTGTCGAGCAGGGTGAGCTGGCGGTGCAGCAGCACCTGGCTGCGCCGGGCCAGGTTGACGAAGACGGCCGCGACGCCGCGGCGCAGTTCGGCCTGTTCGACGGCGGCCTCGACGGCGGCCCGCTGGACGGCGTTGATGGCCTGCCCGACCTGTCCGATCTCGGCCTGTCCGAAGTGCAGCTCGGGCGCCTCGGCGGCCACGTCCACCGCTTCGCCGCGGCGCAGCCGCACCATGACGGCGGGCAGCCGGGTGGTGGCGAGTTCGTTGGCCGCGTTGCGCAGGTTGATCAGCTCGCGGGCCAGGCCGCGGCCGATCCGGAACGAGATCAGCACCGACAGCACGACGGCGACCAGGCCGATGGCACCGGCGATGCCGCCGCGCCACAGGGCCGCGATCGCGGCGGAGCGGCCGCGATCGTCCAGTCCGGTGGCGATCCGGGAGTTGATGGAGGTGAGGTCGCCGAGCGAGCGGTCGGCGGTCTCCCGCCAGTTGTCGACGTTGAGCGCCTGGACCACCCGTTCGGGGCCGCCGGCGCCCACGAAGTCCGCCTCGGCGCGGGCCAGCGCAGCCCAGGCCTCGCCGCCGCGCAGGGCGATGTAGTCGGCCTGGTCGGCGGGTTCGAGTTCGGCGATGTAGACAGTGAACAGCGCCTGCTGGTTGTGCAGGGCGTCCAGCGCGGTCTGGTACTGCTCGGGGGTGGGCTTGGTGGCGCCGGTGCGCAGGCCCTCCATCGCCGCGTCCTCCTGCGAGAGGTACTCGCGGGCGCGCACCAGCTCGATCAGGATGGTCCCCTGCCGCGGGAGTTGGCCGCTCTGCCGGGCGACGTAGGCGGACCGGAAGCCGAACACCGGCCGGACCAGGTCGCTGTACTGCCCGAGCGCGAACTCCCAGTTCAGCGCCAGGCGGCCGACCTGGGCCCGGAGCGGGCCGATCTGGTCGGCGGCGGCGATGATCTGCACCAGGCGGGCCCGCTGGGCGGTGGAGAGTCGATCGCCGGCGGCGTCCTTCTTCTGCCGCAGCACCGCGAGGCTGCGGTCGGTGGCGGCGGTGGCGTGCTCGAAGGCGTCCCGGGCGACCGGTGAGTTCGGGTCGGCCAGGTGCTGGACGGCGGCGCGGCGCTCGTTCTGCAGGTCGCCCGCGTACTGGTCCACCGCCGTTCCGTAGTCCTTGTACGTACGGCTGATCGCCAGCTGGTTCCAGGCGTCCCCGGTGGCGGCGAGCGTCGCGTACACCCACAGGGCGATGAGCGCGACGATGGGCACCAGGAGCAGCGCGATGATCTTCGCGCGGATCGAGCTGCTGCGCAAACGCATGGAGTCCTCGGTCGGGAAGTGCCAGGCGCGGACGGGGAGCGGTACGGAGGGTTTCCGGACTGCTGGGGACGGCGGGTTCGGCGGGACTTGGGGAGGCCTGGGGAGGAAGCTGCGGGAGGCTCCCGGCCACAGGTCTGCGAGACTCTACTACGCCCTGACCACACGTTCGAGGGTCGAACCATTCCACTTCTTCACCTTGCCCCGAACACGTCAGAAGCCGATCGCACTCCGGCCCGTACACCGGCGCACCGTCGACCACCCCGTCGCGGCGCTCCCGGAGCCCCTCCCCGATTCCTCCGCAGCTGCGACACCATTCCCACGGACCGGTGCCGATCTCGTCGCGCCACCACCACAACCCTGGGCAGTGACAGACCGATCCGATAGTTTCGCTCCACCCGCACGACCGGGCGCCGCCACCCCGGTGCCCGTGCGCCGGGACCGGATGACAGCGCCGCGAGACGCGAACTGGGGAGGACTGTGCGCGAGTTCACCACCCCTGCCCCGGCCGGGCCCGAGGCCACCGGAGGACTCGCCGACTCCCTGTACGACGCCGCCGAACGCACCCCCGACCTGGTCCAGCTGTCCCGGCGGACCGGCGACGGGCGCTGGCAGGACGTCACAGCGCGGGAGTTCCGGGACGAGGTCCTCGCGCTCGCCAAGGGCCTGCTGACCCACGGCGTGCGCTACGGCGACCGGGTCGCGCTGATGTCCCGCACCCGCTACGAATGGACCCTGTTCGACTACGCGCTCTGGTCGATCGGCGCGATCACCGTCCCGGTCTATCCCACCGCCGCGCCCGAGCAGGTGCGCTGGATCCTCGCCGAGACCCAGGCGGTGGCCTGCCTGGTCGAGGACGAGGATGCCGCGATGACCGTCGGCGCGGTCTGCGACGCCCTGCCCGACCTGACCGGGATCTGGCAACTGGACCGTGACTGCGTCGCCGCGATCACCGAGGACGGCCGGGACGTCCCCGACGCACTGGTGCACCGCCAGCGGCTCGGCGTCACGGCCGCCAACATAGCCACCGTGGTCTACACCTCGGGCACCACCGGACGCCCCAAGGGCTGCCTGATCACCCACGCCAACCTGGCCGCCGAGGGCGACTCGCTGCTCGCCGGCTGGGGCGAGGTGCTCCGCGACACCGGCGGCGGCCAGCCCGCCACCCTGCTGTTCCTGCCGCTGGCGCACGTCTACGGGCGGGCCGTGCAGATCGCGGCCGTCCGCGGCGGCTTCCGGATCGGCCACATCCCGGAGGTCTCCACCGACGCGCTGCTGCCCGCCCTGGAGAGCTTCCGGCCGAGCTTCCTGCACGCCGTCCCGTACGTCTTCGAGAAGATCTTCCAGCGGGCCAGACGCGCCGCCGAGGAGGCCGGGCGCGGCGAACTCTTCGAGCAGGCCCGGCAGGTGGCCGTCGAATGGGCGGCCGCGCGGGAACAGAAGTCCTTCGGCCGCGGCCCCGGACCCGGTGCGGCGCTGCGGCTGCGCCACCTCGCCTACGAGCGGACCGTCTACCCCAGGCTGCGCGCCGTGCTCGGCGGCCGGGTGCGCACGGTGATGTGCGGGGGCTCCACGCTGCGGCGGGAGTTGGGCCTGTTCTTCACCGGTGCCGGACTCCAGCTGTACGAGGGCTACGGCCTCACCGAGACCACCGCCGCGATCACGGCCAACCCGGCCGGACGGCAGAAGCTCGGCACCGTCGGGCAGCCGGTGCCGGGCGCGTCGGTGGCGATCGCCGACGACGGCGAGGTGTGGGTGCGCGGCGGCTCGGTCTTCGGCGGCTACCTCAACCACCCGCAGTGCACGGCGGAATCACTCGTCGAGGGCTGGTTCGGGACGGGCGACCTGGGCCGGCTGGACGAGGACGGCTACCTCACCATCACCGGCCGCAAGAAGGACCTGATCGTCACCAGCAGCGGAAAGAACCTCGCCCCGGCGGCACTCGAGGAGCGGGTCGAGGCGCATCCGCTGGTCTCCCAGTGCCTGGTGGTGGGCGACGACCGCCCGTACGTGGCGGCGCTGATCACGCTCGACCCGGCCGCGCTGGCGCACTGGCTGAAGACGCACGGGCGGGAGCAGCTGGACGCCTGGGCGGTGCTCACGGACGAACAGTTGCACGTCGAGATCCAGCGCGCGGTGGCGGCGGCGAACACGGCGGTGTCGCGGGCCGAGTCGATCCGCGCCTTCCGGCTGCTGCCAAGGGAGTTCAGCCTGGAGGAGGGACTGCTGACGCCCTCGCTCAAGCTGCGGCGGACGGCGATCGCGGAGTACTACTCGACGGACATCGAGGAGCTCTACCTCTCCTGAGCCTCCTTGAACGCGACTGCGCTGTCGTAGTTCTGACATACCGTCTTGTCCCTTTTACGAGTGGATCGTTAGGCGATCGGTTCACCTGCCGTTCCCTTGACGGGTGGATTGGTCCAGTCCATTGTTGCTCTTCGGTCCGAGTGCGGCGCACCAGCACCACCCGCTCCCGCCCCTCCGGGAGCGCCCTGGTTCCACGGTCCAGATTCCCGTTCACGCCCTCCCCAACGGGCGTGCCCCCACCTGCTGGAGTCCTCACGTGTCGATGCCCACGCGCCTGTCCGCGCTGGCCGCCTCCGTCGCGCTGCTCACCGCCCTCGCCGTCCCGGCGGCCTCCGCCGACCCGGGCGGTCCGGGCGGTCCGGGCAGTACGGGCAGTACGGGCGGTTCCGGCGCCCCGACCGTCAACCTGGCCACCAACCCCGGCTTCGAGCTGCCCTCCCCCAACCTCGCCGACTGGGGCAGCATCCCCGGCTGGAGCTGCACCGGCGGCCCGGCCGAGGCGGCCGTCACCACCACCGCCGCACACTCCGGCGCCTCGGCGCTCACCGTCACCCCGGCGAACGGCGACTCCGCCGGGGAGTGCGCGCAGACCGTCGCCGTCCAGCCCGACACCACGTACACCGCCTCGGCCTGGGTGCGCGGCAACTTCGTCCACCTGGGTGCCACCGGCACCGGCCACGACGTCGCCCCCGCCTGGACCGAGACCACGTCCGGCGGCTGGCAGCAGCTGACCACCCGCTTCACCACCGGCCCGGACGCCCGCAGCATCCGGCTGTACGTGCACGGCTGGTACCAGCAGGGCCCCTTCTCGGTGGACGACGTACGGGTGGACGGCCCGGCGCCCGCCCCGGCGGTCGCGGCCGGCTCCATCCCGACCACCGACAAGGTCGTCTTCTTCACCGTGGACGACGGCTGGCAGCGCACCCCCGAGGCGGAGCGTTTCATCGCCGACCACCACCTGCCGATCACCGCCTTCCCGCTGCCCATGCCGGCCGGCACCGACCCGGACTTCTTCAAGCGGGTCACCGCCGTGCCCGGCTCCTCCATCCAGGACCACAGCGTCTCGCACTCCGACCTCAGCAAGCTCCCGCCGGAGCAGCAGCAGGTCGAGATCTGCGACGCGCGCGACGCGATGACCCGCCTGTTCGGCACCGCACCCGTGGTGTTCCGCCCGCCGTTCTTCACCTGGAACGCCGACACTCTGCAGGCCGCCGCCAACTGCGGCATCCGCACGGTGCTGACCGCCGACGCGGACTTCAGCTGGGGCGCCTCCAACATCTGGCACCCGGGCCCGCTCCAGCCCGGTGACGTGATCCTGATGCACTGGACCGACACCCTCGCCACCGACCTGCCCCGCGCCCTCGCCGCCGCGGAGGCCGCAGGGCTCAAGCCGGCCGGGTTGGTGGACTACCTGCACTGACGGCCTGCCCGGCGACAGCTGACAGATTTCAGATGATGAAATCTGTCAGCTGTCCTCTGCCGGCTGTCCTCTGTCAGCTGTTCGCGCCGATCTGTCAGCCGCCGCCGGTCGTAGCCTCTCGGCCGCCTGGTCCAGGTCGACGACACGCTCCACGGTGGTGTCCGTCCCCCTCTCCGGTGATCTTGCTCGTTGACAGGGCGTCCGCGGCGTGGCTCTAATGGGGGCGTGCAGCGCGGCGTCGGCCACAGAGCAGTGGGCCGGCCGGCAGCCGAGCCAGCACCTGATGTGCAAGGGGACGATGCGCGATGAGTACTTTCTCCGCTGCCCTGATCTGACGAAGGCGGTCACCGCGGTGTCCGCCCATTGTCGCGTGTACCGCGTGTGGCCGCGAATCCCCCGAATTCTCAGGAGACTTCACCACACACGTATGCCCATGTCCTTCAATCTGAATGTCATCGAGGAGTTCCGCGCGAACGGCGGCCGGGTCGGCGGTCCGTTCGAAGGCGGCGACCTGCTGTTGCTGACCACCACCGGGGTGCGCTCCGGTCGGCCGCACACCGTGCCGCTGGGGTTCGTCCGGGCCGAGGGGCTGCTGCTGGTCGTCGCCTCGGCGGCCGGGGCGCCGGAACACCCGCAGTGGTACCGCAACCTGCTGGCCCATCCGGTGGTCCGGGTCGAGCTCGGCACCGACACCTTCGACGCGATCGCCGTACCCGCCGAAGGCGCTCGCCGGAAGCGGCTGTTCGACGCCGTCCTCCGCAAGGCGCCCGGGTACGGCGACTACCAGGCGCACACCGAACGGGAGTTGCCGGTGATCGCCTTGGAGCGGCCCGAGGCACCACCAGGGCAACCGCGCGAGGTGCGCAGCCTGGCCGACAAGCTGCTGGAGGCCCACACCTGGCTGCGGGCCCAGCTGCGCCACGTCCGGGCCGAGGCGCAGGCCCACGTTCCCGGCCGCCCGACCGGGCTCGGGCTCCAACTGCGCCAGCACTGCCTCGCGTTCTGCGAGGGATTGACGCACCACCACACCGGCGAGGACTCCGCGATCTTCCCGGCCCTCGCGCGTAGCCACCCCGAGCTCGCAGGCACCTTGGAGCGGCTCGGCGAGCAGCACCGGGCGATCAGCCGGATCAGGGAGGAGCTGGTGGCACTGCTCGCCGGGGTCGAGATCACCGAGCCGGAGCGGCTCCGTACCGAACTGGACCGGATTTCAGCCGAGTTGGAGGCGCATCTCGACCACGAGGAGGCGGAGCTGCTGCCTGCGCTCGCCGGGATCCCCTTTCCGCCGGTGCGGCCGGGGCCGGCCGGGCCCTGACCCGGCGGTGCCGCCGGCCCCTCCCACGGCGAGGGAGGGGCCGGCGGCACCGGTGTCACGTCAGGGGTCCGACGGGACGGTGGAATCGAGGGCCTCAGGACTGGCTGAAGACCGGGAGGTAACCGTTGGCCTGGCCGGACGAGTTCGGGTGGTAGCTCTCGTCGATCGGCAGGGTGGTGCTGTGCAGCCAGGTGTCCAGTCCGCCGCAGATCTCGTGGCCGGCGAAGATGTCGCGAACGTCAGCGAAGGTGAAGCCGGCGTTGGCGACCTCCTTGGAGATGACGTTGTCCAGCGTGTCGGCGGCCTCGTTGATGGCGGCGCGCTTGGTGTCGCCGATGCCGAAGAGGCAGTAGCCGCCGATCTGGTAGAGGTGCGGGTAGCCCATCACCACGACGTGGGCGTTCGGCGACTTCGACTTGATCGCGGAGTACACCTGGTCCAGCTGCCCCGGCAGGGTGTTGACCGCGTAGTTCTCGGCCGTGTTGACGGCGGTGAGGCAGTCGCTGTCGGAACCGAGCACGCAGGTCTGCATGGTGCTGGAGAACCCGGCGTCGTTGCCGCCGACCGTGAGGCTGACGAGCGTGGTGTTGGAGCTCAGCGCGGAGATCTGGCTGTTGAGGATGTCACCGGTTCTGGCGCCCGAACAGGCGACGAAGGAGAAGGAGGACGGGGAGTTCGCGTTCGACCACAGGTAGGCGTAGGCGTTGGTGCTGCGCTTGCAGCTACCGCTGTCGCTCAGGTAGCTGCCGGCGCCGACGCCGGCCGAGTAGGAGTCCCCGAGCGCCACGTAGTTGGCGCCGGCCGCGCTGGCGGACGACGCCGTGAAGAGCGTCGTCATGGTGAGGACGGCCGCTATCGCGGCGACGGAGAGAGCACGAGCGGGGCGGAACATCGCACCTCCAGGTATGACGCGGGTCACAGAAAGGGATACCAAGCGGTAATCGAACAAGGAAGCGTTCTTGCCAAGGAGATTGACGAACCGTCAGCTGGCGAGGAGGTGAACTCCCCCGGCACGACGACGCCGCCACCCCCTCCCGCAGCCCGGAAGAGGAGGGCAGCACCGGCACCGGTCAGCGCCGCCGCGCGGGCGACCGGGCGGACGTCATGACCGACGCGCTCAGGAGCGACTGAAGACCGGGAGGTAGCCGCTGGCCTGGCCGGCGGAGTTCGGGTGGTAGCTCTCGTCGATCGGAAGGGTGGTGCTGTGCAGCCAGGTGCTCAGCGAGCCGCAGATCTCGTGGTCGGCGAAGGCGCTGCGCACGTCGCCGAAAGCGAAGCCCGCGTTGGCGACCCGCTTGGCGATCACGCCGTCCAGCGCGTCGGCGGCGCCGTTGATGGCGGCGCGCTTGGTGTCTCCGATGCCGAAGAGGCAGTCGCCGCCAACCTTGTACAGGTGCGGGTAGCCCATCACCACGACGTGGGCCTTCGGCGCCTTGGACTTGATCGCCGAGTACACCCGGTCCAGCTGGCCCGGCAGGGTGTTGACCGCGTAGCTATTCGCCGTGTTGACGGCGTTGAGGCAGTCGCTGTCGGAGCCCAGCACGCAGGTCTTCATGGTGTCGGCGAAGCCCGCGTCGTTGCCGCCGACCGACAGGCTGACCAGCGTGGTGGAACTGTTCAGCGCGGAGATCTGACTGTTGAGCACGTCGCCGGTTCTCGCACCCGAACAGGCCACGAAGGCGAAGGAGGACGGCTTGTGCGCGTTCTTCCACAGATATGCGTAGGCGTTGGTGCTGCGCTTGCAGCTACCGCTGTCGCCCAGGTAGCCGCCGGCGCCGACGCCGGCCGAATAAGAGTCCCCGAGGGCGACGTAGTTGACGCCGGCCGCATGGGCGGCTGACGCCGTGAAGAGCGTCGTCATGGTGAGACCGGCCGCTATCGCGGCGACGGACAGGGCACGAGCAGGGCGGAGCATTGCACCTCCTGGTATGACGCGGGTCACAGAAGGGATACCAGGCGGTAGCCGAACGCGGAAGCGCTCATGCCAAGGACATTGACGGTCAGTCTGATAGCGGAAAAGTGAACTTGCCCAGACGGAGCGTGAGTTCACGCAGGTGGGTGTGGGTGTATGTCGACGCGCGTCGGTCATCGCGTGTAGACGAAAAACTTTCGAGAAGTCAGCTCGCGGTCAGCCGCCGGTCAGCGTGTGGCCGCCGGTGCGTCAGCTCCGCGGTGCGAAGCGGCAGCTGCGCCGGGAGCCGAAACGGTGTGCCGAGGGCGCGGCTCAGCGCTTCGGGGAGCGTCCGCCGCCCGGGTACACGGGGCCGGGGAAGACCGCGCAGCCCTCGAGCGGCAGCTCCTCGATCGTCTCGTTCGCGGCGGCGGGCACGCCGAGCCAGTGGACGGCCGTGGCGACCGCCGCCCGGGCCTGGCGCAGCCCGGGCGCACCCCAGCCCAGCAGCTCGACCGCGAGCCCCGGGGCGACCAGCAGCCGCCGGTAGTGCCGGCCCGAGGCCGGGTCCGCCTCGCTCGGCCCGACCGCCCGCAGCGCCGCCGCCATCCGGACCCGCGCGCACTCGTGCCCGCCGTTCGCCGAACCGACCCGGTCGTAGAGGTAGCCGAGGTAGTAGGGCCGGCCGATCACGGCCTGGGCCTCCTCGCCCGCCTCCCTCGCCAGCGCGGCCGCTGGGTCCCCGTCGTCCTCCGGCTCCAGCGAACCGCCGGGCAGCGAGCAGATCCCGTCCCTGGGGTTCACCAAGGTCAGTACCCGCCCGTCCGGGGCGAACAGCCACCCCCAGGACTGCTTCATCGGCAGCCCGTCCGGCACCTGCTCGCCCGGCCGCCACGGCCAGCCCGCCGTGGGACGCCGGCGCACCTTCCCGAGCAGCTCGGCGATCTCCGCCGTGAACTCGATCCGGCCCATGCCGCGCGTCCCCCCTCTCGCTGTCGGGCTCGCCGGACCTGCGGAGCACGGTTCACAGCGGAGCGGCCGGAGCGGCGGCGTGGGGTACCGCGCGCTCCTGCTGTTGATCTTCTCCGATCTTCCCCGAACAGGCGGTCGATGAACAGTCCCCAGCGCCGCATGGTGGATGCGGAGGCCACGAACGCCCTGCTCACCCCAGCGGCCCACCCCCGCTCCCGGCTTCCGGGAAGCCCGGCAGCGGGAACCCCGGCTGCGGGACCACACCGGGCGGGAAGGGCAGCCCGCGCGCCGCGTCGTCGGCCAGCTCGTCGAACACCTCGTGGGCGGTCATCGGCCGCAGCCGCCCACCGGCCAGCGCCCAGCCCCGCACCCGCGGCCCGGGCCTCGCCCCGCCCGGCGGCCCGCCAGGCGCCCCGTCCGCGGGAGGCGTGGACGGATCGCCGTGCAGCAGCAGCGCCCCCTCGCCGCCGGAGGCCACCCCGGCCGCGAGCGTGACGCAGAACGCCTCCGCGTCCCGCCCGGCGGGGCTCAGACGCCCCTCCTCCACGCAGACGTCCACGGCCGAGGTGAGCTCCTCGCCGTCCTCCGGGCCGTGGCAGCGCAGCGTCAGCAGGTGGCAGCCCTCCCCCGCGCCCTCGGCCAGCGCCAGGTAGACCGAGGTCACGTACCGCATCACCGCCGCCATCCGCCGCTGCCCCACCTGGTCGTCGCCCACCGCGCCCAGCAGCGCCACGCAGGCGACGGACATCCGCACCCGCGCCCGGTGGTCGTCCAGTAGCACCGGGAGGAGGTCCGCCAGCGGCTCGCCCGCGTAGACGAAGGGCTCCCCGGCCAGCTCCGGATCCCCCGCGTACGCGACCCGGGCGGCCGGGGCCCGGGGGTCGAGCCCGAGCGCCGAGCAGTAGTCCTCGAAGTCACCCGCCTCCAGTACGCGCAGGTGCACCTCCAGCCCCTGCTCGTACAGGCCCGTCAACTGCTCCTCCGCCCGCAGCAGGTACTCCTGGTGCCCGAGCGCGCCGAACAGCCCGTACTTCGCCAGCCCGGCGAAGTCGGCCGCCTCCACGGCCAGCGCCACCGCCACCGGCTGCGGCGGCGCGCCCCGGGCCCGGCCGCCGCGCCGCCGACGCGCACCGGCTCCACCTGATCCGACGGCCCCGATCGCCCGTCCGCCCGACGGCCGGCCGTCTCCGGGCGGCGCCGCCCCACCGGGCCCGCCGATCGGCAACCCACCGGCTCCGCCCCCGGGCCTCCGCCCGCCGAACAGCAAGGCCCGCGGACCCCGGGGCGCCCTCGGCGCCCGGAACTCCCGCACCTCCCGCACCTCCCGCACCTCCCGCAGCGACCGGCGCCGCACCACCACGACGCCCAGCACCTCGTACACCGACTCCCGCACAGCCATGGGTTTCCTCCCGTTCACTCGACCGGCACGGACCAGCACCGACCGCCCCGACTCCCGGAGCCGCCGACGCCACGGACCATACACAGAGCCACTGACAATCCACTCCAAGTAATCGAACACCGGCAGGCGGAACCGCTCCGGAGATCCAAAATTGGCCCCCATCTGCCCAAACCGCGCCTGCGCCCGCCGCCAGCGGAACACAATGTGCCCCCCTGGCCGACGGCCCGTCCGCGGAACTCGAGGACGAGCCCGACCACCCGGCGCCCCGAGGCCCCGCCCCCGGAAGCCCCGTGACCACTGAGCCCGCCGGGATTGTCGGTAGCGGGCGTTAGGGTCGGGGACCATGCGACTGCTGCATACCTCCGACTGGCATCTCGGGCGTTCGTTCCACCGGGAGAGCCTGCACGACGCCCAGCGCGCCTTCCTGGACCACCTGGTGGCGGTGGTCCGGTCCGAGGGCGTGGACGCCGTGCTGGTCGCCGGGGACGTGTACGACCGGGCACTGCCGGGCCTGGACGCGGTCACACTCTTCGACGACGTGCTGCACCGGCTGGCCGACCTCGGCGTGCCGACGGTCTTCATCAGCGGCAACCACGACTCGGCCCGCCGCCTCGGGGTCGGCGCCGGACTGATCGGGCGGGCCGGGATCCACCTGCGGACGGACCCGGGCGAGTGCGCCGAGCCCGTGCTGCTGGCGGACGAGCACGGACCGGTGGCGGTGTACGGGCTGCCGTACCTGGAACCGACGCTGGTGCGCGAGCGGTTCGGCCTGGCCAAGGGCGGGCACGCGGCGGTGCTCGGCGCGGCGATGGACCAGGTCCGGGCCGACCTGGCGACGCGCCCCGGGGGGACGAGGGCGGTGGTGCTGGCGCACGCCTTCGTCACCGGGGGCGCGCCGAGCGACAGCGAGCGGGACATCGCGGTCGGCGGGGTCGCCGCCGTGCCCGCCTCGGTGTTCGACGGGGTGCACTACGCCGCCCTCGGCCACCTGCACGGCTGCCAGACCCTAGCCCCGCACCTGCGCTACAGCGGCTCCCCGCTCGCCTACTCCTTCTCCGAGGTGCGCCAGCGCAAGACCATGTGGCTGGTCGACCTCGCGGCCGACGGCTCGGTGACGGCCGAGCGCATCGACTGCCCGCAGCCGCGTCCGCTCGCCACCCTGCGCGGCACGCTGGAGGCGCTGCTCACCGAGGAGGAGTACGCCGAGCACGAGCAGTCCTGGGTGCAGGTCACGCTCACCGACGCGGCCCGCCCGAGCGAGCCGATGGAGAAGCTGCGCCGCCGCTTCCCGCACACCCTCCAGCTGCTGTTCGACCCCGAGGACGGCGGGGCCGAGCCGTCCCCGTCGTACGCATCCCGGGTCAGCGGCCGGGACGACCTGGAGATCGCCGAGGGCTTCCTGCGACACGTCCGCCCCGGTGCCGAGCCGGAGCCGGACGAGCTCGGCTGGCTGCGCGAGGGCTTCGAACGCGTCCGCGAGGGTGCCGACCGGAAGGCGGACCTGCCCCGATGAGGCTGCACAAGCTCACCGTCACCGCCTTCGGCCCGTTCGCGGGCAGCGAGACGGTGGACTTCGACGCGCTCGCCGCCGGCGGACTGTTCCTGCTGCGCGGCGCGACCGGCGCGGGCAAGAGCAGCGTGCTGGACGCCGTCTGCTTCGCCCTGTACGGCGAGACGCCGAACGCCCGCCGGGCCAACCGGCTGCGCAGCGACCACGCCGACCCCGGGCGGCTGACCCAGGTGGAGCTGGAGCTGACGCTGGGCGGGCGGCGGCTGCAGATCACCCGGCTGCCGGAGCAGCGCCGGCCGAAGAAGGTCGGCACCGGCACCACCGTCGAGCGCCCGCAGACCCTGCTGCGTGAGTGGGCCGCCGACGCGGGCGACGGCACGCCCGGCTGGCGGCCGGTCAGCAAATCGCACCAGGAGGCCGGGGAGGAGATCCACCGGCTGATCGGCATGAGCCGGGAGCAGTTCTGCCAGGTGGTGCTGCTGCCCCAGGGCGACTTCGCCCGCTTCCTCAAGGGCGACTCGGAGGAGCGCGGCAAGCTGCTGCGCCGCCTGTTCGACACCGAGCGCTACGGACTGGTCGAGGCCTGGCTCGCCGAGCAGCGCCGCGCCCAGGAGAGCGCCGTCCAGTCCGGCCGGCGCCGGTTGCGCGACCTCGCCAGCAAGGCCGAGCAGGCGGCCGGGCCCGCGGCCGAGCCCGCCGGGGAGTGGGTGCCGGCCGAGGACGGCGACGCGGACCTGCCCGCCGGGGTGCTCGGCTGGGCGGCGATCCTGCGCAGCGGCGCGGCCGAGCAGCTCGCCGTCGCCGAGGCGGCGCTCGCGGGCGCCGAGGCGGCGCAGCGGACGGCCCAGCACGAGCGCGAGGCCGCCGAGGAGCTGGCCGGGCGGCAGCGCCGGCAGCGGGAGGCGCTGGCCGAGGCCAAGCGGCTGGCCGGGTTCGAGCAGGCCGCCGCCCGGGACCGCCAGCGGCTCGCGGCCGCCCAGGAGGCGGTCGGCGTGGAGTCCGCGCTGCGGCTGCGGGAGAGCGCGGCCGAGGCGCTCGGCCGGGCGCGCGAGGCGGAGCAGCGGCACCGGGAGGCGCTCGCCCGGGCGGACGACGGAGGGCACCTGCCGGCCGGGGCCGACGCTTTCCAGCTGGCCGAGGCCGAGCTGCGGCTGCGCGCCGAGGTGGTCCGGCTGGAGGCGGCCCGGGCGGAGGAACGGCGCTGTACCGAACTCGCCCGCGAGCAGCACACCTTGACGCGGGACCGGCGCGGCGCAGAGGAACTGGCCGAGGAGGCCGAGGACTGGCTGGCCGAATTCGACGGCGAGCTGGGCCGGTTGGAGGAGCAGCAGACGCGGGCCCAGGCGGCGAGCGCCAGGGTCGAGCAACTGGACGGCCAGCGGACCGAGTTGACCACGCGCCTGGGCGCCGCCCGGGAGCGGGACGGCCTGCTGGCGGAGATCGCGGCTGCCGAGCCCAAGGTCGCCGGGCTGCGCACGGCCGCACTGGACGCCCGCGAGTTCAGCCTGGACCTGCGGGACCGCCGCCTCGCGGGCATGGCCGCCGAGTTGGCCGAGCAGCTGCGCCCGCACGAGGCCTGCCGGGTCTGCGGCTCGCCGGAGCACCCGGCGCCCGCCGAAGCCGCCGAGGGCGGCCGGGTGAGCGCCGAGGACGAGGAGCGGGCCAGCCGGGCCCAGGCCGCCGCCGAGCGGCTCTGGGGCGAGGCCGACCAGGCGCTGACCGCCCTGCGGGTGCGCGAGGCCACCGCCGCCGGCGCGGCCGGACCGGAGAGCACGGACGTGCTCGCGCGATCGCTCGCCGAGTTGGAACGCGAGCACCGCACCGCGCTGCACGAGGCCGAGGCGCTCGGCCGGGTCGGGCAGGAGATCGCCCGGCTGTCCCAGGACCGTGCCCGCCGGCTGGAGGAGCTCAACGAGGCCAGGGAGCGCGCCGCCGTGCTCACCGACTGGCTGGCGAAGCTGGACGACGAGCAGCGGGAGCTGACCGCCAGGGTGGCGGCCGCCCGGGGCGAGGCCGCCTCGGTGGCCGACCGGGCCGCGTCGCTGACCGAGCTCGCCGAGGCCGTCGCCGCGGCTGCCGAGGCCGCCCGGACGGCCACGGAGGCGCGGGCCCGGTTGGACGGAGCGGAGGAGGAACTCGGCAAGGCCGCTGCCGCGGCGGGCTTCCCGGACGCCGGGGCCGCGCTCGCGGTGCTGCTGCCGCGCGAGGAGCGGGAACGGCTGGAGGCCCGGCTGGAGCGGCACCACGCGGAGTCGGCCGCCGTCCGGCACGAGCTGGCGCTGCCCGAACTGGCCGAGGCCGCGGCCCGTCCGCCGGTCGACCTGCCCGCCGCCGCGGCCGCGCTCTCGGCCGCCACCGACCGGCTCGGCCGGGCGCACGCGGCTTGGTCGGCGTCCCGGGAACGCTGCGCGGCGCTGGCCTCGATCGGGCGGCAGCTGGGCGACCTCGCCGCCGAGCTGGCCCCCGCGCTGGAGCGGTACGGGCGGATCAACCGGCTCGCCGCGCTGGCCGCCGGGACCTCCACCGAGAACCGGCTGCGGATGCGCCTGGAGTCGTACGTCCTGGCGGCCCGCCTGGAACAGGTCGCGGCCGCGGCCAGTGACCGGCTGGTCCGGATGTCCGGCGGCCGCTACACCTTGGTGCACAGCGACGACCGGGGCAGCGGCAACAAGCGCTCCGGCCTGGCTCTGCGGGTGGTCGACGCCTGGACGGGCACCGAGCGGGACACCGCGACCCTCTCCGGCGGCGAGAGCTTCTTCGCCTCGCTGTCCCTCGCCCTCGGCCTGGCCGACGTGGTCACCGACGAGGCGGGCGGGATGCCGCTGGACACCCTGTTCATCGACGAGGGCTTCGGCACCCTGGACGAGCAGTCCCTGGAGGAGGTGATGGACGTCCTCGACGGCCTGCGTGAGCGGGACCGCGCGGTCGGCATCGTCAGCCACGTCGCCGATCTGCGCAGCCGCATCCCCGCGCAGCTGCTGGTCCGCAAGGGGCGGCGCGGCTCCACCCTCGCCCTGGCGGGACGGGAGGACGCGTAGCGGCGGCGGCCGCCGCCGGTTCTCCGCCTGTCGGGTCTCTTAGGCCTCTCAGGCCCCTCAGGCCCCTCAGGCCTCTCAGCCCGAACAGGCGATCCGCTGGGCCTGCTGCCAGGCGCAGGTCGGGCACAGCGTGCTGCCCGGCTGATCGGCGGGCAGCACGGTCGGCTCGCCGCACAGCACGCAGTCGGCGCGCGGCCCGGTCGCCGCCGGGTCCTCGCGCAGCGCCGCCTCGGCCGAGGCGGCGGGCGCCAGGTCGCAGACCGCAGCGTCCTCGCTCACAAAGACGTCGTTCGTCGCGGTATCGCTCATGCCGCCTTCCTACTCCCCGGCCCCGCCCGGCCGCAAGAAGCCCCCAACCGGGCTGACCGCACGGGCCCGCTCACTGCACCGGGCCGGCCGCCTCGACCATGGCGTCGACGCCGTCGAGCAACGGCTTCAGCCCGAAGGCGAACAGCGAGTCCAGGTCGAGGTCGTAGCCGTCCCCGAGGCGCCGTGTCGTCCGCGCGAACACCGGGTGCCGCTCCCCCGCGACCAGCGCCGCCAGCGCCGGGCCCTGGTGGTCCATCCACTGCTCCTCGGTCAGGCCGGTGCCGGCCTCGGCCTGGGCCTCCCGCTCCAGGTGAACGGCGACCCCCTGGACGTAGCAGTAGAACAGGACGTGCAGGTCGAGCATGGTGGCCGCGTCGAGGCCGAGACCGTCCAAAGCGGCGAGCGCCCACTCGGCGTGGTCCATCAGCGCCGGCAGCATCAGCGGCCGGGTGAGCGCGCCGACCTGGGCGAGCCACGGATGGCGGCGGTGGATCCGCCAGAGCGTGTGCGCGCCGAGTTCCAGCCGTGCCCGCCAGTCCCCCGCGGGCTCGGCCGGGTAGGCCTCCTCCCCGAACGCCGCGTCCGCCATCAGCAGCACCAGGTCGTCCTTGCTGGGCACGTACCGGTAGGGCGACATCGCGGCGACGCCGAGCCTGGCCGCGACACTGCGCATGGAGAGCGCGGCGAGCCCCTCGCGGTCGGCGCACGGCCGCCCCCACCCGAAGCGCTCCCCCCCACCCCCGACTACCGTGGCCACCATGGTTGGCGATCTTCAACACCGGCTCCGAGCCGCCCGGGCCGCCGAGCCCACCTACCCCGAGGTCGGGGCCACCCGCCGCGGCCGGCTGCCGGACGGGTACGCGCACCTGCGGCGGCGAGTGCACCTCGGGCGGGGGCCGGAGGTGCTGGAGCGGGCCGGGCGGTACGTGCTCGGGTGGGGCAGTCAGCTGGGGACCGGGTTCGCGGTGTACCCGGGCGGCCCCGCCCGGGACGGGGCCACCGTAATGCTGCGGCTGAGCCTGCCCGGCAGCCGGTGGCCCCGGCTGGTGATCCCCTGCCGGGTGGTGTGGACGGTGGCGGAGCCGGACCGGATCGGCTTCGCTTACGGGACGCTGCCCGGGCATCCGGAGTGCGGCGAGGAGTCGTTCCTGGTGTCGATGGACGCCGAAGGCGAGGTGTGGTTCGAGGTCGCCGCGTTCTCCCGACTGTCCGCCTGGTACGCCCGGCTGGGCCGGCCGGTCGCGCTGCTCTGCCAGCACCTGGCGATCGAGCGCTACCTCGCCGCCGTGGCCGGCCACGTCGCCGGGGATCACTAGCGCGGAGCGTCCGCCCCGGGCCCGCCAGGGGCGCGGCTCAGCCGAGGAAGGACAACCGGACGGTGCGGCGCGGGTTGTCCCCATTGGTATCGATCAGCACCACCGACTGCCAGACGCCGAGCGCCAGTTGACCGCCGAGCACCGGCAGGGTGGCGTGCGGGGCGACCAGGCCGGGCACCACGTGGTCCCGTCCGTGGCCGGGGCTGCCGTGCCGGTGGCGCCAGCGGTCGTCGGCCGGGAGCAGGTCGCGCAGGACGGCGAGGAAGTCGTCGTCGCTGCCCGAGCCGGTCTCCAGGACGGCGATCCCGGCGGTGGCGTGCGGGACGAAGACGTTGAGCAGTCCGTCCCGCCCGGGGGCCCGCTCGTTGAGGAACGCGACGCAGCGGTCGGTGATGTCTAGCGCGACCTCGCGGTTGCCGGTGGTGATCTCCAGGGTGGTGCTCTGGAAGGCGCCGGTTGACCCGGCCGACGTGGAGTGGTTGTTGTCCGCCATGGCGCCATCCTGACCCAGGTCAGCGGGTCGTGCGTACTGCCTCGCCGACTGCCCGCGCCGGGGCGTCGGGCTCGCATAGGGTGAGAGGTTCAGACCAAAGCGATGGCCCGGCCTCCGGACATGCCGACGACCCGACGGACCGGGTGGTCCGACGGGTCGTTCAGGGACCGGCCGCTGGGCCCGGGGCCGCGCCCCGGGACCGGCCGTTAGCCGCGCCCGCCGAAGAGGCTCCGCCGCAGCCGACGCAGCGGCGCCAGCAGCGAGACGCGGGTGTGGCGACGGCGAGCCGCCGCCGGGGCGCCAGCGCCGCGCGGCGTCAGCTCCCTTATCAGCCCGAGCGCCTCGGCGGTGTCGACCGCCGAGAGCGCGGGCGCGCCGAGCACGGCCAGGTGTCGGTCGATCCGGCGGCCGGTCGCGCCGACACCGCACTGGATCGCCGGCACACGGGGCCGAGTCCGCACTTGCATGTGTTCCATCAGTTTTCCCACCCCTACGAGGCGCCAGGGCCGTGAGGCGAAGACTATCCGTGAGGGACGGCCTTCGCGCAACCGTCCTTGGTGTTGTGCCACCGTACCGTGCGACGTCAACTGACGATGCACCAGGGGCCGCCCGGGCGATCACGACTAGGCATCAATGATGGTGCACGACCAGCCGTCCGTCATCAGGGCCAGGAGGCACGGGCCCGGCGCCCGCATCCGCGGCATGCGCCGGGCGCACGGGAGCGGGCGGACGGTGCGACCGCCGTGTCGACGAATCGCCCCCGGAAGGCTCCCCGGACACCGCGGACAGTGGCCCTTCCCGCAGCCCCTCCCGCAGCCCCCGCACAGCCCCGCACCGCTCCTGCGCGGCTCCCGCAGGGCGCCCCATATAGGGGACAGCCGTCACGTCGACAAAGCGATCACCGCGTCACCGTCTGACTTCATGAAGTGAACGCAGTCGAGGGATTGACTCGCGCCAATCCTCCAAGCAATATCTGATGCACACCCGCAGGTGCCCGCATCGCACCCACGCGTGTGTTCGAGTGATGAATGACTCGAGAAGGAAACTCCGGCTCCTGCGGGCCACTGCCCGGCCACCTCGACGCTGCGGTGGCCAGGCCCGCGCGGTGCCCGGACCGGCGGCCGGCCGTAGAGGGTCGGCCGGGCCGCCACCAGACTGCCGGTGCCGCCCCGCTCGGGGCCCGGCACCGGCGGTTCCGGGCCGATCGCGACACCGCTAGCGTCGCCGATCGCGTCAGCGATAGCGTCGCCAGTCCCTCCGCCCCTCCTCGCCCGCTTCTCCGCCCGTCCCGTGGCACTCCGCCCCCGCCCCTGCGCCGCCCGTCCTCCACAGCCGGACGTCCCCGCAGGTCGCACCGTGTGGATCGGTAGACTCGGCCAGCGTGTCCCTCCTCCTCAGCATCGTGCTTCCGGTCCACGGCGTGGAGCGGTACCTGCCGCGCTGCCTCGACTCGATCCTCGGCGAGACCCCCGCCGCGGAGACCCGCTTCGAGGTGATCGCGGTCGACGACCTCTCCCCCGACGGCTCCGGCGCGATCCTGGACGCCTACGCCGCCCGCGACCCCCGGCTGCGCGTGATGCACCTCACCGAGAACCAGGGCCTCGGCGGCGCCCGGGCCGCCGCCCTGCCGCAGGTGCGCGGCGAGTACGTCTGGTTCGTGGACAGCGACGACTGGCTGCCCGAGCGGACGGTCGGCGTGATCCTGGACGAGCTGGCGCAGGAGCGCCGCCGCGAGGTGCCCGCCGACGTGCTGCTCACCGACTTCACCCACGTCTACCCGGACGGGGGGAGCGAGCCCAACCCCTGGCGGCACGTGCTGGTGGGCTCGCCGTTGGTCGAGGGCTGCACCCTGGCCGAGCACCCGGCACTGTTCCAGACCGTGATGTCGGTGTGGAACAAGGTGTTCCGCCGCGCCTTCCTGGAGGGCCTCGACGTCGCCTTCGGCCGCGGCTACTACGAGGACATCTCGGTCACCTACCCCGCGCTGCTGGCCGCCGAGCGGCTGCGCTACCTCGACCGCCCCTGCTACTTCTACCGGCGCGGCCGGGACGGCGCGATCACCTCCACCGCCTCCCCCAAGCACGCCGACGTGTTCGCCCAGTACGACGCCATCTTCGCCTTCATCGACCGCTGCGACCGCCCGGACGGCCCCGGCCGGCCCGTGCCGGAGTCGCTGCGCACCCTGGTCTTCGACCGGACCGTCCGCCAGGCGCTGAACGTCTACGACACCCCCGGGCTGGTCCCCGTCGCGCGGCGCAAGGACTACTTCCACCGGGTCGCCCTGCACTTCGAGCGCCACCGCCCCGCGGACTACCGCTTCCCCGGCGGGGTGCGCGGCGTGCAGTACCGGCTGGCCGCCCGCGGTGCCCGGATCGCCTACGCCGAGCTGCGCCGCACCGGTCGGCTGCCGCGCGAACTCAAGCGCGGGGCACGGGCGGTGGCACCCGCGGTGAAGAAGGGCGTGCGCAGCGGCGCCCGGTTCACCGCGTACAACGCGTTCCGCCGGCTCCCGCTGGACGAGCACCTGGCGGTCTACGCCGCGTACTGGCACCGGGGTTACGCGTGCAGCCCGGCGGCGATCTACGAGAAGGCGAAGGAACTCGCCCCGCAGATCCGGGGCGTGTGGGTGGTGGAGAACCGCCGGCAGGCCGACGCCATGCCGCCCGGTGTCCCGTACGTGATCGTCAACACCCCCGCCTACCTCAAGGTGATGGCGACCGCCAAGTACTTCGTCAACAACGTCAACTTCCCTCGCACGATGGCGAAGCGCCAGGGCACGGTGCACGTCCAGACTCAGCACGGCACCCCGCTCAAGGCGATGGGCATGGACCTGCGCAACCGCCCCGAGGCGGCCGAGGGGATGGACTTCGACCGGCTCCAGGAGGCCATCGACCGCTGGGACTTCCTGGTCTCCCCCAACCCGCACACCACCGAGCACTTCGCCCGGGCCTTCCCCGGCCGGTACGAGATGCTGGACACCGGCTACCCGCGCAACGACCGGCTGGCCAACACCACCCCGGAGGAAGTCCGGGCGATGCGCGAGCGGTTCGGGCTGCGCCCCGGCACCACGGCGGTGCTGTACGCGCCGACACACCGCGGCGGCAAGGGCGGCTACGTGCCGCTGCTGGACGTGGCGGAGCTGGCCCGGCGGCTGGGCCCGCGGTTCACGCTGCTGGTGCGCACCCACTACTTCCACACCGACGGCCCGGGCGACCTGACGGCCGGTGAGGACGCGGCGGAGATCGTGGACGTGTCGGCGCACCCGGTCGTGGAGGACCTCTACCTGGCGGCGGACGCGCTGGTGACGGACTACTCGTCGATGATGTTCGACTACGCGGTGCTGGACCGGCCGGTGGTCATCTTCGCGCCGGACTGGGAGGAGTACCAGCGCGAACGCGGCGTGTACTTCGACCTGTTCGCGGAGCCGCCGGGCGCCGTCACGGTGGACGTGGACGGGCTGGCGCGGGCGCTGCGCGCGGGCGATCCGGAGCCGGGGACGCGGGCGCGGTTCCGGGCGAAGTTCTGCGTCTGGGACGACGGCGGGGCGGCGGAGCGGGTGGTGCGCCGGGTGTTCCCCACGGGTCCGGCACAGTAACGGGCGGGCCTTCGGGTCGGGAGCACCGTCGAACCGGGCGGGCCTTCGGACGGGGCCGGGGCCGCCGGTACGGCGGCCGGCCCCGTCCGCGCGGGCTCAGCGCTGGCGGGCGGCCAGGAACTCCTCGAAGTCCAGGTAGCCCTGGTGACGGGTGTCCATCGCGTGGATCAGGGCCTCGGCCATCGAGAGGGTGACGCTGTGGTCGCCCATCTCGTTGGAGGCCAGCGCGTACTCGGCAGCGGTGATCTTGCCGTCGCCGTTCTTGTCGAAACGGTCGAACATCTCCTTGATGGCCTCGACGCTCTCCATCGTTTCCTCCTGGGTACTGCGGGGTCTTGCTCGGTTCGGACGGCCGTACCCTACCCGGCCGTGGTGTGCGCCACGGTCTCCGGGAGTGGACGGGCGCCGGGGTGGGTGTCGTAGTCTGCGGGTCTGATTGCTGACCCGGGCGCCTCCCGGGCGGTCGTTCGTCCAGGGAGGGAACCGTGCTCGACCTCGCCACCAGGCTGGTGCTGAAACCCGTTTCGCGGGGGATCTGGCGCCCGGTCATCGAGGGCATCGAGAACGTGCCGCGCAAGGGCGGGGTGATCCTGGCCAGCAACCACCTGTCGTTCATCGACAGTGTGGTGATCCCGCTCACCGCCCCGCGCCGGGTGCACTTCCTCGCCAAGGCCGAGTACTTCACCGGCACCGGTCTCAAGGGCCGGGTCTCCAAGGGCTTCTTCGAGGCGATCGGCGCGGTGCCGGTCGAGCGCGGCACCTACCGTTCCGCTCAGGCCTCGCTGGAGTCGGCGCTGGAGATCCTGGAGGACGGCAAGGCCTTCGGCATCTACCCCGAGGGCACCCGGTCGCTGGACGGCCGGCTCTACCGCGGCAAGACCGGCGTCGCCTGGCTCGCGCTGACCGCGGGCGTTCCGGTGGTGCCGGTGGCGCTGGAGGGCCCGGAGCAGATCCTGCCGGTGGGCAAGCGCATCCCGCGGATCAAGAAGGTGACCGTCCGCTTCGGCGAGCCGCTGCACTTCGACGAGCTGCACGGGCAGGCCCGTGCGCTGAAGGCTCGTCGGCAGGTGACCGACGAGGTGATGGCGGCGATCCAGCGACTCTCCGGCCAGGAGGTCGTGGAGAGCTACAACGAGGTCCCGAAGGCGGCCTGACGGCCCTTCCGCCCGGTCACGCGTGACCGAGGGCGGCGTCCGACAGGGCCGCCGCCTCCGGCGCCTCCCGGCGCAGCAGCGCCGCGTACCGGCCGTCCAGTTCCACCAGCTCCTCGTGGGTGCCGAGTTCGACCACCTCGCCGTGGTCGAGCACGGCGATCTGGTCGGCGCAGCGGACGGTGGACAGCCGGTGCGCGATGGTGATGGTGGTGCGTCCG
The DNA here is from genome assembly GCF_044546945.1 of Kitasatospora sp. NPDC053057. NCBI lineage: Bacteria > Bacillati > Actinomycetota > Actinomycetes > Kitasatosporales > Streptomycetaceae > Kitasatospora > Kitasatospora sp. NPDC053057. The sequence goes on along the minus strand of NZ_JBITZP010000001.1, from coordinate 341,318 downwards.
GCGGCCAGGGTGTCGACGGCCTGCTGGACGGCGCGTTCGGTGCGGTTGTCGAGCGCGCTGGTGGCCTCGTCCAGGATGAGCACCGGCGGGTTGCGCAGGATCGTACGGGCGAGCGCGAGGCGTTGCTTCTCGCCGCCGGAGAAGCGGTAGCCGCGTTCGCCGACCAGGGTGTCGTAGCCGTCCGGGAGGGCGGCGATGGTCTCGTGGATCTGCGCGGCCCGGGCGGCCTCGACCAGTTCGGCGTCGCCGGCGCCGGGTTTGGCGAAGCGCAGGTTCTCGGCGACCGAGGCGTGGAAGAGGTAGGTCTCCTGGGAGACCACGCCGACCGCGCGGGCCAGGGTGTCGAAGGACAGGTCGCGCACGTCCACGCCGTCCAGGGTGACCCGGCCGCCGGTGACGTCGTACAGCCGCGGCACCAGGTAGCTGAGGGTCGTCTTGCCCGAGCCGGTCTCGCCGACCACGGCCAGTGAGGTCCCGGCCGGGACCTTGAGTTCGACGCCGGCCAGGGTCGGGCGCTCCTGCTCGGGGTCGTAGCGGAAGTCGACGGCCTCGAAGCGGACCTCGCCGCGGATGTCGGCCAGGCTGACCGGTCGCGGCGGTTCGGCGATCTCCACCGGCAGGTCGAGGTACTCGAAGATGCGCTGGAAGAGCGCGAGCGAGGTCTGCACGTCCACGCCGGTGGAGAGCAGGCTGACGGTCGGGCGGAACAGGCCCTGCTGAAGGGTGACGAAGGCGACCAGGGTGCCGACCGAGACGATCGGCGCGCCAGCGGCGGAGGTCAGCCCGGCCGCCCAGTAGATCAGCGCGGGCATCGCGGCCATCACGATCTGGATGGTGTTCATCCGCCAGCGCCCGGCCATGCTGGCCCGCACCTCCAGGTCGGCGAGCCGGTCGGACTGCCCGGTGAACTCCCGGGCGAGCGAGTCGGAGCGGCCCATGGTGCGGCCGAGCAGGATGCCGCTGACCGACAGCGACTCCTGGACCGCCGAACTCATCGCGGCCAGCTGCCTCTGCCGCTCGGTCGTGATCTTCTTGCGCTCCTGACCGACCCGCCGGCTGATCCAGACGAACAGCGGGAGCAGGAACAGCGAGACGACGGTCAGCCGCCAGTCGAGGGCGACCATGGCGATGATCGAGGCGATCACCGCGGTGAGGTTGGAGACCAGGCTGGTCGCGGTGGACGTCACCGTGGACTGCATGCCGCCGATGTCGTTGGCGATCCGGGACTGCACCTCGCCGGTGCGGGTGCGGGTGAAGAAGGCCAGCGACTGCCGCTGGAGGTGGCCGTAGACGGAGGTGCGCAGGTCGTGCATGACCCGCTGGCCGACGGTGGTGGAGATCAGCGTCTGCAGCACGTTGAAGATGCTGTTCACCACGGCGGTGAGGATCATCCCGAGGGCGAGCAGGCTGAGCAGCCCGGTGCGGCCCTGCGGGATGGCGGTGTCCAGCACTGCCCTGAGCAGGAACGGCGAGACGACGGACACCACGGCGGAGGCGGCGACCAGCAGCCCGACGATGGTGAGGCGGCCCCGGTACGGGCGGAACAGCGCGAGGATGCGCCGCCACTGGGCCGGCGGGCGGGGATCGCCCTCGGCGCGCTCGGGCGGGGTCCAGTCGATGGCGGCGGGCCTCAAGAACGGGCCTCCCTGGATCGGGCGCGCGGGGGCGTGGCCGCGGCGGCGGGCATGGCGGTCGGTCGGGTTTCAGCATAGCGAGAGTAGCTCATAGTTAGGCAAGCTAATAGTGAGAGAGACTCTATTCCCACGCGCCATGCGATCCCCGGCCGACCGCCCAGGCCCCCGACCGCCCAGGCCTCCGGACGCCTCAGTTCGTCCGGTAGGTGCGCGCCGCCTTCGAGGAGAGGCCGCCGAGCTTGCCGGACGGCAGCACCCGGGCGATCGCCACGGCCAGCTTGTAGCGCTTGCCCGGCACGGACACCGAACGGCCGCGGGCGAGGTCACGCATCGCCTCGTTCACCACCCGCTCGGCCGACAGCCAGGACCAGGACGGGATGTTGCCGGTGCCCATGCCCGCCCGCTGGTGGAACTCGGTCCGGGTGAAGCCGGGACACAGTGCCATCATCCGCACGCCCGTCCCGCCGAGGTCACGCAGCACGCCCTGGGTGAAGCTCACCACCCACGCCTTGCTCGCCCCGTACGTGCCGCGCGGCAGGAAGGCCGCCACCGAGGCGACGTTCACGACCGCGCCCCGGCCGCGCTCGCGCATCCCCGGGAGAGCCGCCGTGGTCAGCCGCAGGACGGCCTCGATGTGCACCTTCAGCATGTCCAGCTCGTCCTGGAGCGGGACGGTCCCGAAGGCGCCCTTGTTGCCGAAGCCGGCGTTGTTGATCAGGAGGTCCACCGGGCGCTCGGCGTCGGCGAGCCGGGCCTCGACGGCGGCGATGCCCTCGTCGGTGGCGAGGTCGGCGGTCAGCACCTCCGCCTCGGTGCCGTACTCGGCGTGCAGGTCGGCACTGGCGCGCTCCAGGCGCTCGGTATCCCGGGCCACCAGGACGAGCCGGTAGCCGCTACGGGCGAGCCGGCGGGCGAACGCGGCTCCGATGCCGGCGGTCGCGCCGGTGATCAAGGCTGTGGTCATGCCCCCGACCGTACCGACTCACCGCGGCCACGCCCACACCCAGGGCAACGCCCCTGCTCAGGGGCGTGGATGGCGAGCAGTCGGTCGCATACATAGTGTCGACCCCGGGGCATCGCCCGACCGGGTGAGGACATCCGCACGAGGGGGCATTTCTGATGCTTACTCAGTTCCGGACCGAAATCGCTTCGACGTCACGCAGCGCGACGCTCGCCGAGGCCGGGACACTCGCGAGCCTGATGGTGGAGGACGAGGCCGTCATGTCCGACGCGCCCACGCACTCGCCCGAGGCCAACGGATCAGGGCTTCTGACGCTGGGGCTGCTGCTGTCGCCGAAGCCGCCGCAGGAGAAGCCGACCCGGTAGTCGGGCGGCCTGATCGCCGGGCCGGTCCGCCGATGCCGATCGGCCCGGCTCGGCCCGGCTCGGCCCGGCTCGGCCCGGCTCGGCCCGGCTCGGCTCGGCTCGGCACCAGGAGGACTCCGCGAATGCCGTTCTGGCCAACACCGCGCCGGCGTTGGACGGGCGCCTCGTCCAGGCGGGGTACGAGGTGCTGCGGGCGGCTGCCCGGGGCGATTGGGCCGCCACCACCTTAAGCCGCCACCACCTAGGCTGCCACCGCCTTGGCGCGGTCGGCGGCGATGCGCACCGCGAGCCCGGCGAGGACGGTGCCCATCACGTAGCGCTGGACGCGCAGCCAGGCCGGGCGGCGGTTGAGGAAGCCAGCGATGCTGCCCGCGCTCATCGCGATCAGGCCGTTCAGGCCGACCGCGATCACGATCTGGGTCAGGCCGAGCACCAGGCTCTGCACCGCGATGTGACCGCGCTCGGGCACCACGAACTGGGGCAGCAGCGAGATGTACATGATGGCGATCTTGGGGTTGAGCAGGCAAGTCAGGAAGCCCATCGCGAACAGGCGGCGCGGCGGGTCCGGGGGCAGCTGCTGCGGGGCGAAGACCGCGGTGCCACCGGGCTTGACCGCCTTCCAGGCCAGCCAGAGCAGGTAGCCGGCGCCGGCCAGCTTGATCGCCGTGTAGAGCACGGGTACCACCGAGAAGACCGCGGCCACGCCGGCCGTCACCGCGACCAGGTAGACCAGGAACGCGGCGGCGACGCCCGTCAGCGACACCAGTCCGGCACGGCGGCCCTGGGATATCGAGCGCGAGACCAGGTAGATCATGTTCGGCCCCGGCGACAGCACCATGCCCAGTGCCACGGCGGCGATGCCGAGCACGGCGTGGTCGTCCACGGCGTGCAGCGCGCCCGCGGCATTCATCAGCTCGTCCATGCGTCGAGGCTAGGGTGCGGGATGATCTCGATGCAATGATGACTTTGCACTCGGTGCAATGCTGTTCGGTACTGGTGGGTGAGGGGTTGGTTCCGCGGTGGACGACTACCGGCTGATCGCGGACGAGATCGCCGCCGACATCACCAGCGGACGGCTGCGGCCCGGCCAGCAGCTGCCCACCCAACGCGCCTTCGCCCGCCGCCGGGGCATCGCCGCCTCGACGGCAGGCCGGGTCTACCGCGAACTGGTCCGGCGCGGGCTGACCGTCGGCGAGGTCGGGCGGGGCACCTTCGTCCGGGCCGGGCGGTCCGGGGAGGACGGGCGGATCGCGCTCGCCGAACCGGCCACCGCGCCGATCGACCTGGAGCTCAACTACCCGAGCGCGCCTGGGCAGGCCGAACTGCTGGCCAGCGGGCTGGCGCCGCTGCTGCGGGCGGATGCGCTGGGCGAGGCGCTGCGACCGGTCGGCGCGGCCGGGACGCACGCGGCGCGGCAGGCCTTCGCCGGGCTGCTGGCGACGGGCGCGGGCGGCTGGGAGGTCGACGCGCGGGGGCTGTTGTTCGCCGGCAACGGACGGCAGGCCGTCGCGGGGGCGCTCGCCGCGCTGGTGCCGCCCGGACAGCGGCTCGGGGTCGAGGCGCTGACCTACCCGGTGGTCAAGGCAGTGGCGGGGCGGCTGGGCATCCGGCTGGTGCCGCTCGCGGTGGACGAACACGGGCTGCGGCCCGAAGCCGTGGCGGCGGCCCACCGGGCGGCGCCGCTGAGCGCGGTGTACGTCCAGCCCCGGCTGCAGAACCCGCTCGGCGCCAGCCTGCCGCCCGAGCGGGCGCTCGCGCTGGCGGAGGAGCTGCGCCGACTGGACCTGCCGGTGGTCGAGGACGCCATCTGGTCCTTCCTCCGCCCCGAGCTGGCGCCGCTCGCCGCGCTCGCACCGGAGCGGACGGTGCTGGTCGACAGCCTCTCCAAGCGGCTCGCGCCGGGGCTGACCACCGGGTTCGCGGTCGTGCCGGACGGGCTGCGCGAGCGGGTCGCGGGCGCACTGCGGACCGGCGGGTGGACGCCGAGCGGCTTCGCCCTGGAGGCGGCGGTGCGCTGGATCGGGGACGGGACGCTGGCGGCGGTGACGGCGGCGAAACGGATGGACGCGGCGGCGCGGCAGGCGCTGGCCCGGGAAGTGCTCGCGGGGCAGCGGCTGCGGGCGGACCCGTGCTCGTACTACCTGTGGTGGGAACTGCCGGGCACCTGGCGGGCGGAGACCTTCGTGGCCGCAGCGGCGCGGGCGGGGATCTCGGTGACGCCTGCGGCGGCCTTCGCGGTGGACCCGAGGAGCACGCCGTCCGCGGTGCGGGTGGGGCTGGCCTCGCCGCCACTGCCGGTACTGGCGTGGGCTTTGCGGGTGCTGGCGGGGATTGCGAATAGCTGACAGATGACAGCTGACAGATTTCAGACTTCGAAATCTGTCAGCTGTCATCTGTTCGCTGTCATCTGTTCGCCGTCAGCTGTCCGCCGTCAGCTGTCCGCCCCCGACCGGCTCCCCCGCGCCGCCGTGTCCGCGGCGCCGCCCGCCCCGACGGCGCGCAGGCGGGAGGCGGCGGTGGCCGCAAGCTGCGGGGCGAGCTTCGCCACGTCACGGGAGCCGACCACCGCGATCAGACTCGGCAGCAGCCAGCGCACCGGCTGCATGCCGCGTAGCCAGGTCTGGGCGTACACGTGGGCGGACCGCCGGGTGATGCCTGCGACGATCCGGTCCACCGCGGGCTCCAGCGGATAGGTCTTGTTGGCCGGCCACGGCAGCCGGCCGCGCATCTGCTTCAGCACGGTGTCCTCGTCGGCGCCGCGCACCATGTCGGTGTCGGTCCAACTCAGGTACCCCACACCGACCTTGACCCCCTGGTAGGCGACCTCGGCGCGGATCGAGTGGGCGAAGGCCTCCACCCCCGACTTGCTGGCGCAGTACGCGCTCATCAGCGGTGCGGGCGTCAGCGCGGCGAGCGAGGCGATCTGCAGCAGGTAGCCGCGGCTCTCGGTGAGTGCCGGCAGGAAGGCCCGCGCGGTGGCGACGCTGCCGAGCAGGTTGACCTCGATCACCCGGCTGAACGCCCGGTGGTCGCTGTCCGCCAGCGGTCCGCCGATCGCGATCCCGGCGTTGACGACCACGGTGTCGATCCGCCCGTAGTGCTCCTTGATCCGGTCGGCGGCATCAGTGAGCGCCTCCAGGTCGGTGACGTCCACCTCCCACGCGGTGGCAGCCGCGCCGCACTGCGCCGCGACGGCCTTCAGCTCCTCCGGCTCCAGGCCCAGCAGCGCGACCTTGGCTCCGCGCCGGGCCAGCTTGCGGGCCAGCGAGGCACCGACCCCGCGGGCGGCCCCCGTGACGACGACGACCTGCGCGGACAACGGCGGGATGGCGTTCATGCGACGGTGGTCCTCTCGGCAACGGGAGCGGGGACGGGAGCAGTGGCGGGAGCGACGTCGGGAGCGGTGGCGGAAACAGCAACGGAGGCGGCGCCGGCCAGGTGTGCGACGGCCATCCGGTGGATCTCGGCGGCGACCTCCGCCGGCCGCTCCAGCGGCGCCATGTGCCCGACCCCCGGCAGCAGCAACAGCCCCTGCGGGTCGGCGAGTTCGGCGACCATCCGGTGGGCGTGCACCGGTGGCGTCAGCCGGTCCGCGGTACCCACCACCACGGCGGTGGGGGCGGTGATCCGGCCGAGCCCGGCCCGTACGTCCAGCCGGTCGAGCACCCCGGCCCAGTGGAAGCGGACCGCGGCAGGGCAGGCGTGCACGATCCGGGCCGTCGCCTCGACCTGACCGGCGGGTGAACTCGGCCCCATGGTCGCGTACTTGAGCGCGGCGCGACTGACCGCCGAGACCGGGCCGAGCGGCATCCGGGAGCGCAGCAGCTGCCGGTGCAGGAAGCGCCGCAGGCCGGGGGCGCGGACGGCGTCCGGCAGGACGGTGAGTTCGGCGACCAACTCGCTCGGGCCGGTGGAGATCAGGACGTTGGCGGCGGTGCGCTCGGCGACCTCGGGTCGGCCGCCGGCGGCCATGATGGTCATCCCGCCCATGCTGTGCCCGGCCAGCACCGCCCGCTCCCCCGCCGGAACGGTCCGGGCAAGCACGGCGGCCAGATCCTCGGCGAGCGCCCGGGTGGAGTAGCGGGCCCGGCTGGGCGGGATCTCGCTGTGCCCGTGGCCGCGCTGATCGTAGGCCACCACCCGGTAGCGGTCGCCGAGTTGGCGGATCACCGGGGCCCAGAACGCGGTCGAGCAGGTCCAGCCGTGGGAGAGCACCACGGTGGGCGCACCGGGCTGGCCGTGCACCTCGACGTGCAGCCGGATGCCGTCCGCCGAGCGGATGCTCAACTCCTCGACGGGCGTGAGCGGTACGTACTCGGCGGGGAGCTGGACGGAACTCATGCGCTGGCCTCCTGGACGGTACGGGCGGTGGTCGGGGCGGTGCGCATGATCAGCTCGTACTCACCGAGGTCGACCTTGCGGGTGGCGCGCCGGAAGGAGGTCGTGGAGCCGGGCCAGAGCACGGTGTTCTTGCCGCTCGGGTCCAGGTACCAGCTGCGGCAGCCGCCGGTGGTCCAGACGGTGCGGTCCATCCGGTGCTGCAGTTCCAGGTTCCACTGCCGCTGGGCGCGGACGGTGGGCTGCATGGCGGCGGCGCCGACCGTGTCGAGCGTGGTCAACGCGTCGACCATGTAGTTCAGTTGGGACTCGATCATGAGGATCATCGAGCTGTTGCCGAGGCCGGTGTTGGGGCCGATCACGAAGAAGAGGTTGGGGAAGCCGTGCACGGTCGAGCCGCGCAGCGCTTCCATGCCGTCCTTCCACTCCTCCGCCAGGCTCGTCCCGTTCGCCCCGAACACCCGGGCGCCGATGGGCATGTCGGTGACGTGGAAGCCGGTGCCGAAGACGATGGCGTCCACCTCGTGCTCGCTGCCGTCGGCGGCGACCAGGGTGGAGCCGCGCAGTTCGCGCAGGCCGGAGGAGACGACCTCGGTATTGGCGGCGGCGAGCGCGGGGTAGTAGGTGTTGCTGAGCAGGATGCGCTTGCAGCCGATCCGGTAGTCCGGGGTGAGCTTGGCGCGCAGTGCCGGGTCGGCGACGCCCTGGGCGATGTGGCGTTCGGCGAGCCGCTGGACGAGGCGCAGCAGTCCGGGGCGGCGCACGAAGGCGTCCACCTGGAGCTCGCGGAGCGCGAACAGGGTACCCCGGCGGAGCTTGGCGGTGACCGGCAACCGGCCGTGCAGCCACTTCTCCAGCTGGGTGATCTCCCGGTCGCGGCGCGGCAGGACCCAGGCCGGGGTGCGCTGGAAGACCGTCAGCTTGCCGGCCTTCGGCTGGATCGACGGGATGATCTGGGCTGCGGAGGCGCCGGTGCCGACCATGGCGACGCGCTTGCCGGTCAGGTCGTAGTAGTGGTCCCAGCGGGAGGAGTGGAACACCTTGCCGGGGAAGGTGCTCAGGCCGGGCAGGTCGGGGATCTGCGGGTCGGCGAGCGGTCCGGCGGCGGAGACGACGGCGTCGGCGGTCCACTGGCCGGCCGAGGTGGTGATCCGCCAGCGGGTCTGCTCACTCTCCCAACGCGCCTCCAGCACTTCGGTGTTGAAGCGCAGGTGCGGGCGGAGGCCGAAGACGGTGGCGACCTTCTCCAGGTAGGCGCGGATGTCCGGCTGGCCGGAGAAGCTGCGCGGCCAGTCGGGGTTGGGCGCGAAGGAGAAGGAGTAGAGGTGCGAGGGCACGTCGCAGGCGCAGCCGGGATAGCTGTTGTCGCGCCAGGTGCCGCCGACGGAGTCCGCGCGTTCCAGGACGACGAAGTCGGTGATCCCGGCGCGGCGCAGGCGGACGGCCGCTCCGAGGCCGCCGAAGCCGGAGCCGATCACCGCCACCCGCACGTGCGGTACGGCCTCCACCGCAGCACTGGTGTCGGTAGCTGCGGACGTGCCGGAGCGGGGGCGCTTGCTGCTGGATGCCATGCGGCCTCCTCCTGAAGGGTGGGGCGGTGGTCGTCACGCTCTTCCGGGGGCCGCGGCCCGGAACCTCCCGGGACCGTCCTCGGAACCCTGCCAATCGCGCCAGTAATCACTGGCATGATTGGCAGGGTAGCCCTTGCTGACACCGGATGGAAGAAGCGCGACAGCCCTGATTCACCGGAAGTTCCCGGACTTCCCGGAGGCTCCCCCGCCGAGGTGACGGACCTATGCTGATCGCCGTGGACAAGGTCAGAGCTGCTGCGGGCGACAGAAAACGCGAGTACCGGGTGGAGGAACTGGCCGAAGCGGCCGGGATCACCACCCGCACCCTGCGCTTCTACCGCGAGCGCAAACTGCTCCAACCGCCCCGCAAGGAGGGCCGGATCGCCTGGTACGGCGAGGAGCACCTGGCCCGGCTGCGGATGATCGGCGAACTGCTCGAACGCGGCCACACCCTGGGCGGGATCGCCGAACTGATCGGCGCCGGCGAGAGCGGCCGGGACGTCGCCGGACTGATCGGGCTGGAGGCCGCGATCGTCGCCCCCTGGTCGGACGAGACCCCGGTGCGGCTGGAATGGGAGGAGCTGAGGACCGCGTTCGGGGACCAGCTCACCGAGGAGAACACCGCCGAGGCGATCGCCCAGGGCTACATCTCGATCGAGGACGACGGGATCACCCACGTCAGCCGGCGGCTAATGGACGCCACCACCGAACTGGTCGCCGAGGGCGTGCCGCTCGCGGCCGTACTGGACGCCAGCCGGCGCACCCGGGAGCACGTCGACGCCATCGCCGAGATCTTCATCGAGGTGGTCAGCGAGCACCTGCTCAGCGCACTCTCCGGCGACACCCCGCTACCGCCCGGCGAGGCGGCCCGGCTCACCGAGCGCATCCTGCGGGTCCGGCCGCTCGCCCGTACCGTCGCCGACGCCCAGTTCACCCTCGCGATGGACCGCCGGGTGCGGGCCGAGTACGCCGAACTGCTGCGCCAGCGACGGGAGTACGGCTCCGAGGCGTAGCGGGGCTGCCGGGCGGGCAGAGTTCCCGCGCCCCGTCCGGCCGTCGGCGGCGCCTGCTCCACTCGCGGCAGATGACCGCCCGGGGAGGTGACCGCCCGGGGAGGTGTCCGTCCGTTGGAGGTGTCCGTCCATTGGAGGAGTTGCCGATGCCCCGAAGCCTCAGCCGCCGTGCCGCGCTCGGCCTCGCCGCCGGGCTCGCCCTGGGCCTGGCCCTCGCCGCCTGCGGGTCCGGCTCCCCCGCGCCGGGCGGCGGTGCATCCGCCTCGGGCGGCACCCGGACGGTCAAGCACGCGCGCGGCGAGAGCACGGTGCCGGCCCGGGCGAGCCGGATGGTGGCGCTGGACACGGACGCCCTGGACTCGATGGTCACCCTCGGGCTGAGCCCGGTCGGCGCCACCACGGTCAGCGAGGGCGCGCTGTGGAAGAACCTCGACGCCGTCCGCAACGGCCGGGTGTACCAGGTGGACGACAACCTGTGGATGCTCGGCATCGGCTACACCGGGGCGGGGCCGATCCTGGACCAGATCCGCAAGGACCTGGCGTGACGGCGGATGGGTGAGGATGACGGATAACGGCTGACGGGTAACAGATGACAGAGAACAGATTTCATCATCTGTCATCCGTCAGCTGTTGTCTGTCAGCCGTTCCCCGCCCCCGCCCCCCTACTCCGCGTCGTCCACCGCCCCCGGCGCCAACGCCGGCGACGGGAAGACGTGCCGAGCCTCGCCGCCCGACCACCACACCCCGATCGCGAACACCGCCGCCGCCTCCAGCAGCCCAGCGCGGTCGAGGCCGCCGCAGTGCACCGGCACGCAGCCCATCGAGCCCACCAGATCAGCGGTCAGGTCCGCGGCAACCCGGTCGTCCGCGCAGTACGGAACCCCGAGCGGCGCGCCCTCGAAGCTCGGCCGCGGCAGCGACCAGATGCTCTCGTGGCAGATGCCGAACACCTTGGCCACCCGCGCCGCCGGAGCCGCCGAGGCGAGCTGCCGGGCGATGGAGTCCGCGGCTCCCGCCGTGGTCAGCGCCGGTCCGTCCGCGCCTGGCGCCATCGGCACGGTGCAGTCCAGCAGCACCCGCCCGGCCAGTTCACCGGCCAGTGCCCCGACCACCGGCACCGCCGCCCCGGCCGGCAGCGCGACCAGCACCGCCTCCCCGAACCGCGCGGCCTCCGCAGGCTCTCCGCCACCCGCGGCCCCGATCTCCGCGGCGAGCTTGCGAGCCGCCGCCACGTCACGCCCGCCCACCCGTACCTCGTGCCCGGCCCGCACCCACGCCCCGCCGAGCGCGGCCGCCATGGAGCCCGTACCGAGAATGCCGATCCGCATGGTCCATCCACTCCTCATCACGTCCGATGTCGTGTGCTCCGGACGCTAGACGGACCGATGCACACCGCCCGGTACGCAACGGATCGGGCAGGATGGACGCATGCGGACCGAGGACGTCATCGAGAACCGAACGGACGACGACCTGGGCGGCGGGCTGTTCGCCGCGGACTGTCGCGCCCGGCTGGCCTTCGAGGTGATCGCCAATCGCTGGGACAGCGTGGTGGTGTACGTCCTCGGCGAGCGGGGGCCGATGCGCCCCCGGGCCCTGCTGGACCGGATCGGCGGCCTCAGCCCGAAGGTGCTCAACGAGACGCTGCGCCGGCTGGAGTACAACGGCCTGGTGGAGCGCCGCCGCTACGCCGAGGCCCCGCCGCGCGTCGACTACACCCTGACCGAGGCGGGCACCGCCCTGATCGGCCCGATCCGCGCCCTCGGCGCCTGGGCCGCCGTCCACGGCGATGCGGTCCTGGCGGCGCAGGACCGGCATGATGGCAAACCGAATTGATGCTCTGTCAGAGTCGCCTGCCACTCTGGTCGTGCACCCATGACAACCGGAGGGTCCGGCTGCGGAACCTGCTGGCGGCGGACCAGGCGCCCGAGCTGGTCGAGCCCGCCCCGGTGGCAGCGCCCGCCACGGGGGTGCGGGCGCTACTCACGGTCCGGGTCCCGGACCTGACCGGCCGGATCCCGTCCGACCAGTGCGCCCCGACACTACGACGCACACACATGACGGCGGGGGCAACGGTGGTCCGCACACCGTTGCCCCCGCCGTCAGACCCGGCCGTTCGGCACCCACAGTCCGGCCGGTCCCTGCCCGGACGCGCCCCGGGCGGGCCTGCCCAACTCAGGCCCGGCCCGGTTCAGGCCCGAGTCAGTTGACGTTGACCGCGGTCCAGGTGGCCGCGACCGCGTTGTACTCGGCGCTGTTCGCGCCGTACAGGTCCGACGCCGCACTGAGGGTGGCCGCACGGGCGCCCGCGTAGTCGGTCGTCGAGGTGAAGTACGTGGTCAGCGCGCGGTACCAGATCTGCGCGGCCTTGTCCCGGCCGATGCCCGCGAGCGAAGAGCCGTCGGCCGTCGGGCTGTTGTAGTTGAACCCGTTGATCGTCTTCGCACCGCTGCCCTCGGACAGCAGGTAGAAGAAGTGGTTCGCCACTCCGGACGAGTAGTGCACGTCCAGGTTGCCGACGTTCGCGTCCCAGTAGTCCGCCGAGGAGCCGTCCTTGCTCGGCTGGTCCATGTAGCGCAGCGGGCTGCCGTCGCCGCGCAGGTTGATCAGCTCGCCGATCCAGTAGTTCGGCGGGTTGGAGGGCAGGTTGGCGTACCACTCGACCATCGTGCCCATGATGTCCGAGGTCGCCTCGTTGAGGCCGCCGGACTCGCCCGAGTAGTTGAGCGCGGCCGTGGCCGCGGTGACGCCGTGGCTCATCTCGTGGCCGGCCACGTCGATCTCGGTGAGCGGCGCGCTGTTGTTGTTGCCGTCGCCGTACGACATGCAGAAGCAGTCGTCGCTCCAGAACGCGTTCACGTAGTTGGAGCCGTAGTGCACCCGGCTGAGGGCGCCGACACCGTCGTTGCGGATGCCGTTGCGGTTGAAGGTGTTCTTGTAGAAGTCCCAGGTGGTGGCGGCACCGAACTGGGCGTCCACCGCGGCGGATTCGCGGCTGTTGTTGGTGCCGTCACCGAAGCTGTTGCTGGTGTTGGCGAACAGCGACCCGCTGCCCGACTCGCTGTTGCTCATGTCGGTGGTGGACTGGCCGCCGCGGCTGGTGTCCTTGAGCTCGAACTGCGAGCCGTTCGCGTTGGTGTTGAGCGGGACCTGGCCGACGAAGATGCCCTTGCCGGTGCCGGCGGCGGTCTCGATCTTCTCGTGGGTGGAGAGGACCTGGCCGCTGGCCGCGTCGGTGACGAGGATCTGCGCGCTCGGGGTGCCGTCGGCGCGGGTGCCCTCGACGGTGGTCCGGTAGGCCAGCCGCGGGTTGCCGTCGGTGGCCCAGACGACCAGCTGGGCCTGGCCGGTCTGGTGGACGTCGATCAGCGGGGACTCGTCGGAGTCGATGGTCTGACCGACGGTGGCCTTGACCGCGCCGGAGGCCTGGTCGGCGGCCTTGTCCGCCGGGATCTTCGGGGTCAGGCTCGGCAGCGCGATCTTGGCGGAGACCGCCTTGTCGACCGACTTCACCGCGCCGTCCGCCTTCTGGTGGACGACCAGGTCGCCGCCGATGACCGGCAGGCCGGCGTAGGTGCGCTCGAAGCGCAGGTGCCGGGTGCCGTCCTTGTCGATGACGGCGTCCTTGGCCACCAGCTTCTCCTGGCCGCCGAGGCCGAGCGCCTGGGCCAGCGGGGCGGACTGGCCGTTGGCCACCGCGAGCACGGCCTCGTGCTGCTGGGCGGCCTGCGCCTGCAGCGAGGGGGCCGCGGGGGTGGCCTGGGCGGTGGTGGCAACCTGGATCACACCGGTCAACATGGCCGTGGCCGAGAGTACGGCGACAGCAGCGAGCTTTCGCTTCACGTACGAGTCCTTCCGGGAAACCGCGTGTGGGCGCGGTCGCACCGCGTCCCGGGGGCCGGGGTCGGCACCTGTGGGGCGGGACGGGCGCTGACGTGCTGAAACCCCGTGCGGTCGAGCGGCTCGCCACCGAGGGGTGGGGGTGGGGGCTACCGCTGGGGGATGACCAGAAGCATGACAATCCATCAGGTGAAATGACAGGTCTGCCTCAGTTATTGGCCAGGTCTCGCCAGTTGGTAAAGGGAGTCAAGTGACGGTCAAATCGGGGCAACCCACCCCACCTTGCAGTGGGTTCCGACCCGAACCGCGGCCGACCGCCTGCGCCGACGGCTGATCGGCCACCGGGCGCCGATCCGGTGATCGATATCGATCAGCGGACGATCGACTTTTACAACTCTGTAGAACTTTCCATACATACCCTTGACACCCAGGTGGCGAGGTCCCGCCACCGGCCACCCTTGCCCGGCGGGCGACGATCTGATATCGCCGACCGCCCAGGTGAGCGACCGCTTACTCGCCGTATTCCCTTGCGGCGTCCAGCACTTGGCGCAGCGAGGGGTTCACCATCGGACGGCCGGCCACGGTGACCGTCGGGACGGTCTCATTCCCGTCCGCGACCGAGCGGACGAAGGCGGCGGCGTCCGGGTCCTTCCAGATGTTCACCCGGGTGAAGCGCCGGCTGTAGCGGAGCCGGGTGAAGAGCAGGCCGAAGCGCAGCTTCATGCAGTAGCTGCACAGTGGGCGCCACTAGACACCACGTCGTCGTCCCGCGTCATTGCAGCCGCCATTCCTGGGCCGTGTTTCCGGGCGTGCACGCGACCATGGTGAGGTCGTTACCGGGCCCGTTGTCCGTCATGCAGGACTGGTTCTGGTAGTCGGCCAACGTGTACGAGCCGGCGGTGCTCCCGTTGCGGACCGTCCATCTGGTGAGGAAGCTGAACCCGTTGCTCAGCACGACCTTGCCGTCCATGGTCTGGACGAGCTGCGGGCCGCCGTTGTTGCAGGCGTTGAACAGGATCCAGCTGCCGGGGTCGGTGGAGCGCACCCAGCCGTACTGCGCGGCGCCGCCGAGGACGATCGGGTTGTCACCGTTCAGGTTGTCGTTGCGCATCCCGATCGGACGGCCGTCCTTCACGCTGACAATGGTGCTCCAGCTGTCGCCGCCGCAGGAGGCGGGCCGGCCGGAGGCCGGTGGGGCGGGCTGGTTGCCAGCGGACGACGAACTGCTGGAAGTGCCGCCCTGGGAGGTGGAGTTGCCGGGCTTGGCGGGCGGCTGGTTCGCCGCGCCGCCCCCGCCCGCGGGCTGGTTGGCCTGGCCGCCCGAGGAGCCGCCGGAGGCGCCACCGGGCGCCGCGCCGCCGCCGTTCGAGCCCCCGCCGTTCGAGCCGCCGCCGTTCGAGCCCCCGCCGCCGTGTCCCTGGGCCCCGCCGTTCCCGCCCTGGACCGGAACCGGTACGGGCGGCTGGTCGGCGGCCGAAGTGGCCGACGAGGTGTCGGTCGGCTGCGGCGTCGCGGACGCGGGGGTGGTGGCGGCCGGGGTGGTGGTGCCCGGGGCCGCCGGGACGGTCACCACCACGGTCGGCTGGGCGGCGGGCGGCACCGCTGCGGTGGAGTCGCCGGGGCTGCGGTCGATCAGCAGCGCGGTCGCGGTGCCCATCGAGATGACGACCGGGACGACGATCGGCAGCAGCAGGGTGCGGCGCGAGCGGCGCTTGCCCGGCTCGGTGTCCGCGTGCGGGTCCACCTTCACCACCTGGTCCGGCGCGCCCGGAGCCCCCACGGGCACGGGTGCCGCCCCCGCCCCCGTGCCCGGCCGCAGGTCGATCGTCCCGCTGTCCGCCGCCTTCCGCGCCGCCCCCGGCAGGCCGATCGCCACGCGGGCCGCCGCCGCCATCCCGGCGGCGCTCTCGAAACGGTCCTCGGGCCGCTTGGCCAGCGCGGTGGCGACCAGCGCCCGTACGGCCGCCGGGAAGGTCTCCGGCAGTTCCGGCACCGGCTGGTTGACGTGCTTGAGCGCGACCTGCAGCGGCCCCTCCCCCAGGTACGGCACCTGCCCGGCCAGCAGCTCGTAGCAGACCACGCCGATCGAGTAGAGGTCGGATGCCGGGCCGGTGGTCTCCCCCGAGGCCTGCTCGGGGGACATGTAGGCCGCGGTGCCGATGATCGCGTACGGCGCGGTGAGCTTGGTGCTGGCGACGGCCCGGGCGATGCCGAAGTCGGTGATGACCACCCCGCCGTCCTCGCGCACCATCAGGTTGGAGGGCTTGAGGTCCCGGTGCACGATCCCGCGCCGGTGGGCGGCGTGCAGCGCATCCAGGGCCTCGGCGAGCAGACCGAGGGCGCGCTCGGCGCTCATCGGGCCGTCCTCCTTGAGCACCTGGTTCAGCGGACGGCCCTCGATCAGGTCCATCACGATGTACGCGCAGCGCTCGTCGCCGTCCCCGCCGTCCCCGCCGCCGCTCTCGCCGTAGTCGTGCACGTCCACGATGCCGGGGTGGTCGATCGCGGCGACCAGCTGGGCCTCGCGGCGGAAGCGCTGGACGGCGGTGTCGTCCTCGAACAGGTCCGCGCGCAGGATCTTGACGGCGACCGGCCGTGCCAGCACCTCGTCCTCGGCCCGCCAGACCGCGCCCATCCCCCCGCCGCCGACCTTCTCGACCAGCGTGTACCGCCCGCCGAGCACGGTGCCCGCGTTACTCATCCGCCCTGCCCCCAGGTGTCATGACCCGCCCCGCCGGGTTGTCGGCACACAGTGTGCCAGAGCGTGCCGCGAGTCCAGCAGGCGCTGTACGGAGGGAGATTGAGCCTCAATGCCCGGCGTTCCGGGCGATTCGGGCGGGGTCGGACACCTCCCGGACGGCTGCGGCGACCACGTGCGGCCGGTCGGCGTGGATGTAGTGGCCGGCGCCGGACACCTCGGTGTGGACACTCCGGGCGGCGCCAGCCGCGATCCGCGCCTGCGCGGCGGTGAAGCGGGTGCGAAGGGCGCGGGGCAGCCCCTCGGTCGCGCTCAGCACGGCGACCGGCACCTCGGGCAGCGCAGCGTCGGCGCGCCGGCGGCGCAGCACCGGGACGGCGAGACCGGTCAGCCGGTGCTCGGCGAGCACGGCCCGCCGCTGGTGCGGGTGGGCGACGGTCGCCGCCTCGGCCCGGGCGAGGGCGTCGTCGCGATCGGGTGCGGCGGGTGCCAGCGCCGCCCGGAGCAGCGCGAACCGGAGCAGCGCAGCCTCGACGACGGCGATGGCGCGCGGCCGGAACTCCTCGTGCGCCGGGTCCACCAGGACCAGGCCCGCCACCAGCTCCGGCCGTTGCCGGGCCATGAGTTGGGCCAGTTGGCCACCCCAGCTGTGCCCGACCAGTACGGCCGGTCCGGCGTCCAGGTGCCGTACCAGGGCAGCCAGATCCTCGACCGGCGCGTCCAGCGAGAGAGTTGGAGCACGGTCGGGTTCGCTGGCGCCGAGTCCGGCCCGGTCGTACGCCACGACCCGTCCCAGCCCGGTGAGTTCGGGCAACAGCGGAGCCCAGGTGAGCGACGAGTCGCCACAGCCGGCGATCAGGACGATCGGCACGTCCTCGCCCGACCCCGCCTCCACCCACCGCAACGCCCGTCCGCCACGGTCGAGTTCGCCCGGCCGTACGCCTCCGGGAGTGTGCTCGGCCAGCGCCTCGGCGATGAGCTCCCGGATTTCGCCGAGTGGACGGGCGGTTCGATTGTTCGCCTTGTTCTCCTTGTTCCGTTTGTTCGACATGGTCAGGCCCCCGTGGCTGCGTCGACGGGCCCGCCGGTCCGGTGCGACCGGGCGGCCGGCGTCGGCCCCCGGCCGCGCCCGCGGGCCCGGCGGCCACTCTACGGCTGGTGGGTCGGGGGCCAACAGACCGGATTCCGGCGGGGGTTACGCGGGCAGGGTGCGGCGCAGCAGGTCGAACAGTGCCGCCCAGTGCCGAGCGTCGCCGACCGCGTCGTAGCGGGTGGTGTCGGCCTGGGTGAAGCCGTGCCCGGCGCCTTCGTACACCTCGGCCTTGTGACGCACCCCGGCGGCGGTGAGGGCCTCGCTAAGCCGGGCGACCTGCTCGGGCGGCATCGCGTCGTCCTGGTCGGCGTGGCCGAAGTACAGCTCGGCGGCGATCCGTTGGGCGTCCAGGTGCGGGCTGTCCGGACGGTCGGTGGCGAGGTGGCCGCCGTGGAAACAGGCCGCGGCGGCGACCCGGTCCGGGTGGCTGATGGCGGTGCGCAGGACGAGGAAGGCGCCGAGGCAGTAGCCGGTGGCGCCGATCGGGCCGTCCTGGACCAGCTGGGAGCCGTCGAACCAGGCCAGGTAGGCGTCCGCGTCGCGGGCGGCCACCTCCGGCGAGGTGGCGGGGATGAGCAGCGGGCCGAGCTGGGCGTAGATCTCGTCGCACTGGTCGACGTCGATCAGCTCGGGCAGTTCGACCAGCGGCGCGCGGCCCTTGCGGTAGTAGGCGTTGGGGACGAGGACGGTGTATCCGGCCTCGGCGATCCGGTCGGCCATGGCCTTCAGGTGGGGCCGGAGGCCGAAGGCGTCCTGGTACAGCAGCACGCCGGGGTGGGGGCGGCCGTCGTCGGGGTGGGCGAGGTAGGCGTCGGCGGTGCCGTCCGCCGTCGTAATGTCCACGATGGTTCCGCGCACGGTCATGGGTGAGAGTTCTCCTTAGGATCCGCTGGCAGCCTAGCGAATGGATGTCCGATACCAGGAACGCCGGTGCGGCGGTCGGGCGTTGGGCTGGGCATGGGCTTTGTCGTGGGCGGGGTGTGCGTGGTCGCGGTGGCGGTCGGGCTGATGGTGCTGGCCGGCTTGCAGGTCCGGGGCGAGTCCTCGCCGCGCCGCCGGCAGGGCGGGCCGGGGGTCGGAGTGGGTGGCCCTGGCGGACTACTGGACGAGCTGCACGCGATGTTCAGCCCGGGCAAGCGGATCCAGGTCGAGCAGCGGCGGGAGCAGCTGGCCCGGCGGGACGACGCCGAGGCCGGGGCGCCGCCGCACTTCGGGGTGGACCTGGACCGGGGCGTGGCGGTGCTGCGGCTCGCCAAGGACGATGGGGGCGGCGACGGCAGGAAGGGTGGCGGCGAAGCCGGGCGGTAGGACGGATCTGCCGACTGTCCGTCAGAGCCGCTGCAGTCGCTCCTCATCGCTGGTGCGCGGGCAGGTCAGGCAGGCGAGGGCCTCGGGCTTGACGGCGTAGTAGAGGCAGCAGCCGAGCCGGGTGCGGGTGTGGTGGTCGCGGCCGTCCGGGGTGCGCAGCCGGCGGAAGTCGGCGGCTCCGGGCAGCGGCAGGGTGCCGCCGGGCAGCAGGGCCCCGGCGGCGGCGACGGCGGCGCCCTCCTCGACGGCCTTCCCCGCGGGGGCCTCGGCGGCGGCTGCCTGCGCGTCGAGCATCCGGCCGAGGTACCAGACGGCGGAGGCGAGGTCGTCGGTCACCATGCCCCAGAGCGCCCGGTCGCGGCGCCGGGTCGGTCCGGCGAAGGCGGCGAGCACCGGTTCGAGGTGGGCGACCACGGCGGCGCGCAGTTCGGCGCGCAGTTCGTCGTCGCCGGGGCGGGTGACGTACCCGCGCGGGCGCAGCGCGAACTCACCGGTGGGGGCGTGCAGCCAGAGGTCGGCGGGGTCGACGGCGGGGACCCGTCGGGTGAGGTGCCAGGGGCCGGCGATGAGCAGGCAGACGGACCAGACGTAGTGGTGGAGCAGCCGGGAGGCGGTGACGTGCGGGCGCGGCGCGCGGCCGTGCTCGGCGGCGATCCGGGCCTCCTCGCCGGCCAGGACGGCGGCCAGCGCCCGTTCGTCGGTGGCGAGTCGGGCTCCGGAGTACCAGCCGTCGGCGGCCGACGGGTCGGGCTCGGCGGGGTCGAGCAGGTGCAGTCGGAGCACCGGGCAGAGCCCGCGCAGCCGCTCGTAGTCGCCGGCCAGGGCGACGGACCGCCCTCGGGAGAGGACGGGCAGGGGTGTTCCGGGGACCATCGGCGCTCCCGAGATCGATTCCGAATGATCGATTAAGGTGAGGCTCACCTTACAATGCCTCAGGTGGTGCACCAACCACCCTTCCGTGCGACCGGGCGATCCCGACCGACCGCCGGACCGAGCTTGACTAACTTAGGCAAACCTAACCTAAGATATCGACTCGTGCTGAGAACTGATCCGCCGGCCGCCACAGTCCCGGCCACGCCCCGTTCCTCGGCGGTCCAGCGGCCCCTGCTGCTGGTCGCCGGTGTGGGTGCGCTCGTGCTGTGTGCCGCCCTGAGTCTTGCGCTGGGCTCCCGATCCATCCCGCTGTCCACCGTCGTCGACGCCCTCGCCGGCACCGCCCACGGCGGTGACGCCGACGTGGTGACGGGCCTTCGGGTCCCGCGCACGCTCATCGGCCTGGCCGTCGGGGCCGCGCTCGGCGTCGCCGGGGCGGTCGCCCAGGGCGTCACCCGCAACCCGCTGGCCTCGCCGATCACCCTCGGCATCAACGCCGGTGCGAGCCTCGCCGTGGTCGCCGCGATCTACACGCTGGACCTCTCCCGCCCGGCCAAGTACGTCTGGTTCGCCTTCGCCGGGGCTGCGGTCGCCGCCGTCGCCGCGTACGCGATGTCCCGGCGCGGCGGGGACCTCGACCCGGTCCGGCTCGCACTCGGCGGCACCGTGCTCACCGTGGTGCTCACCTCCTGGACCTCCGCGCTGATGCTGGCCAGTCACCGCACCCTGGACGAGGCCCGGTTCTGGCTGGCCGGCTCGATCGCCGGGCGGCACCTGGACACCCTCACTCCGGTGCTGCCGTTCCTGGTGCTCGGTCTGCTGGGCGCCTTCGCGATCTCCCCCGCGCTCAACGCGCTGGCCCTGGGCGACGAGACCGCCCAGTCGCTGGGCGTGCCGGTGGCCCGGATCCGGGTGGTCGGCGGACTGGCCGTGGTCCTGCTCGCGGGCAGCGCGGTCGCCGTCTCCGGACCGGTGGCGTTCATCGGACTGGCGGCGCCCCACCTGGTCCGCCCGCTGCTCGGCAACGACCACCGCTGGCTGCTGCCCGGCTGCCTGATCACCGGGCCCCTGCTGTTGCTCGCCGCCGATGTGCTCGGCCGGCTCGTGGTGCAGCCCTCCGAGATCGAGGTCGGCATCGTGACCGCCTTCCTCGGCGCGCCGCTGCTCGCGGTGCTGGCCCGGAAGGTGGCCAAGTGACCGCGCCGACCACACTGACCGCGCCGATGGGCGCGATCACCCGCCGCCGGGCCCGGACCGCCGCCTGGTCGCTGGTCGCCGTCGCACTGCTGGTGCTGCTGACCGACGTCGCCCTCGGCACCGGCCAGGTGAGCATCTCCGCCTGGGACGCGCTGCGCGCCCTGTTCGGTCAGGGCGAGCCCGGCAACGTCCTGGTGGTGCAGCAGTTCCGGGCGCCGCGCGTGGTGTCCGCGCTGATCGCCGGCGCCGGGCTGGCGATGGCCGGTTCGGTGCTGCAGCGGCTGTTCCGCAACCCGCTGGCCGCCCCCGACACCATCGGCATCACCGGCGGTGCCTCGTTCGGCGCGGTACTGATGCTCGCCACCGGCGCCTCGCAGCAGCTGATCCCGCTGGCCGCGGTCGGCGGCGGAATGCTCGCCGCGCTGCTGCTCGGCGGCTTCGCCTGGCGCTCGAAGATGGCCGTCACCCGGCTGGTGCTGGTCGGCCTGGCGGTCCAGCAGGGCCTGGCCGCCGCCGTGAACCTGATGATCGTACGGTTCCCGGCCGAGCTGGCCTCCTCCGCAATGCAGTGGACCACCGGCTCGCTGTACGGACGCAACTGGACCGAGGTGTGGATCGGCGGCTCCGCGATCGCGCTGACCACCGCCGCCCTGCTGCTCTGCCAGCGGCGGGTCGCCGTCCTCGACCTCGGCGACGACTCGGCCGGCGGCCTCGGCCTGAACCCCGCCCGGGACCGGCTCTGGCTGCTGCTGCTCACCATCACGCTCGCCTCGCTGGCCGCCGCCCTCACCGGGCCGGTCGCCTTCGTCGCGCTCGCCGTCCCGCACCTGGTCCGGCTGCTCGCCGGCCCGCCCACCCTCGGCACGCTCGGCCTCACCGCGCTAACCGGCGCCGTGCTGCTGCTCTCGGCCGACCTCCTCGTGCTCCACGTGATCCCCGTCCACGGCCTGCCGGTCGGTGCCGTCACCGCCACCCTCGGCGCGCCCTGGCTCCTGGTGCTGATGATCCGCCAGGGCCGGCTTCCCCAGAGGAGCAGCTGATGACCTCCCCCTCGACCGTTCCGACCGGGAACCGGCTCGCCGCCCACGGCCTCGGGCTGCGCTACGGCGAGCGGACCATCGTCGACGGGCTCGACCTCGAACTGCCCGGCGGCGCCGTCACCGCGATCGTCGGACCGAACGCGTGCGGCAAGTCGACCCTGCTGCGCGGCCTCGTCCGGCTGCTCGACCCGGCCGCCGGCACCGTCACCCTGGACGGCGCCGACATCCACCGGATGCCCGCCCGGACGCTCGCCAAGCGGATGGGCCTGCTGCCGCAGCAGCCGGTCACGCCCGAGGCGGTCACCGTCGAGGCGTTGGTACGGCTCGGACGCTACCCCCACCAGCGGATGCTCAGCCCGTGGTCCAAGGCCGACCAGGCGGCCGTCGAGGAGGCACTGACCCGCACCGGCACCGCCGAACTGCGCGACCGGCAGGTCGACCGGCTCTCCGGCGGGCAGCGCCAGCGGGTCTGGATCGCGCTCGCGCTCGCCCAGGAGACCGACCTGCTGCTGCTCGACGAACCGACCACCTTCCTCGACCTGCGCCACCAGCTCGATGTGCTCGACCTGGTCGCCGACCTGCACGCCGAGGCCGGGCGCACCGTCGTCATGGTGCTGCATGACCTCGGGCAGGCCGCGCGGTACGCCGACCACCTGGTGGTGCTCAAGGACGGGCGGCTCGCCGCGGCCGGTCCGCCCGCCGAGGTGCTGACGGCCGAGCTGGTGGAGTCCGTGTTCGGCGTGCCGTGCCGGGTGGTGCCGGACCCGGAGACCGGGACGCCGCTGGTCGTGCCGCGGGCGCGCGTCCGGGCCGCGGCCGCCCCTTCCGCCTCCCCTTCCGCCTCCGCTTCCGTCCCCGCCTGAACTTCCCTTTTCCGTCCCCCCGTTCGACCGATCCAAGGAACCCCGATGAACCGCCGCCTCCCCGTCGCCGTCCTCGCCGTCACGCTGTCCGCCACGCTCCTCGCCGCCTGCGGCAGCAACGGGGACACCGCCGGATCGGGGGGCGACTCCGCGTCCTCCGTCGCCTCGGCGGGCACCGCCGCCGGGTTCCCGCGCAGCGTCAAGCACGCCGCCGGGACGGCCCAGATCAAGTCGCAGCCCAAGCGCGTCGTGGTGCTGGACAGCGGCGAGCTGGACGACGTCACGCTGCTCGGCATCACGCCGGTCGGCGCGGTGTCCCCGCACATGAAGACCGAGGGCGGGTTCCCGAACTACCTCAAGGACAAGATCAAGGACACCAAGGACGTCGGCCCGATGAACGAGCCGAACCTGGAGCTGATCGCCTCCCTCAAGCCCGACCTGATCCTCTCCTCCAAGGTCCGGCACGCCAAGGTGTACGACCAGCTGAACGCGATCGCGCCGACCGTGCTGGCCGAGACCACCGGCTTCCCGTGGAAGGAGAACCTCGCGCTGTACGCCCAGGCGCTCGGCAAGGAGGACGAGGCGAAGAAGGCGCTGGCCGACTACGAGGAGCGGGCGCACAAGCTGGGCGAGGCGATCAAGGCGAAGTACAACGGGACGATGCCGACTGCCTCGGTGGTCCGCTTCGTGGCCGGTCCGACCCGGCTGTACGCCAAGGCCTCCTACAGCGGTGTGGTGCTCAAGGACGTGGGCCTGACCCGCCCGGCCTCGCAGGACGTGGACAAGAACATCATCGAGGTCAGCGCCGAGCAGATCAACCAGGCCGACGCCGACCTGGTGTTCGTCACCACCGCCGACGACCCGACCAAGACCAAGGAGAGCGAGGTCCAGCAGACCCCGGTCTGGCAGGGCCTGAACGCCGTCAAGAACAACAAGGTCTTCACCGTGCCGGACGAGACCTGGATGTCCGGCATCGGCGTCCAGGCCGCGGACGCGATGCTCGTCGACATCGCGAAGGCGGCGGGCGTGGACGCGCCCAAGTAGCCGTTGCCTGCTGTTCGCCTGTTCTCCCGTTCTCCCGTTCTCCCGTTCTCCCGTTCTCCCGTTCTCCCGTTCGTCTGTCCGCCTGCCCGCCTGCCCGCCTGTGGCCGGGCCGGGCCGCGAGGAACAGCGAACAACGAACAACCGACGGCGAACAGACAACAGATTTCGAAATCTGTCATCTGTCATCTGTTCGCCGTTCTTCGCCCCCCCCAAGGACACCCCCATGCGGCTCTACCTGCTCGCCCTCAACCCCACCGACTCGGTCACCCGCGGTTTCCTGCCCGCCGCCGCCCGGCTCGGGCTCGACGTCACCGTCCTCACCGACCACGTCGAGGCCCACCAACGCGCCTACTCCGACGAGGAGTTCGCGTGCGAGGTGGTGGAGTGCGACGTCCAGGACTTCCGCGAGGTGATCGGGCTGATATCCCAACACCAAGCGCCCGCCGCGGTGTTCAGCAACAGCGACCACCTGCAGACCCAGACCGCACTGGTCGCCGAGTACTTCGGCCTGGCCGGCAAGGACTGGAAGGCCGCCCTGCGGGCGAAGAACAAGGGCGAGCTGCGCCGCCACCTCGCCGAGTGCGGACTGGACCGGGTCTGGTCCGCCGAACTGGCCCCCGGGCAGGACCCGGCCGGCCTCACCCCGCCGTTCCCGTGCATCGTCAAGCCCCGCGAGGGCGTCGCGAGCGAGGACGTCACGCTGGTCGCCGACGACACCGAACTCGCTCTGCGGGTCAAGGAGATCCAGCACCGCCGCCCCGGCGCCACGCTGGTGGTGGAGGAGTTCCTGGCCGGTGAGCTGTGCACCCTGGAGACCCTCGGTGACGGCCGTGACCGGCACGTCCTCGGCGGCTTCCGCACCCGGCTCTCCCCGCCGCCGGACTTCATCGAGGAGGTGCTGACCTTCGTCCCGGCGCACCCCCGGCCGGTGGTCGACCAGGTGCTCGACCAGCTCGACGCCCTCGGCGTCGGACTCGGCGCCTGCCACACCGAGTTCGTCCTCCAGCCGGACGGCCGCGCCCGCATCATCGAGGTCAACTACCGCGCCATCGGCGACCAGTGCGACCTGATGCTCGCCGAGATCCTCCGGATCCCCTACTTCGAGCTGGTGCTGCGCACCCACCTCGGCGAGGCCCTGCCCGCCGACCTCGGCGCCCGCACCGACCAGCGGGCCCGCCATGAGCGCGTCTGCGCCGAACAGGCCGGCACCCTGACCGCCGCCCCCGAGCCGCGGTTCGAGCGGCGCGCCGACGGCGTCGTGCTCTCCTACCGCCCGGTGCGCGAACTCGGCGCACACCACGAGCTCTACCGCACCAACCGCGACTACCTGGGCATCGTCTGGGCGGTCGGCCCGGACCAGGGCGCGGTGGACGCCGCCGTCGCGGAGTTCATCGCCGCCAACCGCTGGGAGATCGCCTCATGACCACGGCCGAGGCGACTGCCCACGGCAGCGCACCCGTCGACGGAACCGCCGCCGAGCGGCTGACCCTGCGGGTCCTGTCCGCCCTGCTTCGCGAGGACGTGCTCGGCCTGCGCACCGACGGAGTCCTGGAGCAGCGGCCCGACGGCCCCTGGCTGACCGACGGCACGCTCGCCCTCCCCGTCACCCCCGAGGGGTTCCAGGGCGACCACGCGGCCCGGTTGCCGGCATTGGAGGTGAACGGAACCCGCCTCACCGACCTGCCCGCCGTCCTCGCCCACCTCGCGGACCGCGCCGATCCGCTGGACCGCCCGGGCCACCTGGCCTTCGCCGAGGAGTGCCGGCAGACCCTCGCCACCATGGAACTGCACGACCGGGTGCTGCCCGAGGTGCACACCGAACTCGCCGAGCGCTACGGCAAGGACGTGGCCGACTGGACCGGCCCCCGCGCCTCGCTCGGCTTCGAGGCCCTGGCCGCCTTCCTGGACCACCCGGTGTATCCGACCGCACGCGGCCGCTCCGGCCTGACCAAGCCGCAACTGCGCGCTTACGCACCGGAGTTCCATCCCACGTTCCGGCTGCGCTGGCTCGCCGTCCCGGCCGGTCGCCTGACCGTACGCGGTGACGGCCCGCTGCCCGCTTGGTGGCCGAGCGCCGAACAGCTTGGCGTGCCGGGCGAGTTCCTGACCGTCCCGGTCCACCCGCTCACCGCGGGAGAGGACTTCAGTCGGATCGCCCCTGGCTCGGTGCTCGCTCCCGAGCCGTACCTCGATGTGCTGCCGACGCTGTCCATGCGCACCGTCGCCGTCGTCGCGGACCCGGCCTGCCACCTCAAACTGCCGCTGGCCACCGCGACCCTGGGGATGCGCAACCGGCGCACCATCAAGCCGGTCACCCTGGTCAACGGGGCGGTCGGGCAGCGCCTGGTGGAGGCCGTGGTAGCCCGCGAGCCGCGCTTCACCGGACGGGTGCTGCACGTCGACGAACAGCGCTACGCGCACGCCGACGACGAGCTGCTCGCCGTCCTGCTGCGCCGCTACCCGGACGGCCTGGACGGCGCCGTCACCGTGTCGCTGGCCGCCCTGCTCGCCGAAGCCCCCGACGGGCGACTGGTGATCGACCACCTGGCCGACCGCTTCCACCAGGGCTCCGTCCTCGCCCTGTACGAGGAGCTGCTGCGGCTGCTGGTCGACTGGCAGACCGCCCTGTTCGGCCATGGCATCGCCCTGGAGTCGCACCAGCAGAACACCTCCCTCGTCCTCGACGGCTCCGGTCTGCGGCTGCTCTACAAGGACACCGACGGCCCCCGGATCAACACTTTCCGGATCGGCGAACTGGCCCCGCTGGCCGCCGAGTTCCGCGACCCAAGAATCCTCGGCGAGCAGGACCGCGCGCTCACCGACCTGTTCACCACGATCACCGGCCACCTGTGCACCGCCTCGCTCGCCTTCGGCCTCGCCGCGCACGGCCGGGTGCCGCTGGAACGGAGCCTGGAGCTGCTGCGCACCACCCTCACCGAGGCCGTCGACCGCCTCGGCCCGGCCGGGCAGCCGCTGCGCACCGCCCTGCTGGACGCCGAACGGCTGCCGGTCAAGGCCATGGTGAGCGCCGGCACCCTGCTGAGCAAGGAGCGAAGCGGCGCCGCCGACATCAACAAGCACTACACCGACGGACCCAACTACCTGCTGCCGAAGGACCGTTCATGACCACCGTCGAGCCACTGCCGCGGTCGGCCGGAACGGTCGGACTGGACCGACGCCAGGTGCACGCGGTGGCGGCCTGCTACTTCGTCGCCTCCTTCGCCGCCCTCGGCCTGCCGCCCTACCTGACCGAGATCCTCCCGGGCCTCGGCGACCACGACGGGCACTGGGCCGGCCTGCTCTACATCGTGCCGACCGTCTTCACCGCCCTCGGCGCACCGCTGTGGGGCCGACTGGCCGACCGCTTCGGCCAGAAGCGGCTGCTGCTGCGCGCCCAACTCGGCCTCGCCGTGTCCTTCCTGCTCGCGGGAGCCGCCGACAGCCTGCCCGCCTTCACCATCGCGCTGGTCCTCCAGGGTTTCCTCGGCGGCACCTTCTCCGCCACCAACGGCTACCTCGCGGCCGCCCTGGACGGCTCCCAGCTGTCCAAGGCGCTGACCCTGATGCAGGGCAGCGCCCGGGCCGCCCTGGTCACAGCACCGATCCTGGTCGGCGCGCTGTCGCCGTGGATCGACCCGCACCGGCAGTACCTGGTGCTGGCGGTGCTGCCGCTGACCGCCGCGGCCTTGCTCAACTTCCTGCCGGAGCCGGTCCATCCGGCCGCCGCCCGAACCGGCCGCGACGCCGTCGAGGTCGACCCGCCGGGCTCGCTCAGGCTGCTCTACACCTTCGAGTTCGCCTTCGTCTTCGCCACCGTCATCTCCTTCCCGTACCTGATCACCCTGGTCCAGCAGCGGCTGCCGGGCGTCAACGGCACCGTCGCGGGCCTCCTGTTCGCGCTGCCGCACCTGGTCTACCTGGTCGGTGCCGGGCGGGTGCACGCCGCCGTCGAGGCGCGCCCCCGGACCGGACTGGCCCTGGGTTTCGTCCTGGTCGCCCTCGGGCTGGCCGGTCACGCCCCGGCCCACTCCCTGCTCACCTTCGCCCTCACCCGGGCGGTGCTCGGGCTCGGCATGACCTTCGGCCTGGTCTGCCTCGCCGTCCTCGCCGCCGAAGCCGCTCGTGGCCGCGCGCCAGGCCGGATGTTCGGCACCCGCGAAACCGTCTCCAAGTGCGGTGCCGTCGCCGCCGGACTCGCCGCCGCGCTCGCCAACGGCAGCGGCGGACCGGCCGCCCCGATCGTCACCGGCACCGTCGCCGCACTGGCCGCCGCCCTGCTCGCCCTCCTGACCCGTAGGAGCCCCCGATGACCGCCCGGCCCGCCACCCTCCCCGCCGCACTTCCCCTCGAAGCCGCCCTTCCCCTCGAAGCCGCCGCCGAACTGCCCGGCACCGACGAGGCGGTGGCCCACACCCTGCTCAACTGCCTGCTGCGCGAGGTATCCGCGCCCGAGCACCAGACCGCCGTCGACGACGGCCGGCTGCTGCTGCGCCTGCCGCGCCGCGGCACCCTGCTGCGGGTCGCCCTGCGCCGCACCTCGTTGCTCGGCGCGCACCGCTTCACCGGCCCCGTGCACGAGGAAACCCCGGACGGGTGGCGCGAGTTGGGCTGGCGCGAGCTGGCCGGGTACGCCCAGGACGAACTGGAGCTGCGCACCGGCACGGTGAACGAGGAGTTCCTCGACCAGGTGGCGTCCAGCCACCGCGGCGTGGGCGCGGGCCTGGCCGAGCGTCCGGCCGCCGGGGCGGACCGCTACCTGGAGTCCGAGCAGGCCCTGCTATTCGGCCACCGCTTCCACCCGGCTCCCAAGTCCCGCTCCGCCGCCCGCGGCGACTGGCGCCACTACGCGCCCGAGTCCCGCGCGGCCTTCCCGCTGCGCCACCTCGCCGTCCGCGCCGAGCTGCTGGCCGAGGAGTCCCTGGACGAGGGCGCGAGCGCCGTGCTGGACGGCCTCGGCGAGGTGCCGGACGGCTACCGACTGCTGCCCGCCCACCCCTGGCAGTACCAACTCATCGGCGACCAGCCGCTGTTGCGCGCCGCCCTGGCGCGCGGCGACGTCCTCGACCTCGGCCCGCGCGGCGAGCGCTTCGCCGCCACCGCCTCGGTGCGCACCCTGTACGGCGCGGACGCCTTCCTCAAGTTCAGCCTCAACGTGCGCATCACCAACTGCCTCCGCAAGAACGCCGCCTACGAGCTCACCGGCGCCGTCGCGCTCACCCGGCTGCTCGACCCCGCGCTCACCGACCTCGCCCGGCGCTTCCCCGGGGCGGCGATGCTGCGCGAGCCCGCGTTCCGCACCCTCGCCCTGCCCGGCGCCGACGGCCGCCCGGACCGGGCGCTGTACGAGGGCTTCGGCCTGATCCTGCGCGAGGGGTTCGGCGGCCTGCTGCGCCCCGGTGTCACCCCGCTGCTCGCCGCCGCCGTCGCCGACGAGCACCCGACCAGTTCGGCACACATCTCCCGCCTGCTGGGCGGGAGTTCGGACAGCACGGCGGCACTCGACTGGTGGCGCGACTACCTGCGACTGCTCCTCCCGCCGGTGCTGGCCGCCTACTTCGACCACGGCGTGGTACTGGAGCCGCACCTGCAGAACGTGCTGATCGGCGTCGACGCCGAGGGCCGCCCGGCGCAGGTGCTCTTCCGCGACCTCGAAGGCACCAAGCTGGTCCCCGAGCAGAACGCCGACATCCTGGCCGCCCTGCCGCCCGAGGTGGCCGGCCCGATGACATACGACGCCGAGCGCGGCTGGGACCGGGTGGTCTACTGCCTGCTGGTCAACCACGTTGCCGAACTGCTCGCCGCGCTCGCCGACCGCCATCCCGAGCTGGAGGGCGCGCTCTGGCAGGCCGTCCGGGACGTCCTGGAGGAGTACGCGGCCCCGCACGGCCGCCCGCCCCGGCTGCGGGCGCTGCTGGCCGGCGTCCCGCTGCCCGCCAAGGCCAACCTGCTGACCCGCTGGGAGCGCAAGGCCGACCGCGAGGCCGGGTACGTCCGACTGCCCTCCCCGCTGGCCGGCTCGGTGCTCGCCGAGGCCGCCCGCATGACCGCCCACCTTCCCGCCGGGAGCGCCGCCCGATGAGCAACACCATGAGCAATACCGCGAACAGCACCGTCCACCACCATGTCGCCTCGCTCGCACCCGACGAACTGCCCGCCTACGTATACGACTTGGCCGCGCTGCGCGAGCACGCCGCCGCCGTCCGGGCCGCGCTGCCCGAGCGGGTCGAGCTGTACTACGCCGCCAAGGCCAACCCGGAGGCGCCGCTGCTGACCGCGCTGCGCGACGCCGTCGACGGCTACGAGGTTTCCAGCGGCGGGGAGTTGGCGCACGTGCGAGCCGCCGTTCCGGACGCGCCGCTGGCTTTCGGTGGGCCGGGCAAGACCCCGGCCGAGATCGCCGCCGCCGTGGACGCCGGGGTGCACCGCTGGCACGTCGAGAGCGAGCAGGAGCTGCACCGACTCGCCGCCGTACTGGCGGAGCGGCCGGGGGCGGCGGTGGACGTCCTGCTGCGGGTCAACCTGCCGGTGGTCACCGACGCCCTGGACGCGGTGCCGCTGGCGATGGGCGGACGGCCGACCCCGTTCGGGCTCGACCCGGACCGGGCCGAGAAGTGCGTCCGGCTGCTCGCCGACGGCGGCCCGCTCGGCCGGCAGCTGCGCCTGCGCGGGGTGCACGCCCACCTGGCCAGCGGACTGGCGGCGGCGGAGCAGCTGGCGGTCGCCGAGCAGATCGTCACCTGGTCGGCCGAACTGGCCGAGCGCAACGGCTTCCCGCTCACCGAGGTCAACATCGGCGGCGGGATGGCGGTGGACTACGACGACCCGGCGCAGCGCTTCGACTGGACGGCCTTCGGCGAGGGCCTGGCCAAGCTCCTCGACACCCACCCCGGGCTGACCCTGCGGATCGAGCCCGGCCGGGCGCTGACCGCGTACTGCGGCTGGTACGCGACCGAGGTGCTGGACGTGAAGCGCAGCCACGGTGAGGACTTCGCGGTGGTCCGCGGCGGCACCCACCACCTGCGCACCCCCGCCACCCGCGGGCACTCCCAGCCCTTCACGGTGCTCCCGGTGGACGCCTGGCCGCACCTCTGGCCGCGCCCCGCCGTCGGCACCGGCCGGGCGACCCTGGCCGGGCAGCTGTGCACCCCGAAGGACGTGCTCGCCCGGGCGGCGAGCGGCGCAGCGGGCCTGCGGGCGGCGGACCGGGTGCTGTTCGCGATGGCGGGCGCGTACGCGTGGAACATCTCGCACCACGAGTTCCTGATGCACCCCCGCCCGGGATTCCACTACCTGGGCGGCTGACGGCTGGCGGCGAACACTCGGGTGCCCGAGGGCGAACAAATGACAGCTGACAGCTGACAGATTTCGAAATCTGTCATCTGTCATCTGTCATCTGAAATCTGTTTGTCGTCAGCTGTCCGCCGACACCCCATTCGCCCACTCGTGCGAAAGTGGGTAACGGCGAAGGGAGCGCGAACGTGCTGATGGACAAGGTGGCGGACATACTCGCCGAGGCTTCGGCCGAGGCGGTGGAGCCGCGCTTCCGGGCTCTGGCCGCCGGTGAGGTGATGGAGAAGGCACCCGGCGAGATCGTGACGATCGCCGACCGCGAGGCCGAGGCGATCATCGCCCGCCGCCTGCACGAGCTCCTCCCCGTCCCGGTGGTCGGCGAGGAGGCGGTGGCCGCCGAGCCGTCGCTCGCCCAGGCCATCCACGACGAGCCCGCCGTCTGGCTGGTCGACCCGGTGGACGGCACCTCCAACTTCGTCGCCGGACGCCCCGACTACGCCGTGATGTGCTCCCTGGTCCGCACCGGCCGGACGGTCGCCTCGTGGATCTGGCAGCCCGCCACCGCGACCGGCTACCGCGCCGAACTGGGCTCCGGCGCCTGGCGCGACGGCGCGCGCCTCACCCGCCCACCGGCACCCGCCGACGCCGGGAAGCTCACCGGCATCCTGAAGAGCCGCTTCCTCTCCCCGGAGCACCGCCGCCGCCTGGAGACCGGCTGCTCGGCCTTCGGCGAGATCTCCCCCGGCCGCAGCGCCGCCGGGATCGAATACCCGGACGTCGTCGAGGGCCGGACCGACTTCATCTTCTACTGGCGCACCCTCCCCTGGGACCACGCCCCGGGCTCGCTCCTGCTCACCGAGGCCGGTGGCCTCGCGGCCCGGCTGGACGGCGCCCCCTACCAGCCCGAAGCCCCGGGCTGCGTGGACGGCCTGCTGGTCGCCGCCGACCCCGACACCTGGGAACTCACGCGCGGCATCCTGCTGAACGCCTGACCCCACCCCGGACCTCGACCCCGTGCCCCGCCCCAACGGTGGGCACGGGTCCACCCCGGCCAACGCCCCTACCCCGCCCGTTCCCCGGCGACCTTGCGCCCCGCGCCGACCACCTCCCGCAGCAACGCGCCCACCTCCCCCACCGTCGTGTGCGGGTTGAGCAGCGTGAGCTTCAGCCGCACCCGCCCCGGTCCGGCCCCCGGCAGCTCGGTGCGCCCGACCACCGCACGCCCGGTGCGCAGCAGCAGTCGGCGCAGCCGCCCGTTCAGCTCGTCCACGGCGGCCTCGTCCGTCAGCCCCGGCGGCCGGTAGCGGAACAGCAGCGCGGTGAGGACCGGCTCGGAGTGCAGTTCGAGCGAGGGTTCGGCCCGGACGGCGGCGGCCGCCGCCAGCGCCAGGTCGTGGCAGGTGTCGACCAGCCGGCCGAGCCCCTCGCGGCCGAGGGTGCGCAGCGTGACGGCGAGCTTGAAGGCGTCGGCCCGCCGGGTGGTGCGCAGCGAGCGGCCGAGCAGGCTGGGGTAGCCGGCCTGCTCGTCGTCCACCGGGTTGAGGTACTCGGCGCGACGGGCGAGCGAGACGTACGTCTCCGCCCGGCGGACCAGGAAGACCCCGGCGGCCGCGGGCTGCCATCCGAGCTTGTGCCAGTCGAGGGAGACCGAGTCGGCGCGGCCGATGCCGTCGAGCAGCGGGGCGAGCCGGTCGGAGAGCAGCGCGCCGCCGCCGTACGCGGCGTCGACGTGCAGCCAGGCGCCGTAGCGTCCGGCCAGGTCGGCGGCGGCGCCGAGCGGGTCGATCGCGCCGGTGTCGGTGGTGCCGGCGGTGGCGACGACGGCGATCGGGGTCCGACCGGCCCAGCTGGCCTCGGCCAGTACTCGTTCCAACTCCTCGGGCGCCATCCGGAGTCGGCGGTCGACGGGGACGGCGATGACGGCCCGCTCGCCGAGTCCCAGCAGGGCGGCCGAGCGTTGGACGGAGAAGTGCGCGGCCTCGGAGGCGAGGATGCACGGCCGTATGCCCGCCGGGATCCCGTCCAGCTCCACGATGCCGTCGAGCTTCTGGTCCCGTGCCAGCATCAGCCCCATCAGGTTGGACTCGGTGCCGCCGGAGGTGAGCACCCCGGCCGCCCGCGCCGGGTCGTAGCCGACCAGCGCGGCCAGTTCGGCGATCAGCGCGGTCTCCAGGGCCGTCGCGGCGGGGGCCTGGTCCCAGGAGTCCTGCGAGGGGTTGAGCGCGCTGACCGCGAGGTCGGCCGCGGTCGCGACGGCGAGCGGCGGGCAGTGCAGGTGGGCGGCGCAGGCCGGGTCGGCGGGGTCGGCGGCGCCGTAGGCGAGCAGTTCGGTGAGCCGGGCCAGTGCACCGCGCCCGCGGGCTCCGGACAGCCCGTCCGCGACCAGGGCGGCGATCTCGGCCGGGCTGCCGGCGGGCAGCGGTCCGGAGCGCCGTGCGGTGCCGGTGTCGAGCGCGTCGAGGACGGTGGCCAGCAACGGGCCGAGCGCCCCGGGCCCGCCGGCGCCGCCCGCGAGCGCGTCCAGGGGGACGTCCTCGCCGGGCGGTTCGGGCACCGCCCCGGACGAGTCGGCGGTCATGCGCCACCCCCGCCGGCTGGAGCGGAAGCCGAAGCCGATGCCGATGCTGACGCGATCGCGTCCGCCAGCCGCTCCAGCACCGCGGCGACCTGCTCGTCGGTGATGGTGAGCGGCGGCAGCAGCCGCAGCACCGCGTCGTGCCGCCCG
Organism: Kitasatospora sp. NPDC053057; assembly: GCF_044546945.1. Lineage (NCBI taxonomy): Bacteria > Bacillati > Actinomycetota > Actinomycetes > Kitasatosporales > Streptomycetaceae > Kitasatospora > Kitasatospora sp. NPDC053057. The sequence goes on along the minus strand of NZ_JBITZP010000001.1, from coordinate 307,468 downwards.
CCGAGTTCGACGATCAGCCCGCGCGCCAAGCAGGCCTCCCGGACCCGTACGGCGAGCGCCGGATCGGCCGGCCGGGCGCCGCAGGCGTCGGGCTCGGCGGCCGGGTCGACCAGTTCGACGCCGATCATCAGCCCCCGCCCGCGGACGTCGCCGATCACCGGCAGTTCCGCGGCGAGCTCCCGCAGCCGGGCGGTCATCCGGGCGCCCGCCACGGCCGCCCGCTCGGCCAGCCCGTGCGCGGCGACGTACCGCAGGGTGGCGGCGCCGGCGGCCATGGCGAGGGTGTTGCCGCGGAAGGTGCCGGTGTGGGCGCCGGGCCGCCAGCCGTCGTAGTCCTCGTGGTAGACGACGACGGCGAGCGGCAGGCTGCCGCCGATGGCCTTGGAGAGCACCATGGCGTCCGGGACGATGCCGCTGTGCTCGACGGCCCACATCGCGCCGGTGCGTCCGACGCCGGTCTGCACTTCGTCCACGATCAGCGGGATGCCGCGTTCGGCGGTGATCCGGCGCATTTCGCGCAGCCAGCCGTCGGGCGCGGGGACGACCCCGCCCTCGCCCTGGACGGCCTCCAGGATCATCGCGGCGGGCGGCACCACCCCGCCCGAGGGGTCGTCCAGCAGCCGTTCCACGTAGGTCGCGCCGAGTTCCGCGCCCGTCTCGCCGCCGACCCCGAACGGGCAGCGGTAGCCGTACGGGTAGGGCAGCCGGACCACCTCGCCGCCGCCGGGCAACGGCTCCTTGACGGCGACGTTGCCGGTGAGCGCGAGGGCGCCGGCGGTCATGCCGTGGTAGGCGCCGGTGAAGGCGAGCGCGCTGGGGCGGCCGGTGGCGGTCTGCATCAGTTTGAGCGCGGCCTCGACGGCGTCCGTGCCGGCCGGTCCGCAGAAGTGCACCCGGGCGCGGGCGGCGAACTCGGCGGGCAGGCTCTCGAAAAGCGCGCTGGTGAAGTCGTCCTTCTCGGCGGTGGCGAGGTCGAGCAGGTGCAGCGGGGCGCCGCTGTCGAGGGTGCGGCGGATCGCCTCCAGCACGACGGGGTGGTTGTGGCCCAGGGCGAGCGTCCCGGCGCCGGAGAGGCAGTCCAGGTAGCGGCGCCCGTCGGCGCCCTCGACGGTCATGCCGTGGGCCCGGACCGGGACGATCGGGAAGGAGCGGGCGTACGTCCGGGCCGCGGACTCGCGGACGCGCTGTCGGCGCAGGATGGCCTCGCCGGAGGGCGGGGCCGCGGTGGCGGTGGCGGCCTGGGCGGGTACGGCGGCGAGCGACAAGGCGAACCCCCAGAAGAAGTTAGGTAAGCCTAACTTTATCGCCCTTGACCTGGCGGAATGCTTCGGGGCACCCAGAACCACCCGAGCGAGTGAACCTCCCCCGGTACCGCCTGCGCCGCCCCCGGCCAGCCCAACGACCGACCCGCCGGGAGGTCACGCCGCCGACCGCTCCTGACCGGACCCGCCCGAACAGGACCGAACCCGACCGGCCGGTAGCGTCACCGCCCCTTCCACCGGTAGCAGAGCTCCGGCCGCCCGACGCTCCCGTACTGCGGCTCGCGCACCGCCCGGCCGGTGTCCACCAGGTGTTCGAGGTAGCGCCGCGCGGTGATCCGGGACACCCCGGCGGCGGCGCCGGCGGCCGCCGCCGACAGCCCGGTCGAGGCCTCCCGCAGCACCGAGGCGACGGTGTCCAGGGTGGGCGCGCTCAGCCCCTTGGGCAGCGAGGTGCGCTCGGGCGTGCGGAGCAGGGCCAGCGCCTGGTCGACCTCGTCCTGGCCGGTCGCCTCGCCGGTGCGCCCGAGGCTGTCCCGGTAGCGGGCGTAGCGCTCCAGCCGGTCGTGCAGGGCCGCCGCGCTGAACGGTTTCAGCAGGTACTGCACGACCCCCGCCGACACCGCTTGCCGGACCATGGCGAGGTCGCGCGCCGAGGTCACCGCGATGACGTCGGTGCCGTGCCCGGCCGCGCGCAGCGTGCGGCACAGCTGGAGGCCGTGGCCGTCCGGCAGGTAGAGGTCGAGCAGGGTGAGGTCGACGGGCGCCCCGGCGGCGCGCGCCCGCTCCAGGAAGCGCAGCGCGTCGGCGCAGCTGTGGACGGTGCCGACGGCGTGGAAGCCTGGCTCGCGTTCGACGTACAGGGTGTGCGCGGCGGCGGCCACCGGGTCGTCCTCCACGACCAGGACGGAGATCCCGTTGCGGGCCTCGGCGGCGGCGCCGGTCACGCCGGGGCCCCTTCGCGCTCCCGCACCCGGCCGGCCAGCGGCAGCCATACGGTGAGCACCGCGCCGCGGTCGCGCCCGACCTCGACGGTGCCGCCGTTGCGCCGGGCGGCCTGGGCGACCAGGGCCAGCCCGAGGCCGTGCCCGCGGCCGTCCTGCTTGGTGCTCCAGCCGCGCCGGAACACGTCCTCCACGGCGGCCGGGTCGATGCCCGCGCCGGTGTCGGCGACCCGCAGCAGCAGGCAGCCGCCCCGGGTGTCCGCATGGCCGGTTCCACCGCCGCCCCCGCCGTCCCCCTGCCCCGAGTCCTCGATCCGCGCCGTGACGGTGACCTCCGGTGCGACCGGGCTGTGCGCGGCCCCGGCGATCGCGGCGTCCACCGCGTTGTCGATGAGGTTGCCGAGGACGGTGATCAGGTCCCGGGGGGAGAGCCCGGGCGGCAGCACCCCGTCGTCGATCCGGCTGTCCTCAGTGAGGGTCAACTCCACGCCCCGTTCGGCCGCTTGGGCCGCCTTGCCGAGCAGCAGCGCGGCCAGCACCGGCTCGCTGACCGCCGCGACCACCCGGTCGGTGAGCTGCTGGGCGAGGGCGAGTTCGGCGGTGGCGAACTCCACCGCCTGTTCGTGGCGGCCGAGTTCGATCAGCGAGACGACGGCGTGCAGCCGGTTGGCGGCCTCGTGCGCCTGTGCGCCGAGCGCCTCGGTGAAGCCGCGCACCGAGTCCAACTCTCCGCTGAGCGACTGCAGTTCGGTGTGGTCGCGGAGGGTGACCACCCGGCCGAGGCCGGTGCCGATGGTGGAGGTGTTGAGCACCACGACCCGCTCGGCGGTCAGGTGCACCTCGTCCCGCACCGGCGCCTCGCCGAGCACGGCCGCCACCAGTGCCTCCGGCAGTCCCAGTCCGGCCACCGGGCGCCCGTCCAACTCGCCTGCCAGTCCGAGCAGTTCGCGGGCGGCGTCGTTGCACAGCACCACCCGGTGCGCGCGGTCGAGCAGGATCAGCCCCTCGCGCACCGAGCGCAGGGTCGCCTGGTGGTACTCGTAGAGGTGGCTGAGCTCGTCCGGCCCCATGCCGTGGGTGTGCCGCCGCAGCCGGGAGTTGGCGAGGTAGGTGCCCGCCCCGCCGAGCGCCAGGGCGGCCACCGCGACCCCGACCAGGGCCAGCAGCGGTCCGCTCAGCTGGCCGGAGATCGACTCCAGCGTCAGCCCCACGCTGACCAGGGCGACCACCCGGTGCCGGTCGTCCCACACCGGGGTGACCACCCGCACGGACGGGCCGAGCGTGCCGGTGTACGTCTCGCTGCGGGTCTGGCCGGCCAGCGCCCAGTCGATGTGCCCGAGGTAGCGCTTGCCGATCTGCTCGGGCAACGGGTGGGTCCAGCGCACCCCGTCGGTGTCCATGACGGTGATGAAGGAGACCCCGGTGTCCTGGCGCACCTGCTCGACGTACGGCTGGAGCACTGCGGTCGGGTCGGGCCCGCCGACGGCGGAGCGCACGGTCGGCGAGTCGGCGACGGCGTGGGCGACCGAGGTGACCTCGCGGCGGGCCGCGTCCTCGGTTCGCTCGGCGGTGAACAGGTACGCGAGCACCGCGCCGCCCGCGACCACGGCGGCGACGATGACCACCTGGACGACGAACAGCTGCCCGGCCAGGCTGCGGACCAGCCGGCGCGGCAGGGGGAACACCCGGTGACGCGAGCGGGTGGGGGCGGTGCTCACGGACATGCCTGCCAGTGTGCACCACGGCCCGGGCCGCCCCCAGGGGCCGGACCGCTCCCGTCGCGCCATGAACTCTATGAACGCAAACGTGACCTCCGTCACGCCCGGACCCCATAGTCGGAGCGGCCCACCACCCGGGGCCGCCAGGACTGCAGGGCGAAGGAGCCGCAGATGTCGATCACCGAGAACACCACGGCGGGGGGACCCAGACGCAAGGACCGGACCCACTACCTCTACCTGGCCGTGATCGCCGCGGTGGTCGCGGGCGTAGTGGTCGGACTGGCCGCCCCCGGTTTCGCCGTGGGGCTGAAGCCGGTCGGCACCGGGTTCGTCAATCTGATCAAGATGATGATCAGCCCGGTGATCTTCTGCACCATCGTGCTGGGCATCGGCTCGGTCACCAAGGCCGCCAAGGTCGGCAAGGTCGGCGGCCTCGCCATCGGCTACTTCCTCGCCATGTCGACCGTCGCGCTGGCCATCGGCATGGTCGTCGGCAACCTGCTGGAGCCCGGCGACGGCCTGCACCTGACCGCCGCGCTCGCCAAGTCCGGCCACGCCCAGGCCGCCGCCGGCGGCGCCCAGTCGACCACCGACTTCCTGCTCGGGATGATCCCCGACACCCTGTTCTCGGCCCTCACCCAGGGCAAGGTGCTGCAGACCCTGCTGGTCGCGCTGCTGGCCGGCTTCGCGCTGCAGGCGATGGGCCCGGTCGGCGCCCCGGTGCTGCGCGGGATCGAGCACCTCCAGCGGCTGGTCTTCCGGATCATGTCGATGATCATGTGGGTCGCGCCGGTCGGCGCCTTCGGGGCGATGGCGGCGGTGGTCGGGGCGACCGGCGTCGACGCGCTGAAGAGCCTCGCCGTGATCATGATCGGCTTCTACGTGACCTGCGTGCTCTTCGTCGTCGTGGTGCTCGGCGCGCTGCTGCGCCTGGTCGCCGGGGTCAACGTGTTCGCGCTGCTCAAGTACCTCGGACGCGAGTTCCTGCTGATCCTCTCGACCTCCTCCTCCGAGAGCGCGCTGCCCCGGCTGATCGCCAAGATGGAGCACCTCGGCGTCAGCCGCCCGGTCGTCGGCATCACCGTGCCGACCGGCTACAGCTTCAACCTGGACGGCACCGCGATCTACCTCACCATGTCCTCGATCTTCATCTCCGAGGCGATGGACAAGCCGATGTCGATCGGCGAGCAGCTCTCGCTGCTGGTGTTCATGGTGATCGCGAGCAAGGGCGCGGCCGGAGTCACCGGTGCCGGGCTGGCCACCCTCGCGGGCGGGCTGCAGTCGCACAAGCCGGCGCTGGTGGACGGGGTCGGCCTGATCGTCGGCATCGACCGGTTCATGTCGGAGGCCCGGGCGCTCACCAACTTCGCGGGCAACGCCGTCGCGACCGTTCTGATCGGCCACTGGACCGGCGAACTGGACGGCGAGCGCGCCCGTCGGGTGCTCGACGGCGAGCTGCCGTTCGACGAACTCACGCTGGTCGACACCCACGGGCCCGCCCGTCCCGCGCCGGAGGCCGACCCCGCTCCGGAGGCCGTCCCCGCCGCTGCGACGGCCACCAGCTGAGCCAACACCCCGCACTCCCCCGGTCCGGCGCCTGTCACCTTCCCCCGGAAACGGCGCCGGGCCGGGGGTCCCCCGTTCCGTCCGGGGCTCCCGCCCGGGCCCGGTTCACAGCTCCTTCACAGCTCCTGCGAGCCGCTGACCGCCCAGGTCACCCCGCTGGCCGGATCCTCCAGCGCAACGTGCAGATGGCGCAGCCCGGCGGTCGGCTCCTGCCAGGTGAAGCAGCGCATCCGGGCCACCAGGGCGTCCACCTCGGAGCGGTCCGGGCCGCTCGCGCCGGCCATCGCGCCCAGCGCGCGCCAGAGCCGCAGCCGCCCGTGCGCGCAACCGTGCGTCCGGCCGACCGCGGCGGCCTGCACCAGCGCCGGGTAGACGAGCGCGAACGGCAGGAACCCGCCGAGCACCCGTCGGCCCCGGGCCAGCACGGCAGTCGCCTGCGGGGCCGGACCGCGGACACAGACCACCTCCGCCCAGGGCACCAGCGCGGCCAGCTCGGCCAGGCCCCGGGTGACCCGCTGCCCGCCCGGCCGGGCCGCCGCCTTCGGCAGTTCGACCTGGACCAGGCCCTCGCGGCTGGCCGGCAGGGTCAGCACCGCGCTGCGCGCTCCCCCGCCCGGCAGGTACTCGCGCACCCGCGCGGCCTCGTCCCAGCCCGCCTTCTCCCAGGGTTCCAGGCGCAGCGGCACACCTTCCGGATCGGGCTCGGCCCCGTACGAGAGGTCCTCGCCGAGCAGCACCCGGGTGTGCGCGACCAGACGGCGCACCGGGGCCGGACCGAGCAGCGGGGCCAGCCGCAGCCAGGAGTGGCGGGTCGCCAGCACCTCCCAGAGCGGACCGGCGTCGTGGTCGGCCACCCCGGCGACCGTCCCCTCACCGCCATCCGCGTCGAACAGCCGGACGGCCAGTTCGGGCGGTGCCGCGTAGGCGATCAGATGGCCGAGCGGCGCGGTCAGGGCCACCGCGGCCTGCTCCCCGCCCTGCACGACGGCGGCCGCCCGGCCCTGCCGGTAGGCGGCGAGCAGCTCGGGCCAGCGGCCGTCCTCGGCCAGGGCGCGGAGGCTGTGGTCCTCGTACGTGATCACGATTTTCAGCGTACGGGCCGGGGTCGCGCATCAGCCGACTTACCGTCGGCTCGGTGCGTCGGGGTGCGGACGGCCCGGGCCGTCGGCGGTCGACCGGGCACTCGACGGTCGTCAGGGGTCGTCGCCGGACGTCAGGGGCCGTCGCCGGTCGTCAGGGGTCGTGCCGGCGCTCGCGCTCCAGGACCGCGCGCAGCCGGCCGTGGGCGCGGCGTCGGGTGACGGCCAGGGTGCTGCGGTGGAGGCCGAGCAGTTCGGCGGCCTCGTCGACGGAGTAGCCGTCGAGGTCCACCAGCACCACGGCGCGGGCCTGCTTGACGGTCAGGAAGCCGAGCAGCCGGACCACCTCCCAGCGGGCCTGCAGCTCGGCCATCCCGCCGTACGGCGCTTCGAACGCGGCGCGGCCGCGCTCCGCCGCCTCGGCGAACTCGGGCACCTCGGGCAGCGCCACCCGGCGGCGCTCCCGGCGCCACTGGTCGCGCAGGATGTTCGTCATCGTGGTGAACACGTAGGCGTACGGCTGCGGATGGCTGAGGAAGCGCTCGGGGCGGCGGGCGATCCGCAGGTACGCGTCGTGGACGATGTCGCCGGCCGCGAGCGGGCTGCCGGTGAGCATCGCGGCCGCCTGTTGGAGTCTGGGCAGCAGTGCCGTGAACACGCGGTTGAAATCGGTGGATTGGCGTTCCGTCGGCTCCGGACCGAAGTCCTTCCGCCGTCCGCCCGCGTACCGTCCGCTGCATTCCGCCATGCCGTTCTCCCCGGAAATCGGCATTCCGAACGCCCAGTCGGGGCTGGCCCCAGCCCAACCGGACAGGTTGTGACACAGGTCACATCATAGGTCGTCCTCTCACGGTGCGCAGTCATTCGTGTGCAATTCGTCATCGGCCGGACGGGAGGCGGGAATTCACCCTCCGCCGACCACCGCCCGGCCGGGGCATTCCGCCCGATGGGAACCGTTGAGCGAGGAGAACCACCATGCGAGGCTGCATCGCCAGGAAGATCGCCACGTTCGGGATGGCCACCGCGGCCGCCCTCGGCATGCTCGGGACCGCCACCCTGCCGGCCGCCGCGGCGCCGGCCGACGACCAGACCATCACCCCGGGCGCGGCCGCGGCCTCGCCCCACGTCGCCGCCGCCCCCTACCACTGCGTCATCACGGCCAACTACGGGTGGCGCTGGGAGGGGTACTGCAACATCTACTCCGGCCAGCTGCGCACCATCACCTACTGCGCCAACGGCAGCTACTCCGTCGGCCTGTGGATCGGTGCCCGGCCGGAGGCGTGGGCGGTCTGGGGCAACTGTCCGGGATCGACCTGGACGAAGATCGTGTTCCAGTGGCACAGCTGAGCGGGTAGCGGCTGCGGGGAACGACGACGAACAGATGACAGCTGACAGATTTCGAAATCCGTTATCTGTCGGCTGTCATCTGTTATCCGTCACCCGTCATCCGTCACCGGTCATCTGTTCCTGTCGTCTGCCTCCTGCCGTCTGTCTGTCACCGGGCCGGCGAGACCTCCGCCAGCAGCCGGGCCGCGTGCACCCGCCCGGCGTGCTCGACCAGGTTGATCAGCACCTCCTTGCCGGAGGCGCGCCGCCGGGCATCGCAGAGCACCACGGGCGTACCGGAGTCCAGGTCCAGCGCTCGGGCGACCTCCTCCGGACCGTACTCACGGGTCCCGGAGAAACGGTTCACCGCGACGACGAACGGGATGCCGCGGTGCTCGAAGAAGTCGACGGCTGGGAAGCAGTCGGTCAGCCGCCGGGTGTCCGCGAGCACCACCGCACCCAGCGCGCCCTGCGCCAGCTCGTCCCAGAGGAACCAGAACCGGTCCTGCCCCGGGGTGCCGAACAGGTAGAGGGCCAACCCCTCCCGGATGGTGATCCGGCCGAAGTCCATCGCCACCGTGGTGGTGGTCTTGCGCTCCACCCCGTCCAGGTCGTCCACCTCCCGCCCGGCCTCGGTCAGCCGTTCCTCGGTGCGCAGCGGGCGGATCTCGCTGACGGCTCCGACCAGCGTCGTCTTGCCGACCCCGAAGCCGCCCGCCACCAGGATCTTGAGCGTGAGCACGGAGTCGGCCGGATCCACCGGATCGGACGGCCAACGGTCGGACGGGTGGTCAGAGTGCGCGGAGCCCATGGACGACCTCCTGGAGGATGCGCTCGTCGGGGAGCAGGGCGGGCGGGACGGGGCGGCTGACTCGGATGAACCCGGCCGCCAGCAGGTCGCCGAGCAGCACCCGCACGACCCCCACCGGCAGGTCGAGGTCGGCGGCCAGCTCGGCCACGGACAGCGGCGTGCCCCGGCACAGGCCGAGGATGCGCGCCTGCTCCGGGCCGACCGGCGGCTCGGGCGCGTCCGGGGCGAACGCCGGGTCGGGCAGGTCGGAGACGACCACGGCGATCAGGTCGAACTGCTGCTCACCGGCGCCGGTCCGGCCCCCGGTCACGGCGTACGGGCGGACCAGCGGCCCGGCCTCGTCGTCGTACCAGCGAGCCCGGTGGGCGGCGGCGAGCGGGTTCCGGGGCGGCCGGCCGGGGTCGGCCCGCGGATGCTCCGGATGTCGCTGGTGGTACGGGCGGAACGCGGGCTCCGACCGGTACGGGCGGTCCGGGTGGGACACCGTCCTCACCCGCCGTGCAGCGCGCGGGGCGGGGCGCTCAGGTGCTCGCCGACCCGGCGGACCAGTCTGGCCATCTCGTAGGCGATCAGCCCGAGATCGGCCCGGGCGGTGGCGAACACGGCCAGGCAGGTGCCCTCCCCGGCCGCCGCGACCAGCAGGTAGCCGCCCTCCAACTCGACCAGGGTCTGCCGGACTTCACCCGCGTCGAAGTGCCGGCCGGCGCCCTTGGCGAGGCTGTGGAAGCCGGAGGCGACGGCGGCCAGGTGCTCGCCGTCCTCACGTTCCAGACCGGCCGAGGTGCCCATGGCCAGGCCGTCGGCGGAGAGCATCACGGCGAAGCGGACCTCGGGGGCGCGCTGGACCAACTCGTCTAGGAGCCAGTTCAGTTCCCCCGTGCGGTGGGTGGTGCCGATCACGGCCGGTCTCCTTCGGGTCGGTGGTCGATTCGGTTGTCGGGTCGCTCTGGGAGCCGGTCGTCGGGTCGCTCGTCGAATCGCCGGTCGGGCCGCAGGCCGCGCGCCCAGCCGCTCTGGAAGGCGGACATCGCCGCCCGCGCCGCCTCCGGGCTGCGGGTCGCGGGCCCCGCGCTGGCCCCGTTGGAGGCTGTACGGCGGCCGCGCGGGCCGGCGCCGACCGGGGCCTCCCGCAGCTGCGGCACGAGGCTCGCCTGGCGCACCCGGCGCGGCAACTCCTCGGGAGCGTCCGCCGGTTGCCGTTCACCCGGCGGCGGCGCGGTCGCCGTCCGGTACGGCGGCGGCGAACCGGGCTGCGGACGGGAGGCGGCACCCGGGCCCCCGTCCGCAGCCGGTCCGGCCGTCCGGGTGCCGGAGGCCCGGACGGGGGTGCGGCGCACCGGCCCGGGGTCGCCGCCCCGGACACCGAAGGGCAGCAGCGCCCCACCCTCCGGCGACGGCCCACCCGCCGCCGGAAGCTCGATCTCCGTCACCCCGCCGCCCGGGAAGGCCGACGCCGGCCGGGACTGCGGCCACGACGCGACGCCCGGTACGGGCCCGGGCACGGATCCCGGCACGCACTGCGGCCACGCCGCAGGACCCGGAACCTGCGCCGGTGCCGGGGCCGGGCCCGGAGCCGGAGCCGGAGCCGAAGTCGGGGCCCCGGCCGACCCGCCCGGCACGGTCGCGACGTCCAACTCCGCTACCACTTCGAAGCCTTGAGCCTGCTCCTCGCGCCCGTCGGCCAGCAGTTCGGTCGGCAGCAGGACCACGGCGGTGGTGCCGCCGTACGCGGAGGTCACCAGCGAGACCCGTACGTCGTGCCGCCGGGCGAGCCGGCTGACCACGAACAGGCCGAGCCGGTCGCTGTCGAACAGGTCGGTCTGCTCGACGGCGGCGATCCGCCGGTTGGCGGCGGCCAGCGCGGCCGGGCCCATCCCGAGGCCGCGGTCCTCGATCTCCAACGCGTAGCCGTTGCCGACCTGTTCACCGCGGACGTGGACCCGGGTGTGCGGCGGGGAGAACCCGGTGGCGTTCTCGACCAGTTCGGCCACCAGGTGGGTCAGGTCGGCGACGGCGTGGCCGACGACGGCGGCGCGCGGCAGCGGGTGCACCTCGACCCGGGCGTACTCCTCGACCTCCGAGACGGCCGCCCGCACCACGTCCACCAGCGGGACAGGCCGGCGCCAGGCCCGGCCGGGGGCGGCACCGGAGAGGATGATCAGGCCCTCGGCGTGGCGGCGCATGCGGGTGGTGAGGTGGTCCAGCCGGAACAGGTCGGCCAGCTCGGACGGATCCTCGGTGCGCCGCTCCATCGTGTCCAGCAGAGTGAGTTGGCGGTGCACCAGGACCTGGCTGCGGCGCGCGAGGTTGACGAACACCCCGGACACTCCGGACAGCACCTCGGCCCGTTCCACCGCCGCCGTGACGGCCGCCCGCTGCACCGTTCCGAGCGCCCGGTGGACCTGGCCGATCTCGTCGTCGCGGCCCACCGGGCGAGGCGCCTCGGTCTCGATGTCCACCTCCTCCCCGGCACGCAACTTCCGGATCGTGGCGGGGAGTTTGCGACCGGCCAGATCAAGTGCCGAGTTCCGCAGGCCGGTCAGCTCGGTGACCAGGCCGCGGCCGATCTGCACCGAGATCACCAGCGAGGCGACCACCCCGAGCAGACCGAGCACCACGGCCATCCCGGCCGGGGTGAACAGGCCCAGCGCGTAGGGGTTCTGGCGCTCGGCTGCGAGCCGTCCGGCCCGGTCCTCGACGCCGCGCAGCCCGTCGGCGACGTTGCCCGCCACCATCGCCCACCGGTCCGCCGGCACCGCGGCGACGGCGGACCGGCCGTCGGCGGCGGTACGGACCTTCTCCTCGTAGCCGACCAGCTCGCGGTGGTCCGGCCCGGCGGTCAGGGCGAGCAGCGCGTCCCGGTCGGCCGAGCCCAGATCGGCGGCCGCGCCCTGCTCGAACGCGCGCCGGGCGAAGGCCACTCCGGAGAACTCGCGCAGCTGGTCGTCGCCGAGCCCGCCGGAGAGCTGGGCGGAGCGCACCAACGCGTCCTCCCGGGCGAGGAGTTCACGGGAGCGTGCCAGGTCCAGCAGCACCCGGGTGTCGGCGCCGGCCCGACCGGCCTGCGACGGCGCGACGGCACCGGAGACGGCCAGCGCCCGGTCCACCGCCTCGCCGTACGCGGCGTACGCCTCGGGCCAACCGACGCTCCGGGCCAGCACCTTGCCGCGCAGTTCGGGCAGGGCGGCGAGGGAGTCGCCGAGGGAGTCCAGCCGGGCGGCGGCGTCGGCGCCCAGGCCCTGGGCGTCGGCACGGTTGTAGCCCCCGCCGGGGTGGCGCGGGTCGGGGAACAACGGGGCGAGCGCCCGGTCGGTGGCGGCGGCGGCCTCGCGCAGGGCGCTCTCCCGGCCGGCGGCGGGCACGGTCCCCGGGACGAGTCCCGGTCCGGCCAGGAGCTGACCGGCGGCCGCACGCTCGGCCTGCAGGCCGGTGACCGTGTCCGCGACGGGGGTGAGCAGGGTGCGCTGGGCGTCGCGCAGGCGCAGCAGATCCCAGACGCCCTGGGCGGTGGTGACGGTGGCGAAACCCCAGAGGGCGATGACGGAGACGACCGGCACCATCAGCAGGGCGATGATCCGGGCGCGGACGGTCCGGGGGCGCAGCCCGCGCAGCCAGGGGCCGGGGCGCGGCGGACGGGCGGGCGGCCCGGCATGGGCACCCCGGCGGGCGCCGGGGGCGGTACCGCGGTCTTCTCGCATGGGTGTGGGGCCTTTCGGGCGGGGGCGTGGAGAGACGGGCTCAGGCGGCGCGAGGCTCAGGCACAGCGGGGCTCAGGCACAGCGGGGCTCAGGCACAGCGGGGCTCAGACGCGACGGCGCTCAGACGCAACGGCGCTCAGGCACGGCGGGGCTCAGGCCGCGCGGTCGTGACCGTACGGGTCGTGTCTGTACGGGTCGACGCCGTAAGGCTCGTCGAGCGCGACGTCCGCCCGGCCGGCCGGGGCGGGAACCTCCTCGACGGCCGGCTCCCCCTCCGCCGGCTCGCCGGCCCGTTCCTGGGCGGTCGGCGAGAGCGCGACGAAGGCGGAGGCGAGGAACAGGAACGAGCCGAGGCCGACGGCGAGCGGGAAGACGAACTCCATCGGGCTGACCCCGCCGAGGTCGGTACGGGCCGGATCCAGCTGGACGTGGACGGCGGCCATGCCGATGTAGTGCATGCAGCTGACGGCGAGCCCCATGCCCAGCGAGGCGGCCGCGGCCGCGTACACGTTGCGGATGGTGACGGCGGCCCAGAGCGCGGCGGTGGCGGCGCCGACCGCGACCAGCACGGACAGTGCGACCGTCCCGGCCTCGTAGCGCAGCCCGCCGTGCATCCGGACGGCGGCCATGCCCAGGTAGTGCATCGCGGCGACGCCGACGCCGGTGGTGACGCCGCCGCCCAGCAGGGCGAGACCGCGGTGCCGGCCGTAGCAGACCACGGTCAGACCGAGGCCGGTGACCAGCACCGCGACCAGCAGGCTCAGCACGGTCAGCGGCACGTTGTAGCGCAGCTCGGTGCCGTCGACGGCGAAGCCGAACATGGCGACGAAGTGCATGGTCCAGATGCCGGAGCCGATCGCGGCGGCGGCGGTGAGCAGCCAGTTCCGACGGGTGGCACCGGTGGCGGCCAGGCCGCGCAGGGTGCAGCGCAGGCCAAGGGCGGCGCCGGCGCAGGCCATCGCGTACGAGAGGACGGGAGTCAGCCAGCCGAAGCTGAAGTGGTTGAGGGTGCCCATGGGATCTCCGGTCGACCGGTCGGGCCCGGGGCGGTCAGCAGTGCGCCCGGGCACCCCGGTCGGGCGGACTGCACACGACGTGCATATGCCAGCCGCATGTGCGCTTCCGACCTGGGGTGCGTGGGACGCTATCGAGCGGCCGGAATCGGCCTGGCGAAGATCTGAAAAGCTGCACACGCGACTGGGGCGATGTGTTCGAATGACCCGGTCGTGTGCCCAGCGAGCCGATCGTCAGTCCACCGCCGTCACCCGTACCCGCATCGCGCTCGCCGCCCGGAGCGTGATCCCCTGCGTGAGCGCCACCCGCCGGTCCACCGCCTCCAGCTCGAAGTCCCGCAGCAGCACCCCGAGAGTCAGCACCGATTCCAGCATCGAGAAGTGCTGCCCGATGCACGCCCGCGGCCCGCCGCCGAACGGGAACCAGGCGTACCGGTGGCGCGCCTTCTCCTCCTCCGGCAGGAACCGGTCCGGGTCGAAGCGCTGCGGCTCCGCCCAGTGGTCCGGGTGCCGCTGGGTAACCAGCGGCGCGACCACGACCTGTGCCCCCGCCGGGATGACGTGCCCGTCGATGACCGTCTCCTCGACCGCCCGCCGCCCGACCAGCGCCGCCGCCGGGAAGAGCCGCATCGCCTCCTTGAGCACCCGGGTGAGGTAGGGCAGCCGTTCCAGATCGGCCGCCGTCGGCGCCCGCCCGGCCAGGACGGTCCGCGCCTCCTCCTGGGCGAGCTTGCGCTGCTCCGGGTGTTTGGCCAGCAGGTGCAGCGCGAAGGCCAGCGAGGTCGCCGTGGTCTCGTGGCCGGCGAGCAGGAACACCAGGACCTGGTCCCGGAGTTCGGCCGGATCCAGCCGCTCGCCGTCCTCGCCGCGCGCCCGCCCGAGCAGGGTCAGCAGGTCGTCCGCGTCCTCGTCGCCGCCCCCGCGCGCGGCCCGCTCGGCGATGATCCGGTCGCACACCTCGTACAGCGCCCGCTGCGCCTCCAGGCCGCGCCGGTTGCCCGGCGTCGGCCAGGAGCGCGGGAGGCGGACCGGTGCGAAGCCGCGCTCCTTGACGTACTCGCCGAGCGCCGGGAAGCTGCGGTTCACCACCTCCACCGCCTCCTCCACGTCGGCGCCGAAGAGGATCCGCGCGACCGCGCGCAGCGCGAAGCGCGACATCTCCTCCGCCGCGTCCACCACCCCGTCCGGCACCGCCCGCCAGCGCTCGGCGAGGGCCTGCGCCTCCTGCGCGAGCGCGTCCGCGTAGCCGTCCACCCGGCGCCGGGTGAACAGCGGCTGGATGAGCCGGCGCTGGCGCTGGTAGACCTCGTCCTGGCTGGTCAGCAGCCCGTTCCCGACACTGGTCCGCAGCTCGTCGTAGAAGTTGTTCTCCTTGCGGAAGTTCGCCGCCTCGCTGCCCAGCACCTGGTGGACGCCCTCCGGCGAGAACACCCCGTAGAACTCGACGCGCAGCCCGGGCGGCCCGGCCACGAAGCGCACCACGTCCCCGTGGTCGCGCCGGGCCGCGAGGTAGGTGCGCAACGGACGGCGGGTGAGGTCGAAGAGCGAACCGACCAGGGGATTCCCGGCCGGTCCGGGTGTGGCGGCTGCGGTGGCCATCGGCACTCCTTCTGGGCTTCCTCGGCGCTGGCTGCGCTTGGTAACCCTTCAACCTTACTGACGGGTATTCAGTCGAGGAAGCCGCAGACGGAAGCCGTCCCGCAAGCCGTCGGTGAAAGTCGCCGGAGGGATCTCACTCGTACTCGGTGCCACCCTTGCGGGTCAGGTACGCGTCGCTGACCACCTTGGCGATCGCCCGCCCGCCCAGCAGCAGACTCCAGCGCTCGACCACCGGCCGGACCACCACGCCCTCGCGCACGTGGAGTTCGCGCCCGGAGTGGGTCTCCCTGCCCTGCGCGTACGCCAGCACCGTGTCGGTGTCGAACGGCCCGCGCCACAGTTCGGGCACCAACGGCAGTTCGCCGTCGAGCAGTTCGGCGGCCGGCAGCCAGTTCAGCTGTCCGTCCACCACGGCCGACACATCGAACGCGGCGTACCCGGGGCGTTCGGTGCGCGCGGAGACCCCGTACGTCAGGTCCTGCACGCCCTCGCCGAACACCTCGCCGAAGATGCCGACCCGCTCGGCGCCCAGCCGTTCGGCCAGCCGGGCCGCCACCGCCGGGAGGTCGTACGCGCGCACCGCCCGCCAGTACAGGTTGCGCTCGTCCTCGACCAGCGCCAGGCCCTGCGCACCGATCCCCTTGGAAGAGACCTGCACCTCGCCGGTGGCGGCGGTGTAGGTGACCAGGCAGCAGCTGCCGTGCAGCTTCTCGGTCAGCACCACGGGCTCGCCGGGCTCGAAGACGTCGGGGTGGCGCTTGAGGTTCTCGATGTCCACCCAGGGCAGCAGATCCGGCGCGCTGACCACGTCACCGCTCATCGAAGTCGGCACCGGCGGCTGCCACTTGACGATCCCGAGCAGCTCGGCGAAGTCCTCGCCCCGCTCGGCGGCCCCGGCCAGGTCGGCGCCGGACAGCGCGGCGGGCCGGCAGACGATGCCCTGCGACAGCTCCCCGCGCAGCCGTACCGCCTTGACCCGGTTCGCCGCGCCGCCCGCCAGCTTGCCGGTCAGGCCGAGCTCATCGATCAACTCGTCCGGCAGGACGGCCTGTTCGGG
This sequence comes from Kitasatospora sp. NPDC053057, assembly GCF_044546945.1. Classification (NCBI taxonomy): domain Bacteria; kingdom Bacillati; phylum Actinomycetota; class Actinomycetes; order Kitasatosporales; family Streptomycetaceae; genus Kitasatospora; species Kitasatospora sp. NPDC053057. Next base: position 291,398 of record NZ_JBITZP010000001.1, on the reverse strand, counting down.
GATGTAGACGGCGTGGTCACCGGTCCGGTACACACCCTTCGCGACCACCGCCCGATAGAGGCCGACCTGTGCCAGCTCCAGGGCATCGGCGTTCGGATGCTCCAGGATGACCAGTCTCTCGGCGGTGACTCGCAGTGTGGACATGGACGGACTCCTCCCCGTGGATCCGTGTGGATCGACCGTTGGGCCCGGGCGGCCGACGTTCGGCCGCGCCTGCGGGCTGCGACCACTCTGACCTCTCCTCCGGCCCGGGTGCGACGGATTTTCCACCGGACCCGCCCTCCCCGACACCGCTCCCACCGTCCGCACCGGAACCGTCCGTGCACGTTTGAGCCTTCGCACAGCGGCCCCGAGACCCCTGCCCCACCGCGCCTGTGCGAAGCGACAGAGGATTTATCGCTCGCATCTGCGGCACTATGATCGCCGTAATGGCCGCACCTGCGGTCACGCCTCCGCGCCCCCGTTCGGCGCGAACCCTGGAGGGGAAGCACCGATGAGCACCCGCACCATCGCCACCCGCAGACTCGCCATCGCCGCCGCTGCGGCCCTCGCCCTCAACCTCGGGGCCACCGCCTGCGGCAGCGACGGCGGCAGGTCCTCCGGTTCCGCCTCCTCCGCGACGACCGCCGCCGCCACCACCGCGAGCAGCGACGGCGGCACCGACAACGCCCCGAAGGCCAAGGGCGCCATCACCGTGTTCGCCGCCGCCTCGCTCAAGGAGACCTTCACCGAGCTCGGCAAGAAGTTCGAGGCCGCCAACCCCGGCACCAAGGTCACGTTCAACTTCGGCGGCAGCTCCGCCCTCGCCACCAGCATCAACTCCGGTGCCCCGGCGGACGTGTTCGCCGCCGCCAGCCCGGCCACTATGAAGACCGTCACCGACGCGGGCGGTGCGAACGGCGCACCGAAGACCTTCGTCAAGAACACCCTCACCATCGCCGTGCCCAAGGGCAACCCCAAGTACATCGCGGGCCTGAAGGACCTCACCGGCTCCGGCGTGAAGGTCGCGCTGTGCGCGAAGGAGGTGCCCTGCGGCGCCGCCGCCCTCACCGCGCTGAAGGCCGCGGGCCTCAACCTCACCCCGGTCACCCTGGAGCAGGACGTCAAGGGCGCGCTCACCAAGGTCGAACTCGGCGAGGTCGACGCCTCGCTGGTGTACAAGACCGATGTGCAGGCCGATGCTGCGAAGATCGACGGCGTGGACTTCCCCGAGGCCGACAAGGCCGTGAACGACTACCCGATCGCCGCCCTCGCCAAGGCACCGAACAAGGACGGCGCGGCGGCCTTCGTCGCCTACGTCCAGTCGCCCGAGGCCAAGCAGGTGCTGACCGCGGCGGGTTTCCAGGCGCCATGAAGGACCGCACCACCGCGCGCGGCCGGGCCCGCGGCGACGAACTCGACCGGAGCCGCACCACCGGCCCCGGCCGGGGCGGCGCCGCCGAGGCGCCGACCGGACCCGCGAAGGCCCTGCCGCGCCGCCGGGGCACGCGCCGCCACCCGGGCTCGCAGCGCGTCCCGGTCACGCTGCTGCTCCCGGCACTGCTCGGCCTGGCGTTCCTGATCCTCCCGCTGGTCGGGCTCCTGGTCCGGGCGCCGTGGAGCGGCCTGTCCGAGCAGCTCACCAGCAGCGCCGTCTGGGACGCCCTGCGGCTGTCCCTGATCTGCGCGACCGCCGCCACGGCGGTCTCGCTGGTCCTCGGCGTCCCGCTGGCCTGGCTGCTGGCCCGTACCGAGCTGCCCGGCCGCCGGCTGATCCGGGCGCTGGTCACCCTGCCGCTGGTGCTGCCGCCGGTGGTGGGCGGTGTGGCGCTGCTGCTGGTGCTCGGGCGACGCGGGATCGTCGGCTCCTGGCTGGACTCGGTCTTCGGCATCACGCTGCCCTTCACCACCACCGGGGTGGTGATCGCCGAGGCCTTCGTGGCGATGCCGTTCCTGGTGATCAGCGTCGAGGGCGCGCTGCGGGCGGCCGACCCCCGCTACGAGGAGGCCGCGGCGACCCTGGGAGCCTCCCGGCTGACCGCGTTCCGCCGGGTCACCCTACCGATGATCGCCCCGGGGATCGCCGCCGGAGCCGTCCTGGCCTGGGCCCGGGCGCTCGGCGAGTTCGGCGCGACGATCACCTTCGCGGGCAACTTCCCGGGCCGCACCCAGACCATGCCGCTGGCCGTCTATCTGGCCATGGAGTCCGATCCGGAGGCCGCGATCGCGCTGTCGCTGGTCCTGCTGGTGGTCTCCGTCGCCGTCCTCGTCGGCCTGCGCGACCGATGGATGTCGACCCCGTGACCCAGGATGCCGAGCCGATGAACCCCCCGCACCGTACGAGCAGCCCCTCGACCCCGGGCACGACGACCCCGGGCACGACGCCCACCGAGGGCGGCACCACGCCTGCCGAGGGCACCACCGGCGCCGCCCTCGACGCCCGCCTCCGGGTCGACCGCGCCGCCTTCGCCCTCGACCTGGCGCTCACCGCCGCCCCCGGCGAGGTGATCGCGCTGCTCGGCCCGAACGGTGCCGGCAAGTCCACCGCCCTGCGCGCCCTGGCCGGGCTGCTCCCGCTCACCGGCGGCCACCTGCGACTGGACGGCCAAGTCCTGGAGGACCCGGCCCGGCGCCTGCACACCCCCGCCGAACAGCGGCCGGTCGGCGTGGTGTTCCAGGACTACCTGCTCTTCCCGCACCTCAGCGCGCTCGACAACGTCGCCTTCGGCCCGCGCTGCCAGGGCCGCCCAAGGCGCGAGGCCAGGGCCGAGGCGGCGGCGTGGCTGGAGCGGATGGGCCTGGCCGAGCACAGCTCGGTGCGCCCCGGCCGGCTCTCCGGTGGCCAGGCCCAGCGGGTGGCGCTCGCCCGGGCCCTGGCCGTCCGCCCCCGGCTGCTCCTACTGGACGAGCCGCTGGCCGCCCTGGATGCCCGCACCCGGCTCGACGTACGGGCCCAACTACGGCGCCACCTGGCTGAGTTCGAGGCCGTGGCGGTGCTGGTGACGCACGACCCGCTGGACGCGATGGTGCTTGCCGACCGGCTGGTGGTGATCGAGGACGGCCACGAGGTGCAGTCCGGCAGCCCGGCGGAGGTCGCCCGCCGGCCGCGCACCGACTACATCGCCCGCCTGGTCGGCCTCAACCTGTACCGGGGCCGGGCCGAGGGCACCCGGGTCACCCTCCCGGACGGGACCGTCCTGACCAGCGCCGAGGAACTGTCCGGACCGGCGTTCGTGGCCTTCCCGCCCTCCGCCGTCACCCTGTACCGGGAGCGGCCGCGGTCCAGCGCCCGCAACCTGTGGCAGGCCGAGGTCACCGGCCTGGACCTGCACGGCGACCGGGTGCGCGCCGAACTCTCCGGCGCCCTGCCGATGGCCGCCGACCTCACCCCGGCCGCGGTCGCCGAACTGGGGCTGGCACCGGGCACGGCGGTCTGGGCCTCGGTCAAGGCCACCCAGACTCACGCCTACCCGGCCTGACCCGCCGACCGCCCCGAACCGCCCGCCCACCCGACTGCCCGCCCACCCGACTGCGCGGGCGCCCGACCGCCCGACCGCGCCTACTCCGACGGCTCGACGAACCCCGACTCGTACGCGGCGATCACCGCCTGGGTGCGGTCCCGCGCGCCGAGCTTCGCCAGCACGCTGCTGACGTGCGTCTTCACCGTCTGCACGCCGAGGACCAGCTGCTCGGCGATCTCCCCGTTGCTGAGCCCGCGCGCCATCAGCCGCAGCACCTCGGCCTCCCGGCCGGTCAGGGCCGCCCGGTCCAGGGCCGCGCGGGCGGCGGGGTTGCCGTGCCCGGCGGCCAGGCGGCGGATCGCGGCCGGGAACAACAGCGACTCGCCGGCCGCCGCCAGCCGTACGGCGTGGGCGATCTCGGCCGGGCGGGAACGCTTGAGCAGGAAGCCGTCGGCGCCCGCGCGCAGCGCCTGGTAGACGTAGTCGTCGTTCTCGAAGGTGGTGACGACCAGGATCCGCGGCGGCCGCTCCCCCGGCGCGCCGGGGCGCAGCAGTTCGCGGGTGGCGGCCAGGCCGTCCAGGACGGGCATCCGGACGTCCATCAGGACCACGTGCGGGCGCAGCGCGCGGGCGAGGGCCACCGCCTCCGCGCCGTCGGCCGCCTCGCCGATCACCCGCAGATCGCCCTGGGCTTCCAGTACGGCCCGCATCCCGGCCCGGACCAGTTCCTCGTCGTCGGCGAGCAGGATGTCCGTCACGCCCGTGCCGCCTGCCGTCCAGCCGCCGTCTGCAAGATCATTCGTCACGCGCCCAAGCGTAGGGGCAGCCGGACGGCGAGCACCCACTCCCCGGCCCCGTCCGCGAGCGACCCGGCGGTCGGCCCGGCGGGGTCGACCGGCCCGGCCGAGGCCGCGCCGCCGAGCAGCACGGCGCGCTCGCGGATGCCGCGCAGCCCCTTGCCGCCCTTGCGCGAGCCGCCGCCCCGGCCCGGCGCCGCCACCAGGCGGTTGGCGCAGCGCAGCTCCAACTGCCCGTCCCGGACGGCGACCTGGACGTCGACCGGCTGGCCGGGCGCGTACTTGAGCGCGTTGGTGACGCCCTCCTGGACGATCCGGTAGGACTCGCGCGAGAGCACCCCGGGCAGCACTCCGGCCGGCACCTCGACCCGCGCCTCGACCGGGCTGCCGGCCGCGCGGGCGGTGTCGAACAGCGCGGGCAGCTGGTCGATGCCGGGCTGCTCGGTGGCCGCCCCGTTCCGCGCCCCGCCGCCCGCCGGGGTCTCGCGCAGCAGGACCAGGGTGCGTTCGAGGTCCTCCATCGCCTGCCGTCCGGTCTCCTCGATCACTTCGAGCGCCTTGGCGGCGAAGGCCGGGTCCCCGACCTCGCGCGCCGCTCCCGCCTGAAGGACAGTCACCGTCAGTGCGTGGCCGATGGAGTCGTGCAGCTCGCGGGCCAACCGGTTGCGCTCCAACAGCCGTTCGGCCCGCAGTTCCGCCTCCGCCAGCCGCTCCGCCGGGGAGGGCCCCAGCAGCCGTACAGCCATGGCGAGTTGGAGGCGGCCCGCCCAGACCACCAGCCAGCCGTAGGCGAGTGCCAGCACCGGGGCCAGCGGGAGGTACCAGAGGGCGCGCGGACCGGTCAGCAGGTTGAAGACCGGGGTGAGGCCGAAGACCGTCGCGAAGCCGACCGCCGAACCGAGCACCACCCGCCCGATCAACCAGACCGCCGTACGCCGCCGGTCGGCCCACGTGTCGGAGGGCTCGACGCCGATGTCCTCCTCGCGGTCCGGCACCAGCAGCAGCCGCGCCTGCACACCCTCGGCGCGGCGCGCCGCCGGGACGAGGGCGACCAGCGCGAGCACGACGACGTCCAGCCAGACGGCCCCCGCCAGGATCTCACCGAGGCTCTTCCGGTACGTGCCCGGGTAGATCATCAGGATGACGCCCGCGAAGATCCACCCGACCAGCAGGTGCAGCAGCCGGGCGTAGCTGGCACCGGCCACCAGCGGCGCGAGGATCGTGGTCACTCCGCTCCGGATCCGGAACGCGGTCATTCTTGGCACCGCCCCATCCTGCCAGCTCAGCGGGCGCCCCCGGCTCCCCCGCCGGGTTGCCGCCGCCTCCCTCCCGGGAGGGAGGCGAATCCCCGCTGCGGCGGGATCCGCCCACCCGGCCCGCTCCGGTCGAATGGAACCACCGCCCGGAGAACGGACGGTGACCACCTACGAGGAGGCGAGGGCGGCCGTGATCGAGATCCAGGGCCTGACCAAGGAGTACGACGGCCGGCGGGTCGTCGACGACCTGTCGTTCGAGGTCCGGCCCGGCGTGGTCACCGGTTTCCTGGGCCCGAACGGCGCCGGGAAGAGCACCACCATGCGGCTGGTCCTCGGCCTGGACCGCCCCACCGCCGGGCACGCCCTGGTCGGCGGCCGCCCGTACGCCGAACTCACCGATCCACTGCGGCGGGTGGGCGCACTACTGGACGCCCAGGCCCTGCACGGCGGACGGACAGCTCAGGGCCATCTGCGCTGGCTCGCCGCGAGCAACGGGCTGCCAGAGCGGCGGGTCGGCGAGGTACTCGCCCAGGTCGGGCTGGCGGAGGCCGCCGGGCGACGGGTCCGGGGCTTCTCCCTGGGGATGCGCCAGCGCCTCGGGGTGGCCGCCGCACTGCTCGGCGACCCGCCGGTGCTGCTGTTGGACGAACCAGTCAACGGCCTGGACCCGGAGGGCATCCGATGGATCCGCACCCTGCTGCGCGAACTGGCAGCCGAGGGACGGGCGGTGCTCGTCTCCTCCCATCTGATGACCGAAATGGCCCTCACCGCCGACCACTTGGTGGTCATCGGTCGCGGCCGACTGCTCGCGGACGCGGCCACCTCCGAGTTCATCGACCGCCACGGCCGCACCAGGATCCGGGTCCGGGCGGTGGACGCCGCCAAGTTGGCCGCGCTGCTCGGCGGGCCCGACCACGGCCTCGCCGCCGTCGAAGTCGACGGCGGCGCCTGGGAGGTGACCGGCGCCGAACCCGAGCGGATCGCCGCACTGGCCGCCGCGCACGGCGTGGTGCTGTACGAGATCGCGGTCCAACAGGACTCGCTGGAGGAGGCGTTCATGCGGATGACCGCGGACAGCGTCGAGTACCGCGCGGAGGCCACCGCATGAGCGCCCTGTCGCAGGCCTTCCGCGCCGAGCGGATCAAGCTCACCACCCTCCGCTCGCTCTGGCTCCCGCCGCTGCTCGCCGTGCTGCTCACCGCCGGTGCCACCACGGCCGTCGGCGCGGCCCTCGGCGACGTCGACCACAACATCACGGACGACCCGGGTGTCGGCGTCTTCTACGGGCTCAACTTCGGCCAGGCCGCGCTGGTCGCCTTCGGAGTCCTGCTGATCGGCCAGGAGTTCAACACCCGGATGATCGACGTCTCGCTCGCCGCCGTCCCCCGGCCCGGCCGACTGTACGGCGCCAAGCTGGCGTTGGGCGCTCTGATCGGCCTCGGCGCGGGCGCGGCCGGTACGGCGGGCGCCTACGCCGGGTACGCGGCCACCGTCCCCGCCGACTGGCACGGCCCGGCGTTCGCCCGCGCGGCCACGGCCGGGGTGCTCTACCCGGCGTTCCTGGTGGTGTTCTGCCTCGGGGTGACGGCGCTGTTCGGCAACCTCACCGCCGCCATGGGCCTGCTGACCCCGGCCGTCTTCCTGCTCTCGCCGCTGCTCTCCGGCGTGCCCGGTCTGCGCGAGGTGTTCCAGTTCCTCCCCGACCGGGCCGGCCAGTACGCGCTGCGCTACGCCGACGACCCGCAGCTCGTGTACGGGCACTGGACCGGGCTGGCGATCATGGCGCTGTGGACGGCACTGGCGGCGTACGGCGGACTGCGGGCGATGCGGCGGCGCACCAAGTGACCCTGAGCGAAGGAGAGATGAGGATGGCCCTCGGCAACGCCCTGCGCGCCGAACGGATCAAGTTCACCACGCTGCCCTCGCAGTGGGCGGCCCCGCTGACCGCCGTGGCGCTGACCGTCGGCGTCACCGCGGCCGTCAGCGCCGCCGAGGGCGCACCGACACCGGGCTCGGGCAAGGACCCGGCCGACATGATCTACTACGGGCTGCTGTTCGGCCACGTCGCCGTGGCCTGCCTCGGAATCCTGCTGATCGGGCAGGAGTTCAACACCCGGATGATCGGCACCTCGCTCACCGCCGTCCCCCGGCGCGGCCGACTGTACGGCGCCAAGCTCGCGCTCGGCGCCGGACTGGGCCTGCTGGTGGGACTGGCCTCCACAGCGGGCTGCTTCCTCACCGTCGACGCCACCGCCGGGCTGGACTACTCCGCCCCCGGACTGGCTCGCAGCTTCCTGGCCGGCGTGCTCTACCACCCGATGATGGTGCTGATCTGCCTCGGACTGACCGCGATGCTGGGCAACTTCAGCGCGGCGCTCGGCCTGCTCACCCCGATGGTGTTCCTCGGCACCACCTGGCTGGCCGCGATCCCCGGTGTCCGCGAGGTCGGCCAGTTCCTGCCCGACCGGGCCGGCCTCTACGCGATGCGCACCCGGACCGAGTCCGGCATCCACTACGGCCACTGGACGGGCCTGCTGATCATGGCGCTCTGGACGACCGCGGCAGTGTTGGGCGGTCTCCGGGCGATGCGGCGCTACCAGGCCGCGGGCGAGTAGCGGGCGGGCGCGGGGCGGGGCGGGCGGACAAGAAACAGCGGACAGATAACAGATTTCGAAATCTGTTATCTGTCCGCTGTTCGCCGTCAGCAGCCGGCCGTCACCGCAACGCCGGGTGCTCCGCGATCACCGTGCAGCTGCCCGGCGCGATCTCCGTGAAGCCCGCGTCCTGGACCACCGGCAGCCCGCTGCGGACCAGCTCCTCCCAGGCCTCCGGCGCAGCCGTGCGGACCGCGAGCGCGAAGCCCGACTCCGCCCACTCCTTGCGCTGCGCCCCGTCCAGCCGCCACCAGGCGAGCTGCGCCGCGTGCCCGGTCTGGGCCATCGTCTTGCCCGCGCTCATCTCCAGCTCCGGGTTGAGCCACAGCACCGGCAGCCCCGGCTCGGGCGCGCCGATCTCGGCGGTCTCCTCCAGGTCGGTCCCGGAGACCTGCAGCTTGGCGAGATCCTTCGGCCAGCCGTCCAGCGGGACCGGCGGGAACACCCGCACCTCCGCCTCCCGCCCGCGCACCGTGATGCCCGGCAGCTCCCCGGCCCGGCGCCACTCCCCGCCCCGGGCCCGTCGGAGCACCTTGCGGATCCGGGCGTCCTCCCAGGCCGCGACCCGCTCCGCCCACTCGCCGTCCACCTCGGTCACCCGGGGATCGGCGAGCAGCGTCAGCACCGCCCGCGCCGAGGTCTCCAGCGCGTCCGTCCGTCCCGGCGGCGTGGCCCGCTCCAGCCGGACAACCAGCGGCAGCACGTACTGGGGCAGCGAGTCGCGGTCCGCGGGTTCGGGAGCGCCGTCGGGAGCGGGAGCGTCATCAGGGGCGGAAACGATGGTTGGGGCGTCGAACGGAGAAGTCACCCGTCCAGCATGCCAGCCGCGCCCCGACCGACCCGGCCCGCCCCCGGCCCACTCCGGCCTCCACACCGCCCCGACGGCCGGAATCAGCGCAGCCGCTGCCGCAGCTCGTCCACCGCCGCCCGGATCCCCGCGCTGTACGCGTCCTCCGGCAGCGCATCCAGACTCCGCACCGCCCGCTCGAGCTGCTCGCGCGCGAGGTCGGGCTCGCCGAGCTTGAGGTGGTCGGAGGCCAGGTTGAGGTGCAGCGAGGGGTAGAACGCCCGCACCTGGTGGGCGGACGCGTACGTCGCGGCCCGCTCGGCGGTCAGCGAGTCGGCCGCCGCGAGGGCCCGCCGGTCCCACTCCAGCTCGACCCGGGGGTCGTCCTGCAGGTCGGCCAGATAGTGCGCCAGGACGCAGCGGTGGAAGACGTCCCGTTCCCCCAGTTCCTCCCACAGGGCCTCGAAGCTGGCCCGTGCCTCGGCGGTCCGCCCGCGCTGCGCCGCCCGCACGCCGTCCAGCCCGAGCGCGATCCGGCCCAGCGCCGGCTCCTCCGACCCCGGCTCCCCCGGCGCCGCCGACTCCCCCGAGGGCATACCTCTCACACCAGACACATCGGACATGCCCGCAGCCTAGCCGCCCTCCCTCCGCCCCGCCCGGACGGCGAGCCGCAGGACGGGCCGCACCCCGGACCGCACGACGGACCGCACGACGGACCGCACGACGGACCGCGCGACCGGCCGGGCCCGACGTCCGCTCAGCGCCGGTACCCGCGCTGCGGGTCCCGCTCCTCCGCGTCCTCGTACGTCAGGAACCACCCCTCGGGATGCGTGGCCGCCAGCAGCAGTTCGGTGCGCTGCTCCGCGCCGAGCTCCGGGTCCCCGTCGTCCGGCCCGTACACGCCGAACAGTTCGTCGTGGCAGCCGTCCCAGTCGTAGTCGTACAGGTCGGCCGGCAGGTCCCCCATCATGTCGGCCACCGACTCGGGCTGGGAGCCGAGCAGCGTCCGGGCGTCGACCAACGCCATCCGAAGCGCGATCTCGTCGGCCAGACAGCGCGGCAGCGGCCACTCGCCGAGGGCGAGGTCGTCGGCCAGGTCGTCGAAGGCGCGGGCCATCGCGCGCCGCCAGCCCCGGTTGAGCCGCCAAGTGCGCTGGGGCAGCCTGGCGAAGACCGTCCAGTCCACGTCCTCGCCGTCGACCACCGGGTCGTCCCCGTGCTCGTCGAGGTCGTCGTAGGCGGCGTCGGCCAGGCCGAGCAGCTGGGCGTGCAACAGGCAGGCGGTGCGCGGGGTGAGGGTCCAGTCCGCGCCCGCGCCGCCGTCCTCGTCCTCGCCGTCCAGCGGGAACAGTTCGGCGAAGTCCGGCGTGAAGTCCTCGGTGACGCTGATCTCCAGCGTGCCGCCGATCGCCTCGACCCCGGGGATCGCGGCGACCAGCCGGTCGGGGTGCAGCAGCGCGCCGAGCGCCGCGTTGGCGTCCTCGGCGACCTCGCGCAGCAGTTCGCGGCGCTGGCCGGCCGGGTCTATGCCCTCGAAGTCCAGTTCCTCGACGGCCCTGATCGCGGCCGCGCGCAGCGCCGGCCAGTCGGTGATCCGCAGGCCCAGCACCACGGTCGCCTCGATCTCCGGCGCGCCGGAGTACTCCGCCGCGCCCGGCCCCTGCGGATGATCGCTTCGCTCGCCCATGGGGCTACGGTACGGCTTTTCCGCCGCCCGATCACCGGTCTGCACCAGCTTCCGGAGACCTTCTCGGCCAGCTCCCCGCCGCGCCTCTGTCACTCGGACGCACCACCCCGCCAGGATGGGCCCCATGGCTGACATCAACGAGTACGGCGGCGGGCAGGGCCCGAACGCCGACGTCCTGGTCGTGACCACCAACGACATCCCCGGCTTCCGGGTCGACCACGTGATCGGCGAGGTCTTCGGACTGACCGTCCGCAGCCGGCACATCGGCAGCCAGATCGGCGCCGGGCTGAAGTCCCTGATCGGCGGCGAGCTGCGCGGTCTGACGAAGACCCTGGTCGAGAGCCGCAACGAGGCGATGCAGCGGCTGATCGAGCAGACCAAGGCGCGCGGCGGCAACGCCGTCCTGATGATGCGCTTCGACGTGACCGAGGCGGCGGACGTCGGCACCGAGGTGTGCGCGTACGGCACCGCCGCGGTGATCTCCCCGATCGGCTGAGGCCTCCCGCCCGCCTCCCGCCTCCCCCGCGGCGGAGCCGGTCACGGGAACAGCCACTCACCCCCCGATGTTTCACGGGCGTGACTGTTTACGGTGCAACCAACGAGGCTGGACAGCAGCGCGTGGACGTCCTGGTGGTGGGCGCCGGGCAAGCGGGGCTCTCCGCCGCCTACCACCTCCGCCGCCGCGGCTTCGCCCCCCACCGGGAGGGAGTCGACGGCGGCTTCGTCGTCCTCGACGCCAACGCCACCCCCGGGGGCGCCTGGGCGCACCGCTCGCCGTCACTGCGGATGGCCACCGTGCACGGCTTCCACGACCTCCCGGACGCCGAGCTCCCGGAGCCCGACCCCGAGGCCCGCGCGCGCGAGGTGGTGCCGGGGTACTTCACGGCGTACGAGGCCCGGCACGCGCTCCCGGTCGTACGCCCGGTCGCGGTTCGCGCCGTACGCGCCGAGTCCGGACTCCCCGACTCCCGGCTGCTGGTCGAGACCGACCGCGGCACCTGGTCCACCCGCGCGCTGATCAACGCCACCGGTACCTGGACCCGCCCCTTCCTCCCGCACTACCCGGGCCACTTCGCGGGCCGTCAGCTGCACTACGCCGAGTACCGCGGCCCCGAGGAGTTCGCCGGGAAGCGCGTCCTGGTGGTGGGCGGCGGCGCCTCGGCGATCCAGGTGCTGTCCGAGGTGGCGGCGGTCGGCGAGACGGTCTGGGTCACCCGCTCCGAACCCGTCTACCACGAGGGCCCGTTCACCCCCGAGTACGGTCGCGCGGTGGTCGCCAAGGTCGAGGAGCGGGTCCGTCAGGGGCTGCCGGTGCGCAGCGTGGTCAGCGTGACCGGCCTCGGCCCCTCCGTCGCCTACCGCCGGGCGCAGGAGCTGGGCGCGCTGCACCGCCGGCCGATGTTCGACCGGCTCACCGAGCGCGGAGTGGCCTGGGGCGACGAGGAGTCGGCGGTGGACGCGATCGTCTGGGCGACCGGCTTCCGGCCCGAGGTCGGCCACCTCGCCCCGCTCGGCCTGCGCTCCCCCGGCGGCGGCATCGCGCTCACCGGCACCCGTGCCACCGCCGACCCGCGCGTCCACCTGGTCGGTTACGGCCCGTCAGCCAGCACCATCGGCGCCAACCGGGCCGGCCGCGCCGCCGTCAACGACCTGGTCAAGCTGCTCGGGGACCCGGCGAAGGAGACCGCGACGGCCGGACCTGCGGCGCCAGAGACCGCGGACGAACGTCCCCAGGTCCCCGTCGCCGTCTGAACCGCGGACGGTCAGCGGTCGTAGTCGACCGTGACCCGGTCGGTGAGCGGACGGGCCTGGCAGGTGAGGACGTAGCCGGCCGCCAGTTCCTTCTCCTCCAGCGCGAAGTTGCGGCGCATCTCCACCTCGCCCTCGGTTACCAGGGCCCGGCAGGTGCCGCAGACCCCGCCCTTGCAGGCGAACGGCAGGTCGGGCCGGGAGCGCTGGGCGCCGTCCAGGATCGAGCGGTCGCGCGGGAGGGTGAGGGTGCTGCCGCGCCCGTCGAGGACGACGGTGACCTCGCTGCGCTCGCCGGGCGCGCCCTCGGCGCCGCCGTCCGCGCGGTCCCAGTCCTCGTCGCGCTCGGCGAGGGGCTCGTCCTCGGCGTGGAACAGTTCCTGATGCACCCGCTCGCCCGGCACCTCCAGTTCGGTGAGCAGGTCCTTCGCCCCGGCGACCATGCCGAACGGGCCGCACAGCCACCAGTGCCCGACGCCGCCGACGTCCACCAGGGCCGTCAGCAGCGCCCGGACCCGCTCCGGGTCCAGCCGTCCGCTGAGCAGTTCGGCGTCCCTGGTCTCCCGGGAGAGCACGTGCACCAGCTGGAACCGGCCGAGGTAGCGGTCCTTCAGGTCGGCCAGCTCGTCCGCGAACATCACCGTGTCGCTGCGCCGGTTGCCGTAGAGCAGGGTGACGGTGGAGCGGCGGTCGGCGGCCAGCACCGAGGCGGCGATCGACAGCATCGGGGTGATGCCGGAGCCGGCCGCGAGCAGCACGTGGTCGGCGGGAACGCCGAGTTCGGGGGTGAACAGGCCGGACGGGGTCAGCACCTCGACCTCCTCGCCGGGCCGGGCCTCGCGCACCAGCCAGCGCGAGAACAGCCCGCCGGGCACCTCGCGGACGGCGATCCGCAGCGGCCCGCCGACGGGGGCGCAGATCGAGTACGAGCGGCGCTCGTCGGTGCCGTCCACCACCTTGCGCAGGGTCAGGGTCTGCCCGGGCCGGAACGCGTACGCGGCCGCCAGGCCGTCCGGCACCGCGAAGGTCACCGCCACGGCGTCCTCGCACAGCCGTTCCACCCGGTCGATCCGCAGCGAGTGGAAGGTCGGGCGGCGAGCCGGGCGGACGGCCTCCGTGGAAGCCGCGGAATCGGTGGAAGCCGTGGAAGCCGTGGAAGCGGCGGGCGAGGCGGCGGGCATTCTCAGATCTCCTTGACGCGTTCGAACGGCTCGCGGCAGGCGCGGCAGCGCCAGAGCGCCTTGCAGGCGGTGGAGCCGAAGCGGGACAGCTCCTCGGTGTCGGTGCCGCCGCAGTGCGGGCAGGGCACGGGAGCCGCGGCCCCCGTGCGGGTGCGGCCGAGGGTGAGCGGGACCGGCCCGGGCGCGGACGCGACGGCCGCGGTCGGGCGCGGCGGGGCGATGCCCGCCTCGGCGAGCTTGCGGCGGCCCTCGGCGGTGATCAGGTCGGTGGACCACGGCGGGTCCAGCCGCAGCCGCACCCGGACGTCCGGGTAGCCGGCGGCGCGCAGTCGGCGGTCGACGTCGGCGGCCATCTCGGCGACGGCCGGACAGCCCGAGTAGGTCGGGGTCAGCCAGGCGGTCACCCTGCCGCTGCCGCCGTCCACGTCGACCTCGGCCAGTACCCCCAGGTCGGCCAGGGTGAGCATGGGCAGCTCGGGGTCCGGAACGGCCGCGGCGACCGACCAGGCCAGGTCGCGGACGGTGCCGACGGTCCCCGCGGTGCCGGTCACCACGTCGCCCCCGGGTGTGCGCGGGCCACCACCTGCAGCTCGGCGAGCAGCGGGCCGAGCGCCTCGGTGTGCACCCCGTCCCGGCCGGCCCGGCCCATCACGGTGGCCAGCGGCGGAACCTCCGGCACGGTCAGCCCGGCCTCGGCGATCACGGCGGCCAGCTCGCGCAGCACCGGTTCGCGCAGCTCCGCCGGGTCGACGCCGACCCGCAGCTCCACCGGGTGTGCGGTGAACAGCTCCTCCAGCAGCGGCCAGACCGCGTCCAGCCCGGCCTGCATCCGCTCCGCCGAGTACGGCGTGCCGTCGCCGAGCCGCAGCGTCCAGGCGGTGGCGTACTCGCGGTGGTACGCCAGCTCCTTGACGCCCCGGGCGGCGACCGCGGCCAGCACCGGGTCGGGGTGCGCGGCCAGCGCCTCGTACAGCGCGCCGCGGGCGGTGGAGAACAGCAGCAGGCGGGCGATCGAGTACGCGAAGTCGCCGTTCGGGGTCTCCACCAGGCGGACGTTGCGGAACTCGTGCTCCTCCCGCCAGTACGCCAGGTCGTCCTCGGTGCGGCCGGAGCCGTCCGCCTGACCGGCCCGGGTGAGCAGCAGCCGGGCCTGGCCGAGCAGGTCGAGGCCGAGGTTGGCGAGCGCGACCTCCTCCTCCAGCTCGGGCGCCCGGGTGCACCACTCGATCAGCCGCTGGGCGAGCACCAGGGCGTCGTCGCCGAGCATCTGGCAGTAGGCGGCGAGGTCGTCGCCGGCCAGGCCGGCGGGCAGGGCGGTGTCCACGCCGAGCAGCGGGTCGGCGAAGCCCGTCCCATATGCCCAGCGGCCCTCGCCCTCGGGGCCGGGGGTGGCTCCGGCGAGGCTGAGATAGACGTGGTCGTCCTCGGTGGTGGACGTGGTGTGGTCGTGCACGGTGGCTCCCCCGTCAGATGTGCGGGACATCCTCGGGGATGTCGTAGAAGGTCGGGTGGCGGTAGACCTTGTCACCGCTGGGCTCGAAGAACGGGTCGCGCTCGTCCGGCGTGGAGGCGGTGATCGCGTCCGAGCGGACCACCCAGAGGCTGACGCCCTCGTTGCGGCGGGTGTACAGGTCGCGGGCGGCGAGCAGGGCCATCCGGTCGTCGGAGGCGTGCAGCGAGCCGACGTGGACGTGGTTCAGGCCGCGCCGGGGGCGGACGAACACCTCGTACAGCGGCCAGCCGGCCTTGGACTCGGTCACGTTCAGTTCTCCTGTTCGGGGGTGTGCCGCCCGGCGGGTGCGGCTTGTTCGGCGGCGCGCTTGGCCGCGTAGGCGACGGCCGCCTCGCGCACCCAGGCACCGTCCTCGTGGGCGGCCCGGCGGCGGTCGACCCGCTGGGCGTTGCACGGGCCCTGGCCGTGGATGACCCTGGTCAGCTCGGTCCAGTCCGGCTCACCGAAGTCCCAGCCGCCGCGCTCCTCGTTCCAGCGCAGCTCGGGGTCGGGGAGGGTGACGCCCAGGTGCTCGGCCTGCGGGACGGTCATGTCGACGAAGCGCTGACGGAGCTCGTCGTTGGTGTGGCGCTTGATCCGCCAGGCCATCGAGCGGGCGGTGTTCGGCGAGTCGGCGTCCGAGGGGCCGAACATCATCAGCGACGGCCACCACCAGCGGTCGACGGCGTCCTGGACCATCCGGCGCTGGGACTCGGTGCCCCGCATCAGGGTCATCAGGAGCTCGTAGCCCTGGCGCTGGTGGAAGGACTCCTCCTTGCAGATCCGCACCATCGCGCGGGCGTACGGGCCGTAGCTGCAGCGGCAGAGCGGGACCTGGTTGCAGATCGCGGCGCCGTCCACCAGCCAGCCGATCACGCCGACGTCGGCGAAGGTGAGGGTGGGGTAGTTGAAGATCGAGGAGTACTTCTGGCGGCCGCTGATCAGCTTCTCGGTGAGCTCGGCGCGGTCGACGCCGAGGGTCTCGGCGGCCGCGTAGAGGTAGAGGCCGTGGCCCGCCTCGTCCTGGGCCTTGGCCAGCAGGATGGCCTTGCGGCGCAGCGAGGGAGCCCGGGTGAGCCAGTTGCCCTCGGGCTGCATGCCGATGATCTCGGAGTGGGCGTGCTGGGCGATCTGGCGGATCAGGGTGGCCCGGTACGCGTCGGGCATCCAGTCCCTGGGCTCGATCCGCTGCTCGGCGGCGATCACCGCGTCGAACCGGTCCTCCGGCGTCTGCGCCGGGACCGCCTCGGCCACCTCTGCTGTCACCACGGTCCCCTCTCGTGTTCCCTGCTCGAGCTGCCGGCGCTGGCGCCGGGGCGCCAACCGACTGACCGTTCGGTCGGTACCATTCTGCGCGGCGGGGAGGAGGGATGGCAAGGGAGTGGGGAAATGGATAACAGCTGACAGAATCTGAAATCTGTCAGCTGTTATCCGTTAGCTGTTGGTTGTCTTCTGTTTTCTGTCTGCTGTCAGCCGCCGGCCGCCTTCTGGCAGCCGCTTTCCGTCGGGCGCCGACGGCCGACGGCCGGCCGGCCCGGTCACCCCTCCCCGCGGTCCCGCAGCCGGGGCAGCGGAACGGCCAGCAGCGCCGCCAGCAGGGCGATCCGCGGAGCGAGCTGGTCCAGCCGGATGTGCTCGTGGCGGGCGTGCGCACCGGCACCCACCGCGCCGAAGCCGTCCAGTGTCGGCAGTCCGCGCGAGCCGGGCAGGTTGGTGTCCCCGGCCCCGCCCGCCGGGGCGCCGTCCAACTGCTGCCCGAGCACCGCGGCGAGCGAACGCACGTGCCGCAGCAGCGGGTTGCCCGTCCGCTCCGGCCAGGCCGGCCGACTGGACAGCACCTCCGTACGCACTCGCGCGCCCGGCCGCAGGGCGGTCAGCCGGGCGAGGTTGTCGAGCGTGCGGCGCTGCGCCTCGACGGTGGAGAACCGCAGGCCGAGTTCGGCCTCTGCCCGTCCGGCGACCACGTTGGCCCGCGAACCCCCGCTGATCCGGCCGGCGTTGAGCTCGGTGCCGGGCTGGCCGGCGAGGCTGCGCACGAGCACCAGCTGGTCGACGAGCTCGTCCACCGCCGACACCCCGTCGTGGGCGTCGTTGCCCGCGTGGGCCTCCCGCCCGGTGACGGTGAGGCGCACCCGGGTGCTGCCGCGCCGCGCGGTCTTCAGCCGCCCGTCCGGATGCGGCGGCTCCAGGCCCAGGACGGCTGCCGCGCCGCGCAGTTGGCGCTCGACCAGGCGGCGCCCGTCCGGGCTGCCGACCTCCTCGTCGGACACCACGACCAGCCGCACGGTGCGGTGCGGCCGCTCCCCCAGGTCCGCGAGCAGTGCCAACGCGCCCTCCAGGACGGCGAGTCCGCCCTTCATGTCGACCACTCCGGGCCCGCTGAGCCGCCCGTCCTGCTCGGCCACCGGCCAGTCCGCCAGGGTGCCGACCGGCCAGACGGTGTCGTGGTGGCCGACCACCAGCAGGTGCGGCAGGGACTCGTCCCGGCCCTGCCACTCGATCACCAGGTGGTCACCGGCCGGCCCGGGTTCGCGGCGGGCGGTGGCCCCGGTGGCGCGGAAGCCGGCGGCCAACTCCTCGGCGAGCGCGTCGAGTCGAGGTGCGTCGCCACTCGGCGACTCGATCCGGGCCAGATCCGCGCAGCGCCGCCGGACGGCACCCGCGAGGGTACGGGCCCGGGCACTGAGCGCCTGCGGCAGTCCGGGCAGCGCCGCGGTGGTACCGGAGGCGATGGCGCCCCCAGCAGCGGTGGTACCGGAGTTGGCAGGACCAGCAGCACCGGCCGCCGGCCCGGCAGCGGAACCGGCACCGACACCGACACCGGCAGCAGGACCGGTCGCCGCGACCAGGGCTTCACCGTCGGCGGCAGCCGGAACCGCCACGGGTACGCGGTCGGGTTCCGCGGCGGCACCCGGCGCGGCCGGCGGCCCGACGATCTGGGGACTCAACGCTCGCCTCCGCGGCCGCAGCCGGTATTCAGCGGCCGGACCGGGCGACCGCTCCCGCCCGGGTACCAGGCCCGGCCGGACCAGCCCCGTCGGCCCGGAGGTCGGACGGCCCGTCGGAACGGCCCGTCTGGCCCAAGTGCGGTGGAACGGCTGGGCGGCGTGCTTGGCATTGCGTCCTCCTCGCTCGATCCGGTGCCCCGGTCCGCCCGGAGCCCCGTGCACGGCGGCTTCCTCGCGGCGGGCGCAGTGGCCGGACCGCCGCAGGGAAGCCGAGATGTGAGCCTAGAAGAACCGTTCGGTTTCCTGCGAGGTGGCCCTGTTCCCAGCGTGCCGGTACGGGCCCCGGCCTCGGTCACCCGTCGGAGGAAGCGGCGGGGGCGCTCGGCGCGCGGGCCAGGATCGGCGCGCGGGCGCGGTCGCCGGATCACGCCCATCTCCACCATGGACCCGCCGCGCGGGTTCGGCAGCGCAAACCGGCAAGGCACGGCATTTCCACGCCGGATGGGTGACAACGGCTCAGCGGGCGGTACCAACCGGAGGCACGCGACGGCTCAGGGAAGCCCGCGGCACGACCCGAACCGACCTCCGGGGAACGTCCACGTGAACGCCGTCCGACACTGCGCCCTGTCCTGCCCTCGCGAGCGCCTGCCGTCAGACGCCGTCCCCGACCAGCCCCGCATCGCGCGCGAGCAGCGCGGCCTGGACCCGGTTGGCCACCCCGAGCGCGGTCAGGATCCGGCTGACGTGCGCCTTGACGGTGCTCTCCCGCATCCCCAGCACGCCCGCGATCTCGGCGTTGGACAGCCCGTCGGCGAGCTCGCGCAGCACCCCGGTCTCGCGCGGGGTGAGCCCGGCGATCCGACCCCGGGCGGCCACCGCCCGGGCCGCGCCGACCCGGTGGTACCGGTCGATCAGCCGCCGCGCGACCGAGGGGTGCAGCATCCCCTACCCGGAGGCAACCACGTGCACGGCCCGGGCGATCTCGGCGGGCGGGGTGTCCTTGAGCAGGAAGCCGTCGGCCCCGGCGGCGAGCGCCTGGTACACGTACTCGTCCAGGTCGAAGGTGGTGAGCGCGATGACCCGCGGGGCGTCGGGGAGTTGACGCAGGCGGCGGGTGGCGGCGATCCCGTCGAGCCGGGGCATCCGGATGTCCATCAGCGCGACGTCGATCCGGAGGCCGCGGGCGAGCTCGACGGCCTGCAGCCCGTCGGCGGCCTCGGCGACCACGGTCAGTGCCGGGTCCTGAGCGAGGAGGTCGACCAGGCCGAGGCGCACCAGCGCGTCATCGTCGACCACCATCGTGCGGATCATGCGGCGTCCTTCGGCTGCGGGGGCGACGGGTGCGGGTGCGGGGGCTGCGGGCCCGGGGGCTGTGGGCCCGGAGGCTCCGGCTGCGAGGTCATCGGGTGCGAGGTCATCGGCTGCGGGGGCCGCGGACGGTCCGGCGCGGGCAGCCGGGCGGAGAGCCGGAAGCCGCCCGCGCCGTCCGGGCCGGCGTCCAGGTGCCCGCCCAGCGCGCCGACCCGTTCCCCGAGCCCCATCTCCCGGGCGATCCGGGCGCGTTCGGCGGACCTGGCCTGCTCGGCGCGCAACTCCCGCGCCCGGGCCGCGCTGACCAGCACGATGACCGCACCTGCGGTCACCGCCGGACCGGTCCGGCCCAGGGAGGCGAGGTGGGCGACGCTGAACAGGCGGGGAAAGGCCCGGTTGAACAGACTGCTGGTGAGCACCGACAGGACGGCCGAGACCGCCGGATAGCGACGGGCGAACAGGAGTGAGAGCGCGGCGAACGAGGCCACCACGGTCCCGGACGGGCGCAGCGGGCCATCGGCATGCAGCCACTGGAAGAGGCCCTCCTCGGCGGTGAGCACAAGGACGCCGAGCAGCAGCAGACTGTCGACCCAGGGCCAGCTGTCCGGGCCGCACCAGCCGAGCCGGCGTGTGCGCATCGGGCCCCTCCCGTCCGTCCACGTCCACCCGACCGTCAGCCGGCGCCAGTTCACATCCGTTCACGTCCGTTCGTTCGATGCTACGGGCGGGTGCCGGCCCGGCGCCCCCTCCTCCCGGACAGCCGCACCCTCGGGCACCTCGGCACCACGACGGCGCGCACGCTCGCCTCGGAGCCCCGCCGGGGCCGTACGCCTAGCGGCAGCCGCCCCCGGCAGTGGAAGCCCCCGGCAGTGGAACCCAGCCCGCCGCAGCTCCGGTGCGAACAAATGACAAAAGACAGCGAACAGATTTTGAAATCTGTTCGCTGTCATGCCATAGTGAGACCCGGGTCACACCGCCCTCCGCCACCCGGCGCCCCACCCGCCCGCCCCTGGAGTTCCCATGACCTCGACCACCCGACCCGCCCAGCGCCGCCTCGGCACCTCCGGGCCGGTCACCTCCGCCCTCGGCCTCGGCTGCATGGGCATGTCCGACCTCTACGGCCCCGCCGACGAGGCCGAGAGCATCGCCACCATCCACGCCGCACTGGACTCGGGGGTCACCCTCCTCGACACCGGCGACTTCTACGGCATGGGCCACAACGAGCTGCTGATCCACGAGGCCCTGCGCGGCCGCGACCGCGACAGCGTGCAGATCAGCGTGAAGTTCGGCGCCCAGCGCGGTCCGGACGGCCAGTGGCTCGGCTACGACGCCAGCCCGGCCGCCACCAAGACCGCGCTCGCCTACACCCTGCGCCGGCTGCGCACCGACCACGTCGACGTCTACCGCCCTGCCCGCCTCGACCCGAAGGTCCCGATCGAGGAGACCATCGGCGCCATCGCGGACCTGGTGAAGGCCGGCTACGTCCGCCACATCGGCCTGTCCGAGGTCGGCGCCGACACCCTGCGCCGCGCCGCCGCCGTCCACCCGATCAGCGACCTGCAGATCGAGTACTCGCTGCTCACCCGCTCGATCGAGGCCGCGATCCTGCCCGCCGCCCGCGAACTCGGCATCGGCATCACCGCGTACGGCGTGCTCTCGCGCGGCCTGCTCAGCGGCCACTGGAACCCGGACCGCTCGCTCGCCGGGACCGACTTCCGCGGCGACAGCCCGCGCTTCCAGGGCGACAACCTGGCCCACAACCTCGCACTGGTCGAGGCGCTGCGCGCGGTCGCCGACGCGAAGGGAGCCAGCGTCGCCCAGGTCGCCATCGCCTGGGTCTCCTCGCGCGGCGAGGACGTCATCCCGCTGGTCGGCGCCCGCCGCCGGGACCGGCTGGCCGAGGCCCTCGGCTCGCTGGACGTCACCCTGACCCCGGCCGACCTCACCGCCATCGAGGCCGCCGTCCCCGCCGGCGCCGCGGCCGGCGACCGGTACGCTGCCGCGCAGATGGCGCGCCTGGACAGCGAGCGCTGACCGAGCCCACGCTGACCAGCGGAAACCCCCGCGCCACCCCGACCGCACGACCCTAAGGACGGCCCCCGTGACCACGGACACCGCACTCACCGCCGAGCAGATCCTGATCGCGGCGGAGGAAGTCCTCCGGCGGTTCGGCCCGGCCAAGGCCACCGTCGTGGACGTCGCCCGGGAGCTGGGCGTCAGCCACAGCAGCGTCTACCGCCACTTCCCCAGCAAGGCGGCCCTGCGCGAGGCGGTCACCCAGCGCTGGCTCGACCAGGCGCACTTCGACCTGAAGGCCGTCATGAACGAGGCCGGCAGCGCCACCCAGCGCCTCGAACGCTGGCTGACCACGCTGTTCGCGGCCAAGCGGAAGAAGGCACTGGACGACCCTGAGCTGTTCGCCACCTACATGGTGCTCGTCGAGGAGAACAGCAGCACCGTCGAGGCGCACATCGACACGCTGGTCAGGCAGATCGCCGAGATCTTCCAGGACGGCGTGGACGGCAAGGAGTTCAAGCTCGCCCACATCCTCACCACCGCCCGCGCGGTCTTCGACGCCACCGCCCCCTTCCACGACCCGGCCTACGCGTCCACCTGGTCCGATCCGGACGCGGACGAGCGCTTCAAGGCCGTCTGGAGGCTCGTTCTCGGCGGCCTGAAGGCCAAGTGACCGACAGCTGTCACGTCGAGGCGCCGGCGGCCGGATCGTAATCCGGTCGCCGGCGCCCCGGCGTCTCGGGCAGACTGCGCACACAGTTGATCTCACATGGAGGATGACATGAGTGCGGCCGCCCCGGTCCTGGACAGCCTGCGGGCGCTCGCGCTCGGCGACGCCTTCGGCGACCGGTGGTTCTCCGTCCCGGTGGACGAGGCGCCCGCCGACCTGGCCGCCCGCCTGGTCCGCCCGGCGCCCTGGCACTGGACGGACGACACCGCGATGGCCCTCGTCCTGATCCGTCACCTCACCGTCCACGGCGAGGTCCGGCAGGACGCGCTGGCCGGGGAGTTCGCGGCCGAGTACGCCCGCGAGTACCAGCGCAAGTACGGCCCCTCGATGCACCGGGTGCTGCGCGGGATCGCCGCCGGCGGGGACTGGCGCGCCATCACCTCGGGCCAGTTCGAGGGCCAGGGCTCGTACGGGAACGGCGCCGCGATGCGGGTCGCCCCGCTGGGCGCCTGGTTCGCCGAGGACCTGGACGAGGTCGCCCGGCAGGCCGAACTCCAGGCGCTCACCACCCACTTCCACCCGGAGGCGGTGGCCGGTGCGGTGGCGGTCGCGCTCGCCGCAGCGCTAGCCGTCCGGAGCCGTGGCGGGCGTCCGCCCGGCCGGGCCGAGCTGCTCACCGGAGTCGCCGACCGGCTGCCGGACAGCGACGTCCGTTCCGGCCTGCGGATCGCTGCCCGGCTGCCGGAGCACACCAGCGTCCGGCACGCCGCCACCGTGCTCGGCTCGGGGCTGATGATCTCCGCCCCGGACACCGTCCCGTTCGCCCTCTGGTCCGCCGCCGGGCACCTGGACTCGCTGCCCGAGGCGATCTGGCGCACCCTGGCGGGCTGGGGCGACATGGACACCACCTGCGCCATCGCCGCCGGCGTGGTCGCCGCCCGCACCGGGCTCGCCGCCGTCCCCGCCCCCTGGTTCACCGCCTGCGAGGAGCTGCCCGGCTGGGTCGCCGAGCTGTAGGGCGCGTCTTGCGGATCTCTGCCGGGTCCGCGACTCCGTGGCACGCAGCTCAAGGCACGCCCGAGGTGCCTTACGCGATGCGCCGAACCGGAGCACGCGACGGGCCGGCCCCTCCCCGGGGGCCGACCCGTCGAACCGCTCCGAACGTGCCCGTCAGCGGCGCGAGTTGCCGAACAGCAGCCGGTAGACGACCAGCAGCACCAGCGCACCGCCGATCGCGGACACCCAGGTCGGCCCGTCGAAGAAGCGAGCCGTGATCGACCGGTGCATGAAGTGCGACGCGATCCAGCCGCCGACGAAGGAGCCGGCGATCCCGATCAGGGTCGTCACGATCAGGCCGCCCGGGTCCCGCCCCGGCAGCAGCAGCTTGGCCAGGGCCCCGGCCACCAGGCCCAACACGATCCACGCGATGATGCTCATCCGACCCATCCCTCCGGTCCGTGGCGCGACGGCCCCGTCCCGCGCGCCCTGCCCCGAAGGACGCCGTTCCCCGCCGGTCCGGTTCCGGCCGGCCCGGCCGAGCGGCGTGATCCGGCCACCCGGAGCCGACCGGTCCGCGCGTGGTGTCCTTCCGACCGGACGTACCCGCCGAAATACTGCGGCCGTGCGCATCCTGATCGCCACCGCCGGTTCCGGGGCGACGTGGCCCCCTTCACCGGGCTCGGCACCCGCCTGCGGGCGGTCGGACATCAGGTGGCCGTCGCCACCCACACCACCTTCGCCGACTCGGTACGGGCCGCCGGACTGGAGTTCCGCCCACTGCCGGTCGACCCGCGCGCCGAACTCGCCTCCTTCCAGGGCCGACGGCTGCTGCGGGCCGACAGCGGGCCCGGCACCGTGCTGCAACTCTGCGCCTCGGGCGGAGGTTCATGCCCGCCCCCGGTGACGGCAGCGCCGACGCCACGGCGCTCGGCACCGACCTACTGCTCACCACCAGCACCACCAGCGCGCTCGGCCAGGTCACGGCCGAGGCGGCTGGCATCCCCACCATCGGGCTGTACCTCCAACCCCTTTCCCCCACTCGGGAGTTCGCGTCGGCTGCCACCGGCACCCGCTCGCTCGGGCGGTCCGGCAACCTGCTCGCCGGGCACGCCGTCCAGACGGCGACCGACCAGCTTTTCGCCCCGGACCGCCGCCGGTCTTCGTCGGGTTCGGCAGCATGGTCGCGCCCGATCCCGAACGGCTCACCGCGGCCGTCCTCACCGCCGCCCGCACCGCCCGGGTCCGCCTCCTGCTGCAGTCCGGCTGGAGCGGGCTGACCGCCGAGGACTCCGAGTCCGTCCTCACCATCGGCGACACCCCGCACGAATGGCTGTTCCCGCGCACGGCCACCGTCGTCCACCACGCGGGCGCGGGCACCACGGCCGCGACCCTCCGCTCCGGCACCCCCTCCGTCCCGGTGCCCGCCCTGCTCGACGCCCCCTTCTGGTCCGCCCGGCTCACCGCACTCGGCGTCTCCCCCGGCCCGATCCCCCTGCGCACCCTGACGCCCGAGCGCCTCGCCTCCGCCATCCGCCACACCCTGGACGGCCCCCACCACCGCACCCGCGCCCAGTCCGTCGCCTCCGCCATCCGCCACACCCTGGACGGCCCCCACCACCGCACCCGCGCCCAGTCCGTCGCCGCCGCCCTCGCCACCGAGGACGGCGCGGCCAAGGTGCTGGCCGCCGTGGAGGCGGCGGCGAACAGATGACGGATGACAGATAACAGACTTCGTCATCTGTCATCCGTCATCTGTTACCTGTTACGTGTTACCTGTTAGCCGAACTCCGCCGGCCGGCGACAGCCTGCTGAGCGCCAGGTACACCACCGAGGCCGAGGCGAAGCCGACCGCCCAGCCGTAGTCGGCCAGGGGCTTGAGGAAGGGAATGACGCCGTCCACCGGGAAGGGCCCCTGCTTCGCGCCGTGGTCCCCCACGCCGGAGTACGAGCCGCCGACCGCCAGCAGGCCGCCGACCAGTAGGGCGGTGACCGCCCGCCAGTTCCAGCCGGCCGTGTACCAGTAGGCGCCGAACGGACGGTAGAGGTCCGCCAGTTGGAGACGGGTACGGCGCAGCACCCAGTAGTCGGCGATCAGCACCCCGGCGACGGTTCCGAGCAGGCCGCCGACCACGCCCAGCCAGACATAGATGTAGACGTGCGGGTCGGCGGTCAGCTTCCACGGGAAGATCGCGATCCCGACCACGCCCGTGATCAGCGCGCCGGTGCGGAAGTTGATGAACCGAGGTACCAGGTTGGTCAGGTCGTAGGCCGGTGAGACGACGTTGGCGGCGATGTTCACCGACAGCGTCGCGACCAGGACCGTCAGCAGCGCGAACAGGATGGCCGCCGGGCTCTCCATCTTCGCCGCGAGCTTGATCGGGTCCCACACCGGCTCGCCGTACACCGCCTCCGAGCCCGAGGTGACCAGCACGGACAGCAGCGCGAAGAGCGTCATCGTCGTCGGCAGGCCGAGCGCCTGGCCGCGGATCTGGGCGCGCTGGCTGCCGCCGAAGCGGGTGAAGTCGGGGATGTTGAGCGACAGCGTCGACCAGAACCCGATCATCCCCATCAGCGACGGGAAGAAGACCTTCCAGAACCCGCCGCCCCAGCCCAGTTTGGACGGCTGGTCGAGCAGCGGCCCCAGCCCACCCGCCTTGAGCGCGACCCACACCAGCAGGGCGAGCGCGCCGACGATGACGAACGGGGCCGCCCAGTTCTCGAAGCGCCGCAGCGCCTCCATCCCCCGGGCGATGATGACCATCTCGACCAGCCAGAACAGCAGGAAGGAGGCCCACTGGGTCCACGGGTAGCCGCCGAACTCCCCTGCCGTGCGCCAGGATTCGCCGAACAGCTTGCCCGCCAGCAGGAAGATCCCCTCGCCCCCGATCCAGGTCTGGATGCCGAACCAGGCGCAGGCCACCGCCGCCCGGATGAGCGCGGGCAGGTTGGCACCGCGCAGTCCGAACGAGGCCCGGGCGAACACCGGGAACGGAATGCCGTACTTGGTTCCCACGTGCCCGGTGAGGAGCATCGGCGCGAGCACGATCAGGTTGGCGAGCGCGATGGTCAGCACCGCCTGCTTCCAGTCCATGCCGAGCGCGACCAGACCCGAAGCCAGCGTCCAGGACGGGATGTTGTGGGCCATGCCGACCCACAGCGCGAGGAAGTTGTAGGTGGTCCAGGTGCGCCGCCGCACCGGGACCGGCCGGAGGTCGTCACTGGTGAAGCCGTTGGACGGCAACACCCCCTCGGCCGGGTCGAGTTCGACCCGGCCGTCGGGGTGCTGCCGCTGTCTTCCGCCGTCGGTCGCGGTGTCGGCCATGAGCAACTCCCGTCTGCCGCAATGGGGATCAGAGATGGGGGATGACGTCCGTCCCGTACGCGTCGATGGTGGCCTCGACGGCGTCGTGCATGGCGTAGACGGCGAACTGGTCGACGCCGAGCGAGCGGAGCGCGGCGAGCCGGGCGCGCTGGGCCTCCACCGGCCCGATCAGGCAGAAGCGGTCGACGATCTCGTCCGGGACGAAGGCCGTGTCGGGGTTCCCGGCCCGGCCGTGGTGGCTGTAGTCGTAGCCCTGGCGGTTCTTGATGTAGTCGGTGAGGGCGTCGGGCACCAGGTCGGAGTGCTCGCCGTAGTGGCTGACCAGGTCGGCGACGTGGTTGCCGACCATCCCGCCGAACCAGCGGCACTGCTCGCGGGCGTGGGCGAGCGCGGCGGGCGAGTCGTCCGCGGTGACGTATGCGGGTGCGGCCACGCAGATGGTGACCGAGGCCGGGTCCCGGCCCGCCTCGACGGCCGACTTCCGGACCGCCCTGACCATGTACTCGGTGAGGTACGGGTCGGCCAACTGGAGGATGAAACCGTCTGCTTGACGGCCAGTCAAGGCAAGCGCCTTCGGGCCGTAGGCGCCCATCCAGATCGGCAGCGCGGCGCCGGGGCCGACCCACGGCAGGTGCATCTCGGCGCCGTCCACCTCGACGGTGCGCCCTTCGGCCAACTCCTTGATGGCGTGCATGGCTTGGGAGAGCCGGTCCAGGGTGGCGGGCCGGCGTCCGGCGACCCGCATGGCGGAGTCGCCGCGGCCGATGCCGCAGACCGTACGGTTGCCGTACATGTCGTTGAGCGTGGCGAACAGGGAGGCGGTGACCTCCCAGGTGCGGGTGGACGGGTTGGTGACCATCGGGCCGACGGTCAGGCGCTCGGTCTCGGCGAGGATGCGACTGTAGATGACGAAGGGCTCCTGCCACAGCACGCAGGAGTCGAAGGTCCAGCCGTGGCTGAATCCGGCCCGCTCGGCGCGGATCATCCGGTCGATGAGCAGGCGGGCGGGCGGGTCGGTCTGCAGGACGAGGCCGATGTCCATGGGTGGCTCCGGGGAGAGGGGTGGAAGGGCAGACCCGGGGCCCGCACGCACGCTGCGTGCCGCAGCCCCGGGCCCGGGGACGGGGATCAGGCTCAGGGAGAGGGATCAGGTCAGGTACTGGCAGGTGTCGCGGCGCAGGAAGGTGCCGTGGCCGGCCCGGCCGAGCCAGCGGCCGTCGTCCAGCACCACGGTGCCGCGCGAGAGCACCGTCCGTGCCCGGCCGGTGAGTCGGCGGCCCTCGTAGGCCGAGTAGTCCACGTTCATGTGGTGGGTGGCGGCGGAGACGGTCTGCACGGCGGTGGGGTCGTAGACGACGAGGTCGGCGTCGGCCCCCGGCGCGATGGTGCCCTTGCGCGGGTGCAGCCCGAACATCCGGGCCGGGGTGGTGCAGGCGATCTCGACCCAGCGGCGCCGGCTGATGTGCCCGTCCACCACGGCCTGGTGCAGCAGGTCCATCCGGTTCTCCACGCCCGGGAGGCCGTTGGGGATCTTCGAGAAGTCGCCGCGGCCGAGTTCCTTCTGCCCGACGTAGCAGAACGGGCAGTGGTCGGTGGACACCACCTGGAGGTCGTTGGTGCGCAGGCCCCGCCAGAGCGCCTCCTGGTGCTCACGCGGCCGAAGTGGCGTGCTGCACACGTACTTGGCGCCCTCGAAGCCGTCCGCGCCCTGCTCGGCGAGATTGTCGGTGGAGAGGAAGAGGTACTGCGGGCAGGTCTCGCCGAAGACGTTGAGCCCGGCGTCGCGGGCCCGGGCGAGTTCGTCGAGCGCGGAGGCGGCTGAGACGTGCACGACGTAGAGCGGACTGCCGGCCACCTGGGCGAGCTTGATCGCCCGGTGGGTGGCCTCGGCCTCCAGCAGTTCGCGCCGGACCTCGCCGTGGAAGCGCGGGGCGGTGTGCCCGGCGGCGAGGGCCTGTTCGACCAGGACGTCGATGGCGATGCCGTTCTCGGCGTGCATCATGATCAGCCCGCCGTTGGCCGCCCCGCGTTGCATGGCGCGCAGGATGCGGCCGTCGTCGCTGTAGAAGACGCCGGGGTAGGCCATGAAGAGCTTGAAGGAGGTGGACTCTCCGGAGTCGACCAGCGCGTCCATCTCCTTGAGGACGGCGTCGTTGACGTCCGAGACGATGGTGTGGAAGGCGTAGTCGATCGCGCAGTTGCCCTCGGCCTTGGCGTGCCAGGTGTCCAGGCCTTCGCGCAGCGCGCCGCCGACGGGCTGGACGGCGAAGTCGACGATGGTGGTGGTGCCGCCCCAGGCGGCGGCGCGGGTGCCGGTCTCGAAGGTGTCGGAGGCCGCGGTGCCGCCGAACGGCAGCTCCATGTGGGTGTGGGCGTCGACGCCGCCCGGGATGACGTAGTGGCCGGTGGCGTCGATGACGGTGTCGGCGGTCCAGGCCTCGGCGGCGGCACTGCCGGTGGCGGCCAGGGCGGCGACGCGCTCGCCCTCGATCAGGACGTCGGCGTGGAGCTCGTCGGTGGCGGTGATGACGAGGCCGCCGCGGACGACGGTGCGCTGCTGCGGGTCGCGGATGGTCATCGCGGTGCTCCTCAGGCCTCGGCGAGCGGTCCGTAGGCGTCGGGCCGGCGGTCGCGGTAGAACGCCCACTGCTGGCGGACCTGTTCGATCAGGCCGAGGTCGAGGTCGCGGACGACGAGTTCCTCCTCCTTGTCGGAGGCGACGTCTCCGACGAACTGGCCGCGCGGGTCGACGAAGTAGGAGGTGCCGTAGAAGTCGTTGTCGCCGTACTCCTCGGTGCCGACCCGGTTGATGGCGGCGACGAAGTACTCGTTGGCGACGGCGGCGGCGGGCTGTTCGAGCTGCCACAGGTAGGCGGACAGGCCGCGGCTGGTGGCGGACGGGTTGTAGACGATCTGCGCACCGGCCAGACCCAGGGCGCGCCAGCCCTCGGGGAAGTGCCGGTCGTAGCAGATGTAGACGCCGACCTTGCCGACGGCGGTGTCGAAGACGGGCCAGCCGAGGTTGCCGGGCTTGAAGTAGTACTTCTCCCAGAAGCCCTTGACCTGCGGGATGTGGTGCTTGCGGTACTTGCCGAGGTAGCTGCCGTCCGCGTCGATCACCGCGGCGGTGTTGTAGTACACCCCGGTCTGCTCCTCCTCGTAGACCGGCACGACGATCACCAGGCCGAGTTCCCGGGCGAGGTCCCGCATCCGGCGCACGGTCGGGCCGTCCGGGACGGCCTCGGCCCAGCGGTAGTGCTCGGGCTCCTGGACCTGACAGAAGTACGGGGAGTTGAAGACCTCCTGGAAACCGATGATCTTCGCACCCTGGGCGGCGGCCTCGCGGGCATACCGCTCATGGAGCACGATCATGCTCTCCTGGTCGCCGGTCCAGCGGGTCTGGACGAGCGCGGCACGGACGATCTGTGACATGGGTACCTCCGCAACTCCGCGTCCCGGCCGTGCGGTCGGGCCCGCGGTCTGAGGGTTGACGGGGCGGTCTCGCCCTGCGGGTCCGCTCGGGGACCGCAGGGGTCTACATGATGGGTCTACGTGCGTAGAAAGCGATCTGTAGACGGTAGGCCGGGCCTTGGTGGCCTGACAATACGTTGGCGGAAACGTGCCTGGGGCGATCTCGTCGAGCGGACACGCGGACGGTCCTGAGTGGGATGAAACGCTCATCTACCCCGGAAGTGACCTCCTTACTCATTCGAGTGAAAGCGGTCACCGGGGGTGCGGAATCGGCCACGGCAGGGTAAAACGCGCGTGGGCGCTTCGACGGATCGTCATCTGAAGCCGGTGCAGCGCGACTTCGGGGATCGAACACGGGGATCGACGGTCGGCAGGAGGCCGAACGGGGGGGTGGTACGGATGGCAGCAGTCGAGGGGCACGAGGAGCGTACGGCGGACACCACGGCACCGACGGGCACGTCGGCGCCGACCGGAACGAACGAAACGACTAGAACGACCGGAACGACCGGGGGTGAAGGCCCGGCGGGGCGTCCGCCGGCCCTGCCCGCCTGGGCGGGCCTGCTGCTCGCCCTCGCGGCCCTGCTGCCGCTCGCCCTCGGCCTCCTGCTGAGCCGGGCGCCGGCGCCCCGGACCGGACTGACCACCCTGCAACTGGCCGGTTCCCGGGCTGCCGCCGAGGCGGTCGTCGGCGAGCGCTCCTCGGCGTACCGGGCCGCCCTGCGCGCCGAACCCTGGCTGATCGGCGGCTACGGGCTGACGCTGGTGTCCGCCGCGTTGCTGGGCGGGTACGTGCTGGGGCGGCGGCTCCGACTCGGCCCGGCGCTCGCGGTCGGAGCCGCGGGGCTACTCGCCGCGGGCTGCGACCTCGGGGCGAACGTCCTGCTGCGTCTCGGGCTCGACCACGGCGGCTCCGACACCCCCTTCGCGGGGGCCGCGGCGCTGGCCACCGTCGCCTGGCTGCTGCTCCTGCCCGCCGGGGTGGCCGCCGCGGGTCTGCTGGCGGTGACGGCCGCCCGGGCGGTGCGCGGCCTCCGGGCCCCGGCCGCGAAGCCCGCCGACGACGCCGACCCGCAGCGCCCGGCACTGATCCCACCGTGGCCGGTGGCCCCCCGACACGGCCGGTCGCCATACGAAGCACCTCAGCGGGAGCCGTCGGCGGCCGACGCCCCCGGCGCCCACACCCACTGGCGGGACGCCGGTCGGGTGCCGCCCGGCCGCGAGCCCGCCGAGCTGGGCTTCTGCGCCTCCGGCGGCGGCATCCGCTCGGCCTGCGTCACGCTCGGCGCGCTCCAGGCCCTGCGCCCGTGGCTGAAACGCGCGCGCTACCTGGTCTCCGTCTCGGGCGGCGGCTACACCGTGGGTGCGCTGCAGCTCGCGCTCAGCGACTCCGCGCCCGGCAGCCCGGTGCACGCCGTCTCGGGCCTGACGGCCGACACCGTGATGGAGCCCGGCTCCCCGGAGGAGGACCACCTCCGCCGCCACAGCAAATACATCGCCGACGGCACCGGCGAGTGGCTGGTCGCCCTCGGGACACTGCTGCGCGGCGTGCTGTCCGCACTCACCCTGCTGCTGGCCGCCGTCCTGGTGCTCGGCCTCGGCCTCAGCCGCTTCTACCACGCCGTCCCGCTCACCGATCTGGGCACCCTGGCGGCCGCCGGCCTGCGCCACCCGGGCGCCGTGCCGGGCGCCTTGGCGTTCCGGGCGCCCGCGCTGGCCGCCCTCGGCGCGCTGCTGGCGACTGCTGCCGGGTGCTGGCTGCTGTGGCTGCTGGCCTTCCCGCCGCTCGGCTGGCACGCGCTGCTGCCGCGCGCGCTGCGCCGGCTCAACTACGCCGCGCTCGCGCTGGCCGGGCTGCTGGCCGTAGGTGTGCTGGCGGTGCCGGGCCTGGCCTGGGGCGCGGTCCGGCTCCAGCAGGCGCTGGCGGCCGGGCCGCAGCTGACCGGCGCCGGGCTCAGCCTGACCGTGGTGCTCAGCTACCTCGCCCTGCTGCTCGGCATACTCTGGCGCGACCGCCGGGCGATCGGCCGGAGCGTGAGCGCCCTCGGCGGGGCGCTGCGCGGCGCGGGCCGCCTCGGCGGCGGGCTGACCGCCAACCTCCCCCAGTACCTCGTGGTGTGGGCCGCCCTCACCACGCTGACGGCCGGCGCGCTGCTGGCCCTGGGCTGGGCGGTCGCCACCGGGTACGCCTGGCCGACCGCCGTCCAGGTGCTGCTGCCGCTGGTGCTCGGCGCGGTCGGGCTCAACCTCGACCAGACCTGGATGAGCCTCCACCCGTTCTACCGGCTGCGTCTGGCCTCGGCGTTCGCGGTTCGCCGGGTCACCGAGGGCGGCCGCACGCTGGCCCGCCGGTACGACTTCTACCGGGAGCAGACCTGGCTGAGCCACTACGCCGCCCGGCACCCCGACTTCCCACAGGTGATCTTCTCGGCCGCGGCCAACCTGTCCGGCAACTCCCGTACGCCGCCCGGCCGTCGGGCGGTCTCCTTCTCGCTCTCCCACGACTACGTGGGCGGTCCGGACGTCGGGTACGCGCGCACCGACCTGCTGGAGCGGCGCACCCGTCGGCACATCGCCCGCGACCTCACCGTGCAGTCGGCGATGGCCGTCTCCGGCGCCGCCTTCTCCTCCGCGATGGGCCGCCAGTCCCGGGTCTACCAGGGGCTGTTCGCGGTGACCAACGCCCGGCTCGGGACGTGGCTGCCCAATCCGGCGCAGCTCGGCCCGGCCTGGTCCGGCACCCCGGACTGGCGCCGCCCCGGGCAGCCCGCCGTCCGCCGGCTCCCGTACCAACTGCGGGAGCTGACCGGCCGGTTCCCGGTGGACGACCGCTTCCTGCTCACCACCGACGGCGGGCACTACGAGAACCTCGGCCTGGTCGAGCTGCTGCGGCACCGGGTGCGGACGGCCGTGAGCATCGACGCCAGCGGGGACTCCGGCTACGCCGGCAACCTGGCCGCCGCGATCACCTTGGCCCGCGAGGAGCTCGGCATCGTCATCACCCTGCACCAGCCGGAGCTGCTGATCCCGGGCAGCGCCACCGCCGACCGGGGCGCGGGCGGCACGCCCCTGCAAGGGCTGGCGGCCCAGCTCGCCGACCGGCTCTCGGCCCGGGGCGTGATCACCGGGGACATCCACTACCCGGCCGTCGGCGGCGAGCCGGACTCCGAACGGCACGGCACGCTGGTCATCCTCCAGGCGGTGCTGACCGTCGGCATGCCGTACGAGCTGCACTCCTACGCCGTGGCCAACGGGGCCTTCCCGAACGACGGCACCAGCGACCAGTGGTTCAACCACCAGCAGTTCGACGCCTACCAGACGCTCGGCCGCTACCTGGGCGAGCAGGCCGGGCCGGTGATCGAACAGGCCCTCACGGCCGGCGCGGACGGCTCCGCCGCGCCCGTCCCCGCGCAGCCGCCGGGCGACCCGACCTCGACGCCGTCCGGCCGGTCGGCTGCGGCCCCACCGACGCCGCGCCGTCCCGCGGCGGGGTGAGCCCCGGCTGCGCGGCGGGAGTCGAGTTGGAGAGTGAGCCGATGGTCGAGCCGGGGAGTTAACAGGGCGCAACAGGCGGGCGCCCCGGCTTGACTTCGTCCGACCGGCTCGGAAAGGATCCGGTGCATGGACTCCGGCACCACTCTGGTTTGCCGCCTGCACGTCGATCTGCGACGCCAGGCGAGTTCCATCTGTGCCTGTTGACCTTGCTCCGCTCCGCCGGTTCCGCCCTGTGACCTCTGCCAGGGCCCGCACCGCGCACCCGCACCCGCAGTTCTGAACCCCCCTCGCCCGACGGCACCTGTGCGTGCCTGACCGGTCGCTCCGCACCACGCCACCGGCCTCGGGCGCACCCCTGCCGACGTTCCCGCCGCACCCGAGGACGCCTCATGAGCCTGGACCTCGTCTCCGAGACCCCGCCACACGCCCCGAAGGCCCCACTCACCCCGAAGGCCCTGCGGACGGTCGTCCGCGAGCTGGCCGAGCAGCCCGAGCAGTGGATCCACCTGGTCCGGCTCTCCACCGATGAGCGCTGGTACCGGCGGCTGGTGGCCGAGGACGACCACGAGGTCTGGCTGATCAGCTGGCTGCCCGGCCAGTCGACCGGCTTCCACGACCACGGCGGCTCGCGCGGCGCGTTCACCGTCGCCCTCGGCGAGTTGGAGGAGCTGTCCCTCGGCGGCCCGGAACAGGGCCTGCTGATCCGCCGGGTCCCGGCCGGAACCGCCCGCGCCTTCGGTCCGGAGTACGTGCACGACATGCGCAACACCGCCTCCGGCCCGGCCGTCACCCTGCACGCCTACTCGCCCCCGCTCAGCTCGATGGCGCACTACGACCTGCGGGCCGGCGGGCTCGTCCGCACCTCGGAGGAAGGGCCGGAGAAGTGGTGACCACGATCGACGACCTGGTGGAGCGGGCCCGCGAGGGCGTCCACCGACCGCGCGCCCGGGAGGCGTACCAGGCCCATCTGGACGGCGCGCTGCTGGTGGACATCCGTCCGGCGGCGCAGCGGGCGGCCGAGGGTGAGATCCCCGGCTCGCTGATCATCGAACGCAACGTCCTGGAGTGGCGGCTCGACCCGACGGGCAGTCACCGCATCCCCGAGGCCTCGGGCTACGACATCGAGGTGATCGTGGTCTGCTCCGAGGGCTACGCCTCCAGCCTGGCCGCGGCCTCCCTGCGCCAACTCGGCCTGCACCGGGCGACCGACCTGGACGGCGGATTCGTCGGCTGGGCGGCGGCAGGGCTGCCGACCCGTTAGTGCCCCTCCGGCCGCTGAGTCGCGGTCACGCCACGTGCCGGGCCGTAAATCAGGGACAGGAGATGATGCAGGTCATACTCTGATCAGAGTTTCCGCCGGTCCGAAGCTGGGCAGCCACGCGGGCGGAAGAACGCCCGGGCGGTGCAACCGCCATCAACCGAACGAGCCGAACGACCGACAGACACAGGCGCCGCCTCGCCGGGGCGCCCTGACGAGGAAACACTCAGTGATCAGATTCGAGGGCGCCGGCAAGCGCCACCCCGACGGCACCGTCGCGGTCGAGGGCCTGGACCTGGAGGTCCCCACCGGTCGGATAACCGTCCTGGTAGGGCCGTCCGGCTGCGGCAAGACCACCCTGCTGCGCATGGTCAACCGGATGGTCGAGCCCACCTCCGGCCGGGTGCTGCTGGACGACACCGACGTCGCGAAGCTGGAGCCCGCCAAGCTGCGCCGCGGCATCGGGTACGTGATCCAGCAGGCCGGGCTCTTCCCGCACCGCAAGGTGATCGACAACATCGCCACCGTTCCGTACCTGCTCGGCTGGGACCGCAAGAAGGCCCGCGCACGGGCCGCCGAACTGCTCGAACTGGTCGGGCTCGCGCCCGAGACCGCCAAGCGCTACCCGTTCCAGCTGTCCGGTGGCCAGCAGCAGCGGGTCGGTGTGGCCCGGGCGCTGGCCGCCGACCCGCCGGTGCTGCTGATGGACGAACCCTTCAGCGCCGTCGACCCGGTGGTGCGGGCCGGGCTCCAGGAGGAGCTGCTGCGGCTGCAGTCCGAGCTGCACAAGACTGTGCTGTTCGTCACCCACGACATCGAGGAGGCCGTCCGGCTCGGCGACCAGGTCGTGGTGCTTCGCGAGCACGGCCGGATCGCCCAGCTGGCCGACCCGCACACCCTGCTGACCTCCCCCGCCGACGACGGCGTGGCCGCCTTCCTCGGCCGTGACCGGGGTCTGCGCGGCCTCGGCCTGCGGCCCGCGAAGGCCGTCGAGCTGCGTCCGGTCGACGACGGACTCCACTACGGGGGCTGGGAGTTGGCCCTGGACGACGAGCGCCGCCCGATCGGCTGGATCGACCGCAGCGCCGGCACCGCCGAACTGCAGCCGTCCGCCGGCTACCACCCGGACAGCGACACCCTGCGCGCCGCCCTGGACGCCGCCGTGCTCTCCCCCGCCGGGGTCGCGGTCGCGCTGGACGCCGACGGCCGGGCGATCGGCACCGCGAGCCGCGAGGCCGTCCTCGCCGCGCTAACGCCGGTCGACGGCGGGCCCGTCGGCGTGGACAAGCCGGTGAGTATCTACAAGCCGGTCCCGGCGGAACCGGCAGACGCCACGGACTCGGCGGACACCACGAACTCAGTGGACGCCACAGACTCGGCGGACACCACGGACTCGGCGGACGCCACGGACTCGGCGGACGGAGCCGACGGTGGACGATGAACCGATCGTCCGCTGGTACTGGATCGGCGACCACCTCGGCTACCTCGGCAACCTGCTCGCCGACCACGCCGTGATCGCCCTGGTCCCGGTGCTCATCGGCCTGCTGCTGGCCGTCCCGCTCGGCCTCGCCTGCGCCCGCTTCCCCCGGCTGTACCAGCCGCTGTCCGCCGTCTTCAACATCGTCTACGCGCTGCCCTCGCTGGCCGTCTTCGTGGTGCTGATCCCGTACACCGGGCTCGCCACCCAGGCGACCGTGATGCTCCCGCTCACCTTCTACGCCCTCGCCGTCCTGCTACCGACCACCGTGGACGGGCTGCGCGCCGTCCCGGACTCCGTCCGGCAGGCCGCCACCGCGATGGGGTACGGGCCGTGGCACCGGCTGACCGCCGTCGAACTGCCCGCCGCCGTGCCGTACCTGATCGCCGGGCTGCGGGTCGCCGCGGTGTCCAGCATCTCGCTGGCCAGCGTCGGCGCGCTGGTCGGGCGCGGCGGGCTCGGCTACCTGTTCATCGACGGTTTTCAGCGCACCTTCCCGACGCCGATCGTGGCCGGCATCGCGCTGATCGCCGCCCTGGCCCTGGCCGTCGACCTGCTGCTGGTGGCCGCCCGCCGGCTGCTCGCGCCCTGGGCCGTCCGGGAGCAGGGGGCGGGCTCGTGAACTGGCTGAACTGGTTGAGCGACTTCTTCTCCGCCCCGGACCGCCGCAGCGGCCCGGACTCGATCCTGCACCGGGTCTCCGAGCACCTGATGCTCTCCGGCGAGGCCCTGCTCTACGCCGCGCTGCTCGCCGTCCCGCTCGGGCTGCTGATCGGCTACACCGGGCGCGGCGTCACCGCGGTCACCGCGCTCGCCGGAGCCGCCCGCGCCCTGCCGACCCTCGGCCTGGTGACGTTCGCGGTGCTGCTCGCCGGGGTCGGCGACACCGCCGTGCTGATCCCGCTGGTCGCGCTGGCCGCGCCGCCGCTGCTGGTGGCGGCCGTCGAGGGGGTGCGCGGGACCGACCCGGACGTCCGGGACGCCGCGCGCGGGATCGGGCTGACCCACCCGCAGGTGCTCCTCCAGGTCTGCCTGCCCTCCGCCGCACCGACCCTGCTGGCGGGCTTCCGCACCGCGACCGTCCAGGTGATCGCGACCGCCACGGTGGCCGCGTACGTCGGGCTGGGTGGCCTCGGCCGCTACGTCATCGACGGGCTGGCCACCCGGCAGTACGCGGTGACCGTGGGCGGTGCGCTGCTGGTGGTGCTGCTCGCGGTCGGCGCCCAGCTGTTCTTCGCCCTGCTCGCCCGGTTCGCGCTCCCGCCCGGGGTGCGCGCCCAGCGCCTGGCCCGCTGAGGCCATCCCTCTCCCATCCGCTCCGGAAGGACAACTGTCACCATGTCGACAATGAAGAGAAGCAGGCGCGCCGTCCTCCTCGGCACCCTCGCCGCGCTCGCCCTGGGCGCCACCGCCTGCAGCTCCTCCGCGAACAGCAGCAACCCGCTCGGCGGCGGGTCGAGCGCGTCGGCCTCCGGCGGGACTGTGGTCGTCGGCTCGGCGAACTTCCCGGAGAACGTCCTGCTCGGCTCGATCTACTCGCAGGCGCTCAAGGCCAAGGGCGTCAAGGTCGAGGAGAAGTTCAACATCGGCAGCCGCGAGGTGCTCTACGGGCAGCTGCAGAGCGGCAACCTGACCGTCCTGCCCGAGTACAACGGCGCGCTGCTCGCCTACCTGGACGCCAAGAACACCGCCGTCACCACCCAGGACGTGAACGCGGCGCTGGCCAAGGCGCTGCCCTCCTCGCTGACGGTCCTCGACTCCTCCCCCGCCGAGGACAAGGACTCGCTCAGCGTCACCCAGGAGACCGCCGACAAATACGGCCTCAAGAGCATCTCCGACCTGGCCGCCAAGGCAGGCGAGTTCGTCATCGGTGGCCCGCCGGAATTCAAGTCCCGCCGCGAGCAGCAGTTCAAGGACGCCTACGGGCTGACCTTCAAGGAGTGGAAGCCCACCGCCGACACCACCGCGAACGCGCTCAAGGACGGCAGCATCCAGGTCGGCAACGTGTTCACCACCGACCCCAAGATCGTCCAGTACAAGCTCGTCCCGCTGACCGACCCGAAGAGCGTCTTCGGCGCGCAGAACATCACCCCGCTGGTCAACAAGGCGGGCGTGGACGCCACCGCGACGGCGGCGCTCAACGCGGTGTCGGCCAAGCTCGACACGGCCGGGCTGACGGGGCTGATGAAGCGCGTCTCGGTCGACAAGGAGGACCCGGCGACGGTGGCCAAGGACTGGCTGAAGGCCAACGGGCTCGCCTGACGGCCGGCCCGGGTGCGACGGACGGCGGCCGCGGGGGGAGTCCCTTCGCGGCCGCCGTCCGCCGCGTCCGAGGCGGCTCGCGACGGCCGGAGGGGACCTTCCCTTCCACGCCGCGAACATGACAGTGTGACGCCATGCGCACTCGTCTCCTCGCCGCCTCCCTCACGGCACTCGCCGCGGTGAGCCTCGCTGCCTGCTCCAGCTCCGGTTCGGGCTCGGGCTCGGGCACGGGCTCGGGCTCGGACAAGGCCACCGCCGCGGCCGGCTCCCCCACCGTCGCCGCCGCCACCCCGTCCGGCGCCGCCACGGCCGGCTCGACCGCTTCGGCGCCCACCGCACCCGCCACGCCCGCGCCGGCCGACCCCTCGGCACCCGGCGCGGACGGGTCGGCCCCGGCCAAGCCCGCGCCGCCCGCCGACGCCGGACTGCCCGCCAAGCCGGACGCCGACCTGACCGGCAAGATGGTCGCCGCGCTGAACGCGATCGACCCGGCGATCGTCGGCGGCAAGCCCGACCAGGTGGTGGAGCAGGCCCGCAAGCAGTGCCAGGCGATGTACCAGTTCCCCAAGGACAAGGCGAAGCTCGTCGAGCTGGCCGACCAGCACTTCACCTCGCCCGACCACCCGCAGGGCTTCGGCCCGGACACCTCCGCGAAGATCAACGACGCGCTGCGCGCCACCCTCTGCCCGCCGCAGCACTGACGCCCTCCGCCACCCCCGGAACCGCCCGGTGTCCTGAGCTCCGGGCAGCCGTGGCCGCGCCCCGCCCGCCGGGTGCGCGGCCATCGGCATCTGCGCGATGAGGCCTTCGCCCTCCTCACGCTGCGCCCGAGCAACCCCTGGGCGGGCGCCGAGCTGGGATCCAGGCTGCGCGACCCGGAGGAGGACTGGAGCGCGAGGTTCACCCACCACCGCGCCCTGTACCCCGTCCGCCACGTCCTGCTGCTCCGCTTCATGCTCATGCACGTATCCTGCGCGCACCACACCGAACTCCTGGGTGACGACGCCTGGTTGACCTGGGCCGTCGGCGAGCTGGCGCCGCTGCGCTGCTACCAGGAGACCACCGCCCTGCGGATGGTCGAGGAGACGCTCGGCGACCTGGGCCGCCGCCCCGTCTGACGGCCCGCCGCACCCGCAGAACCCTCACCACACCGCATACCGCCACGCACTGGCCGCCGATCACTCCCCTCCGGCAGCCGGGGCCGTATGCTGACGAACTGTTAGTTCTCTTGACAGACCAGTGGTCTAGTCCAAACATAAGCATGTCGATCCGACCGGGATGCACTGTGGGGGTGTGACCACCGGCGGCTGAGGCACCGCCCTGCCCTGCTCCGCTCCACCCCCGCTCCGTACGGCGCGCGCACGTTCGCACCGTCGCCCGCCTCCACGCGAGTCGGTGGGTTCCGCACGCCCCTGTGTCCGCAACGAACGCTCCGGACCAGGGCCCACGCGGCCGACCCCACACGGCCGCCGACGCCCCGGACCGCCCCGCACCTCCCCAACGTCCTGCCCCACCACGTCTGTTGGAGAATCCATGTGTCTTCGCAGAACCGTCCAGGCCGCGTTGACGGCCTGCGCCACACTGGCCGCCTCGGCCGGTCTGGTCGCCGCCGGGACGGGCTCCGCCCAGGCCGCCACCCCGCTCCCCACCCGGGTCTTCGCGCCCTACTTCGAGTCCTGGACCGGCCAGAGCCCCGCCGCCCTGGCCGCGCAGTCCGGTGCCAAGTACCTGACGATGGCCTTCCTGCAGGCCGCCACCAAGGGCTCCTGCACCCCGTACTGGAACGGCGACACCTCCAAGCCGGTCTCCTCCTCGACCTTCGGCGCCGACATCGCCACCATCCGCGCCAACGGCGGGGACGTGATCCCCTCCTTCGGCGGCTACACCGCCGACAACACCGGCACCGAACTGGCCGACAGCTGCACCGACGTCAACCAGATCGCGGCCGCCTACGAGAACCTGATCACCACCTACGACATCAGCCGGATCGACCTCGACACCGAGGACAACTCACTGACCAACACGGCCGGCATCGACCGCCGCAACAAGGCGATCAAGGCCGTGCAGGACTGGGCCGCCGCCAACGGGCGTACCGTCCAGTTCTCCTACACCCTGCCGACCACCACCAGCGGACTGGCCGACAGCGGCCTCGCGGTGCTGCGCAACGCGGTCAGCAACAACGCGCGGATCGACGTCGTCAACATGATGACCTTCGACTACTACGACAACGCCACCCACGACATGGCGGCCGACACCCAGACCTCGGCGCAGGGCCTGTACAACCAGCTGGCCGGGCTCTACCCGTCCAAGACCCCGACACAGCTGTGGGGTTCGATCGGGATCACCGAGATGCCCGGCATCGACGACTTCGGCGCGGCCGAGACCTTCACGGTGGCCAACGCCAACAGCGTGTACAACTGGGCGGTCTCGAAGGGCATCAACACGCTGTCCTTCTGGGCGCTCCAGCGGGACAACGGCAACTGCGCGGGCAAGGGTGGGGACGACTCCTGCTCCGGCATCAACCAGAACACCTGGGAATTCACCCACGTCTTCGCGCCGTTCACCAGTGGTTCGACGGTGACCAACGACTTCTCGGTCGCGGCGAACCCGAACTCCGGTACGGTGGCAGCCGGTTCGTCCGCCTCTGCGGCCATCGCGACGGCGGTCACGGCGGGTTCGGCGCAGAGCGTCAACCTCTCGGTCGGCGGCGCGCCGGCCGGCGTCACCGCCACCGTCACCCCCGGCAGCGTCACCGCCGGCGGCAGCGCCACCCTGAACGTGACCACCACCTCGGCCGCCGCGGCGGGCACCTACCCACTGACGGTGACCGCCACCGCGCCCTCCGGCAGCCACACCGCGACCTACTCGCTGACCGTCACGGGCACGGCCCCGCCGACCGGCCTGGTCAACGGCGGCCTGGAGACCGGCAGCCTGGCCCCGTGGACCTGCCAGAGCGGCGGCAGCGTGGTGACCACGCCGGTCCACTCCGGCTCGTACGCGCTGCAGGCCGCGGCCTCCGCGAGCCAGACCGGCGAGTGC
Organism: Kitasatospora sp. NPDC053057; assembly: GCF_044546945.1. Lineage (NCBI taxonomy): Bacteria > Bacillati > Actinomycetota > Actinomycetes > Kitasatosporales > Streptomycetaceae > Kitasatospora > Kitasatospora sp. NPDC053057. Next base: position 250,090 of record NZ_JBITZP010000001.1, on the reverse strand, counting down.
ACCCAGACCGTGACCCTGAAGCCCAACACCAGCTACACGCTGAGCGGTTGGGTGCAGGGCAACTACGCCTACCTGGGTGTCAGCGGCGGCGCCACCGCCAGCACCTGGACCAACTCCTCAGGCTGGACCAAGCTGTCCGCGCCCTTCACCACCGGCGCCTCCGGCACCGTCACGGTGTACCTGCACGGCTGGTACGGGCAGGGCAGTGTATACGGGGACGACTTCTCGATCGCCTGAGGGCGGTGACGGCCGAGGGCTGACAGGCAGCAGGTAACAGATACCAGGTGACGGATGACAGCTGACAGATTTCAACATCTGTCAGCTGTCATCCGTTTGTCGTCAGGTGTCAGGCAGGCCTCAGCTGTCAGCCGCAAGCCGCCCGCCGCCTCTCACCCCCCCTCTCACCCCGCCGCCTCGCGCAGCCGCCCCGGCCGGCACAGCGCCACGTACGCCGTGAGCGCCAGCACTCCGCAGCCCAGCACCACCACCGCCAGCAGCACCGCCGACGGCCGTCCGCCGAGGCTGCTCAGCGGCGCCACCACCGCGCCGCACAGGAAGTTGCCCGTCCCCAGCAGCGCCGAGGCCGTCCCGGCCGTCTGCGGCTCGACCAGGCTCAGCGCCTGAGCCGCCGTGTTCGGCAGCACCACCCCGAGGCTGCCCATCAGCACGAACAGCGGCGGACAGAACCCGGCCAGCCCGAAGTCCCACACCGTCGTCAGCAGCACCAGCGCCACCCCGGCCGCGACCGCCGCCCCGAGCCCGGCCAGCATCAGCGACCGCGCCGCGAAGCGCGGTGCCAGCACCCGCCCGTTCAGCTGGGTCATCACCACGATGGACACCGAGTTCAGCCCGAACAGCAGGCTGTAGGTCTGCGGCGAGACCTGGTACACGTGCTGCAGCACCGTCGACGACCCGCTGATGTACCCGAACAGCGCGCCGAACGCCAGCGAACTGGTCAACGCCAGCCCCAGGAACGGCAGGTGGCGCAGCAGCCGCCCGATCGTGCGCAGCGCCGCGCCCACCCCGCCGCCGTTCCGGGCCTGCGGCGGCAGCGTCTCGCGCAGCGCGCCGAACGCGGCCAGGGTGAGCAGCAGTCCGAGCGCCGTGAGCGCCCCGAAGGTGCCGCGCCAGGAGGTGAACCGCAGCAGCTGCGCGCCGATGATCGGGGCGAGGATCGGCGCCAGCCCGGATATCAGCGCGATCGAGGCGAGGAAGCGCAGCATCGCGACGCCCTGGAAGCGGTCCCGGGCGACGGCGCGTCCGATGACCAGTCCCGCCGACCCTGCCGCGCCCTGGACGAACCGGGCGGCGACCAGCACCGGGAGGTTCGGCGCGAGCACGCACACCACGCTGGACAGGGTGTAGACGACCAGTCCGACGAGCAGCGGCGGGCGCCGCCCGAAGCGGTCGCTGAGCGGCCCGAAGAGCAGTTGCCCGGCCGCGACCCCGAACATCGAGAAGGTCAGGGTGAGCTGGACGGCCGCCGGTTCGGCGACCAGGTCGTCGGCGATCGCGGGCAGGCCGGGGAGGTAGAGGTCGGTGGTGAGCGGGCCGAGCGCAGTGAGGCCGCCGAGGACGGCGATCGTGGCCCGGCCGGGCCCGGTCGGGGCGGCGGCGGGTGCCGTGGCGCTGCTCTGGGCGGTGGTCTGGGCGGAAGCGGTCGGCGTGTCGCCGGCGGGGCCGACGGTCGGGCCGGGCATGGGTCTCCTCACGGACGCGGTGACGTGGTGTTCGTTCGCGATCCGTCCTATCGCAGCCCGGTGGGCGCAGGCGCCGACATGGGTGCACCGGGACGGATCCGCCCACCGGCCGATCCACAGCACGCGCACGACGACGGCCCGCCCGCACCTTCCGGTGCCCGGCGGGCCGTTCGTTCCCTGGTCAGGACGGCTGATCCGCGGTCAACGCCCGAATCAGCACCCTCAGTGCTTGGCGACGTGCTCGGCCCGCAGGGCCGCCTGCAGCGTCGCGCCGTCCTGCCACGCGTAGAGCTGGTTGCCGGTGAGCGTCACATTGTAATGCCCGCAGGTGCCGATGGCCTTGGCCGCGACGCCCTCCGGGAACCAGCCGGCCTTGAGCGAGACCGGCACCGGGTGCGGGCCCCGGCCCGGCAGCCCGGTGCTGCAGCCGGCGGGCAGCCGCCCCTCGGGGATCGTGGCCCGCAGCAGCCGGTCGTCGCCCTTGGTGGACATCAGGTACTTCACCGAGGAGGCGTTGTCGGGCAGCCAGGTGGGCATCGAGCGGCGTTCGGCCTTGGCCTGCGAGCCGCTGTCGTACGAGGCCTGTTCCTGGTGGCGCCCGTCGTACCACTCGGACACCCGCGGGCCGATTGCCACGGCTACCACGGCGACGGCCATGCCGGTGCCCGCGACTCCCAGCGCGACCTTGCTCACGATGCCCTTCATGCCTGACTGCCCTCTCCGTGTTCGTTGCCGATGCGTCCGTTGCCGGTTCGTCCGCGGCCCTCCGCGGCCTGTCCGGGCGGAGCGGTCCGCCGGCCGGGTGTAACCATCGTGGCCCTGGCCGCCCTGCCGGAGCGTCACCACGAGGTCGCGATCTTGCAGCCGACCCACGGGGTACCGTCTCCACCTTCAGGCGTATGTCCGCGGACCCGGTCCCCGAGGTAGGTGCCGTTCCGGTGCTCGGGCTGACACGCCGGTCTCGAGTCCGCTCCGAGCCCCGATCGAGCCTGACGCAACCCGGGCTCCGCCGCAGCCCGGCCTGCTGCACCCGGAGCATCGGCGGTACGGACGGGCGGTACGGGACGGGCGGCGCGGGGAGAGAGGCGGGGCAGGCGTCAGACGGCCGCGGGCACCGGACGGGCGACCGGGAAGGGGCGGCCATCGAGGGTCCAGTGCGGGTCGATCGGGCGCAGCAGCGAGGCGTACACCTGGGCGGCGACGTCGGGGTGGCGGATCTCGCCGGTGGGCGGACCGGCCGGGATGTCGTGCCCGGCGCAGGCGACCCAGGCGGTCCGCTCCTCGACCGTACGGCCGCCGTGGCCGCCGGTGTCGACGTGCCCGTGGTCGGTGACCACGATGACGGTCCACTGCTCCTCGGCGTGGGTCGCCCGGCCGCGGACGGCGTCGAGCAGGCGGCCGAGGCGCTCGTCGGCGGTGCGCATGGCGGCGCGGTACTCCTCGCCGCAGCCGAGGAAGTGGGCGGTCTCGTCCACCGCGCCGAGGTAGACGAAGGAGGCCTCGGGGTCGGCGGTGCCGAGGACGTGGACGGCCTCCCGGGTGACCTCCTCGTCGACGGTCTCCCAGGCCTCGGGAGTGTCCTCGGCCGGGGCGATGTAGGAGAGCCGGCCGGGGGCGCGGAAGAGCGGGCCGCCGGACTCGTTGATCATCAGCGGGTCCCAGCCGGCCGCGACGAAGGTGCGGCGGCGGTCGCCGCGGTTGAGGCGGGTGGCGAAGTCGGGGAAGACGTCCAGCCGGTTGCCGCCCAGGTGATTGCCCCACACGCCGTGCTTGGCGGGCTCGACGCCGGTCACGATGGTGGTCCAGCAGGGCCCGGACATGGTGGGCGTGGTGTCCGCGACGGTGACCGGCACCAGGAACCCGGCCTCGGCGACCTCCTGGAGGCGCGGCATCGGCACCTGCGCCAGGTAGTCGTGGCGGACTCCGTCGATCCCGACGACGAGGACGCGGGGGCGGGGCCACTGGGCTGCGGACATGGTGGGGCTTCCTTTCGGTCGTGCACACCCGGCCGCGCCCGCCGAGGGCGCCGCCGACCGCGCCATGCTTCACGGCCCGCCGTACCGTTCGGCGTCCGGCCGTCGAACGGCGAGTGTCCGTGAGGTGTCGGGAGGCCGACCGGTCGCGGGCGCCCGCCTGTCGTCAGCCGATCGTACGGATCGTCCGGACGAAGCGACGGTCGGGCCCGGCGAGTTGGGCGGCGGGCCCGGCCGCGCGCAGCACGACGTCCAGGACCCGGTCCGGGTCGGCGGCGTAGCAGTGCGCGAACCAGGGCAGGTTGGCCTCGACCACGGCCCAGTGCTCGGCCGGGTCGTACGGGTCGGCGATCGGGCCGACGTCCAGGGCGACGGCGCTGGGCAGGGTGTCCCCGACGGCGTCGAGCAGGCGGCGGGCGAAGGCGGCGGCGGCTGCCGTCAGCGGCGCCGGGTCGAGCCGGCCGAAGCGGGCGTAGCGGCTGCCGGTGAGCACCTCGCCGTCGAGCAGGAACAGCCGGTACTCGGCGGCGAACGTCACCGGCTCGCTGACCAGGACGGGGGTGTCCGGGCCGATCCGCTCACCGGTGCGGGGCAGCCGGGAACCGTCCGGGTAGACCGCGGGCGGGACCGACTTGTCGGCGGGTGGCTTCACGAAGGCGGGGTGGCGCAGCGTCCAGGCCTCGGCGAGGGTGGTGAGTTCGATCCGGCGGCGGGTGAACTCCTCGGGGAGGCGGGCGAGCCAGTCGTCCTCGGGCTCGAGCAGGGCGAGGCCGAGCGGCGTGGTGATCCGGGCCGCGGCGAGCGGCCCGCCGTACCAGTGGACGGGCCGCCCGGCGAGTTCCTCGACCGTGTCCGGGCCGGTCAGCACGGCGGTGGCCAGGCCTCGGCGGGCGGCGGCCGCCGTGAGCAGGGCGGTGGTGCTGGTCGACTGGGCGGAGGTGAGCAGGACGGGCGCGCGCACGGCACTCACCGCTCCGGCCGGAACTCGTGGACCACCTCGATGCGGCCCACGATGTGCCGGTTGAACTCGACCAACTCATCGGCGGGCACCCAGAGTTCGAGGATCGTCCGGCCACCCGCCCGCTGCACGGGGTAGCGGGCGAGGAACTCCGTCTCCACCTCGAAGCGGGTGACGTAGCCGACGCCGGAGGCGGGCACGTTCCAGTCGCGGGCGATCCGGATCGCGTAGTCCTCGTTGAGGACGGGGTAGAAGATCGGCTGCTCGGGCAGCCGGGGCGGCCAGGCGCGCCAGTCGGCGGCCTCGACCAGGGCCAGCTCCTGCGGGCCGGTGGGGCGCCAGAGGGTGGTGGTCGGGGGCGTCGGCTGGACGGACTGGCTGGTCATGGCAGCGACGGTAGCCGGGCCGCGACAGGCCCGGCCACCGGATTTCGCCGGCGGGGGTGGGGCCGGACGGCCCGTCAGCGGTAGGCCGACTCGCCGGTGATGGCCTCGCCGAGGACGAGGGTGTGGATCTCGCTGGTGCCCTCGTAGGTGAGCACCGACTCCAGGTTGTTGGCGTGCCGCAGCACCGGGTACTCGGTGGTGATGCCGTTGGCCCCGAGGACCGTCCGGGCACTGCGGGCGATCTCCAGCGCGGCGCGGACGTTGTTGAGCTTGCCGAAGCTGATGTGCGGCGCGCGGGCCTCGCCCTGCTCCTTGAGCCGGCCGATCCGCAGCGCCACCAGATAGGCCTTCTCGACCTCCAGCATCATCTCCACCAGCTTCTGCTGGGTCAGCTGGAAGCCGGCGATCGGGCGGTCGAACTGGATCCGGGTCCTGGCGTAGTCGAGGGCGGCGGTGTAGCAGTCGCGGGCGGCGCCGACGGTGCCCCAGAGGATGCCGTAGCGGGCCTCGTTGAGCGAGGAGAGCGGGCCGCGCAGGCCGGTGACGCCGGGCAGTACGGCGTCGGCGGGCAGCACCACCTCGTCGAAGGCCAGCTCGCTGGTGACGGAGGCGCGCAGGGAGAGCTTGCTGTGCACGTCGGTCGCGGTCAGGCCGCGGGTGCCGCGCTCGACCAGGAAGCCGCGCACGCCCTCCTCGGTCTGCGCCCAGACCACGGCGACGTCGGAGATGCTGCCGTTGGTGATCCACATCTTGCTGCCGGACAGCACCCAGTCGCCGCCCTTGCCGCCCTTCCGGACCGCCCGGGTGCGCATGTTCGCCGGGTCCGAGCCGAAGTCGGGCTCGGTGAGACCGAAGCAACCGATCAGCTCACCGGCCGCCATACCGGGCAGCCAGCGCTGCTTCTGCTCCTCCGAGCCGAAGGCGTGGATCGAGCGCATTGCTAGCGAGCCCTGGACGGAGACGAAGCTGCGCAGCCCGGAGTCGGCCGCCTCCAGCTCCATGCAGGCCACCCCGTAGGCCACGGCGCCGGCGCCCGCGCAACCGTAGCCGTCGAGGTGCATGCCGAGCACGCCGAGGGCGCCGAGTTCGGGGGCGAGTTCGCGGGCTGGGAAGACGCCGTGCTCGAACCAGTCGCCGATGTGCGGGCGGATCCGCTCCTCGGTGAACCGGCGGACGGTGTCGCGGATCAGCCGCTCCTCGTCGGAGAGGAGGTCGCCGACCGCGAGCAGGTCGGACGGGTCGATCCGGGTCGGCTTCGACATTGAAGCTCCTTGTAGTCTCGGCGGGACACCGGCGAGTATTCCGCAACCCTCCCGACCCCGGACCGACGGGAACGAGTGAGGAAGGCGACATGTCGCGCCGACGGGAGCGCCGGAACGGAACACGGAAGGGGAGGCGGGGGCATGGCGCGTTGGGCCTTGGTCGTCGAGGAGACGGTGGGCGTCGGCAGGGACCGGACCTGGGGCAGCAAGGTGCTCGGCGAGGTCGAGGGCACTCGTGAGGAGGCCGTCGCGGAGCTGCGGAAGATCGTCCCGACCTACACGCCGGACCACCCGATGACCAGCCGGCGGCAGACGCTCCTCCGGGACGGGGACACTTACCTGCTGATCTCACAGGGGAGCATGCGCGACTACCACTGCGTGTTCAAGGTGTGGGAGATGCTGTGGGACAGCCAGCGGCCCGAGGTGCAGGCGGAGCGGCTGACACAGGACGGATGAGGGGTGACGGGTGAGTGGTGACGGCGGGCTGCCGCCCGCCGTTGTTCACCCCACCCCGCACAGCCGCAGCACCGCCGTGGTCGCCGCACCGGCGACGACCACCGCCGGGAAGGGCGCCCGGCGCCACGCCAGCACCCCAGCCACCAGCACGCCCGCCGGACGGGCCCACCCGGCGAAGCCGTGGCCCTGGGTCAGCGCGCCGGTGGCCACCAGCGCGACCAGCAGCACCGCCGCCGCGACGGCCAGCAGGTGCCGCAGCCGCTCCGAGAGCGCGAGCCGGTGGCCGAGCAGCGGTCCGGCCACGCGGTAGGCGTACGTCCCGGCGGCCAGCAGCAGTACGGCGTACAGCGGCATCATCGGACTTCCTCCTTCACGGCCGCGACGGCGGCCCCCGGATCATCCGGCTCCGTCCCGGCCTCATCTGTCGGCGGTGCGGACCCCGGCCGTCCGGCGAACAGCAGCCCGGCCAAGGCGAACAGCACGGGCAGACCGGCCGGGACGAACGGCGTGACCGCGACGGCCACCGCCGCACCCGTCAGCGCCGCCGTACGCGTTCCGCGGTCCCTGAGCGAGGGCAGCACCAGCGCGAGCAGCACCGCCGGGAAGGCCGCGTCCAGGCCGAGCACGTCGGTGTCCCCGATCAGCCCGCCCGCGAGGCCCCCGAGCAGCACCGCGACGTTCCAGACCACGAACAGGGAGGCCCCGCAGATCCAGAACGCCGCCCGGCGCCGCCGCGGTTCGTGCTGCTGAAGTACGAAGGCCGCGCTCTCGTCGGTGAGCAGCTGCGCCCCCAGCAGCCGCCGCCACCACGGGCCTTGGAGCACGTCGGCGACGGCGAACCCGAAGGGCAGCAGCCGGGCGTTGAGCACCAGTCCGGTGGCGACGGCCGCGAGCGCGCCCCCGCCGGACAGCACCACGCCGACGGCCGCGAACTGCGAGCCGCCCGCGAACACCAGGAGGGAGAGGGCCATCGGCACCCACAGCGGCAGGCCGCCGGACACACTGATCGCGCCGAAGGAGGCCCCTACCAGCGCGTCGGCGAGGCAGACCAGGGCGATGTCGCGGAGGGTGGCACGTTCCAGTGTTCGAAATAGCGAACGCATGTCCAATAGAGTGAACCCGACGGGCTGGTTCGTCAAGGCGAACAAGGTGACCGGCAGGGCGAACGGCAATCCGCGCCGGCACCCCGAGGGCCCCGCCGTGGCAGCATGAACGGCACCAGCAACGGGAAGCCGACCGCAGGAGCCTGGGGAAAGAGTGAGTGGCGAGCATGACTGACCGGACCACCCGGCCCGAGGGCGCCAACGGCTCCGGCGCGGAGCTGATCGGCCAGATCGCCGCGTCCATCCGACGCGAACGCGAACGCGGCGGACTGTCGATGACCGAGCTGGCTCGACGCGCCGGCATCGCCAAGTCGACGCTCTCGCAGCTGGAGTCAGGTGCCGGCAACCCCAGCGTGGAGACGCTCTGGGCGCTCGGGGTGGCGCTGAACGTGCCGTTCAGCCGGCTGGTCGACCCGCCGCGCCCGACCGTCAAGGTGCTGCGGGCCGGGGAGGGCCCGGTGACCCACTCCGAGCAGGCCAACTACGCGGCCACCGTGCTCTCCTCCTGCCCGCCGAACGCCCGCCGCGACATCTACCGGATCGAGGCCCAGCCGGGCGAGACCCGAGCCTCCGACCCGCACATGCCCGGCACCGTCGAGCACGTGATGATCGGCTCGGGCCGGGCCCTGGTCGGCCCGAGCGAGGCGCCGGTCGAGCTCGGCCCGGGCGACTACATCAGCTATCCGGGCGACGCCCCGCACGTGTTCCGCGCCCTGGCGGCGGACACCCTGGCCGTGATCGTGATGGAGCACATCTGACGCTCCGCCGCCGGGCGCCGACCGGCGAGCGGCGAGCGGCGAGCGGCGAGCGGCGAACGGCGAGCAGCGAACGGCGAGCGGCGAACAGATGACAGATGACAGATGACAGATGACAGATTTCATCATCTGTTCGCTGCCATCTGTTCCACCACCCGCGCCCTGGCCCGCTCCGGAGCGGGCTACTTCAGCAACCCGTCCAGGAATGCGTTCCCAAACACCCGGTGCGGGTCGTAGCGGTCCAGCACGGCGACCGCCTCGTCCCAGCCGGGCCAGCCCCCGGCCCGCAGGCTGTCGGGGATGACCCGGCCGATCAGGTCCTGGTCGGCCCAGGCCGCGTCGGCGGTGTAGGCCCAGCCCTTGGACCACTCGACCCGCAGGCCGGCCCGGGTGCCGTCGAAGGTGCGCAGCAGCCACTGCTCCAGGTCCCGGGCGAAGCGCTCCAGACCGGGCGTGCCGGGGAAGGCCAGGACGTCGAGCCAGACCGCGGTGTCCCACTCCGGCCGGTCCGCCCGCGGTCGCAGCGCGGACAGCAGCGGGGGCCGGGCGCCGGGGACGCCGGAGTAGGACGGGTCGTCCAGGCCGGTGACCCGGATCTCCACCGCGCCGTTCACCGGGAACTCGCCCCGGGCCTGGTACTCGGCGAGCAACTGCCGGTAGTAGGCCGCGAATTCGCTGACCACCCACTGCAGGTCGGCGCGCTTGGTCAGGATCGCGTAGCCGTTGGCGGTGACCCGCAGCGTGGTGGGCCGCACGTACTGCAGCAGGGTGCGCGAGGGGCCCCAGAGGTCGGAGCGCAGACCGCCGGCGAGCAGGTGGGTGATCAGGTCGCCGGAGAGCAGGTCGCGCAGCAGTCCTCCGGAGAGCAGGACGTCGGTGAGGTCGCCGGTGAGCGCCACCTTGGCGACGAGGTACTGGAGTTGGCCGAACAGCGGGGCCGATCCCCAGGCGCCGGAGACGATTTGGCCGGCCAGCCGGGCGACCGGTTCCGGAATGCTGTCCGAGAAGGGGTAGTTGTAGGGCTGGTCGACGGCCCGGGAGGCCAGCGGCTTGGTCGGGCTGACGGTCCAGGTCTTGAGCCACGGGTAGTCGGTGTAGGCGAACCAGATCGCCTCAACCCGGCCGTCGCGCTCGACGAAGTCGGCGAGGGTGCGCGGGCCGTCACCGCCGCCCAGCAGTCCCCCGAGCAGCCCGCCGCCGCCCGTGGCGGCCCCGGGACGGGCGAACAGGTCACTCGCCGGGATGTCCAGTCGGCTGACGCAGCGCAGCGGCCGGTCGGCCCCGGCGCGCAGCACGACCTCGGTGAGGAAGGCGCGGCCCAGGTGCACCAGGAAGGCGGCGCTGTCGGCCTCGGCCCGGTCGAAGGTGCGCAGGGTGTAGCGGCCGGTGGCCGGGTCGAGGACGACGGCGGTGAGCCGCACCACCTGGTTGCTGACCGAGCCGTAGCCGTGCCCGTCCGGGCGCAGTTCGCCGTGCGCCGGGGCGGCGGTGCCGTGGCCGCCGATGGCGAGCACGCCGCCGACGGTGAGGTCACCGGGCGCCGGGCAGGCCGTCAGGCCGAGGCCTCGGTCGGCCAGGTGGGCGAGCAGCGCCTCCATCCCGGCGCCGGTCTGCGCCCGGACGGTGGTGGGCGAGTCGGCGGTGATGGCGGTGAGGTAGCGGCTGGTGTCCACGATCAGGACGCGGGTGCTGTCCGGGGTCCCGTTGGCGACTGTGAGCGGCGCCCAGGTGTGCCGGTAGCCGGAGGCGCGCAGCCGCCAGCCGTTGGCGTGCGCCCAGTCGGCGAGGGCCGGCACCTCCTCGGGGGTGCGCGGCGCGCAGGTCCACAGCTGGTCGGTGCGGATCTCGCCGGACCAGTTCTCGAAGACCCGCTGGTAGAGCTCGGTGCCGGCGGGCAGGCCGGGCGGTACCGACGTGGCGGCCTCCGCGCTGTCCGGGCCGATGGTGCCGCGCAGCAGCCAGGCCGCGCCGCCGAGCGCCGCGGAGGCGCCGAGCAGTTGCCGCCTGGTCAGGCCGCGTCCGGCGTCCCGACCGCTTGCCCGGCCGTCCGGCGCGCCGGCCATGTCGTTCTCGCCGTCCGCGACGGTCGCGCCAATCGCGTCGGTCGTACGGCTGTCGTCGTGTCCTGTGGTCATCCGGTCCGCCCCCTGCGTCGGTTCCCCGGGCCGGGCCGCGGCGCTCCGGGGCGGTCGGTGTCCACCCGACCCGGTCAGGAGCGTACGAAGTGCCGTACGACCGTTTGAAGCGATCCGGCCGGGATCTCACTCGTTCGAGTGATCACGGCTCGAACAGCTGAGACCCGGCCACTCCGTAGGCGTCCCGGTCCCGGCAAGGCAGGACAGGTGCGCCCCGGCCGGAGCGAGCGCCTCCGCGTGCCGCCATGGTGAGGACCGGCAGGGCGGTCGGCCAGGGCAGCCCAGCCGGGCTCCCGACGCTTGCCCGGCTCCTCGGCGGCCGCATAGGTTGATCTTGACCACCGACCCCCCACCCGACCGGAGGCCCCGCCATGCCCTCGTCAGCGCCGCTGACCGTCGCCGTCGCCCAGCCCCTCTGCGCCGACCGCGGCCGCCCGGACACCCTGGCCGTGAACGTCGAGCGGCACGCCGAGGCCGTCCGGGCGGCCGGGACCCGCCTGGTGGTCTTCCCCGAGCTGTCGCTGACCGGCTACGACCTGGTCGCCCCCACCGTCGACCCGGCCGACCCGCGGCTCGCCCCGCTGGTCGACGCCTGCGCCGCCGCCGGCTCCCTGGCGCTGGTCGGCGCACCGGTCGCGGAGGCCGACGGGAGCGAGTCCATCGCCACCCTGGCGGTCACCGGAGAGGGCGCCGCCGTCGTCTACCGGAAGATGCGCCTGCACGGCGAGGGCGAGCCCGACCGTTTCACCGCGGGCGAGAAGCCCGTCGTGCTGGAGCTGGACGGCCTGCGACTCGGCCTCGCGGTCTGCGCCGACGTCGCCGACCCGACGCACGCCAAGGAGACCGCCCCGCTGGGCATCGACGCCTACGTCGCCTCCACCCTGTACGGCCCGGGCGCCGCGCAGGCCGAGCGCCGGGACGGCCACTGCCGGGACCGCGCCACGACGCACGGCGTCTGGGTCGTGCTGTCCACCTCTGCGGGGCCCTCCGGTGTGTTCCCGGACAGCTCGGGCGGTTCCGGGATCTGGGCGCCCGACGGGTCGTCGGTCGCGCAGGCCGGCACCGAGCCGGGCGAGCTGGTCCGCGCCGGGATCCCCCGGCCGTAACCGCGCCGCACCCGGCGTCCTCCGGATCGGAGATCACCGGCCCCGGGTGGAAATACCCGGGGCCCGTGCGCGGCTGTCGTGATCGGAAGACCCGTGACCGGGCCGAGCGGGCCCGTACAGGAGGTGCAGCGCACGATGGGTGACGAGCGGGAGAAGCCGCAGGAGTACCGGATCGAGCACGACTCGATGGGTGAGGTACGGGTGCCGGCCGCTGCGAAGTGGCAGGCGCAGACGCAGCGGGCGGTGGAGAACTTCCCGGTGTCCGGCCAGCGGCTGGAGCGCGCGCACATCGCCGCGCTGGCCCGGATCAAGGCGGCCGCGGCGCGGGTGAACGCCCGCCTGGGGGTCCTGGACGAGGAGACGGCCGGGGCGATCGCGGCGGCGGCCGAGGAGGTGGCGGAGGGCCGCTGGGACGACCAGTTCCCGGTGGACGTCTTCCAGACCGGCTCGGGCACCTCGTCCAACATGAACGCCAACGAGGTGATCGCCACCCTGGCCGGCGAGCGGCTGGGGCGGTCGGTCCACCCGAACGACCAGGTGAACGCGAGCCAGTCGTCCAACGACGTGTTCCCGTCCTCGATCCACATCGCCGCCACCGCCGCCGTCACCCACGACCTGATCCCGGCGCTGGAGCACCTGGCGGAGGCGCTGGAGCGCAAGTCCGTCGAGTTCACACAGGTGGTCAAGTCGGGCCGCACCCACCTGATGGACGCCACGCCCGTCACCCTCGGCCAGGAGTTCGGCGGCTACGCGGCTCAGGTGCGGCACGGGCGGGAACGGCTGCTGGCCACGCTCCCCCGGGTCGCCGAACTGCCGCTCGGCGGAACGGCGGTGGGCACCGGCATCAACACCCCGCCCGGCTTCCCGGCGGCCGTCATCGAGGAGGTGGCCCGCGCCACCGGACTGCCGCTGACCGAGGCCCGCGACCACTTCGAGGCGCAGGGCGCGCGGGACGCGCTGGTCGAGCTGAGCGGCCAACTGCGCACGGTGGCGGTCGGGTTCACGAAGATCGCGAACGACCTGCGATGGATGGGCTCCGGCCCGCGCACCGGCCTGGGCGAGATCAACCTGCCGGACCTGCAGCCTGGTTCGTCCATCATGCCGGGCAAGGTGAACCCGGTGCTGCCCGAGGTGGTGCTGATGGTGGCCGCCCAGGTGGTGGGCAACGACGCGACGGTGACCCTGGCCGGCGCGAGCGGCAACTTCGAGCTGAACGTGATGCTCCCGGTGATCGCCCGCAACGTGCTGGAGTCGGTGCGGCTGCTGGCCAACAGCGCCCGGCTGCTGGCGGACCGGACGGTGGACGGCATCACCGCGAACGTCGAGCGGGCCCGCGAGTACGCGGAGTCCTCGCCGTCGGTGGTGACGCCACTGAACCGGTACATCGGGTACGAGGAGGCGGCGAAGGTCGCCAAGCAGGCGTTGGCCGAGCGGAAGACGATCCGTCAGGTGGTGCTGGAGCGCGGGTACGTCGAGCGGGGCGAGCTCACCGAGGAGCAGTTGGACCGGGCGCTGGACGTGCTGCGGATGACGCGCCCGTAGCCCGGGCCCGGTCGGGCCCCCCTCGGACGTGCGCCGGGGCGCGGCGGGCACACGTGCCCTCCGTGCCCCGGACGCGGGCTGCGGGGAAGATCAGCCCTTGGCGCGGCCGGCCCGGCCGAGCCGCATCGCTGCTCCGTTCGCCGTGATCGTGGCCATCGAGATCGCCGCGAGGCCGAGCAGGAACATCACCGCACCGACGATGACGCAGGTGACGATGTTCTTGCCGTGCGCGACTGAACCGGAGACGGCCCAGGGAGAGATGATCGTCCAGACACCGAGCGCGGCGGCGGCCCAGGCGCGCGCGTGGGTGCGCTCGTAGGGCGATCCGTAGCCGGCCATCAGGGCCGTGTAGGCCAGACCCACGATCAGGCAGGTCACGGTCAGGGTGCTGAACGCGGTGAAGCCGACGATCCAAGGCGATGCCGCCAGGAAGAGGCCGGCCAGTACGGCCAGGGCTTCAATGCCCTGGGCGCGGGGGGTCGAGGTGACCCGCTCGTAGTGTTCCCGGAGTTCGACGATGTCCGGGTGGTGCTCCATGCCCGTCGGCAAATGGGTTGCCACCGATACCACCTCCTGTGGTTCGGACCATGGAAGGGGGCGTGCCCCGTACCTATTCTGGCGCTTCTCCAAGGTTTTGCACCTGATTGTCCGGAATCGCCGATAACCATCCGATCACGCCGGTGACCTGCGTCTCAACACTCCGGGGGGACGTTGCCTATGCAACTCGTTGCATAGCAGGATGCGGGCATGGCACTGGAGCACGCGATCCTCGTCTCGCTGCTGGAGCAGCCCGGCTCCGGGTACGAACTGGCCCGGCGCTTCGACCGCTCCATCGGACGCTTCTGGACCGCCACCCACCAGCAGATCTACCGGGTGCTGCGGAGGATGGAGGCGGACGGCTGGGTCGCCGCCGAGGAGGTCGCGCAGGACGGCCGCCCGGACAAGAAGGTGTACTCGGCGGCCGGGCCCGGGCGGGCCGCGCTGGCCGACTGGCTGCGCGAACCGGTCGAGCCGGAGACCGTGCGGCACGAGCTCGCGGTCAAGATCCGGGCCGCGGCCTTCGACGAACCGGCCGCGCTGACCGCGCTCATCTCCGAGGTCGAACGGCACCGCGACAGCCATGCCGCCCTGCTCGCCCGTTACCTGCACGGCGAGCAGCGGGACTTCCCCGACCTCGCCGCCCTGGACACCCGGCAGGAGCTGCAGCACGTGGTGCTGCGCGGCGGCATCGAGTTCGAGCGGATGAACCTCGCGTGGCTGGACGACGTGCTCGCCACTCTGCGCCGACTCGCGGACGGACGGGGCGGGGAACAGGGGACGGGGAACGGAAACCAGATGACAGAGTCTGAAATCTGTTAGCTGAAATCTGTTTTCTGTTCGCTGTACTCCGTCATCCGAACCCCGCCATCTGAACCCCCCTCATCTGAACCCCACCATCCGAACCCCGTTTCGCCGAGCCCTCACACGCTCGACACCCTCGACATCCTCGACCCCAGGGAGCCCTGATGCTCTTCAACCCGCGCACCTACGACCCCGCGCAGTTCGACGAGCCGACCCGCCGGCTGCTGCGCGCGACCGTCGACTGGTTCGAGTCCCGCGGCAAGAAGGCGCTCATCGACACCTACATCGACCGCACCTGGTACGCCGACTTCCTCGAATTCGCGGCCCAGGAGGGCCTGTTCGCGGAATTCCTGACCCCCTCCGCGGCCGACCCGAACAAGCGCTGGGACACCGCGCGGATCGCCGAGCTGAACGAGATCCTCGGCTTCTACGGCCTCGGCTACTGGTACACCTGGCAGGTCACCATCCTGGGCCTCGGCCCGGTCTGGCAGAGCGAGAACGAGGCCGTCCGGGCCCGCGCCGCCAAGCTCCTCGCCGAGGGCCACGTGATGGCCTTCGGCCTGTCCGAGCGCACCCACGGCGCCGACATCTACTCCACCGACATGATCCTCACCCCGGACGGCGAGGGCGGCTTCACCGCGACCGGCCCCAAGTACTACATCGGCAACGGCAACGTGGCCGGCCTGGTCTCGGTCTTCGGCCGCCGCTCGGACGTCGAGGGCCCCGAGGGCTACGTCTTCTTCGCCGCCGACAGCCGCCACGAGGCGTACCACCTGGTCAAGAACGTGGTGAACGCCCAGATGTACGTCAGCGAGTTCCGCCTGGAGGACTACCCGGTCCGGGCCGAGGACGTGCTGCACACCGGCCAGGCCGCCTTCGACGCCGCGCTGAACACCGTCAACGTCGGCAAGTTCAACCTCTGCACCGCCTCGGTCGGCATCTGCGAGCACGCGATGTACGAGGCCGTCACGCACGCCCACAACCGGGTGCTGTACGGCCGCAAGGTCACCGACTTCCCGCACGTGCGACGGGAGTTGACGGACGCCTACGCCCGCCTGGTGGCGATGAAGCTGTTCAGCGCGCGGGCCGTGGACTACTTCCGCACCGCCTCCCCCGAGGACCGCCGCTACCTGCTCTTCAACCCGATGACCAAGATGAAGGTCACCACCGAGGGCGAGAAGGTCATCGACCTGATGTGGGACGTCATCGCGGCCAAGGGCTTCGAGGCGGACACCTACTTCGACAAGGCCGCCAAGGACATCCGCGGCCTGCCGAAGCTGGAGGGCACCGTCCACGTCAATCTGGCGCTGATCCTCAAGTTCATGGGCAACTACCTGTTCGCGCCCGCCGACTACGCGCCGGTGCCGACCCGGCTGGACGCCGCCGACGACGCCTTCCTGTTCCGCCAGGGCCCGGCCCGCGGTCTCGGTGCGATCCGCTTCCACGACTGGCGCGCCGCCTACGACCGGCACGCGCAGCTGGCGAACGTCGCCCGCTTCCGCGAACAGGCCGACGGCTTCTGCGAGTTGCTGCTCAAGCACGCGCCGAGCAAGGAGCAGCAGGCGGACCTGGACTTCCTGCTGGAGATCGGCCAGCTGTTCGCGCTGATCGTCTACGGCCAGCTGGTGCTGGAGCAGGCCGAGCTGACCGGCCTCGACGCGGACGTCCTGGACCAGATCTTCGACGCGCTGGTCCGCGACTTCTCCGCGCACGCGACCGAGCTGCACGGCAAGGCCTCCGCCACCGAGGAGCAGGCCGCCTGGGCGCTGGCGAACGTGCGCCGCCCGGTGACGGACGCCGAGCGCGCCGCGAAGGTGTGGGCCCGGGTCGAGGCGCTCTCGGGCTCGTACGAGATGCAGCCGTAGGCCCGAGAGGGCCGGCAAGACCCCGGGGGTGCCGGTCGGCGGACCGGCACCCCCGGACCACATCCCGCGGTTGCCCGGGGCGGGTCAGCCCTCGCCGAGGCCCATGTCGCGGGCCCGGGCGACCGCCTCGGCACGGGTCGCCACGTGCAGCTTCTCGAAGATGTGGGTGACGTGGTTGCGGACGGTCTTCTCCGCGACCACCAGCTCCCGGGCGATCCGCCGGTTGTCGTAGCCGCGCGCGACCAGGTCCAGCACCTCGGCCTCGCGGGCGGTGAGGTCGGGGAAGAGCTGCCCCGCCTCGCGCATTTTCGCCCCAGCCAGCAGGGCGGTGATCCGCCCGGCCGAACAGCGCGCCGCCCGCCCGGCACCGACCCGCCACGACCGGCGTACGGTGGAACTCGGAGGCCGTGTCATGCACGTCACCGGAACCCACTTCACCGACCGCACCGATGCGGGCCACCGGCTGGCCGCCCGCCTCGCCCACCTCGCCGGCCCCGACACCGTGGTGGTCGCCCTGCCCCGCGGCGGGGTGCCGGTGGCCGCCGAGGTGGCGACGGCGCTCGGCGCACCGCTGGACATCTGCGTGATCCGCAAGCTCGGAGTGCCGTACCAGCCCGAGCTGGCCATGGGGGCGATCGGCGAGGACGGCGTACGGGTGCTGAACGAGCAGGTCCTGCGGCTCGCCGGGGTCGGCGACGAGCAGCTGGCGCAGGTGGAGCGACGCGAGCGCACCGAGCTGGCGCGCCGGGCCCGCCGCTACCGGGGCGACCGTCCGGCCGCCGACCTGCGCGGGCGCACGGTGGTCGTGGTGGACGACGGCATCGCCACCGGCTCCACCGCCAGGGCGGCCTGCCGGATCGTCCGGGCACGCGGCGCGGGCCGGGTGGTGCTCGCCGTCCCGGTGGCGCCCCGGGACTGGACGGACCGGCTCTCCGAGGTCGCCGACGAGCTGGTCTGCGTCGACACGCCGTCCCCGTTCTTCGCGATCGGCGAGTTCTACGCCGACTTCTCGCAGACCGACGACGAGGAGGTGCTGCGGCTGCTGGCCGAGGCCCGGGGCGAGGGCGGACGGCCCGAGGAGCCGGACGGCGTCGACCGCGAGCTGCTGCTGTCCGTCGCCGGGGTCCGCCTGGCGGGCCGGCTGACCGTGCCGGCCGAGGCGCGCGGGATCGTGGTGTTCGCCCACGGCAGCGGCAGTGGCCGGCACAGCCCGCGCAACCGGCACGTCGCCCGGTACCTGAACCGGGCCGGGCTGGGCACCCTGCTGTTCGACCTGCTCACCGAGGCCGAGGAGCCGGACCGGCGCAAGGTGTTCGACGTCGGCCTGCTCGGCTCCCGGCTGACCGCCGTCGCACGGGAGCTGGAGCGCACCGACGGTGCTCGCGGCCTGCCGCTCGGCCTGTTCGGCGCCAGCACCGGCGCGGCCGCCGCGCTGTACACCGCCGCCGAGCTGGGCCCGGCGGTGCGCGCCGTGGTCTCCCGGGGCGGGCGCCCGGACCTCGCCGGGGCAGACGTCCTGGGCCGGGTGGACGCGCCGACGCTGCTCGTGGTCGGTGCCCTGGACACCACCGTGCTCGGCCTCAACCGGGAGGCGAGGGCCCGGCTGCGGGGCGTGAGCGAGCTGGCGGTGGTGCCGCACGCGAGCCACCTGTTCGAGGAGCCGGGCACCCTCGACCAGGCCGCTGAGCTGGCCGGGGACTGGTTCCTGCGCCACCTGCCGACCGCCGACGGCCCGGGTGCCGAG
The DNA here is from genome assembly GCF_044546945.1 of Kitasatospora sp. NPDC053057. Lineage (NCBI taxonomy): Bacteria > Bacillati > Actinomycetota > Actinomycetes > Kitasatosporales > Streptomycetaceae > Kitasatospora > Kitasatospora sp. NPDC053057. Next base: position 231,764 of record NZ_JBITZP010000001.1, on the reverse strand, counting down.
GGCCGGTAGTCGCCGGTTGCGCAGATCTCGCGCGAGCAGCGCCCGGAGGCAGCACATATTGTGCAGCCGGGGCCGGGAATTCCTGATCAGCTTGTACACATTGAGCAGTGAAAAATCGACCTGTTGCCCAACCCTCACGACAGGAGCAAGCTCTGCGCAACCGCACCGCCCACCAGTTCGCCGTGCGGCAGCGATCCACGCGATCCGACCGGAAGCCCCAAAGCCCCCGGAAACCCCCGGAAGCCTCAACGCCGAGGCCCTGAGTGGAGGAACGAGCGATGACCACGCAGTCCCACGCCCTTGAGCTGACCCCCGAGGAGCGCGAGGCCGGTCTCGACGCCGACCAGCTGCGCCGCCTCGTCGGCCTCGTCGAGCACGACCAGGCCTCCGACCCGTTCCCGGTCACCGCGCAGGACGCGGTCGTGTTCGTCGTCGGCAACGCCACCCAGACGGCCCAGTTCTACCAGGTCGTGTTCGGCATGGAGCTGGTCGCCTACTCCGGCCCGGAGACCGGCCGCCGCGACCGCAAGGCTTACGTGCTGCGCTCCGGCTCCTGCCGCTTCGTGATCAAGGGCGGCGTCCAGCCGGACAGCGCGCTGCTGGACCACCACCGCCGCCACGGCGACGGCGTGGTCGACCTCGCCCTGGAGGTCCCGGACGTCGACAAGTGCATCGAGCACGCCCGCGCCAGCGGCGCCACCGTCCTCGAGGAGCCGAACGACGTCACGGACGAGAACGGCACCGTTCGCCGCGCGGCCATCGCCACCTACGGCGAGACCCGCCACACCCTGATCGACCGCTCCCGCTACAACGGCCCGTACCTGCCGGGCTACGTCGTCGCCAAGAGCACCGTCACCCACCCGGAGGGCTCCCCCAAGCGCCTGTTCCAGGCCCTGGACCACGCCGTGGGCAACGTCGAGCTGGGCCGGATGGACGAGTGGGTCCAGTTCTACAACCGGGTCATGGGCTTCGTGAACATGGCCGAGTTCGTCGGCGACGACATCGCCACCGAGTACTCCGCCCTGATGTCCAAGGTCGTCGCCAGCGGCAACCACCGGGTGAAGTTCCCGCTCAACGAGCCGGCCATCGCCAAGAAGAAGTCCCAGATCGACGAGTACCTGGAGTTCTACGCCGGCCCCGGCTGCCAGCACATGGCGCTCGCCACCAACGACATCCTCACCACCGTGGACGTGCTGCGCTCCCGCGGCGTGGAGTTCCTCAACACCCCGGACGCCTACTACGACGACCCGGAGCTGCGCGAGCGCATCGGCAAGGTGCGGGTGCCGATCGAGGAGCTGAAGAAGCGCGGCATCCTGGTCGACCGCGACGAGGACGGCTACCTGCTGCAGATCTTCACCAAGCCGATCGGCGACCGCCCGACCGTCTTCTACGAGTTCATCGAGCGGCACGGCTCGCTGGGCTTCGGCAAGGGCAACTTCAAGGCGCTGTTCGAGTCCATCGAGCGCGAGCAGGACCGTCGCGGCAACCTGTAGCGTCGGGACACCCTGACGGACGGTCGACTCACGGACGGTCGACTCAGGGACGGTCGGCTCACGGACGGTCGGCTCACGGACGGTCGGCTCACGGACGGTCGAGGAGGAGCACGGAGATGGCGTACTACCGGCAGCTGGGCAACATCCCGCCCAAGCGTCACACCCAGCACCGCACACCCGAAGGCGGGCTGTACTACGAGGAGTTGATGGGCGAGGAGGGGTTCTCCTCCGACTCGTCGCTGCTCTACCACCGGGGCATCCCCTCGGCGGTGGTCAACGCGGCGCCCTGGGAGCTGCCCGACCAGTCCACGGTGCCCAACCATCCCCTGCTCCCCCGCCACCTCAAGCTGCACGAGCTGTTCGCGGACCAGGAGTGGAAGTCCGCGGACGTCGTGGGCAGCCGCCGTCTGGTCCTCGGCAACGGCGACGTGCGGATCTCGTACGTCGCCGCCGGGGCCCCGAGTGAGCTGTACCGCAACGGGCTCGGCGACGAGTGCGTGTACGTGGAGTCGGGCTCGGGCACGGTCGAGACGGTCTTCGGCTCGATCGAGGTCAGCCAGGGCGACTACGTGATCATCCCGCGCGCCACCACCCACCGCTGGGTGCCGTCCGGGGACGAGCCGCTGCGCGCCTACTGCATCGAGGCGAACAGCCACATCACCCCGGTCAAGCGCTACCTGTCCAAGTACGGGCAGCTGCTGGAGCACGCGCCGTACTGCGAGCGGGACTTCCGCGGGCCGGTCGGGCCGCTCGTGGTCGACACCCCCGGGGACGTCGACGTGCTGGTCAAGCACCGTGGCCCGAACGGGGTTTCGGGCACCCGCTACACCGTGCCGCACCACCCCTTCGACGTGGTCGGCTGGGACGGCTGCCTGTACCCGTACGCCTTCAACATCCGGGACTTCGAGCCGATCACCGGCCGGATCCACCAGCCGCCGCCGGCCCACCAGGTGTTCGAGGGCAACGGCTTCGTGATCTGCAACTTCGTTCCCCGCAAGGTGGATTACCACCCGCTGTCGATCCCGGTGCCGTACTACCACGCCAACGTGGACAGCGACGAGGTCATGTTCTACTGCGGCGGCGACTACGCGGCCCGCAAGGGCTCGGGCATCGGTCAGGGCTCGATCTCGCTGCACCCGGGCGGGCACACCCACGGGCCGCAGCCGGGCGCATACGAGCGCAGCATCGGCGTGGACTTCTTCGACGAGTTGGCGGTCATGGTGGACACCTTCCGCCCGCTGGAGCTCGGCGAGGGCGGACGGGCCACCGAGGACTCCAACTACGCCTGGACGTGGGCGGGTCGGGGGCCCGGGCGATGAGCTCCGGTACCCCCGTGTTCCCCTCATCGGGCCCCTTCGCCATCCCGGAGCTGTTCCTCGGACTCTTCGACGACGCGGCGGTGTTCCCGCCTGGGAACCTGCCGGTCGTCGAGGCGGTGCCCGCGCACCGCGCCCACCGCACGGCCTGGTACGCCGACGCGGTCGGCCCGTTCCTGTGCGGGGCGGGCCGGTTGGGCGAACTGGCCGCGGCGGTGGAGGGCACCGGGCCGCTCAGGGTCGGGCTCGTGCTGCCGGGGGGCAGCGCCGAGCTCGCCCCGGCGCTCGCCGCCGCCGCGCCCTTCGAGCTCGCCGGGGTCGAACTGGCCACCCGGGACGCCGCCGAGGCGGTCGCCGAGCTGGACCGGCTGCTGTCCCCGGACGTGCCCGCCGCCGTCGAACTTCCGCGCGAACTCCTGCGCGGGGACGGGCTGGACGAAACGCTGGACGTCCTGGTCGACAGCGCCTACCGGGCGAAGTTCCGCACCGGCGGGGTCGTCGCGGAGGCGTTCCCGGGCGAGGACGAACTGGCCGCCTTCCTCACCGGCTGCGCCCGCCGCGGCCTGCCGTACAAGTGCACGGCCGGGCTGCACAACGCCGTCCGGCACACCGATCCGGAGACCGGCTTCGAGCACCACGGCTTCCTCAACGTGCTGCTGGCCGCGCAGGAGACGGACCGCGCCGCGGCCGCCGAGGTGCTGGCCGAGCGCGACGGCGAGGTGCTGGCCAAGGCCGTCCGCGCTCTGAGCGGGCACCAGGTTACGGTGATCCGCAACTCGTTCACCGCGTTCGGCACCTGCAGCATCGCCGAACCCCTGGACGACCTGGCCGCGCTCGGCCTGCTGTCGCCCAGTCCACTTGTCCAGGAGGACCGTTGAGCACCCCCCGCAGCTGGCTCACCAGCGCCCAGGACTCGCCGTTCGGCGTGCACAACCTGCCCTACGGTGTCTTCACCGCGGCCGACCGGCCCGGGCAGCGCCGGATCGGTGTGCGCGTCGGGGACTTCGTACTGGACGCCGGGGCGGCCGCCCGCGCGGCCGGCGCGCCGTCGGTGCTGCTGGACGCGGACTCGCTCAACCCGCTGATGGCGGCGGGGCGTTCGGTCTGGACCCAGGTCCGGGCCGACCTCACCACCTGGCTGACGGACGAGTCCTTCCGCGAGGCGCTGTCGCCGGCCCTGCTGCCAGCGGGCGAGGTCGAGCTGCACCTGCCGTTCGAGGTCGCGGACTACGTCGACTTCTACGCCTCCGAGCACCACGCCACCAACCTGGGCCGGATCTTCCGCCCGGGTTCGGATCCGCTCACCCCCAACTGGAAGCACCTGCCGATCGGTTACCACGGTCGGGCGGGCACGGTGGTGGTGTCCGGCACCCCGGTGGTACGTCCGCACGGGCAGCGCAAGGCGCCCGCCGACGCCGCGCCGAGCTTCGGGCCCTCGCGTCGGCTGGACATCGAGGCCGAGGTCGGCTTCGTCGTCGGCACGCCGTCCGAGCTGGGCCGGCCGGTCGTGCTGGACGACTTCCGCGAGCACGTGTTCGGCGTCTGCCTGCTCAACGACTGGTCGGCGCGCGACATCCAGGCCTGGGAGTACGTGCCGCTCGGGCCCTTCCTCGGCAAGTCCTTCGCGACCTCGATCTCGCCGTGGATCGTGCCGCTGGACGCCCTGCAGCACGCCCGGGTCACCCCGCCGGAGCGCGACGTCGAGCCGCTGGCGTACCTGGACGACCGCGGCGGCGAGCCGTGGGGCCTGGACCTGGCGATGGAGGTCCGGCTGAACGGCCACCTCGTCTCGCGCCCGCCGTTCGCCGGCATGTACTGGACGGCGCAGCAGCAGCTGACCCACATGACGGTCAACGGCGCCTCGCTGCGCACGGGTGACCTGTTCGCCTCGGGCACGGTCAGCGGGCCGGAGCCGGACACCCGCGGCGCGCTGATCGAGCTCACCTGGAACGGCGAGGAGCCGCTCAAGCTGCCGGACGGGACGACCCGGACCTTCCTGGAGGACGGCGACGAGGTCGTCATCACGGCGACGGCCCCGGGGCCGGACGGCGTGGTGGTCGGGTTCGGCGAGGTCGCGGGGCGGGTGCGGGGCTGACGGAGGACAAGCGACAACCGACGGACAACAACTGACAGATGACAGCTGACAGATTTCATCATCTGAAATCCGTCAGCTGTCATCTGTTTTTCCGCCGCCCGCCTACAGCCCCGCGCCGCCCGTGGCATCGATGACCCGCCCGGTGACCCAGCGCGCGTCGTCCGAGGCGAGGAACGCGACGATGTCCGCGATGTCCTCCGGCTGCCCGACCCGGCCGAGCGCGGCGATCGAGGCCGCGTACGCCTCCGCCTCCGGGTTGCCGCGCAGCCAGCCCGCGTTGACGTCGGTGTCCACCACGCCGGGCGCGACCGAGTTGGCCGTGATCCCACGCGGGCCGAGCTGCTTCGCGAGGTTGAGCGTGAAGGTGTCCAGCGCGCCCTTGGTGGCGCCGTAGGCGATGATCTCCGGCATCGCGAGCCGAGCGGCCCCGCTGGAGATGTTGATGATCCGCCCGCCGTCCCGCAGCCGCTCCAGCCCGTGCTGCACGACGAAGAACGGCGCCCGGACGTTCACCGCGAACACCTCGTCGAAGTCCGCCTCGGTCAGCGCCGCGAGGTCCGAACTGCGGCCGATCCCGGCGTTGTTCACGATGATGTCAACCCCGCCGCCGCTCGCGTGCGCCCCGACCTCCGCGTCGAAGGCCGCCCACAGCGCGGCCGCGTCGCCGTGCCGTCCGAGCTCGGCGCGCAGCGCGAAGGCCCGCCCACCGTCGGCCCGGATCCCCTCGACCACCTCCCGCGCCGCCGCCTCGTCCCGGGCGTAGCCGACCGCGACGGTGGCACCCTCCCGCCCGAGCCGGCGGGCGATCGCCCGGCCGATGCCCCTGCTGCCGCCGGTGACCAGCGCCACCTTGCCCCGAAGCCCGTACGCGCCCATGACTGAGCCCCCTCCTGTTGCGTCGAGTGCCAGCTCGACAATTGTTGAGCGATCGATCAAGAAAGAACGTAGCACACACTTCTTGAGTGACTGCTCTAAAATCCACCCCATGACCGACGCGGCGACACCCGAGAGCAAGACCGCCGGCCCCACGCCCCGCCCCAGGCGCGGGCGCCCGCCGGCCTTCGACCGGGACGAGGCCTTGGCGGCGGCGACCCGACTGTTCTGGGAGCGCGGCTACGAGGCCACCTCCGTCACCGACCTCACCGCCGCCATGGGCATCCGCCCCGGCAGCCTCTACGCCGCGTTCGGCGACAAGCGCACGCTCTTCGAGGAGGTGGTCAGCCACTACGGGCACTCCCCCGTCGGCGCCTTCGTCGGTGTCGCCCTGGCCGAGGAGGCCGGTGCCCGCGCGGCCTTCGCCCGGATCCTGCGCGAGGCCGCCGCCATCTACCCGGACCCGTCCCACCCGGCCGGCTGCCTGGTGATCACCGCCGCCACCAACGTCACCCCGCAGGACGCCGGGGTCCAGGCCCAGCTGCGCGAGCTGCGCAATCGGAACCGGCAGGTCTTCGCGGACCGGCTGCGCACCGCCCAGCAGGAGGGCGAACTGCCGCCCGGGGCCGACCCGGAGGCGCTGGCCGGGTACCTCGCCACGGTCATCCAGGGCATGTCCCAGCAGGCCCGCGATGGCGCCACCGCCGAGGACCTGGCCCGCATCGCCGAACTCGCCCTGCGCGCCTGGACGTGACAACCGTGCCACCCGAGTACGCCGCCCGACCGCAGGACCGCGATAACGGCAACCGGAACACGGGACCCCGATCACGGGACCCCGATCACACCGGCCTCGTGATCACAACCACCCACCCGCCCCGGTACGGTGGACAGCGAAAGGCGAGATCACCGAGGGGACGGGAGCGGTTCCGATGAGCGCAGAGGCGACGGAGGTCCAAGCGGTCCTGGACGGCGACGGCGGTCTCGGACGGATCGTGCTGAACCGCCCGCGGGCGCTCAACTCGCTCACCCACGGCATGATCACCACCATCCGCGCGACGCTGGACGGATGGATCGCCGACGACCGGGTGCGCGCCGTCGTCCTGACCGGCGCCGGCGAGCGCGGCCTCTGCGCGGGCGCGGACCTTCGTGCCATTCACGACGAGGTCAAGGCCGGCGGGGCCGGCACCCGCGCCTTCTTCCGCGACGAGTACCGGCTGAACGCCCTGATCGCCCGCTACCCGAAGCCCTTCGTCGCGCTGATGGACGGCATCACCATGGGCGGCGGCATCGGCCTGTCCGCCCACAGCGCGGTGCGGATCGTCACCGAGCGCTCCACGATCGCGATGCCCGAGACCCGGATCGGCCTCGTCCCGGACGTCGGCGGCAGCCTCCTGCTCGCCCGTTCCCCCGGCGAGTTGGGCACCCACCTCGGCCTCACCTCCGCCTCGATGGGCCCCGGCGACACCCTGCTGTGCGGCTTCGCGGACCACTTCGTCCCGTCCGCGCGCGTCCCCGAACTGCTCGACGCCCTCGCCCGCAGCGCCGATCCGGCCGCGACCGTCGCCGCCCACGCCGAGCCCGCGCCGCCCGCCGAACTCGCCGGACAGCGCGAGTGGATCGACGCCTGCTACGCGGCCGACACCGTCGAGGAGATCGTCGAGCGACTGCTCAACTCCGGTGTGCCGGAGGCGAAGGAGTCCGCCGAGCTGGTGCTCGGGAACTCCCCCACCGCCGTCAAGGTCACCCTGGCCGCGCTTCGCCGGGCCCGTACGCTGACCTCGCTGGAGGCCGTGCTCGACCAGGAGTACCGGATCTCCTGCGCCGCGCTGGACGGCCACGACCTGGTCGAGGGCATCCGCGCCCAGGTGATCGACAAGGACCGAAACCCGCAGTGGTCGCCGCGTACGCTGGCGGAGGTGACGGAGGCCGACGTCGCGCGCTTCCTCGCCCCGCGCGAGGGCGACGAACTGGGCCTGGCCTGACCTGGCCTGGGCCGATCCCGCCGCCCCCTTCCCGGAAAGCCTGGAGCACGCCATGACCCACCCGGCGCCGACACCTCCACCGATGTCGTCCCCAGCGCAGGGCGGGGACGGCGACCCGCTGTCCCGGGTCCCGCTCGGCGAACAGGTGCGCGGGCTGCTGCTGGAGGGCCTGCTCGGCAGCCGCTGGCAGCCCGGCGACCGGATCGTCGAGCGGCGCCTTGCGGCCGAGTTGAACGTCAGCCAGGCGCCGGTGCGCGAGGCGCTGCGCTCGCTGCAGACCCTCGGGCTGCTCGACGCCGAGCCCAACCGGGGCGTCCGGGTGCGCGAGATCGGCCCGGCGGAGCTGCGTGAGCTCTACCAGGTGCGGGCGGCGCTCGAGCAACTGGCCGCCGAGGCGGCGGTGGTCCGGCTGGCCGGGGACACCGGTGCGCTGGAGCGCCACGTCGAGTTGATGGCCGCGGCGGCCGCGGCCGGTGACACCCTCGGGCAGGCCCGGCACGGGGTGGCGTTCCACCGCGAGATCGTCGCCGCCTCCGGCAACGGGACGCTGCTGCGGTCCTGGGAGGGGCTGGGCGCCGAGGTGTGGACGGTGCTGTCGCTGCACCGCATACGCCCTGAGCTGCACGAGAACGCCGCCGACCACCTGCCGCTGATCGAGGCCTTCCGGCGGCAGGACCCGCAGGTCGGGCGGCTGTTGGCGGAGCACGTCCTGGAATACGCAGACCGCTCCGGCTGAGCGGCGGCGCCCCCGGTCCGTGGTCACACCCGTCGCCATATCAGTTCGCATAGAACTGATCGATCATCGCTCAAATTACCCGCCAGTAGGCGTTGACTCACCACCTCACCCCTCCTTACCGTCCAGATTAGTTCCATGAAGAGAAACACTATTTTGTATCTCGGAATAGTGCTCTGCAGCTCACCTTCGTGGTCAACTGCAACCTGCAGCGCCTGGACGGCCCGGTACGCGGCAACGGCAAGATCGTGCAGGAGCTGGAGCACCGGTTCCGCGCGGCCGGCTGGAACGTCGTCAAGTCGCTGTGGGGCGAGGCCTGGGACGAGCTGCTGGCCCGCGACACCACCGGCGCCCTGGTGCGCCGGCTGGGCGAGGTGCCGGATGGACAGTTCCAGACCTACGCCGCCTCCGACGCCGGCTACATCCGCGCGCACCTGTTCCACACCGACCCCGAACTGCGCACGCTCGCCGAGTCGGTGGACGAGCGGCGCCTGTCGGAGATCGTCGCGACCTCCCGGGGTGGCCACGAGCCGCGCAAGGTGTACGCCGCGTACCGGGCCGCCCTGGAGCACCGGAGCGCACCCACGGTGGTGCTGGTGCAGACCGTCAAGGGCTGGACGCTCGGCCCCGGTTTCGAGGCCCGCAACGCCAACCACCAGATGAAGAAGCTGTCCGGAGCGGAGTTCCGCGCGATGCGCGACCTGCTCGAACTCCCCATCCCCGACCGCGCCCTGGACGCGGAGCTGGTCCCGTACGCGCACCCGGGCCCGGACTCGCCGGAGGTCCGCTACCTGCGCGAGCGCCGGGCCGCGCTGGGCGGTCCGGCCCCGGCCCGCCGGGTGCGCTTCACCCCGCTGCCCGAACTGCCCGCCAAGCCCTTCGAGACGCTGTTCAAGGGCTCCGGCACCCAGGAGATCGCCACCACAATGGCCTTCGTCCGGCTGGTCAGGGACCTGATCCGGGACAGGACCACCGGCCACCGCTGGGTGCCGATCGTCCCGGACGAGGCGCGCACCTTCGGCATGGAGTCGCTCTTCCCGAGCGCCGGGATCTACTCCCCGCTCGGGCAGACCTACGACCCGGTCGACCGCGACCAACTCCTCCACTACAAGGAGTCGGTGAGCGGCCAGATCCTCAACGAGGGCATCACCGAGGCCGGTTCGATGGCCTCGCTGACCGCCGCCGCCAACGCCTACGCGACCCACGGCGAGCCGGTCATCCCGTTCTGCATCTTCTACTCGATGTTCGGCTGGCAGCGCACCGCCGACCAGATGTGGGCGCTGGCCGACCAGTTGGGCCGTGGCTTCCTGATCGGCGCCACCGCCGGGCGCACCACCATGACCGGTGAAGGCCTGCAACACGCCGACGGTCACTCGCAGTTGATCGCCTCGACCAACCCGGCAGCGCTCTCCTACGACCCGGCCTTCGGCTACGAGGTCGCCGTGATCGTCCGCGAGGGACTGCGCCGGATGTACGGCAGCAGCGAACAACACCCGCACGGCGAGGACGTGTTCTACTACCTGACCGTCTACAACGAGCCGCTGCCGCAGCCCGCGCTGCGCGGTGGCCTGCCGGCCGGGAAGGACGTCGTGGACGGCATCCTGCGCGGCCTCTACCGCTACCGCGAGGCGGACACCGCCGGCCTGGCCGCCGACGCGCCGCGGATCCAACTGCTCGCCTCCGGCACCGCCGTGCACTGGGCGCTGGCCGCGCAGCGGCTGCTCGGCGAGGAGTGGGGCGTGGCGGCCGACGTCTGGTCGGCGCCGTCCTGGACGGAGCTGCGCCGGGAGGCGCTGGGCTGCGACGCCGCCAACCTGGCCCAGGCGGCGGCCGGTACGGGCGCGGCGGCCCGGGCCCCGTACGTGACCCGGGCGCTGGCCGGGGCGCCCGGGCCGGTGCTGGCGGTCAGCGACTGGATGCGCGCGGTGCCGGACCAGATCCGGCCCTGGGTGGAGCAGGACTGGACTTCCCTGGGCACCGACGGCTTCGGTCTCTCGGACAGCCGGGCGGCGACCCGGCGGCACTTCGGCGTGGACGCCGAGTCGGTGACGGTCGCCGCGCTGGCCGCCCTGGCCCGCCGGGGCGAGGTCAAGGCCGAGACCGTACGGCTGGCGGCGGAGCGCCACGGCATCCGGTTCTGACCTCTCCGCTGCTCCGGCGACCGGCCGGCAGCCGGCTGGTGACCGGCGTCTCGCATACCAAGACTGGCGCGAGGCGGGGCGCGTCGTAGATCGTTGGGTGGTCAGGGCGCGCCCGCACGGCGCCGAGCAGTGGAATGGCCGAGCAGCGGATTGGAAGTAACGGCGATGACCGAGACCGAGACCTACGAGACGATCCTGGTCGAGCGCAAGGGCCGGGTCGGGCTGATCACGCTCAACCGGCCCAAGGCGCTCAATGCGCTGAACACCCAGCTGATGAACGAGGTCGTGGCGGCCGCCACCGCCTTCGACCGGGACCCGGAGATCGGGTGTCTGGTGGTCACCGGTTCGGAGAAGGCCTTCGCGGCCGGCGCCGACATCAAGGAGATGCAGGGCAACCGGTTCCCGGACGTCTACCTGGACGACTGGCTGGGCCCGTGGGACCGCTTCGGCGCGCTGCGCAAGCCGGTCATCGCGGCGGTCGCCGGGTTCGCGCTCGGCGGCGGCTGCGAGCTGGCGATGATGTGCGACATCCTGCTGGCCGCGGACACCGCGAAGTTCGGGCAGCCGGAGATCAAGCTCGGTGTGCTCCCGGGCATCGGCGGCTCGCAGCGGCTGACCCGCGCGATCGGCAAGGCGAAGGCGATGGACCTGTGCCTGACCGGCCGGATGATGGGCGCCGAGGAGGCCGAGCGGGCCGGCCTGGTCGCCCGGATCGTCCCGGCCGACCAGCTGCTGGCCGAGGCGCTGGCCACCGCCGAGACCGTCGCCGCGATGTCCACCCCGGCGGCGATCATGCTCAAGGAGAGCGTCAACCGCTCCTTCGAGACCACGCTGGCCGAGGGCGTCCGCTTCGAGCGCCGGCTGTTCCACTCGGTGTTCGCCACGGCGGACCAGAAGGAGGGCATGTCGGCCTTCGCCGAGAAACGGGCGCCGAAGTTCGAGAACCGCTGACGGCGGACGGCTGGGGTCGGGTGGCCTGGAACTGGCGGCTGGCGACTGGCGGCTGGCGGCTGGCGGCTGGCGGCTGGCGCGAACCGACGACGGATGACAGCTGACGGATTTCAGATGATGAAATCTGTCAGCTGTCATCCGTTATCTGTCAGCTGTGAGCTGTTACTCGTCGGCTGTTCCCCGCCCCCCGTCAGCCCTCGTCCACCAGCACCGTGTTCAGCCGCGCCAGCCCGCTGCGGGTGGCGGCGACCACGATCCGGTCGCCCGGGGCCAGTCGCCGGGTGCGGTCCGCGAAGCCCCAGTGCAGCTGGTTGCTGCGGGCGAAGCGGGCGGCGATCACCCGGACGCCGCCCGGGTCCTCCAGGTCGTGCCGGTTCAGGCCGATCAGTCCGCTGCCGTCCTCCACCGTCAGCTCGGCGATCAGCAGCACGTGCCGGAACACCGAGAGCGTCCCGCGCACCTCGCTGCCCATCAGGGCGGCGGCGAAGGCGGGCGCGGCCAGGTAGGAGACCGAGCGGGAGGCCGCGTTGTCCAGCGTCCTGTAGAAGTGGCCGGCGAAGTCGTCGTCGAACAGCCGGACCACCACCCGGACGTCGGGATTGCCGTGGCGCGCCTCCAGCGCCGCCTCCAGGTTGGTGGCGTCGTCCCCACTGAGCGCGATCACCGCCCGGCTGTGCTTCAGCCGGGCCCGGCGCAGCTGTTCCTCGAACGGCCCGTCGCCCAGCACGACCGGGATGCCGAGCGCCCGGACGGCGGCGATGCCGCGGGCCTGCGGGTCGCGCTCCACGCAGACCACCGGCACCCCCATCTCGTGCAGCTGGGTGGCGACCCGGGTGCCGGCGTTGCCGAGCCCGACCACGATCACGTGGTCCCGGGTGCCCGCGCTCGGGTTGCGGGGCAGCCCGCGGCGCCCGGAGCCTAGCACCTCGACCGCGATGGCGGTGGCGACCGGCGCGAAGGTGATCCCGCAGATGGTGATCACCACCTGGGCGACCCGCTGCCAGATCCCGCCCGTCCCGGTCCCGGCGGCGATGTCGGCCTGCTGATCGGGCTGGGCCGCGCCGGCCAGGTCGAGCAGTGAGATGTAGACGGTCCAGCCGAAGTCCCGGTTGAGGTACCAGAGCACGGCGAAGGCCATCAGCACCGCGGCGAGCGCGATGAGCAGCACCACCCGCAGCCGGGCGCTGGTGAGGAAGCGCATGGTGTCGAGCACCCGCCAGCGCAGCCGCCGTACCCAGTTGATCGGTTCCCGGGGCTCCATCCGCAACGCCTGCAGCGCGGCGATCCCGCCCGGCGGCTTCTCCGGCTCCGGCTCGGGCTCAAGCCCGGTTTCGAGCCCGGGTCCGAGCCCGGGCTCCGGCGCCGGCGCCGGTTCGCGGCGCACCGCGCCCGGCCGGACCGGTCCCTCGTCGCCGAACTCGCGCGCGAGCCGGACGAACTGGGCCGAGTCGCCCTCCTGTTCCGGCAGTAGGCGGATCTTGCTGAGATCCTGCCGGTCGATGTGGTCGGCGACCACGCAGATCCGGTCCGGGGTGATGGCGTCGTCGAACGCGATGTGCAGGTAGCGGCCGTCGATCTCGACCGAGTTGGGCCGGCCGAGCGCGGCGGCGGCGAAGGCCGGGGCGGCGGTGGCGGAGCCGGAGAGCGCGGCCCCGTTCCTGAGCAGCCGTTCGATGTTCTCGCCGAGGCGTTGGTTGAACATCCGGAACACGATCCGGATGTTCGGGTTGTGGCCCTGGGCGCTGAGCGCGGCGTGGATGTTGTCCTGGTCGCTGCCCTCGACCAGGGCGAGGCCGCGGGCGGTGTCGATGGACACCGCCCGCAGCGCCTCCTCGGTGAGGTTCGGATACTCGACCACGGCCGCGACGCCCGCGATCTGCTCGATCTGCGGCGCGTGGTCGCGGGTGCGGTCGGCGACCAGGACGACGACCGGGACTTCGTAGTGCTCGACGAGTTCCAGGACCAGCCGGTGGGCCAGTGCGTTGCCCCCGCAGACGATGTAGTGCTGGCTGATCGGCTCGACCGGAGGGGTCCCCCACCCTTCAGAAGTCATACCGACAGATGATATCGACGACAGATGGCCGGAGGATGTCCTTCCGGCAGCCGGGATGACTCGAACGGACGTACCCACCGTGCGGTCCGACGATGGCGCGAAGAGGCTGGGGTTCGTTCTCTGCCCCCGACCCCGAGGAGTACGCCGCCGTGGCCCCTCCGATCATCACCCCCGAAGGAACCCCGGTCCAGGGCCCGCTCGGCCTGCTCGCCAAGGCCGCCTGGCAGATCCTGCTGGCCGCCGGTGTGGCCTCGCTCGCCCTCGGGATCGTCGTCTTCGTGTGGCCGCGCGAAACACTGCTGGTGGTGGGCGTGCTGTTCGGCCTCTACCTGCTGGTCATCGGCATCGTGCAGCTGGTCGCCGCGTTCGGCACCCACGCCACCACCGCGCTGCGGGTGCTGGCCTTCATCAGCGGCGCGATCAGCGTGCTGCTCGGGCTGCTCTGCTTCCGCAGCGCGGTGCAGTCGCTGCTGCTGCTCGCCCTCTGGATCGGGATCGGCTGGCTGTTCCGCGGCATCACCCAGCTCGCCGCCGCGATCTCCGACCCGCTGATGCCCGCCCGCGGCTGGCAGGCCTTCGCGGGCGTGGCCAACACCCTGGCCGGTGTGCTGCTGATGGTCTGGCCGGTCGGCTCGATCACCGCGCTGACCGTGCTGGCCGGGTGCTGGCTGGTGATCCTCGGCGTGGTCGAGATCGCGACCGCCATCCAGGTGCGCGGCCGGGCCAAGCGGATCCCGTCCGGGGTCTGACCGGCCGCCACCGCCGCGGAGGCCGCCACCGCTCACGCCCTCGCCCCCTGCTACGGCCGGGGCGCGTAGCCGAGCCGGAAGGTGGCGGCCTCCAGCCGTTCCGGCCCCAAGCGGACGTCGGTCAGCCGCTCGGCGAGCGCGAACGCCGCCTCGGTGTGCAGCGCGTAGCGCTCGCCGTCCAGCGGGAAGCCGCAGGCCGTCAGCAGTTCGACGATGCCGGGGGCCTCGGCGTCCGAGCCGTGCCGCTGGTCGGCGAAGAGCGGCTCGAACTGCAGTCGGCAGGAGCCGTGCTCCCACCAGTTGAAGTGGTCCACCGCGTTGGCGTTCCGGAAGTGCGAGACCAGCCGGGTGCCGTCGGCGAGCCGGGGTATGACGTCGTGCAGGCTGCCGAGGTAGCCGTACGGCTCGACCGCGAGGGCCCAGCCGTCGAGCTCGGTGACGGCGACGAGCAGCCGGTCCTCGTCCAGGTCGAACAGCGCCTCGGCCTCCTCGTCCTCCCCGTCGTCGAAGGTCTCCCACGCCGCGATCACCGCGTCCAGCCCGGTCACCTCCCGGCCGGTCAGGGCGTCGAAGCGGCGCAGCAGTTCGTCGGCGCCGATCCCCTGGACCTGGGTGAGGCAGTAGGCCTCGCCCAGGACGGAGTAGCGCTGTTCGAACCAGGTGTAGTCGGTGGCGTGTGCGGCGGTCATACGCAGGATGTTGCCAGACCTCACTGACACCGACCGCCATACCCCTCGTCGCTCAGAGCCAGACCGGCGCGTCCGTCCCCCAACGCCCGGGTGGGCGCGCCCAGTCGGCGGGCGCACCGTCGTAGCCGATCGGCGGCACGGCGTACCGCAGCCGCCCGTACTCCGAGTCGGTCTCGGTGAGCCAGCGCGCCGCGTCGTACGGCTCGGTGTCCGGGCGCGGCGCGTCCGTCGGCTCGGGAGGGATGCCGTGCAGCAGCCAGGAGGCCGTGCCGGCGAAGGAGAAGCGCAGGTGGCGGCCGCCGGGGCGGTGAGTGCGCTGCTCGGTGAGGGCGCGCAGGACGGCGGCGGCGAGGAGGTAGCCGGTGCCGTGGTCGAGGGCCTGGGCGGGCATCGCACCGGGCCGGCCGTCGGGGGACGCCTCGTGGGCGGCGATACCGACGCCGGCCTGGACCAAACTGTCGAAGCCGCGGCGGCCGGCCCACCGTCCGGTCCAGCCCCAGGCGCAGACCTGGGCCAGGATCAGTTCGGGGCGGCGGGCGAACAGTGCCTCGGGGGCCAGGCCGTGGGCGTCGAGCGAACCGGGCCGGTAGGCGGTGACGACCACGTCGGCGGTGTCGAGCAGGCCCTCGAAGGTGGCCCGGTCGGCCGGGTCGGCGAGGTCCAGGCGGGTGGAGCGCTTGCCGAAGCCGGTGTCGGTGTGGGCGTCCTCGGCCTCGGGCAGCCGGGGCGAGTCGATCCGCAGCACGTCGGCGCCGAGCAGGGCGAGGGTGCGGGTGGCGACCGGTCCGGAGATCACCCGGCTGAGGTCGAGGACCCGGATCCCGGCGGCGGGCCGGCCCAACGGGGCCGCGGGGAGCGGACGGACGGGCGCGGTGCCGACTTCCCGGCACTCCACCAGGGGGTGCACGGCCTTGCTCACCGGCGCGACCGCCACGGCGAGCGCCCCCGCCTCGTACGCGCGCTCCTGGACCTGCTCGGCCGGCAGCTTGCCGAGCGCCTCGGCGAGCTGCTCGGGCCCGGCGTCGGGGGCGAGGCCGAGGACGGCGAGCAACCGATCACGGTGGTGCGGGTAGTTGGCGTGGGTGCGGATCCAACCGTCGGCGGTGCGCCAGAAGCCGGAGAGCGGGGCGAAGCCGACGGGCTTGCGGCCCTCGATCTCCAGGTGCCGCTCGCTGAGGAAGGAGGTGGCGACCGCCCCCTCGTCCACCCTGACGGCGGGCACCGGCCCGCCGCTGCGGTGCGCGGCGAGTTCGGCGGCGGCCAGCGAGCAGGCGGCCACGGTGGCCCGCGCCAGCCGTCGTACCGGCAGGCCGGAGGGCAGGCCGCCCTGCGGGCCGTGGAAGCTCACCCGGTCCAGCAGCTCGGCCGGTCCGCCGAGGGCGGCCCAGACGTCGGCGGTGGGACGGTCGGCGGGCTCGGACGTGGGCCTGGGCGTCGACTCGGACGTGGGCCCGGGCGTCGACTCGGGCATCGACTCGGGCATCGACTCGGGCATCGACTCGGGCGCAGGCGCGGCCTCGGGCTCAATCTCGGGCGGTGTCGGACGATCGGTCATGCCGGGCATTGTGCTCCGCATCCGATCCGCTCGCCGTGACGCACGCCACCGCCCGAGCGGCTCCCGCGCACCGCCCGCGCATCGGCAGCGCTCCGGCACCGGCCGACCACCTGCGAAGCTCCCCGGTCGGCCGGGATTTCCGCAGGTCGGAGACGGTCTGACGAGGAATCAGCCGGACGCCCACCGGGGCTTTCCGACCGACGGGTAGGGTGCGGAACAGCGGCCGCCTCGGCCGACGCACGGGGGCTGAGTGACAAGGGGGACGCATGCACTCGATCCGCCGTCTCGACCTGGGATACATCGTCCGGCCGGCCTCCGAGGTGGGCGGCGCCGAGCCGCGGGTGGAGCCGGTGCTCGCGTACCTCGTCCGCAGCCCGCAGGGGCTGCTGCTGTTCGACACCGGGATCGGCGCGGGCTCGCCGGAGACCGAGGCGCACTACCGCCCGGTCCGCCGCCCGCTGCCGGAGGCGCTCGCCGCGGCCGGCGTCTCGCTCTCGGACATCGACCTGGTGGTCAACTGCCACCTGCACTTCGACCACTGCGGCGGCAATCCGCTGTTCGCCGGAACGCCGGTCCTCGTCCAGTCGCGCGAGCTGGCCGCCGCCCGGCGCGGCGACTACACCATCGACGCGCTGGTCGACTTCCCCGGCGCCGTCCACCGCGAGCTCGACGGCGAGACCGAGATCTGGCCCGGCGTCCGGGTGCT
The DNA here is from genome assembly GCF_044546945.1 of Kitasatospora sp. NPDC053057. NCBI lineage: Bacteria > Bacillati > Actinomycetota > Actinomycetes > Kitasatosporales > Streptomycetaceae > Kitasatospora > Kitasatospora sp. NPDC053057. The sequence continues at coordinate 214,428 of NZ_JBITZP010000001.1, read as the reverse complement.
GCCCACGCCCGGGCACACCGACGGCCACCAGTCCCTGCTGGTCGAGCGGCTGGGCGACTGCACGGTGCTGCTGGCCGGGCAGGCGTACGACTTCGCCACCGAGTACGGGCAGGCGGTGCTGGCCCGGCAGGCCGCGCGCGAGGGGGTGGCCACGCCGCTGCCCGGGTACCGGGCCTGGCTGGACCGGGTCGCGGAACACGCGCCGCGCCGAGTGCTCTTCGCGCACGACCACGCGGCCTGGGAGCTCGCCTGACGGATCGCCCCCGAGGCTGGGCGGCCCGGGCAGGGCTCAGCCGGGGCTCAGAAGGCGCAGCGAGCGGGGGCTCAGGCGGGGCTCAGAAGGTGAAACGCAGCGAGCGGACCCGGTGGTCGAAGCTGGACGGGACGAGCACCGGCTCGCCGACCGACCGCGCCTCGGGCAGCCGGGTGAACAGTTCGCGGAACAGTGCCGTCATCTCCTGCCGGGCCAGGTGCACGCCGAGGCAGTAGTGCGGTCCGCCGCCGCCGTAGCCGAGGTGGCGGTTGGGGGTGCGGGTGATGTCGAAGGCGTCGGGGTCGGGGAAGACCGTCTCGTCCCGGTTCGCCGAGCCGTAGTACAGCGCGACCTTCTCCCCCGCCCGCAGCAGCGGACCTCCCGGGCCGCCGAGTTCGTGGTCGACGGCGACGGTCCGGCGGAACTGGACGATCGGGGTGGCGTGGCGGACGATCTCGTCCACCGCCCCGTCGAGCCGTCCGTCCAGATCGGCGAGCAGCAGCGCGCGCTGCTCGGGGTGGACGGTCAGCAGGTGGAGACCGTGGGCGAGCGCGTTGCGGGTGGTCTCGACCCCGGCGACCAGCAGCAGGCTGAAGAAGGCGCCCAGCTCGCGGCCGGTGAGTCGGCGTCCGTCCACGTCGGCGGTGACCAGCGCGGAGATCAGGTCCTCGGCGGGCCGGCGTCGGCGCTCGCGGCCGATCGCGGCGACGATGCCCTGCATCCGGGCGAGCGCCGCCAGCCCGCGCCCGGGAATCCGCAGCCGGCTGCGCCGCGTCCGGGCCACGCCGGTGCCCTCGGAGGCGCGGTTGACCAGGTCGAGGATGGTGCGGCGGGGCTCCTCCGGGATGCCCATCATGGAGCAGATCACCCGGAACGGGAGCTCGGCGGCGACCGGGCCGACGAAGTCCTCGGGCCGGCCGCGTTCGACCTCGTCCACCACGGCAACGGAGATCCGGCGGACGTCCTCCTCGACCCGGCCGAGCAGGCGCGGGGTGAAGGCCCGGGAGACGATCCTGCGCAGCTGGGCGTGCCGGGGGTCGTCGAGGTTGACCATCGAGTCGCCGAACAGCAGCCGGACCCAGCGGGCCGGTTCCGGGGTGGTCACGCCGGGGCCGGAGCGGAAGACGACGGGGGTCCGGCTGGCCTCGACCACGTCGGCGTGCCGGACCAGGGCGTGGAAGCCGCGGCCGGTGGCGCGGTCGCCGAAGTAGACCGGGGCGGGGCGGCGGCGCAGCTCGGCGAAGGCCGCAGCGCGGGCGGGGGCGGGTAGCCGCCAGAAGCGGGGGTCGGCGAGATCCGGCGTGCCCGCCGCCGGGGTGGGGACCTCCGTCGGAGTGTCCATGGCCGCGCCTCCTGCTTCCGATGGCTTCGTTCCGGCACATACGTTCCGTGCCGGAGTGTGCACATGTAGTAAGCATCAGGTGCGCGTGTCAAGTCGGTTCGACGATCGGGTGAAGCGGTGCTAAAAGCGGTTGATCAGTCGACCCGACGGGCCGGGCATGGTCTCACGGACCGGAACCGGCCATGACCCGAGGGTGCGGTACGGCCGGGGCGCGGCGGGTGCGACGATGAGTGCCATCGTGATGACCGACCGGATCCGCCTGCTGCGCGCCGCGGTCTTCGCCGCGCTGTGCGTGGCGATGGCCTCCACGGCGCACGTCACCATGGCCGGGGCCGGGGTCTCGCCACCGGTGCTGCTCGGCGCGTTCGGAGCAGTCCTCGGGCTGACCTGGCTGCTGGCCGGGAAGCAGCGCGGAATCGGTGTGATCAGCCTTTGGATGGTCGCGGCCCAGAGCGCGCTGCACCTGCTGTTCCAACAGGCCGGGACGGTCGGCCGCGGGGGCGCCGGTCTCGGCCGGCTCGCCACCACGGACTGGGCCGCCCTGCTGCTCTGCAACCCGGACCGGGCCGGCGGCGGGCTCTCGCCCGTCGAGCTGGCACGGATGGCGGGCATCGACCCGGACGTCCCGCCGGCCACCGGCAGCCTGCGGCCGATGGCGGGGATGCACCACGGGGCGGCGGGGTCGCTCGACGGGGCGGCCCTGGACATGGGCCTGCCGGGGGCTACGGGCATGCCGGGGATGACCGGGATGTCGGGCATGTCCTCGGGGATGCCGGGGACGTCGGGCATGCCCTCGGGGATGCCGCACCAGATGTCCGCCGCAATGTCCGGTCAGATGTCCGGTCAGATGTCCGGCGGGATGTCCGGCGGGATGTCCCACGGCATGTCGACGGGGATGGCCCTCGCCCACGTCCTGGCGGCGCTCGCCTGTGCGCTGCTGCTCTGGCGCGGTGACGCCGCGCTGGTCCGGGTCTTCGAGCTGCTCACCGCGCTCGGGGCGATGGTCGCGGGGGCGCTGCTGCTCCCGCTGCTGACGCTGTTCGCACGCCCCCTCGGGTACCGCCCGCCCGCCGCGCCCCGGCCCGCCGACCGGCCGGCCCGGCTGCCCCGGTCGGTGCTGCTCACGCATGCCGTCGTGCGGCGAGGGCCGCCGGCGTTCGCGCTCGCCTGCTGACGCGCCCGCCGCGCTCCCCCCTCCGGCCGGACTCCGGCCGCTTCCGGGACCTTCGCGTCGGGCAGGTCGCCCTGCCGCGCCGCCGCGCCCTGCGCCGTCACGTCCAGTGCCGTCGCGCCTCGCGCCGCCGTGCTGTCAGGGCTCGGGCCCGCGTCCGCGTCCGCCGACGTCCCCTGCGGGAGGTGCGGTGTGCCACGTGGCCGGCCCACGGACGCCTGCGGTGCCGCTGTGCGCGGCGCCGCTCCCAGCCTTCCCCTCGGGACCTTCCCATGCCTCACTTCGACGGCGCACCGGTTCGCACCGGCGCCACCGTCCTACCGCTCCGCGGCCTGCGGCCCCTCCGGCGCCTGACCGACCGGAGCGTCCACACCCAGCCGGGCCGGCAGCCAGGCCGCCCACGCCTCCGACGGCCCGTCGGCAGCGGCCGCCGACACCTGGTCACGCAGTCGCTCGGCCCGTTCCAGCCAGTCCCGACAGCCGGTGCAGCGCGCCAGATGCCCGTCCAGCCGGGCGCCGGACAGACCGCTCGGTTCGCCGTCGAGCCGGGCGGACAGAGCGGTACGGAACTGCGCACATCTCATACGACCATCGTCCCGCACGGCTCTCGGGCGGGGACCGGCAAGGTCGGAGGCCGCCGTGGATGACGACCAGCTCACCGCGCTCGCGCTGACCGCCCGCTCGGGCCAGGCCGCCGACGTCGAGGCCTTCGTCCGGGCCACCCAGCGGGACGTCTGGCGCTTCGTCGCCCATCTGACCGACGTCCAGTCCGCCGACGACCTCGCCCAGGAAACCTTCCTGCGGGCACTGCGCGGCCTCCCCGCCTTCGCCGGGCGCTCCTCGGCCCGCACCTGGCTGCTGTCGATCGCCCGGCGCACGGTGATCGACCGCTACCGGATGGCCGCCGCCCGGCCGCGCTGCGCGGCGCTACCGGACTGGCAGGAGGCGGCGGAACGGCAGGGCGGCACCCCGGCGGCCGGGTTCGAGGACGGGATCGCCCTCGGCGACCTGCTCGAACGGGTGCCCGCGCAGCGGCGGGAGGCCTTCGTGCTGACCCAGGTGGTAGGGCTGACCTACGCCGAGGCGGCCGAGGTCGCCGGGTGCCCGGTCGGCACCGTGCGCTCCCGGGTCGCCCGGGCGCGCGAGGAGTTGATAGCGCGACTGCGGGCGGCCGAGGCCGGGGAGCTCGCGGCCGCCTGCTGAGCGGCGGGCCGGCCGAGTTGCCCGACAGCGGACGGCCACCGGACGACAGATGACAGATGACAGATGACAGCGAACGGATAACAGATTTCGAAATCTGTTATCCGTCATCCGTTCGCTGAAAGCTGTTCGCCCGGGAAAATTCCGCCAAGTGTTCGGAACCAGAGCCCCCGCGCCCCCGACTGCTGTACCGGACGCCGCCGCCGAGGCGGCGCCCGGTACGGCGACGGGGGAACGGAGGACCTTCATGCGAGCACAGAACCCCACACCGACCAGCGACCTGGCGCACCATCAGTCAGAGCCGGAGGACCGGTGGAGCCTGGTCGTGGCCGCCGGGCTGCTCTCGTTCGTCGCGATGCTCGACATGAACGTGGTCAACCTGGCGCTCACCGACATATCCTCCGGCCTGCACGTCTCCGCCGGGGTCGCCCAGTGGGCCGTCCTCGGTTACCAACTCCCCCTGGTGGCCCTGCTGTTGCCCGCGGGGCGATGGCTGGACCAGGTCGGCGCCCGGTCCGCGCTGCTGCTCGCGGTCAGCTGCTTCGCGACGTGCAGCGTGCTGGCCGCCCTTGCCCCGTGGGCGAGTTGGCTGATCACGGCACGTCTGCTCCAAGGCGCCTTCGGGGCCGTGCTGTTCGTCCTGATGCCGGTGCTGGCCGCGACCTCCGTCCGGCCGGAGCTGCGCGGCCGGGCGATGAGCGTGCCCGCGACCCTGGGACCGCTCGGCGCCGTCACCGGCCCGGTGGTCGGCGGCCTGCTGCTGGACCACCTCGGCTGGCGGGCGATCTTCCTGGTCAAGCTGCCGGTCTGCCTGGCCGCCGTCCTGATCGTGCGCCGGAACGCCCCGCGACGCGGCGGGCTGCGCCTGCCCGACCGGGGTTCGCTCGGCGACGCCGCCCTGATCGGTGGGGCGGTGGCCGCCGTCCTGCTCGGGCTCACCCTGGCGCCGAAGGCCCCGCAGTGGCTGCTGCTCGCACTGCCCGCCGCGCCGCTGGTGCTGCTGTGGCTGCGCCGCCCGGGCGGTCGGCCGGTCGCCGAGGTGCTGCGGGCCGCCGGGACCACCGGGGTGAACGCCTCGGTGCTCGCGCTCGCCGCCGGCTTCGCGGCCTGCCAGTACCTGCTCGTCCAGTACCTGCGCGGCCCGCACGGCGAGAGCGCCACCGCCACCGCGCTGACCATGCTGGCCTTCCCGCTCGGCATGGTGCTGGCTGGACGGATCGGCGGCCGGCTGGCCGACCGCTGGGGCGCCCGGCCGACCGCGCTCAGCGGCGCCGTCGTCACCACCTGCGGCCTGGCGCTGCTCGTCCCGGTGGACTCCGGCTGGTCCACCCTCGACATCGCCGCGCGGCTCGCCCTGGCCGGTGCCGGGATGGGCCTCAACGGCGGCCCCACCCAGGCGCTGGTGATGACCGCCTCCCCGCCCGGGAAAATCGCCACCGCCGGCTCCGCCGTCCAGCTCTCCCGCAGCCTGGGCTTCGCCCTCGGCCCGGCCTTGGCCACCGCCGCCGCCCTGGCCGGCGACCGGCCCGGCAGCAGGACGCACGCGGGCGTCGCCCTGGCCGCCCTGGTCGCGGCCACCGCCGTGGTGCTGCTCGCCCGGTACCGCCGCCCGCAGGCCTGACACCCGCCCAGAACACCGCCGCCCCACCCTTCCGGAGGAAGCACACCCATGACCGACACCGTCCGCACCCCGCCCCCAGCCGACGCCGCGACCGCGACCGCTACCGCTACCGCTACCGGGACCGAAGCCCCGCGCTGCCCGTACGGCCACAACCGGCTGCCCAGCCCCGTCCCGCTGTACGGCCCGGACTACAAGACCGACCCGTACCCCCTCTACCGCCGGATGCGCGAGGCCGGGCCGGTGCACCGGGTGGAGTTCCCGAGCGGCATCCACGCCTGGCTGGTCACCGGCTACCAGGCCGCCCACGCGACCCTCAACGACCCCCGGCTCGGCAAGAACCACGCCCTGGGCAACGACAACTGGCGCCGGCTGGCCTCGATCATGCCGGAGCCACAGCACTCCCAGCTCCAGGTCCACCTGCTGCACCAGGACCCGCCCAAGCACACCGCGATGCGCCGCCTGGTGCTGGACGCCTTCGCGCCGCGCCGGGTGGAGTCGCTGCGCCCGCGGCTGCAGGAACTCGCCGACGCCCTGGTGGACGAGCTGCCCACGGCCGGCGGCGCCGATCTGGTGGCGGGCTTCGCGGCCCACTACCCCTTCCGGGTGCTGGCCGAAGTCATCGGCCTGCCCGCCGAGTTGGCCGTCCGCTTCGACCGCGACTGGGGCAAGGTGGTCCAGCCGGTCGGGCCCCAGGACCCGGGCCGTCCGGCGTACGAGGCGCGGCTGCGCGGCCTGCAGACGTACATCTCCGAGGTGGTCGCCCGCAAGCGCGCCGACCACCGCGCCCCCGGCTGGGACGAGCACGAGGACCTGCTCGGCCGGCTCGTCGCCGCCCACGACGCGGGCGAGTTGAGCCGCGAGGAGCTCGACTCGATCGTGTTCCAGCTGCTGGTCGCCGGGCAGGAACCGGTCACCAACCAGATCACCACCATGCTGATCGCACTGCTGCGCCACCCCGAACAGCTCGCCGAGCTGCGCGCGGGCCTCGACGAACCCGGCCGCCTGGCCCGGGCGGTGGAGGAACTGCTGCGCCACGACGCCGCGTTCGAGCTCACCACCTGGCGCTTCTTCGCCGAGGACAGCGACCTGTTCGGCACCGCCGTCCCGGCCGGCGACTCGGTGATCGTCTCGCTCTGCGCCGCCAACCGCGACGACGAGCAGTTCCCCGAGGCCGACCGCCTCGACCTCGACCGCACGCCCAACGCCCACCTCGCCTTCGGCCACGGCATCCACTACTGCCCGGGCGCCGCCCTGGCCCGGGCCGAACTCCAGATCGCCGTCGCCACCCTGCTCACCCGGCTGCCCGGGCTGCGCCCGGCCGCCGCGCCCGGGGACGGCCTGGACGAACTCGCCTGGATCCCCGCAGTCCTGGCCCGGGGCGTCAACCGGCTACCGGTCGCCTACGACCGGCGCGACTGAGCACCGGCGCCGGACCGTACCCGCCCCGCGCCCACCAAGCCAGCCGGGCAGCCACGGCTCGGCCACGGCTCTGCCCGCCCGAAGCCCGTACGCCCGTACGCCCGTCCATCCGTGGAGGAGATCCATCATGCCGCCCGTCGGCACCGCCCCCATCGCTCCTGTCACCCCCGTCAACCCCTTCGTCACCAGCATCACCAGCACCCCCGAGCAGCGGTCGACCGAGCGGCTCGCCGCCCGCATCCTCGGGATGCTGCTCCCGCACCGCCGCGCCGCTGACCCGGAGTTCGACGCCCGGCCCGAGCACTTCCCGTTCCAGCTGGCGCAGTTGGCGGACTTCATCGACGCCGGTGAGCCGATCGTCTTCACCCTGCCGGGCTTCCCGTGCAAGTCGCCGAACCCGGCGAAGGTGCTCGGCCACCTGCCCGACGAGGGCGAGCGGCTGTCCCTGACCTTCCTCGACGAGCTCTGCGCCCGGATAGGCCGGATCCACCCGCCCGGCGCACGGATCCTGATCTGCTCGGACGGCCACATCTTCGGCGACCTGATCGACGTCCCCGACGACCACATCGACGACTACTCGGACGAGTTGACCGCGATGATCGACCGCGAGGGCCTGCGCCACCTCGCGGCCTTCGACCTGCGGGCGGTGCTCGGCGACCTGCCGTACGACGACAAGCGCGCCCGGGTGCACGAGCGGTACGCGCCGAGCGTCGAGGAGCTGCGCGAGCAGGTGCTGACCGAGCAGGAGACCCTGCGGCTCTACCGCGGCATCACCCGCTTCCTCACCGAGGACACCACGGGCTTCCCCGGCACCAGGTCCGCCCTGCAGCGGGAGTGCCGCCGCCGCGCCTACGGGGTGATCCAACGCAGCCGGGCCTGGGGCGAGTTGATCGCCGAGCAGCACCCTCGGTCGGTGCGGCTGTCCATCCACCCGCAGCCGGCCGGCGCACCGAAGTTCGGCATCCGACTGCTCGCGGCGGCCGACGCCTGGATGACGCCCTGGCACTCGGCGGTGCTCCACCGGGCGGACGGCAGCTGGGAGTTGCTCCGCAACGAGGAGGCCGCACGGCTCGGCCGGCTGGTGGAGCGGGGCGGCCGGCCGAGCCACTACGAGAGCCGCTGAGGCCGGGCTGCCCCGACCTCACGAAGCACTACTGCCGGAGCAGCCCGGGGGCGCCCGCCGGGGAGCGGTGGTCGAAGGCGATCAACGGGTCGCCGGTGAGCGGGTGTTCGACCACCGCGGCCCGGACCCCGAAGACCTCGGCCAGCAGCTCGGCGGTCAGCACCTCGCGCGGCGTCCCGGAGGCCACCAGGGCACCGCGGTGCAGCACGTGCAGCCGGTCGCAGACCGAGGCCGCGGCGTTGAGGTCGTGAAGCGCGACCAGCGTGGTGCGGCGCTGTTCCCGCAGCAGGGCGAGGAGTTCGACCTGATGCCGGACGTCCAGGTGGTTGGTCGGTTCGTCCAGCACCAGGACGTCCGGCTGCTGGGCGAGCGCCCGGGCGAGCAGCACCCGTTGCCGTTCGCCGCCGGACAGTTGGGCGAACCGGCGGTCGGCGGCGTCGGCCATGCCGACCCGGACCAGCGCCTCGGCGGTGATCCGGTGGTCCTCGGGGTCGTCGGCCGCGAAGGCCCGCTTGTACGGGGTGCGGCCCATCGCCACGACCTCGCGCACGCTCAACTCGAAGTCCCCGCCCCGCTCCTGGGGCAGCGCGCCGATGTGCCGGGCGGACTGCGCGGGCCGCAGCGCCGCCAGGTCCCGTCCGGCCAACAGCACCCGCCCGGCGCTCGGCCGCAGGTGCCGGTAGACGGTGCGCAGCAGGCTGGACTTGCCGCTGCCGTTGGGCCCGACCAGCCCGGCGATCTCCCCCTCCTCGGCGACCAGGTGGACCCCGGCCACCACCGTCCGCCCGGCCAGGGCGACGCTCAGGTCCTCGACGGCGATCCTCAACTGCGCTCCAGTCGTCGGTCCAGCAGGTAGAGCAGGGTGGGGGCGCCGAGTACGGCGGTGACCACACCGATCGGCAGTTCCTGGCCGTCCAGGGCGGTGCGGGCCACGGTGTCGACCACGACCAGGAGCACCGCCCCGGTGAGGGCGGACAGCGGCAGCAGCCGCCGGTGGTCGCCGCCGACCAGCAGCCGGCAGACGTGCGGCACCATCAGCCCGACGAAGCCGATCGCCCCGGAGACGGCGACCAGCACCCCGGTGAGCACGCTGGTGACGACGAAGACCTCGCGGCGCAGCCGGGTGCCGTCCACGCCGAGCCCGGCGGCCGTCTCGTCGCCCATCAGCATCGCGTTGAGCCCGCGGGCGCGGGCCTGGAGCAGGGCCAGTCCGAGAGCCACCGCGACGGCGGGCACCGCGAGTTGGGCCCAGACGGCGCCGCCGAGGCTGCCCATCAGCCAGAACAGCACGCCCCGGGTCTGCTGGTCGTCGCTGGTCTGCAGGACGAGGTAGCTGGTGATGCCGCCGAGGAACTGGGCGATGCCGATGCCGGCCAGCACCAGGCGCAGCGGCGAGAATCCGCCGCCGCGCCGGGCCATCAGCCAGACCAGGGAGAACGCGGCGAGCGCGCCCGCGAAGGCCGCCAGGGAGATGGTGAGGCCGAGCGCACTGCCGAAGGAGAGTTCGAGTCCGGAGGCGGTGCCGAGGACGATGGTGGCGACCGCCCCGAGGGAGGCGCCGGAGGAGATGCCCAGCAGGTACGGGTCGGCGAGCGGGTTGCGGACCAGGGCCTGGACGGTGGTGCCGACCAGGCCGAGTCCGGCGCCCACCACGGCCGCCAACAGTGCGCGCGGGACGCGCAGTTGCCAGACGATCAGGTCGCGGGTGCCGGTTTCGGGTGCGCGGCCGGTGAGGTGGTGGGCGACCACCGACCAGACCTCTCCGGGCGGGAGGTCCACCGAGCCGAGCGAGACGGCGGCGGTCAGCGCGAGCAGCAGGGCGACGGCGAGCACGGCGGCCAGCGGCCCGGCCCGCAGGGTGCGGGCCGGGCGGCGGGCGCCCCGGGCATCTCGGGCATCTCGGTCATCCCGCGCTCCTGGGTCGTCCGGGGCGGCCTCGGCACGGAGGGCCGAAGTCACGGTCTACTGTCCGTTCTTGACGAGGTCGGGGTGGACGGTGGCGGCGATCTGCCGCACGGCGTCGGCGTTGCGCACCCCCGCGATGGTGGTCACCTCGGAGCCGAGCCGCACGAAGTGCCCCTCCTGGACCGCCTTCAGGCCCTGGGTCGCCGGGAAGCTCCGCAGGAAGGCCTCGGCGTCGTCGTAGGCCTTGCGGGTGGCCTCCTCGCTGCCCCGGTTGCGCACGGCCAGCTGGATCCAGTCCGGGTTCTTGGCCACGACGTCCTCCCAGGAGCCGGGCTTGAAGTCGGCGTCGCAGTCGGCGAACACGTTGCGGGCCCCGGCCTGGGTGATGACGGCGTTGGCCACCTGCCGACCGCAGACCGCGACCGGCTGCTTGGTCCCGGCGTCGAAGTCGAAGACGAAGTAGCTCGGCCGCTTGTCTTCCGGGACGCCGGTGAGCGCGGTGCGGACCTCGCCGATCCGCTTCTCCATCCCGGTGACGAGTTCCTCGGCGCGGGCGGCGGTGCCGGTGACGGCGCCGAGGCGGCGGATGTCGTCCTCGATCCCGGCGAGGTCGGTGCGCGGCGCCTTGGCGGCCTTCGGGGTGCCGGCGCAGGCGGTGGAGAGGAGGTAGACGTGCTGGATGCCGGCCGCCGCGAACTCCGCCTCGCTGGGCCCGGCGGCGCCGCCCATCATCGGCATCGCACCGAAGGTGTCGACGTAGAGGTCGGCGCCTGAGCCGAGCAGCTTCTCCTTGGAAATGGCCTTGTCGCCGAGCACCGGCACCTTGGCGCCCTGCTCGGCCAGCGCCGGCGGCAGGGTGCCCTTGCCGGGCGGGAAGCCGGTGCCGATCACCCGGTCGCCCGCGCCGAGTTGGAGCAGCATCTCCAGACTCGCCGCGTTGCTGGTGACGATCCTGGTCGGGGCCTTGGCCACGGTCGTGTCCTTGCCCGCGCAGTCGGCGACCGTGACGGGGTAGCCCCCGGCCGGGCTGGCCTGGGCGGTGACGGAGGCGCTGCCCCCGCCGCCGCTTCCGCAGGCCGTGGCGAACAGGGCGACGGCGGCCGCGATGCCGCAGACGACGCGAGGGCGCATCAGAACTCTCCTGGTCGGTGATCGTGTTGGGGGCCCGCGCTGCGGACCCGGACCAGGTAGTCGGGCCGGGCCCGCGCCGGGTTCCCGGGGATCGGCCGGCGATTTCCGGTCCGTCCCGACCGCCCGTGCGGCGGAGCGCACATAGGGTGGCCGGATGGCCGACCCCACCGACCCGCGCGACGACCTGGGCCTGCCGGTACCGCTCGGCCCGTACCCGCCGCGCCGGGTGGTCTCGCTGGTGCCCTCACTGACCGAGGCCGTCGCCGCCACCGCACCCGGCCTGCTGGTCGGCGCCACCAACTGGTGCAGCCACCCCGCCGACCTGGCCGTGGCCCGGCTCGGCGGCACCAAGAACCCGGACCTGCCGGGCGTCCTCGCGCTCGCCCCGGACCTGGTGATCGCCAACGGCGAGGAGAACCGGCGCCCCGACCTGGACGCGCTGCGGGCCGCCGGGGTGCCGGTCTGGGTCACCGACATCCGCACCCTGGACGACGCCTTCCGCTCCCTGGACCGGCTGCTCACCGTCGCCTGCCGACTGCCGCGCCCGGCCTGGCTGGACCAGGCGGAGGCGGCCTGGCGCGACGTACAGCCGGCGACGGCCCCGAGGGGCGTACGGCCGACTGCGGCCCCGGGGGACGTACGGCCGGAGGCGGACGGCCCGCGGGCGATCGTGCCGATCTGGCGCCGCCCCTGGATGGTGCTCGGCCGCGACACCTTCGCCGGGGACCTGCTGCACCGCCTCGGCCTGCGGCTCGTCCATGCCGGGCACCGCGAGCGCTACCCGGCCGTACCGCTGCCCGAACTGCTGGCGAGTCGACCGGAGTTGGTGGTGCTGCCGGACGAGCCGTACCGGTTCACCGCCGAGGACGGCCCCGAGGCGTTCCCCGGCATCCCGGTCGCGCTGGTCAGCGGACGGCACCTGACCTGGTACGGCCCCTCCCTGGTCGCCGCCCCGACCGTCCTCCGGCGAGCGATCGACCACCCATTCGTACAGGGCGGGGAGAGCACATCGTAGGATGACCGCCACTCGCCGGGATCACGGGATCACCGGGGACAAGTGGGGGGACCACCGATGAAGTTGAGCACCGCCCGGCGAACGACCGTACTGGTCTCCGCCGTCGCCGTCTCGACCGCCGTCCTGGCGGGCTGCGGCACCGAGAGCGCCGACAAGCACCCGAACGCGGCATCGAGCACCACGCTCACGGCTGCCGGGGCCACGCCCAGCGAGACGGCCGGGGCCAGCCCGTCCGCGAGCGCCACCCCGGCGCCCACCGACTCGGCCTCCGCCAGCGCCTCGCACAGCCCGAGCGCCGGGCCGAGCAAGTCGGCGAAGGCCACGCCCAGCGCCCAGAGCGGCAACGCCAAGAGCGGCGGCGGCAACGCGGCCGGCGCACCCGCCACCCAGCCGCCGGTCGAGAAGCCCGCCATCCCCGCGCCTGTCCCCACCGCCAAGCCCGGCGCCGTCGCCCTCCCGCCGCCGCCCGCACCGCCCGTCCCGCACGTGCCCCCGCTGCAGAGCGGCTGCCAGCCCAGCAAGCCCCAGCCCGACGAGCCCAAGGCGACCGTCGGCGCGGCCCTCACGGCGGCCGCCGGCCAGTCCCGGGTGCTCACCCTCAGCTCGGGCGGCACCGACAAGCTCCCGCCGCTGCCGGTCAACCTGGTCAAGGCGATCGCCTGGCAGGAGAGCGGCTGGCAGTCCGGCATCCTCGCCTGCGACGGCGGCATCGGCACCATGCAGGTCATGCAGAACACCGTCAGCTGGATGAACGGCAAGTACGGCACCAGCTCCGACCCCAAGACGCTCAACGGGAACGTCCAGCTCGGCACCCAGCTGCTCGACTGGCTGGTCGCCTACTACGGCGACTCCTCCTTCGGCGGCAAGTACGACCTCTCCCCCGACCCGGCCACCGGCAAGACGCCGCTGCTCGACCTGGTCATATCGGCGTACAACGCGGGCGCCGGCAACGTGCACTACAACACCGTCACCGACCCGACCACGGGCGAGATCGTCGGCAGCCTGGACATCCCCAACCCGAAGTACGTCTCCAACGTGAAGGCGCTGATGGCCAGCCAGCCGTGGAACAAGGCGGGCTGACCTCTCCCTCGTCGCAGCCACTACGGCCGCATGGCACAGCGCCCGGGACGCGAGTGCGTCCCGGGCGCTGTGGCGTACGGCTGTCGGCCGGGCGTCAGCCGCGCGCGGCGGCGATGGCGGCGCCCAGCGCCTCCTTGATCCGCGGGCCGAGACGGGCGAAGCCCAGCTCCTTCATGGCCGCGCGGAGCAGCTCCTCGTCGCTCCGCCCGGTGCCGTCGGCGTCGATCCAGCGGACGACGGCGAGCAGTTCGTCGGCGGAGTAGGCGGTCACGGGGCGGCCGGGGGTGAAGTCCGGCTTCGCGGGACGGCCGGCGGGGGCCTCGGCGACGGGGGCCTCGACGACGGGCTCGGGCTCCGACTCGGCGGCAGGGGCCTCGGCGACAGGAGCCTCGGCGACGACCTCGGGCTCTGCGGCGGGCTCCTCGGCCTCGACGGCTGGCGTCTCCTCGATGGCCTCGGGCTCCGTGGCGGGCTCCTCGGCCTCGACGGCGGGCGCCTCCACAGTGGCCTCGGCCTCTGCGATGGGCTCCTCGACCTCAACGTCGGCCTCAGCCTCCGCAGTCACTGCCTCGGCCGGCTCCGCGACCTCGACGGCGGGCTCCTCGGCGACGGGCTCCTCGACGACGGCCTCGGACTCCTCGACCGCCACGGCCGGAGCCTCCTCGACGGCCTCCGCCCCGGTCACCGGCTCCACCAGCTCAGCGGCAGGGGCCTCCTCAGTGGCCTCGACCTCGATGGCCTCCGGCTCGACCTCGACCGCGACCTCGACCACGGCCTCGACCTCAGTGACAGGCTCGGCCTCGTCGGCAGGCTCCTCCACCGCCTCGTCCGCGGCTGCGGCCTCGGCCAGCGCGGCGGTCGCGGCGGCCACCAGGTCGTCGGCGGCCGGGGAGGGCGCCGGGAGGGACACCACGGCAGCCGGGGCGTCCTCCGTCACCTCGTCCACCGCAACCGACTCGACCTCAACAGCGTCGATGTCCGAGCCCGACGCCGCCTCAACGACGTCGACCTCGACCTCGACCTCAGCCTCGACCTCGGCCTCAGCGACCTCCTCGGCCGGAGCCGTCACCGAAACCGGCGCCTCCTCCGCCAGTCCGTCCCGCTGCCCGCCCGCCAGCGCCTGACGCGCGGCGGCCTCGGCCTCGGAGTCGGTCAGCTCGGCGTCGGACGCCTCGGCATCGGCCGTCTCGGCCACCGGGGACTCGGCGTCAACCTCGGCCTCGGCGTCCTCGACGACCGGCTCCGCCAGCCCGTCCCGCTGCCCGCCAGCCAGCGCCTGGCGCGCCGCGTACGCGGCCTCGGCGGCGCGGCGGTCGGCCTTGGCGGCGGTGAGTTCGGCGAGCAGCTCGGCGAGGCCGGCTTCCTCAAGGGTGGCGCGCAGGCCGCGGATGGTGGGGAGGCGGTAGAGGGTGCCCTCGTCGGCGGCGAGCCGCTCGACCAGGTCGGTCAGTTCCGCGAAGGCGAGCCCGTCCAGGTCGTGGTCGGGCAGCAGGCGGGCGAGGTCGCGCAGGCCGGTGTTGATCGGCTCGAAGGCCTGGACGGTGCGCTCGACGAGGGCGCCGTCGGCGGGCACGCTCGGGAGGGTGCCCGCGGGGGCGAGGGCGGCCCAGGCGCGGCGCTCGATCTCGGCGGAGGTGAGCGCCTCGTGCAGGTCCTCGCGGCGGACCTTGCGGTCGTGGGCGAGGGCGGTGGCCTGCTTGCGCAGCGAGCGGCCGCGCAGCCAGGAGAGCTTGACGCCGTTCTCGCGGCGCCAGGTGCTGTCCGCGGTGGCGGCGGCGAGGGCGACGAGGTCGGCGTCGTACGCGGCGGTGCTGAGGATGGCGGAGGTGCGGTGCACGCGCTGGAGCAGCTCGACCAGCAGCGCTGCCTTGGCGACGGTGTCGGGTTCGTCCAGCTTGGCCTCGGCGGCCAGGGCGATGACGGCTTCCCAGGTCTGCTGGAGGTCGCGGCCGCGCAGTTCGGCGAGGGCTGTGGAGGCGGCGCGGGCGTCCTCGGGGGTGGCGACGGTGTCGACGGCCGCGTACCAGGCGTGGGTGTCGGCGCTGAGCGTGAAGGCCCCAAGTTCGGCGTAGCGGCCGAGGTCTTCGCGGAGGTCGGGCTCCGCGGCGGCGTCCTGGAAGTCCTTGACGTCTGCGGCGTCGGCGACGTCCGCCGGGTCGGCTGCGTCGGCGTTGCGCGAGTGAAGCACTGTCATGTGAGGTCCGGTTCTGGGCGACGACGGCGGGGCTGGCGGCGAGGGGACGGCGGACCGGTTGCGCGGGGTGCCCCAGGGGCGGGGCACGGGGGCGCGCGGTCGGGCTGCCGGTTGTGGAGGCCCAGAATACGGGTGCCCGTTCGAGCCTTGCACGCACCCACCGCCGGACGGGCCGGTGTCGTGTGCCATACCGCCCGCCTGGCCGCTACTCGGGAGGTCCGCCCGGGTGGTCCGGCCTCGGTCCGTACGGGTGACCGGACGGACGATCGGACTGGTCGCCGGGCTGCTCGCCGGGCTGCTCGCCGTGCCGGTCACCGGAGCGGCGGCCGGGGGGCTCCGCCCGGGGCGGGCGCGGGCGCCGCAGCCGGTCCAGCGGGACGTCGCGGACGCCGCGGGCCCGGCGGCCGAGCGGCGGACGGAATCCGGCCCGGCCGAGGGTGGGCAGGTCGACCGGCGCGAGGTACTCGTGGAGCGCGGTGCGGTGCCACCACGCGCCGGTTTCCCGTAGTTCGCGCCATCCGGTGAACCGGTAGAGATAGAGGGTCGCCCGGACGTGGGTCGGTGGGGCGTCGGGGAAGGGGTTGTGGCGCAGCAGCCGCAGGGTCGCCCGGTCGCCGGTCAGCAGGCGGGCGACGAAGGGCAGGAACCAGGGGCGGGCGTAGGCCGGGGAGATGCCGGCGAACCACATCAGCCAGTCCAGCCGCAGGTGGTAGGGGGCGTACTGGCGCGGGAGGCGGCGCACGTCGCCGGGTTTGCCCTTGAAGCCGTATTCGTGCCAGACGGTGTGCGGGGTGAGGACGGCCTCGTCGGTGCCCTCGACCACGACCTCCTGACGGAGGCGGTTGACGCTGCCGAAGGCGCCGTAGGTGTTGACGAGGTGCAGCCGGTTGAAGGAGCGGTTCATCACCTGGCCCCGCGAGAGCATGTTCCGCACCGGCCAGTAGCTGAGCACCAGGACGGCCGCGGTCACGGCGGTCACCAGCGCCTGGTACCAGACGGGGGCGCCGGGGAAGTCGTGGGCGTGGCCGGGCAGTCCGAGGCGGGCCGGTTCGACGGCGGCGAGGGCGAGGACGACGGTCAGCCAGTTGAGCCAGGCGAAGTTGCCGGAGGCGATCAGCCACAGCTGGGTGGCGACCACGGCGCAGGCCGCGTAGCTCGCGACCGGCTGCGGGAGCAGCAGGCCGATCGGGACGACGAGTTGGACGAGGTGGTTGGCCGCCACCTCGACCCGGTGCAGCGGGTCGGGCAGGTGGTGGAAGAACCAGCTGAGCGGTCCGGGCATGGGCTGGGTCTCGTGGTGGTACCGCAGGCAGGTCAGGTCGCGCCAGCAGCTGTCGCCGCGCAGTTTGATCAGTCCGGCGCCGAACTCGACCCGGAAGACCAGCCAGCGCATCAGCCAGAGCACGGGGGTGGGCGGCGCGGTGTCGGCGTTGCCCAGGAAGACGGCCAGGGAGCCCGCTTCGAGCAGCAGCGACTCCCAGCCGAAGGAGTACCAGGTCTGCCCGACGTTGACGATGGAGAGGTAGAGGAGCCAGAGCGCCGCCCAGAGCAGGATCGAGGCCCAGAGCGGGACGGCGTCGCCGAGCCCGGCCGCGACGGCGGCGGACAGCGCGGCGCCGCTCCAGGCGACGGCGGCGAAGAAGCGGTCGCTGTAGTGGAGGTGGAAGATCCCGGGCGCCTGGCGGAAGGGGACCCGGGCGGTGAAGCGGGGCACCGGCAGCATGCCGTCGGCGCCGATGAGGGCGCGGAACTGCGCGGCGGCGGCGATGAATCCGATCAGATAGAGGCCGGCGAGCAGGCGCTGGACGAGCAGCCGGCTCAGCCAGTAGTCGGGGGCGGCGAACCAGTCCATCCAGTCCATGCGGCCCATGCCTACCATCGGCGGCCCCCGCCGGGCCCCGGCCGGGGCAGCGGCGGCGGACGGTTCACCCGCTCGGCCCGGGGCGGCGGGTGCGACTGTGGCTGCGGCGGCGGGCACGACAGTGGCTGCGGCGGCGGGTGAACTGCCGTGGGCCGCAGGCCCCGAACGGCAGCGTGGCGGGGAGCCTCTCCTCGGGGGTGAGAGGCGCCCCGCCACGGTGGTGGACGGTACGGATGGTGCGGAGGGCGGCCGCGGGCCGCGCTGCCGCGCACGGGCGACGGTCGGCCGCTCAGCTCGGCAGGACGAGTCCGGACCCGCCGGCGATGCCCGGCCGGCCGGTCGTGGTGGCGGCGCCGTTCTGCTGGAGCCGGTCGACCAGCAGCGCGGCCAGCGTGCCGAGTTCCTCCTCGGTGCGGGACTGGGCGGTGACGTCCATGCCGACGGTGAGGACGCCGTTGACCTGGCCGGTGCGCGCCACCCGCAGCGGGGTGCAGGTGAAGCTGAAGATCTGCTGGATGCGCTGCGCCTCGGGACGGCCGGACTGGACCCGGACGTCGTTGAGGACCGTGGCGCGACCGGTGTGGTACGCCTCCGAGACGGCCTGCTGGAGGCCGGCCGCGCCGAGCTGCGGGTAGGCCGTGCCGATCGATCCGTACGCCACCGGGGCGCCGAAGGTGTCGGCGTGCTGGGCGTTGGCGTAGCGGATCTCCTGGCCGGGGCCGTCGGTCAGCATGATGGGGAACGGGGAGCCGTCGAAGGCCGCGAACATCTCCTGCTGCTGGGCGAGCAGGTTGTCGCGCAGCCGGATCTCGGAGAGCAGCGCCTCGGCGAGGTGCTGGATGTCGCGCAGACGCTCGCGCCCCCACTGCCGGGGTTCCCGGTCGAGGACGCAGACGGTGCCGATGACGGTGTTGGTGTCGTCGACGAGCGGGGCTCCGAGGTAGGCCCGGACGCCCAGTTCGTCCACGACGGGGTTCCCGGCGAACCGGGGGTAGGCGAGGATGTCGTCCAGCGCGAGGGGCGAGCGCTGGGCGACCACGTGCGGGCAGAAGCCGTGGCTCATCGGCATCTGCCGGGTGGGAAGGTCGAAGGCGATGCCCCGATCCGCCCAGGAAGCGCCTTCTTCGGCCGCGACGTCGGAGGAGTTTGGCGGAATGTAGAGCCCCCGGAACATCTGGCGCTCGTCGTTGATGAAGTTGACCATCGCGATGGGAGCGCGGGTGATGCTGGCTGCCAGGTGGGCGAAGCGGTCGAAGGCCTCGTCCGCGGAGGGTTCGTTGAGACCCAGGCTGCGCAACCTGCGGGTCCGCTCGGACTCCCCGGCAGCACCCGGGAACTGGCCTTGAGTGCTCATCACATCAGTCATGGCGCACATGTAATCAGACATCCGGGCGCCGCGGTGCTACCGGGACCGATCGCCACCGTTGCTGATGAACAGTCAAAGCAGCATGTGAGCGACCCCGCGGCGGGCCGCCGGAGCGGGGCAAGGTCAATCCCCACCCGATGGGGCGGTAAAACCCACCGGTGGCGAGACGAGTCGAATCCCGCCATTCCAAGATCAACTATGTGTGGAGCCCATGTGCACATATGACAATGAGCCCTGCCGAAGACACGGACGGTAGTTTCCCGCCCCATGGGAAATCTGGTCCAAGGTCCGCATGCACCGATGGCTTCGACGCGATCGGCACCGCCACACCTCCACACCCCCACCCTCATCTCGCAGGGGGAGCGGCCGGAGCGGCATCTACGGCGTGAACGGAGGCACGACACCCACCGGAACGAGAGGACCAAGCATGGCGATGGACTACTTCACCGACGAGCGACACGAGAGCCTCCGGGCGGAGGTCCGTGAGTTCGCGGAGAAGGAGGTACGTCCTCAGGTGGCCAGAATGGAGGCCGACCGGGAGATCGAGTTCGAGCTCTCGCGGGAGATCGCCCGCCGCGGCTGGATCGGCGTCACGATCCCGCGCGAATTCGGCGGCCTGGGCCTGGGTCACCTCGCCAAGACCGTCATCGTGGAGGAGCTGGCGAGGGTCAGCGGCGCGATGGGCGCGATGGCGCAGGCCTCGCAGCTCGGCGTCGCCAAGGTCATCCACTTCGGCTCGGACGCCCAAAGGCGCGCGTGGCTGCCGAAGTTCGCGTCCGGCGAGTCCCTGCCGACGATCGCGGTCACCGAGCCGGAGTCCGGCGGCCATGTGCTCGGCATGGCCGGCACCGCCCGCCGCGAGGGCGACGAGTACGTGCTCAACGGCCGCAAGGTGTTCGTCGGCAACTCGCACATCGGCGATGTCCACGGGGTGGTCTTCCGCACCGACAAGGGCAGCAAGGGCCTGTCCGCCTTCCTGGTCGAGAGCGACCGGCCCGGCTTCCGCGCCGGCGCGATCGGCACCCAGGGCGGCCTCCACGGCTTCAGCTTCGGCGAGCTCGTCTTCGAGGACTGCCGGATCCCGGTCGGCAACCGGCTCGCCGAGGAGGGCCAGGGCCTCGACGTCGCGTACTCCTCCTCCACCCTGTACGGCCGGCTCAACCTCGGCGCCGTCGCGCTCGGCATCCACGTCGCAGTGGTCGAGGACACCGTGCGCTACGCCGAGGAGCGGGTGCTCTACGGCAAGCCGATCGGCCAGCTGAACAGCATCGCGCTGAAGCTCGGCGAGATGCAGTCCCGGCTGATGACGGCCAAGTTGGCCGCCTACCACGCCTCGCACCTGCTCGACCACGGCCAGGCGTGCGACGCCGAGCTGATGAACGCCAAGCTCATCAACACCGAGTACGCGATGGACTCGGCGCGCCAGGCGATGGAGATCTTCGCCGCGCGGGGCACCCAGGAGGAGCACAACATCATCCGCTACCTGCGGGACGCCACCCACATCTACGCCCCGGCCGGCACCTCGGACGTGCAGAAGCTGCGGCTCGGACAGGTGGCGGCGGGCACGTACGGCAAGCAGTGGTCGGCCGAGCTGTCCGAGCTGACGAGCTGGGCGTGGACCGAGCTCAACGAGCTGGAGTCCGAGGCCTCCGCGGCGTCCGCGGCCTCTGTGGCCCCTGCGGGCTTTGTGGGCTCCGTGGGCTCCGTGGGCTCTGCCGTGGACGGGCGGTACGAGCAGTTCGGCCGGGTGGTGCCGTTCTCCGCGGCGAGCTGATCCGCCGGAGGAACCGCGCCCGGATCGGTGGCAAACCTTCGGCATGGCGAACGGTTTGACCTGTTCCTGACGGTTCCCGGGGAGGCCCATCCGGCCTCCCGGGGAGCCGTTTCCGCTTCATGACGGCCGCACTGAGCTGCGGCGTTCCGTCGGCGAACACTCCGATCGGAACTGGTCGGTACTGCCATCAGCCGTTCACATATCGTCAGTTGATGTTGCTATGAGGCCACCTGGGACTGATAGGTTTCCTGCCGTCGGCGGCCGTACTGCAACCCGTCCGGGCGGTGACACCGCGTCACTCCGTCCGGCGACCCCGGCCTCGGCGCCCTGAAGCCCGGTCCGGGCCGCTCGGGCCGATCCGCCGTTCGGACCCGAGACCCGGCCTGCAACTCGGCCCTGCAACAAGGAATCAGATGCCAGGCATATCGGCCCCCCGCACGGGCCACCGCGCCGGCCGGTCCGGCTCCCTCCGCAGCTCGCTGCTCGCCCTCGTGCTGGTCCCCAGCCTGGGCCTGGCCGCCGCCTGGGGCTACGCCGCCTACCTGCTGCGCGACGGCGGGAACCGCACCGCGCTGGTGGCCGGCACCGCCGTCGTCGCCGTGGTGCTGCTGTTCAGCCTGATCCGGGGCATCCGGGCCGCCCGGGCCCTGTCCTCCCGGCTGGCCGGACTGCGCACCGACACCCTCGCCCTCGCCCAGCAGGAGATCCCCGAGGTCGTCGGGCGGCTGCGCGCCGGGGAACCAGTGCCCACCCCGCCCACCTGGACGCCCTCCCGGCGGGTCGGCGACGAGGTCCAGCAGACCTCCGACGGCCTGGCCGCCGTCCGACAGGCCGCCGTCGCCGCCATCGTCCACCAGGCCCAGGGCCGCGAGGGGACGAAGAAGGTCTTCCTCAACATCGCCCGCCGCACCCAGATCCTGATCCACCGGCAGATCAGCATGCTCGACGCGCTGGAGCGCGAGCACGAGGAACCCGAGCTGCTGCGCGAACTGTTCGCGGTCGACCACCTCGCCACTCGGATGCGGCGCAACGCCGAGAACCTGGTCATCCTCGGCGGCGCACTGCCCGCCCGGCGCTGGCGCAACGCCGTGCCCATGGTCAACGTCCTGCGCAGCGCCGTCTCCGAGACCGAGAACTACGCCCGGGTCGTCGTCCAGGGCGTGCCGCGCGCCTCGCTCAGCGGGCAGGCCGTCGCCGACGTGATCCACCTGGTCGCCGAGCTGATCGAGAACGGCACCACCTTCTCCCCGCCGTACACCCAGGTGCAGGTCTCCGCACAGGAGGTCCCCAAGGGCCTGGCCGTCGAGGTGGAGGACCGCGGCCTCGGCATGACCGAGGAGGAGTACGAGCGGCTCAACGAGTACCTGGCCAACCCGCCCGAGCTGGACGTCTCCGCGCTCGGCGACGATCTGCGGCTCGGCCTGTTCGTGGTCGCGCGGCTGGCCGCCCGGCACGACATCCAGGTCACCCTGCGGCCCTCGCCGTACGGCGGCACCCGGGCCGTGGTGCTGGTGCCCTCGGTGCTGCTGGAGCAGGCCGAGCAGCCGGCCGCGGTGCCCGGGCTGCCGTCCGGCGCGCGGGTCACCCGGACGCCGGTGCCCGAACCGCGGCCGTCGGACGGCGACTTCGGCGAGGTCGACGAGGAGCTGTCGGGCGCGCTGGCGGGAGTGCTCGGCGGACTGCTCGGCGGTGGAGCGGCCGGGCCGGCGGCTCCGACCGCCGCTGATGCGGCCACCGCTGGCGACGCCGGGGGGGCCGGTTCCGCCGTCTCGGGTTCCGCCGTCTCGGGTTCCGTCGCCTCCCCTGAGGAGGACGGCGCGGTGATCATCGGTGAGCTGCTCGGGCGGCAGGACGGTGAGGTCGGCGGGGCCGCCCCCGACGCCGGACTGCCGGTCGGCGCCGAGATCCCCGGACTGCCCGGTGCCGTGGTGGTCCCCCGGCCCGCGCTGCCGCGTCCGTACGACCTGCCGACCGATCCGTCGACGGAACTCGTCGCGGGGCTCGCGCCGGGACTCGTACCGGGGCTCGTGCCGGGGCCCGCCGGTGAGGTCGGCGCCGAGGACGGCGTGACGGGCCCGCTCGCGGACTCGGCGGCCGGGTTCGACGGGGTTCCCGCCGACCGGTCGACGCCCACCCACGAACGCCCGGAGGAGGACCACGTGGAGCACGGCCCGGACGGCGAACTGCGCACCCCGCGGGTCCTGCCGCAGCGGGTCCGCAACGCCAGCCTCGCCGAGCAGCTCCGCGAGGCCAACGCGCCCGGCCGCCTGATCCCGCCGTCGGCCGCACCGCCGTCGCCGTCCGCCGCCTCGGCGCCGTACGGGGCCCACGCCGCCCCGACCGGTCCACGGTTCGGCGAGGTCGACGAGCCCTCGCCGACGCGGTCCCGCGCCACCATGGCCGCCATCCAGCGCGGCACCCGGAGCGCCCGCGCGGCCGGTTCCGAACCGGACGCGCCCGCCATTGCCCCCAACCCGGCCGCAGCTACCGCCCCCGAGGAAGCCGCGGAAGCCTCCGCCGTTCAGGAAGCCAAGGAACAGCAGTGATGACGCAGCACACCGACACCCAGCGCGACCTCAACTGGCTGCTGGACCAGCTGGTGGCGCGGGTACCCGAGACCCGCCACGCCATCGTCCTCTCCGAGGACGGCCTGCTGGTCGGCATGTCCCAGGGCCTCGACCGGGCCGACGCCGAGCACCTGTCCGCCGTGGCCTCCGGCCTGCAGAGCCTGGCCCGCGGCGCCGGGCACCGCTTCAACGGCGGGCGGGTCCGGCAGACCGTCGTCGAGATGGACCAGCTGTTCCTGTTCGTCACCACCGCCGGACAGGGCGCCCGGCTCGCCGTGCTCACCAGCGAGCAGGTGGACGCCGGGCTGATGGCCTACGAGATCAACATGCTGGTCAAGCAGGTCGGCCAGTACCTCACCGCGGCGCCGCGCAGCGACGCGGGCCAGGTCGGCGTGGGTGGCGGTGCGTGACCACCGCCAACGCCGACGAGGGCTGGTTCTACGACAAGGACGCCGGCCACCTGGTCCGTCCCTACGCGATCACCAACGGGCGCACCGGCCCGGTCCGTGACGGCTTCGCACTGATCACCCTGGTGGTCACCGCCGACCCGCGCACCGACACCAGCCGGTTAACCCCCGAACCGGCCGCGATCCTCGACATGTGCCGCGAACGCCCGCTGGCCGTCGCCGAGATCGCGGCCACCATGGACCTGCCGGTGAGCGTGGTCAAGGTGCTGCTGGACGATCTGGCGGAGGCCCGGCTGATCCTCACCCGGGCCCCGGTCCAGCTCGCCGAGGCGCCGGACATCTCGCTGATCCAGGCCGTGATCGAGGGCGTCCGCCGGCTCTGACGGTCGGCCCGGACCCACCGCCCCCTCCCCTCCTCGAATACTCCCAGTTCCCTTCCAGGAGACCCGAATTGACGACCCAGAGCCTGGTGCCGGGCGCGGTCAAGATCCTCGTCGCCGGCGGCTTCGGCGTCGGGAAGACCACCATGGTCGGCTCGGTCAGCGAGATCGAACCGCTGCAGACCGAGGAGCGGATGACGCGCGCCAGCATCGGGGTCGACAGCCTCGAAGGCGTCCAGGACAAGTCCACCACCACGGTGGCGATGGACTTCGGCCGGATCACCGTCCGCGAGGACCTGGTGCTCTACCTCTTCGGCACGCCCGGGCAGTTCCGGTTCTGGTTCATGTGGGACGACCTCGCCCTCGGCGCCCTCGGCGCGATCGTCCTCGCGGACACCCGGCGGCTCGAATCCAGCTTCGCCGCCGTGGACTTCTTCGAGCAGCGCGGCATCCCGTTCGCCATCGGGGTCAACTGCTTCCACGGCCGGCGCGAGGCCGCCCCGGAGGACGTCCGCCGCGCCCTCGACCTCGGGCCGGAGGTGCCGGTGGTGCTGTGCGACGTCCGGGAGCGGGCGTCCAGCAAGGAACTGCTGCTCGCCCTGCTCGACCGGGTGCACCGGGACGCACTGGCCGCCGGGCGGCGGTGAGGGCCGCCTCCCGGCGTCGGTGATCCGGTGCCGGGTGGTCCGGCGACGGTGATCCAGTGCCGGGGCTACGCCTTCGCGGGGGTGAGTTCGGCGAGCGCGTCCACCAGCGGGGCCAGCTCCGGGAGTTCGGCGGCCTGCGTCAGCGTCGTCTCCAGGGTGGCGTCGTGCACCGGTCGGGCGGCCTCCAGCAGGGCGCGGCCCTCCGGCGTCAGCTCGGTGTAGATACCGCGCCGGTCGTCCGCGCAGAGGTAGCGGCCCAGCAGGCCGCGGTCCTCCAGGCGGCTGACCAGCCGGGTGGTCGCACTGCTGCTCAGCGCCGCCGCGCGGGCCAGCTGCTGCATCCGCATGTGCCAGCCGTCCTGCCGGGAGAGTGCCTCCAGCACCGTGTACTCGACCACCGAGAGCTTGTGCTCCGCCTGGAGCGCCTTCTCCAGCGCGGCGTCGATCAGCCCGTGCAGTGCGGCGAGCGTCCGCCAGCCACTGGCCCGGATCTCGGCCGCGTCGTCGCGGATGGACATGGCTCGCCTTCCCTTCGCGTTGCTCTGTGTGCCCTGTGCTGTCTCCTCCCCCACAAGTATGCCAGTTGGCGCCGATTATCGGTCTCTGCAAATACTTCGGCTTATATCCGCGCTGTCTGCCCGGCCCCCTCGGTGGCTCTTTCGTCGGTAGCGGTTTCCTCGGTAGCGATTCCGCCGGCTCCCCAGGCAGCGGAGCAGAGTGCGGCGGCCAGCGCCTCGGTGTAGTCGGCGGCGGCCAGCCAGGCCGTGGCGAAGGCGTCGTGGTCATCCGGGACGACCCTGCCGAACACGTCCCGCCGCTGGTTCGCCGCGGCCGCCCGCAGACCGTCCAGGAGCTGGGCGGCAGTGGCCAGCCCGGCGGCGCGCAGCAGGCTCCGGTCGGCCGCCGCCGTGGCCGCGCTCGGGGCGAGGGCCGACCGGCCGGTGGTCACCGTCTGCTCCACCCGGCGGCCGAGCACGTGCACCGGCGGGCCGGCCGGGGGTGCGGTGGGGGGCTGCGCCGCGCGCCCTGCCGGGTCATCGACCTGGGCAGGGTGATCGACCCGGGCAGGGTGATCGACCTGGAGGTCGGCGGTCTGGAGGCGCTCCAGGCCGAGGTTGGCCCGGCCCGCCCAGTCGGCGGCGAGGGCGAGGCGCACGGGCGCGGGCTGGCCGGGCGTGGGCTGGTCGGGGTCATCCGGGGGTGTGCCGATCGCGAGCAGGCGCAGCTCCGGGCGGTCGGCCCGCTCCAATCGGCCGATCAGCCGGAGCCGCAGGCCGGGGGCGGTGGCGAGCAGGGCGAGGTTGGCCCGGAAGGCCAGGTCGGGGTGCTCGTGCCCCGGGCGCAGCGCGATCACCAGGCCGCTCCCGGTGGCGCGCGCGAGCAGCTGGGGCGCCCCGCCGGGGCCGGTCGGGGCGGCGCCCAGCACGGTGACGTCCAGGAACAGCAGGTCGCTCCCGGCCGGGCGGCTCTCGTACGGCAGCTCCTGCGCCGTGAGGACCCGCTCCACCTGCGCGGCGGGCGGCTCGGACCAGAGCCGAGCCACCGGCTCCGCCGTCCAGTCCGCCCCGGACGCGCGGACCGCCCGGACGGAGGCCCCGGCGCCCAGCCGTCCGGTGGCGGACCTCGTCGCGCCCTGGACGGCCAGCCCGGCGCGGCTGAACTCGCGGTGGCTGAGCGCGGCATCACCCAGCCTGACCGTGCGGTTGCCCGCCCCGACGGCCGACGGGGCGGCGGTTGCGGCATCACCGTGCGGGGTCACCTCGGCGACCGTGCTGAGCCGACCGCCGGCGTCCACCGCCCAGCTGACCGCGCCAGCGTGGGTCGCGGTCAGCACCGGCTCGGCGAACAGCCCGTACAGCCGCAGGCCGCCCTCCTCCGCGTAGACCTGGCGGGCGGTGCCGCGCAGCGCGGAGAGCGGGACGGGGTCGGGGGCGCCAGCCGCGGCGGTCAGGGCCACGGTGAGGCCGAGCAGCTCGCGCAGGCCCGCCACCAGGTCCGCCAGCCGGTGGTCGGGCGCGCCGGAACGCGCCGCGCGCACTCTGGTCACGACCGCGACCGCCGCCGCGGCCGGACAGTACAGCCCCGCCACGCGCGCCCGGTGGGCGGCGCGCAGCAGCTCGGCCTGGGTGACCGCGCCCGCTCCGCCCACCCCGGCAGCCAGCAGGGCGCAGGCGGCCTGGTGGAGGTGCCGGGCGGCGGCGAGTTCGGGCGGAGTGAGGGCGGCGGGTTCGGGCAGGGGCACGGCTGCGGGTGCCGCCGGTGTTCCGGGCGCCTCGGCTTCTGAGACATCCGGGGATTCGGCTACGGCATCGGCTTCCTCGGCCAGCGGGCAGAGGACGGTATCGGTTTCCTCGACCAGCGGGCAGAGGGTGACGGCGGCGGCACGGTGGGCACAGGCCGGGGCCAGCAGGCAGCCGCACCGGACGTCGGCCGGGTCGGCGATCACCCCGCCCGGGGCGTGCAGGACGAGCAGGGCCTCCTCGTCCACCTGCACCCGCCACTCGTCGCCCTCCCGGCTCGACGGCCGCTGCGCCAGCTTCGCCGCCGCGCCGTCCAGCCGCTTCTGCAGCCGGGCACTCAGCCCGGACACCACCTCCGCGACCACCTCGGGCCGGACGCCCGGCCAGCCGTTCTCCTGCGTCGTCGCGTTCATCGCACCTTCTCCCCCACCCAGCGGGCCAGTTCCAGCGGGCTCAGTGCCGCCACGGGCATACCGGCCGCGACCAGCTGTCCCGCGACCGCCTTCGAGTACCGGGCCGTCCCGGTGTCGTCCAGTGCCGCGCAGCCGAGCAGGTGCACGCCGGAGTCCACCAGCGCCCGGGTCTGGGCGAGCAGCCCATTGACCGGGCCGCCCTCCTCGAAGTCGCTGACCACCGCGATCAGCGTCCTCGACGGCACCGTCACCAGCTCGCGCGCGTAGCGCAGCCCGGTCGCGATGCTGGTGCCACCACCGACCCGCACCTCCAGCAGCAGGCTCAGCGGATCCGCCACCCGCTCCGTCAGGTCGAGGACCTCGGTGGAGAAGGCGACGAAGTGGGTGCTCAGTGAGGGCACCCCGGCCAGGATCGAGGCGGTGAGCGCCGCCCAGACCGTGGAGGCCTCCATCGACCCCGACACGTCCACCGCCAGGATCAGCCGCCAGTCATTGGCCTGCCGCGCCCTGGTCCGGAACACCGGACGCTCGGGCACGATCAGGGTGCCGGCGCCGTCCGGCGCGGGGCGGGCGGTGGCGAGGTTGGCCCGGATGGTCCGGTGGAGGTCCAGCCCGCCGCCCGGCCGCCAGGACGGGCGCGGCACACTGATCCCGGTCAGGGCCGGGCGCAGCCTGGTCGCCAGCTCACGGCTCAGCTCCTCCACCAGCCGCCGCACCAGCGGGCACAGCCGCGCCACCCGGGCCTCGGGCAGGCCGCCCGCGTGGTCCAGCACCGTCCGCAACAGGTCGACGGACGGGCGGACGGCGGACGGGTCGATCGCCTCCAGGACGTCCGTCCGGCCATGGGCGACGGCGGCCTCCAGCACCTCCTCCCGCACGCCCGGGCCGAACAGCGCCTCCAGTTCCTCGGCCCACTCGCGCACCCCGGGGAAGGGCGCCTCGCGACCGCCCCTGTCGCCCAGGCCCGGGCCGGAGCCCTCACCGCGCCCGCTGCCGTACAACTCGTCGAGAGCGGTGGCGAGTCGGGCGCTCCGGCCGGACAGGCCGCCGGTGCCGGGGCGGCCCAGCAGCAGTCGCCACCGCTCGGCGGGGGCGAGGGTGTACGGGCCGGTGCCGTGGGGCTGGACGGCGGGTGCGGGTGCCGCTGGTGCGGGTGCTGGTTGCGGGGCAGGGCCGGGGGCCGGGTCCGGGGGTGCCTGCGGCGCCAGCCCCCGACGGGCGAGAGCCGCGCGCGCGACCAGGTCCGCGCGGACCCAGCTCGCCACCACGGCGGGGTCGGCCGCCTCGGGCAGGGCAGCCAGGCGGGTGCCGAGACGCTCCTCGACCAGGGCCAGCAGCCGGTCACGGGCGGCCGGGCTCAGCGTGTCGAAACCGCCGCGCAGCGCGGGCAACCGGTCCAGGAAGGCGGTGTCCGACAGTGACGTCACCCGCTCCAGCACGGGTTCGAGCGCCTCGGGCGCGCTGTCGAAAAGGCCTTCGGCCGCGGTCAACAACCCGACCAGCGCCCGCCCGACCGTCTGCCGCGCCCGTACGTCGGTCGCCCCGTCCACCCAGGACGCGGCCCGGCCGCCGAACACCCCGGCCGGCTCCTGCCCGAGCAGCACCCGCACCGCCCCGGCCGCACCCCGCACCAACGGGCTCCCCCGCTCCGCGAGTTCGCCCAACACGTACCCCAGCCGCACCCCACCCAGCCGATCCGCCCGCCGTGCCAACTCCACCAACGCCCGCGCATCCGCCGGATCATCCGACCCGCCCAGCCCCTCCACCTGCCGCACGGCAGCGGTGGTCAGCAGTTCTGCGGCAGCGTGGAGGGGGGCGAGGGGGTGAGACGACCCGGCGGTGGCGGGGCCGAGGATCGCGGCGGAATCTTCAACGACTTTGCCGGAAACGGGTGTTCGAGCACCGCCCGGACCAACCGGAACCACTGCCCCGGTGAGTGTGGGGGCGTGGGGGGCGAGGCCGGGGAAGTGGCCGGCGGTGAGGCGGTCCAGGAGGGTGAGGGCGCCGAGGAGGTCGGGGAGGGTGGCGGCGGTGGGGAGGGTGGCGGTGAGTTGGGTGAGGCGGGTGGCGGTGAGGGCGGGGAGGGCGCAGGAGGCGGCGGCGGTGAGGCCGTCGATGATCTCGCGGGGGGTGGGGTCGGCGCTGAGGCGGGTGCGGAGGGTGCCCTCGGCGGCTTGGGCGGGGGTGACGCCGCGGGTGCCGGCGACGGTGAGCAGGGCGGCGACGGTGGGGGTCCAGTGCAGGCGCCAGCGGGTGCCGAGGGTTTCGGTGCCGCCCGCGCCGGTGGTGGGGACGGGCTCGGCGTAGGGGACGCCGCAGGCGGTGAGGCGGTGGAGGAGGACCTCGCGGCGGCGGTCGAGGGGGCTGCGCAGCGGGTCGAGGCGCAGTTCGCGCGGGCCCGGGTCGGTGGGGTCGGGGAGGCCGAGCTCGGCGAGGAGGGTTTCGACGGCGGGGGCGAGTCCGCTGCGCGGGGCGGCGGGGGTGGGGCGCCCGGTGCGGGTGCCGACCAGGACCTGTTCGAGGGCGCGGGCGACGGCCCGGCCGCGGCCGAGGGGTTCGCCCTGGGCGAGGACGGTCTGGACGGCTTCGACGAGTTCGCCGCGGCCGGGGGCGGCGTGGCCGCGCAGCCGGGCGAGGTCGCCGGCGAGGCGGACGATCTCGCGGGCGTCGGCCGGGCCTGAGGGGTGGTCCTGGGCGCGCAGGGCGGCGCAGATCCGGACGGCGGTGGCGGTGAGCGCCTCGGTGAGGCGCTCCGGGTCGCCGCCGGCGTCGAGGACGGTGTGCTGCCACTCCGGGTCGCGGATGCCCGCCGGGTAGCCGGAGCGGGCGTCGAGCAGCGGGTAGGTGTACGGAATCAGCGAGAGCACGTGCCCGGGGTCGTCCGAGCCGGGCGGTTCCTCGGGAGCGCCGGGCCCGTCCAGCAGGGCGGGGGCGTGGAAGGAGCCGACGACCACGGCGATCCGGCGCCCGTCGGCCGAGGCGGCCCGGATGCGGGCGCGCATCCAGGCCTCGCGGCGCAGGTCGTACGGGTCGACGCCGGGGCCGGTCTCGGCGTCGTGGCGCAGGGCCCAGCCGACCAGCAGGGCGGCGCGCCGGACGGCGTCCGGGGTGGAGCCGGGGGCGGCGGTCTCGACCAGGCGGTCCCACAGGTCCTCGTCGGAGTCGCGGCCGGTGAGGCGGTGGCGCAGTGCGTCCGCCACCCCGGGGGCCGCCGGGCCCTCCGCCGGGCGGCGGTCACGGGTGCCGTCGGGGGCGGTGCGGTGGGCGAGCGGGAGGTCGCAGGCGATGGCCTCGACGCCGTTGCGCCGGGCCCAGCGCAGGGCGACGAGTTCCGGGGAGAAGTCGGCGAACGGGTAGAAGGCGAGGCGGCCGGAGTCGTCCGCCACGGCCGGGGCGGCGGCGAGGGCGACCGGGGCCTCGGTGGCCTCGTCGGCGAGCCGGTCCAGCCAGGGCTGGAACTCGGCGGGCAGTTCGACCAGGACCGCCTCGGGACGGGCGGCGTCGAGCAGCGCGGGGAGGACCGCGCTGAGGGACGGCGCGTGGTGGCGCACGCCGATCAGGTAGGGCCCGGGACGGTCGGTGCCGGAGCCGGCCAGCCGGTCGGTCGCGGCGCGGACGTCGAGGTCGGTGGCGGGGTGTCCGCCGGCCCCGAGGGGGCCGTCCGGGGTGGGCTTCACCGCGCTGCTCGTCATCGTCAGGCCTCCAGTGCCGAGCGGAGGTCCCACAGGGTGCGCCAGGTGGCAGCGCCCTGTTCGGCACGGCGGCGGACCGGGCCGTCCCAGTAGCCGAGCAGCCGGGCCGCGTCCGCCGGGTCGTCCTTGCGGACGACGCCGAGGAGTTGGCCGGGGAGGCGGCCGAGGAGGTCGCCGCCGTCGGGCAGGTAGGCGGCGGTGACGCCGAGCGCGGTGGCGACGGAGACGGCTTCGGCGGTGCTCATCACGGTGGAGGGGCGCTCGACCTCCCAGCCCTCGATGGAGCGGCCGGTGCGCAGGTCACGGAAGGCGGTGACCAGGGCCTCCAGGACGGCGTCGTCGACGGCGTAGCCGGCGCCGGCCCGGGCGACGGCGGTGGTGGACTGGCGGCGGACCAGTTCGACCTCGGCGGCGAGGCTGCCGATCGGGCCGACCGTCTCGAAGTTGAACCGCCGCTTGAGGGCGGCGGACATCTCGCTGACGCCCTTGTCCCGCAGGTTGGCGGTGGCGATCAGGGTGAAGCCGGCTGCGGCGTGCAGCTGCCCGTCCGGGGTGCCGGCCAACTCGGGGACGGCGATGCGCCGTTCGGAGAGGAGGGAGACCAGGGCGTCCTGCACCTCGGGCAGGCAGCGGGTCACCTCCTCGACCCGGGCGACGGCCCCGGTGGTCATCGCGGTGAGCACCGGGGAGGGGACGAGGGCTTCGCGGCTGGGGCCCTTGGCGAGCAGCAGGGCGTAGTTCCAGCCGTACTTGAGCTGGTCCTCGGTGGTGCCGGCGGTGCCCTGGACGGTGAGCGCGCTGGTGCCGCAGACGGCGGCGGCGAGCAGTTCGGAGAGCATCGACTTGGCGGTGCCGGGCTCGCCGACGAGCAGCAGGCCGCGCTCCCCGGCGAGGGTGACGACGCAGCGTTCGACCAGGGCGCGCTCGCCGACGAACTTGGGCTCGATCACCAGGCTGCGGCGCCCGGCCTTGAGCTTCTCGCCGCCGCTGCCCATGACGAAGGTGACGACGGCGCGCGGGGTGAGACGCCAGCCGGGCGGGCGCGGGCCGCTGTCGTGGGCGGCCAGGAACTCCAGTTCGGCGGCGTGCTTCTCCTCGGGCGGGACGATCTGCCGTTCCGCGGTCGCGGTGGTGGCGGTGGTCGCGGTGTTGTCGGCGGTCACGGTGGTCTCGGCGGTGTTGGCGGTGGTCTCGGCGGTCACGGTGGTCTCGGTGGCGGTCATCGTCGGGCCTTCCTACGCTTGCCGGTCTGGAGTTCTTCGTAGCCGGGGGCGTCGCCGTCGACGGTGCGCTGCCACGCGATGGCGAACAGCTCGGGGACGGGCAGGTGCGGCAGCACCGGCTGGTGGGTGGGCAGTTCGTACAGGGCGGCCTTCCAGGTCTCCACCGGCAGGGCGGGCGACTTGGCCTCCTGCCAGCCGCCGGGCAGGAAGAGGCTGCGGCCGGCCCGGGCCCGCTTGGCCTCCAGCACCAGGCCGGCGGCGGCGAGTTCGGCGCGGGCGCGCTTGAGCCTGGCGGGCTTCCAGCCCGTCCAGCGGGCGGTGTTGCGGTCGGTCGGGTCGGGCAGGGCGAGCAGTTGGAGGTGGAGCGCGGCCGCGTCCTCGCCGAGGCCGTGGGTGCGGGCCACTTCGGCGACCAGCTCGGGGGCGGACAGCTGCGGGTTCTGCAGCCAGGCGGGGCCGTCGCCGGTGGCCGTCGCGGCGGCGGCGGAGGCGGCCAGGCGCTCCGGTTCGCCGCGCAGGACGGACTGGATCGCGGTCCGCTCGGTGCCGAACCAGTAGCTGCCGGAGAGCCCGTCGAGCAGTTCGAGCAGGGGGTCGTCCGGGCCGGTGAGGGCGGCCGGGCGCAGCCAGACCCGCTCGAACTCGGCGTGGTACGGGGTGAGGACGAGCGCCGGGCCGCAGCGGACCAGGCCGTCCGGGTCGGCGCCGCCCTCGGCGGGCAGGCCGAAGTGGGGGCGCAGCACGGCGGCCAGCGAGGCGCCCTTGGCGGTCCGGATGAGGTCGAGGTCGAGCAGCAGCTCCGGATCGGCCAGCCGGTTGCGCAGCGCGGTGGCGGCCCGGGGCATCAGCGGTCGCAGCGGGCTGTCGGCGGGCAGGTGGTAGGCGAGCCAGCGCAGGGCGCGGATGGTGGTGCCCAGCGCGCCGGAGCCGGGGACGGCGGACTTGTCCTCGGGCGCCAGTCGGGGGGTGCCGTGCCCGTCGTCGGTGAGCCGGAAGGTGGTGGTGCCGGTCAGCCAGGGGGTGTGGCCGGGGTTGAGCACCGCCTCGATGGTGGTGATGGGCACGCCCTGGACGCCGGCCTGTGCCTCCTCGGGGAGGGTGACGAGCCGTCCGAAGCGGCGGATCCAGGTCTCGGCTCCGGCGGCGAGGTCGGGGCCCTCGGTCCACAGCCGCTTCGGGTCGTCGGTGGGCAGTAGGGCGGCCCAGACGGCGGCGATGCCGGCGTGGTCGTGTCCGCGCAGCCAGTGCTGGGCGGCCTTGACCTCGGCGGGCTTGAGGCCGTACTCGGCGGGCACCTGGGCGTTGCCCCACTGCAGGAGGCCGGGCGGCGGGCTTAGCAGCAGGGTGGCCCGGGCGGTGCCGATGCCGGTGAGTTCGGCGAAGGCGGCGGCCCGGGCCTGGTCCCAGGGGACGGCCCGGCGCAGGGCGGCGACCCGCCAGAACTTGGCGATCCAGGCGGCGCTGACCCGCTCCTCGGTGCCGCGCTCCTCGACGGTGGTGAAGTGGGCGACGGGGCCGAACTCACCGCTCGGGTCATGGTCGACGGCGAGCCAGTGCACCGTGCCGTCGGTGTACTGGTGGCGGTAGCCGAGGATGACCACGGTGCGGTCGCCGCGGCGCAGCACCTCGCCCTGGCGGTGGGTGGCCGGGCGGCTGCTCTTGGTGCTGTCGGCCGGTTCGGCGAGGACGATCTCGCGCAGGGTGGCGCCGCGGTCGGCGAGCGGGCCCTTGGTGAGCTCACCGAGCAGCAGCACCAAGGAGGAGCGGTGGGCCGGTTCGGTGAGCGGCGCGGCGACGGCGTGGGCCAGGACGTCCAGTCGGCCGAGCAGGTGCAGCCAGCCGTGGTTGGCGTCGCCGCCCTGCACGGTGACGGTCGCCGGGGTGCTCCAGCCTTCGCCGCTCACGGCGGGCGGATCGGCGAGGACGGCGCTGACCGCGCGCAGGTTGTTGAGCGTCCAGCAGCGGTCGGAGCTGCCCCAGCCGCTGCCGAAGCCGCCGATTCCGGGCAGGACGGCGCCGACGGCGTCACGCAGTTCGTGGTCGTGGCCGTGCTCGGGCCGGTACTCGACGGCCTCGGCCTTGGTGGGCCGTTCGGCGTCGGGCTGCGGCAGGAACCGGGCCGTCCGGTCGAGCAGGTCGGCGGCGGCGCGGGCGAGCCCGGCGACGCCGGCCAGCAGCAGCGGGTGGGTGATCCCGGGCAGCGCGGCGCCGACCGCCTCGACCGGCAGGCTGTTGCGGGCCTCGCCGTGCTGGGCGATCGGACGACGGACGCCCTGGACGGTCAGCCAGCGCTGTTCGTCCTCCGGGACGGGTTCGGTGTCGACGGGCCAGGCGAGGTCGATCAGTCGGGCGGCCTGGTCGGTGGTCAGGGCGCGCAGCACCCGGGAGCCGGCCTCGTCGCGGGGCCGCAGGGCGTGCCAGTGGTCGTACGGCGGGACGAGCGCCGTACCGGCGGCGGCGAGCTCGCCCGCCCGGCAGGAGCGCAGCTCGGTGGTGCGGTCCGAACGGTCGGCGAGGTCGGGCAGGCCGAGGTCGAGGAACTCGCCGGTGCGGCTGACCACCGGGCCCTGGGCGCCGGGCAGGGCGAGCCGGCCGACCGGGAGGATGTGGGTGTCGTTGCCGGAGTTCAGCGGCAGGACGATGCGCTGTCCGTCGGCGGTGAAGGTGGTGACGGCGCGTCCGGGGTCTTGGCGGACCCAGCTGCCGAGCACGGTGCCGTCGGTGCCGAGCGGGGTGCCCTCCAGGCCGGGCTGCAGCGGCAGCAGGCGGGTGCTGCCGAGGACGAGCCGGCCGGCCTCGGCGGTGGCGGCGATCACGGGCGGCTCGGCGGTGCGGCCGAGGGCGCCGGTGGCCGGGTCGAGTTCGCGCAGGACGGGAGTGCCGTCCGGGGCGGGGCGCAGTGTCCAGTGGCCGGTGCCGTCGCCGAGGACGGGGTGCGCCTCGGGCAGCCGGGTGTCGCCGGGGTGCAGCGGGCGGGCGCCGGTGGTCCGGCCGCCGCCGGGCAGCGGGAGGGAGGCGTCCTCCGGGTGGCGTTCGCCGTAGTAGTAGCCGGCGATGGTGCGGCCGGTCAGCTCGAAGGTCTGGTCCGGCCGGCCGGACCAGTAGGCCTTCTGCTCGCTGCCCTCGGACCAGACGACGAGGAGTTCGCCGTCGACGAACCGCAGTCGGGGCCGGTTGCGGACGCCCGGCAGCGGGGGCACCCGCAGGGTGTGCTCCAGCAGGATGCCGTCCGGGCCGACCACGAGGGCCTGGTCGCGGCGGGCGAGGATCAGGTACGGCCAGGCGTCCTCGACGATCAGGTCGTTCAGGCCCCGGTTGCGGTGGCCGGGGGCGGTGTCCGGGAGGGCGTCGGGGGCGGGCGGGTCGGCGAGCCGGCCGAGCGCCTCCTCCAGGGCGGGCCAGCCGAGTTCGTCCAGGATGCCGGCGCCGAGGGCGCGGGTGAGCAGCCCGGTGACGTCGAGCGCGGCGATCCTCTCGGCGGCGGCCGGGGCGACCGTGCGGATGGCGGTGCGGAACTGGGTCAGCGAACGGACCAGGCCGTCGGCGCCGGCCAGGCCGCGGACGGCTGCGAGTTCGTCGGCGCGCTCCTCGGCCCATTCCGTGAACAGCTCGTTCAGCAGCGGCAGGACGGCCGCCCGGTGCTTGACGGCCGCCTCCCAGGCGGCCGGGGCGGAGCGGCGCAGCAGCGGCCGGAAGCGCTGGTCGGCGGCGACGGCCGCGAGGGCGGCGGCGTCCTGGCTGCTCTGGCCGACCCACTCGCGCAGGTCGAAGCCCAGGCCGGCCGGCGGGTCGGCGACCGGGACGCCCGCGGCCAGCAGCAGGTTCAGCAGGTCGAGTCGGGTGTGGCTGACGCGGATGCCGGTGAACAGGTCGACCGGGGCGGCGTCGGTGCGCAGCCGCTCGACCATCCGCCCGGCCAGGGCGAGGGTGGCCGGGCAGCTGGGGCGGCTGCGCCAGCCGCGGCCGAGGTGGTGGCACCAGCGCTGGAGCCACGCGGCGGCGGGCTCGGCGCCCTCGGCGCGGGCGCCGGTGAGCAGTTCCTCCGCGCCGGTCTCGGCGAGGACGGTCAGCCAGGCGGTGTCGTGCGGGGCGGAGTCGGTGCCGGAGGCGGCCGGGTCGGGCAGCAGCTCCAGCAGGCGGGCGCGGACCGCGGCGTCGTTCTTGCCCAGGTCGACCAGCGCGCCGCGCCAGGACTTCCAGAACGCCGCGGGCGCCCGGTTGACCGCCGGGGAGTCCAACAGCTCGGCGAGCAGTGCCCGTTCGTGCTCGCCGCGGTCCAGCCCGGCGGCCCGGATCAGCGCGCGGGCGTCCTCGGCGACCCCGGCGTAGGGGGCCATGCCGGCCGCGGAGCGCTCGGTGCACAGCTGGCGGAAGCGCTGCCAGGCGGTCAGCGGGTCGAGCCGCTGGGCGAGCTCCTTGACGTACTGACGCAGGGACTTGACGGTGAGCGCGCCGGCCAGGGCGAACTCCAGGAAGACGGCGCGCAGCCGCTCCTCGTCCACCGCCAGGTTGTGGGTGCGCTCGGCTTCGCGGGCCTTGCCGAACCAGGCGGCGGCGTACGTCCGGTTGTCGTGGGCGAGGAAGATCCGGCCGACCTCCTCGCAGAAGGTCGGCAGGAAGTGCGGCACGGCGCGGCCGAGCCGGGTGGCGAGCGCGTCGAAACCGTCCTTGGCGGCGCCGGGCTTGGACCGGGCCTGGCGGGCCAGCCGCTCCAGGTCCTTGACCAGGGCGAGCGCGTGGTGCCCGTTGGCGGGGTCGTGGACCAGCGCCCAGGCCGGGAAGCCCAGCGCCTCCTGGCGGACCTGGCCGACCTCGGCGGGCTCGCCCTCGGGGGTGAGGCCGAGGAACTCCAGGGCGAGGTCCTCCGCTTGGCCGAGCGCACCGGGGACCAGCCGGACGATCCGGCGGCCGTCCAGGGCGGGGTGGGCGTAGCCGCGGGCGGTCAGCACGTCGGCGGCGCTGTCGGGGCGGCCGGCGCCGGGCAGCGTGCCGGGCGGGAGGACGGCGCCGGCATCGAGCAGCGCCTCGGGCGTCGCGGCGCCCTGGTTCGGGACGGTGGTGGTCATGCGGCTTCCTCCCCTTCGATCGTGCGGCCCGCGTACAGGGCGGCGGCCATCCTCATGCCCTCGGACCAGGCGACCGGTCCGACCTCGGCGAGCGGCAGGGCGCGGCCGTCGGGGCCGGCCCAGCTGAGCGCGCCCGTCTCACAGGCGTCGTACTCGTAGTAGTCGCCGACCCACACCCGGGCCTCGACGGTGCGGCCGCCCTCGCTGATCGGCTGGACCGCGGAGCCGCCGCGGACCCGGCAGCCGAGCCGGGTGCAGCGCCCGACCAGCTCGCGCAGTTCGCGGTAGCGGCCGCCGGCGTAGGTGGTGACCTCGGTGCCGGCCGACGGCTCCTCGGGCCGGTGCCAGACCTCACGGTAGAGCTGCTGGACGCGCTGGGAGACGCCGAGTTCGACGGCGAACTCGCGCAGGTCGTCGAGGTCCGGCAGCAGCACCGGGTGGGGTATCAGGACCTCGCCGTCGGTGAGGCGGACGGTGTCGCCGTCGAGGTCGACCAGGCCGAGGCCGCGCTCGGCGTCCGCGTCGCGCAGGAAGCCGGCGACGGCGCCGTCCGGGCCGGTGACCACGACGTCCCGCAGGACGGCCTGCCAGGCCTCGTCCGGCCAGACGGCGGCGAGCACGGCGGCGGGCACCGGCAGCGAGCGCACCATCCACCGCTCGACGTCCTCCTGGCAGCGCCGCTCGTGCGCGGCGAGCCACTCGGAGAGCTGCTTGAGCTGGGTGACCACCGGGTCGTCACCGAGCTTCGACGGCAGGGACTTGAGCGCGCGCCCCGCAGCGTTGCGGCACACCACCCTGCCCTCCTCGTCGAGCGCGACGCGGTACCCTCCCGCGTCCGTCTCCACCCATGCCACGGCCGTACTCCTCCCACCGGGAACGACGTTCTGATCGCCCTGCTGACCAGCGATGCGAGGAACGTAGCGAGGGGTACTGACAACGCGGCGGGCGGGGGGGAGGCTCGCGGTGGGCAGGGGAATTGAAACCACTCGAACGAGTGAGCGATCAGGCTGGAATCGGCCCAGTTTTGGTGGTCGGGCTCGCGATGTCGGCGCTGGCCTCGGCCGTCATCCAGTTCGCGCTCGCCCGGCGCTCGCTCAACTCGGCGGGATCGCTGTACGTCTGGACCTCCGGCAGCCTCAACGGGCGGGGGTACGACGTCGAGTACCGCGAGTTCAACGGCGGCCACGACTACGCCTGTTGGCGCGGCGGCCTGGCCGACGGACTGGCCCACCTGCTGGGGCCCTCCGCCCGCCGAGCCGACGGTCACCCACATGGACGGTTTCAGCCGATTCGCACACCCTCGAGCCGCCGGGCGCCTAACGTCGGGAACCCGCACCAGATGACCTCGGGGGGTCAGCGATGAACACGTCCTCGTCCGCCACGCCTCCACCGATGTCGTGGCAGTACTGCGGCGACCAGATCAAGCTCTGGCGCGCTCGCGCCGGAGTCAGCCGCGAGGACCTGGCGGCAGAGGCCGGGTACAGCTACGAGAGCCTGAGGTCGATGGAGGCGGGGCGGCGTAAGCCGTCGTTGCACCTGTTGCAGGTGGCGGACGAGATGTGCGGCGCGAAGGGGATCCTGGTGGCGGGGGCGCAGTTCCTGAAGCCGGAGAAATACCCCCACTTCGCCGAGGATTACATGCACTACGAGGCCGAGGCCGTGGTCATCCACTGGTACGAGACCTTGCTCATTCCGGGGCTTCTCCAGACCGAAAAAACGGTGAGAACGCTACTCAGTGCGAACTGGCCTCCTCTCGATGACGAGACCATCGAGGAACGCGTCACAGCACGTCTCGAACGTCAGGAAGTGTTGAAGACACAGACCAAGTCCTTCAACTTCCTCATCGGCGAAGCGGCACTACGAAACCCGCTCGCTTCGGAGGACGACTACAGATGCCAGCTGCTTCACCTCCTGACTATCGGCTCAGCACGCCACATCGTCATCCAGGTCGTACCTGGCTCGGGCGCACACACGGGACTGAACGGCCCATTCATCCTGCTCGACTGCGAGGAGCATCAGCGACTCGCATACGAGGAAGGACAGGCCATGGGTCTGCTCCACTCGGACCCGGGAAAGGTCGGTCTCCTGAGCCAACGCCATGCGATGATCCTCCAGCGGGCCCTCAATCCCGAGGCCTCGGCGGAGTTCATCGGAAAGCTGGCGGAGGACCTATGAGCAGCGGACTGACCTGGTTCAAGTCCAGCCACAGCGGCACCGAAGGCGGCGCGTGCGTCGAGATCGCCCTCACTCCAGCCGCCGTCCACGTCCGCGACTCCAAGGACAAGACGGGTCCCGATCTCACCTTCACCCCCGCCGCCTGGGCCGACTTCATCGCCTTCGCGCAGACGACCCGGCTGCGGCGCGGTCAATCGCGATAGGGGACGAGGCGCGACAGGTCCAGGTCGAAGCCGAACGGCTCGGGGATGTGGATCGTCTCGCCGAACTCCCGCTCGGTCCGGGTGTGGTAGCGGTCGCGGTTCGGCTCTGAGAACAGGGTGACCGTCTTCTGCCGTGGGTCGATGATCAGGTAGAGCGGGAAGCCCATGCGAGGGTAGTCGCGGACCTTTCCCGTCCAATCGTTGTCGGGGTTGGACGGCGACACGACCTCAACGGCAATCAGTGCGAGCTCGGCGGGAATGTTGTGGCCCGCCAGGTCGATCACATCCTCGGGCAGGTAGGTGAGATCGAGGTTTCGAACAGCACCGACCGCGGGCGAGGAAAGGTCGCTGTTCCCGCTCGTGAAATAGCCGGACGGGCAATGAAGATCAAACTGACGCTGCACGATCGAAAGGCTCAACTGGTGGATCGGCGAGGGCGTCGCCTGCGCCACGATGAGGTCGCCGGAGAGCTCGACCTTGAAGCCGTCCGGGAGGACGCGCCGGGCCTCCTGGAGAAGCCGGTAGCGCTCGGGGTCCATGCGATCTCCTCCAGTGCTTCTGCCGCCGCACGACAGTAGCGGGAGACGAGGAGGCCACCCCGCCGCCCGAATGCGCATTCGCCTGGGATGCTGGCCGACATGAACAGAGATCAACTTGGCCGACTCATCGGCTCGGGCTTCGGGCTCGTCTTCATCGAGGCCAACGCGGGCGCGCTGCCGGCGGGGGTGGCCGTCCCGCTGCGGGTGGTCGGGGTGGCGGCGTTCCTCGGGCTGGTGCTGCTCGGGCGGCGCCGTCCGCAGATGGCCGAGTCCGGGGGTGAGCCCAGGGGTGTGAGCTTCGGGGGGCGGTACTGGCTGGTGGTGGTGGCCGAGGTGGTGGCGATGGTCGCCGGGTTGGCGGTGATCAACAAGGTGCTGCACACCCCGGAGGCGACGGTGGGATGGATCGCCTTGGTGGTCGGCGTGCACTTCTTCGGGATCGCGGTCGCCTGGCGGCGGCCTTCGCTGCACGTGCTCGGGGCGGGGATAGCGGCCTGCGGACTGCTCGGGCTGGTGCTGGCGTTCGCCGGGGCCTCGGCGGCCGTGGTCGCGCTGGTGGCCGGGATCACGCCCGGCGGGATGCTGTTCGGGTCGGTGTGGTGGTCCGGCCGGGCGGTGGTGGCGCCCGGCCGGACGGGGTGAGCCTCAGTCCATGGCGGGGCGGGCCGGCAGGCGCGGGGCGAGGAGGGCGCCAACGGGCGACAGCGCGCCCGTGAGACAGAGCGCGAGCCGGTAGGGGGTGGGGTCGGGGACGGGCGGCCTCGGGTCCTCCCTCAGGTCCGCCTGGCGGGGCTTATGCCGTCAAGCTCGCGCGGCCCTCCGAGATGTAGATCCAGTCGAAGCCGTCGCACCCCGGCCCGTCCAGGTGCTCGGCCCGGTGCAGGCCGGCCCGCAGGGCGACGCGCTGGGACGGCAGGTTGTCAGGGCGGATGCGGGCGATCAGCGGCAACTCGGGGACGTGCGCGGCGGACCAGGAGACGACGGCGGTGGCGGCCTCGCCGGCGAAGCCCCGGCCCCAGGCGGCGGGGGCGAAACGGTAGAAGAGGTTGAGGACCGGTCGCCCGGCCAGCTCCATCGGCTTGACGCCGCAGAAACCCAGCACGGGCGGGGCGCCGAGCGAACGGACCGTCCAGTAGCCGAAGCCGCGGGCCTGCCACAGAGCATCCCAGTGGCCGTACCGTTCCTCGGCCTCGGCCCTCGTGGTGAGGGCGTCCGAGGGATTGTGGCGGCAGGCGGCCGGGTCCCGGTGGATGGCGAGGATGGCGTCGATGTCACCCTGGGTCGGGCGGCGCAGGGAGAGTCGACGGGTGGTCAGTTCCTCGTGTCCGCTCATCCGTTGATCGTAGGGGCGACCTCAGTGTGCCGCCGGGGGCGGGGTGAGACCGGCGCAGCCGCGCAGGCCGTCGCGGCGCTTGAGGGCGGCCTCGGCGGCGGCGCCGGTGACCGGCTGGGGGATGCCCTTGTCGTCGATGGTGGCCGGGGCGAAGGCCTCGCCGGTGACCTTGCCGTCGGCGGAGAGGGTGAGGGTGGTGACGCCGGTCTCGTTGGAGAAGGCGTAGTTGGAGGTGCCGTACCAGAGGAAGTTGCCGAAGCCGTACCCCACGTAGGTGTTGCCGAGCATGCCCGAGCCGACCATGGTGTGGGCGTGGGTGCCGACCACCGCGGAGGCGCCGACGGCGGCGAGCTTCTTGGCGATGGTGGTCTGCGCACCGGTCGGGCAGGCCTTGCCCTCCTCGCCCCAGTGCAGGTAGACGAGCACCACCGGGGCCTGCTGCTTGGCCGCCTGCACCGCCGAGACCAGCGCGGGGACGTCCAGCGCCGAGGCGATGCCGGGCTTGTTGGCGCCGGCCCGCCACTTCTGGTTGGTGATGTCCTCGACCTGGCTGGCGGCGACCACCGCGACCTTCACCCCGCGCACGGTCGTCACGTACGGGGCGTACGCCTCCTTGGCGTTGTGCCCGACGCCGAGCACCGGGATGGGCGAGGAGTCCTTGGCAGCCAGGGTGTCGGCGAGGCCGTCGGCGCCGAAGTCGACGGCGTGGTTGTTGGCCATCGAGACGACGTCGACGCCGGAGTCCTTGAGGACGGACAGCGCGTTGGGCGTGGTGCGGAAGGTGTACGTCTTCGGTTCCGGCGCGCCGCGCCCGGTGATCGCGGTCTCCAGGTTGAGCACGGACAGGTCGGCGTCGGCGAGGGTGCGGGAGATCGGTCCGAGCGCCGTCTCGGGCGGCTGGACGGACAGCCGGGGCTGGGTGCGGCCCTCGAAGTGGACGTCCCCGGCGAAGGCGACGGTGATGGTGCCGTCCGGGCGGGGCGCGCCGCCCTTGGTGGGGGCCGGGGCGGCGGTGCCGGAGGGTGCGGCGGCGGAGGCGGGTGCCGCGGCGGGCGGGGCGGTCTTCGCCGGGGCGGGCGCCGGGTCGTCCGGCCCGCAGGCGGCGACGGCGGTCAGCCCGACGAACACGGCGACGGCGGCCGCGGCACGGCGCATGAGTGGTTCCCCCCGGAGGTCGATGCAAGAGCGGTCAGCCTACGCCACCGAATCGCCACCACTTGAGCCCGCACCCGCAACATTCCGGACACAAAAGGGCACATGGGTCCTTCCACAGCGCACAGCGCAGTTCCACAGCCGCAGCAGCCGCCGCTCCGTCGACAGGTGCCACCGGGCCCGCCCGTCCCAATCCCCCGCCCCCACCCGGCCACCGTGTCCCTGGCGCCCCGGCCGGGCGGCGCGCAGCGTGGAGGGGAGGCGGCAGGCTGCGCGGTCACGCCTGGGCGCCGGAGGAGGCACGTGATGGCCAGCAACCAACCCGCCCCCGGCCTGGAGCGCCGGATCGTGGTCGGGATCGACGGATCGGCGCCGTCGAAGGCGGCACTGCGCTGGGCGGTCGGCCAGGCGGTCCTCACCGGGGCCACCGTGCACGCGGTGGCCGCCTGGGAGTACCCCTCGCTGTACGGCTGGTTCGCGCCGATGGTGGACGAGGGCTTCGAGCAGGCCGCCCAGCGCACGCTGACCGCCGAGGTCAACGAGGTCATCGGGCCGGAGCGCCCGGTGGAGATCCGGGAGAGCCTGGTGCTCGGGCATGCCGCCGAGGTGCTGCTGGAGGCGGCCGAGGGCGCGGACCTGCTGGTGCTGGGCAGTCGAGGCCGAGGCACCTTCGCCCGGACGCTGCTCGGCTCGGTGTCCACCCGCTGCGCGGTGCACGGGGTCTGCCCGGTGGTGATCGTCCGGTCCGACGGCACGGCCTCCGCCCCTCCGGTCCCGTCGACCACGACCGCGACCGCGGCCGGGACCGGAGAGCAGGCTCCGCAGGCCGTCCGCACCAAGGACTGGCAGCTCAGCCTGCACCTGGTCGAGGACCGGGACACCACCCGGGTGCACGCCGTACTGGACGCCGACGGCACCGTCCTGCACAGCGACGCGCTGGCCCGCCGCAACCCCCGCGACACCCCGACCCCGGCGGTCGGCGATGACTTCGCGGTCGGCCGCGCCCTGGTCGACCTCGGCCACCAAATGCTGCGCGCCGGCGTCCACAGCGCCACCGACCCGGCGGAGGAGTGAGCAGCAGGATCGAGCGCGAGGAGTGAACGCGAGGAGTGCGCGCAGGCCGTGCGCGGTAGGAGATGCTGAACCGCGACGCCCACTCGCCCCTCGCCCTTCTCCCCTCGCCGGAGCCCACCCGCCGATGAACACGCCCGTCCCCGACCCTGACGCCGTCCCCGACCCTGACGCCGTCC
The DNA here is from genome assembly GCF_044546945.1 of Kitasatospora sp. NPDC053057. Classification (NCBI taxonomy): domain Bacteria; kingdom Bacillati; phylum Actinomycetota; class Actinomycetes; order Kitasatosporales; family Streptomycetaceae; genus Kitasatospora; species Kitasatospora sp. NPDC053057. The sequence goes on along the minus strand of NZ_JBITZP010000001.1, from coordinate 170,686 downwards.
CCGACGCCGCCCCCAACCCCGACTTCACCCCCGCCGAGCGCGCCCGCGGCCGCGCGCTGCGCCGCGCCCAGCTGCCGTGGGCGCTCGGCGGCCGACTGGCGGGCCTCGCCCTGACCCTGGTGCTCGGTCTCACCCCGGCCGGCGCCGCGCTGGTGACGGCGACCCGCCGCTGGTTCGGCGGCTCCCGGACGGCCGAGGTGCTGGCCGGCGGCTCGGCCCTGGTGCTGCTGGGCCAGGCGTTGCAGCTGCCCTTCGGTGCCGGGGTGCGCGCCGTCCGGGCCCGGTACGGGCTGGTGACCCAGGGCTGGGCCGGCTGGGCGATGGACGCCGTACGGTCGCTCGCGCTGACCCTGCTGCTCGTCCTCCCGCTGGTGCTCGGCCTATTCGCGTTCACCGCCTGGTCGCCGCGGCACTGGTGGTTCCCGGCGGCTGGCGCGGCGGCGCTGCTGACGGTCGCCCTGTCCTTCCTCCACCCGCTGCTGATCGAGCCGGTGTTCAACCGCTTCTCGCCGATGCCCGCGGGCGAGCTGCGCACGGCCCTGCTGGCGCTGGCCGAGCGGGACGGCGTCCGGGTCCGCGACGTCCTGGTGGCGGACGCCTCCCGGCGGACCACGGCGCTGAACGCGTACGTCTCCGGGCTGGGCGCGACCCGCCGGATCGTCGCGTACGACACGCTGCTGTCGGCGGCCGAGCCGCGCGAGGTGGAGCTGGTGGTGGCGCACGAGCTGGGGCACGTCAAGCACCGGGACGTGCCGGTCGGCACGGCACTCGGGGCGGTTGGCGCCGCCGTGGCGGTCGTGGTGCTGGGCCTGCTGGCTGACTGGCACCCGCTGCTGTCGGCCGCCGGGGCGGACGACGCGGCCGATCCCCGGGCACTGCCGCTGCTGGCCGCGCTCGCGGCGCTGATCGGCGCCCTGTCGGGCCCGGTGCAGTGCGCGGTGAGCCGCCGGATCGAGGCGAGGGCGGACCGGCACGCGCTCGAACTGACCGGGGACGTCGAGCAGTTCACGGCGATGCAGCGCAGACTGGCCGTGGTGAACGTCTCGGATGTCGACCCGCCGCGGGTGCTTGAGCTACTGTTCGCCACTCATCCGAGTGCGACCCGCCGGATCGCGGCGGCCCGCGCCTGGCAGGCCGAACGGGAACGGACGGCGAGCACCTCGGCCGACGGGCCGGCGACGGAGCCGCGCACTACTCCGGGCTAATCCGTTGTATAGTGCAACAAATTTCCCCGCAGCAAGTCTCAAGGAGGTAGGACCGCCGTGCCCGGCCGCCAGTCGTCCATCGACACGATCCAGCGCGAGCTGACCGCCTTCGCCCGCCGTGCCCGGCACAAGGCCTCCCAGCTGCACCCCGACCTCTCCCTGGTCACCTACAGCATCCTCGACCTGATCACCGAGCGCGGCGGCTGCCGGGCCGCCGACGTGGCCGCGCACTTCATGCTCGACAAGTCGACCGTCAGCCGCCAGGTCACCGCCCTGGAGCGGCTCGGCCTGCTGCGCCGCGAGGCCGACCCGGACGACCAGCGCGGCCAGATCCTGCGCGCCACCGAGGCCGGGCTCACCCTGCTGCGGGACGCCAACGAGCAGCGCCGGCTGGCCTTCACCACCCGCTTCACCGACTGGTCCGACGAGGACGTCGCCCGCTTCGCCGCGTACCTCGCCCGCTACGGCGAGGAAGGCTGACCTCAAGCTCCGGGCCCCAGCTCCGGGCCCAGCTCCCGGCTCCGGCCCCCACCTCCGGCCCCAGCTCCGGGCCCCGGCTCCCGTCTCCGGGCTCCGACTCCGGGCCGTCCGGACCGCTCGGGGTGCGCCCCACCGCCCTTACGGTGTACAGAGGAGAGGTGCCCCTCCGGCAGCGCCCCTATGAGCCGCGTCCGCGCGCCCGCCCCCGCCCCCGCCCCCGGCGGCCCGACCCCCGCGTGATGACGGCGCTGCCGCTCGCACTGATCGTCCTGATCACCGTCGTCGACGTGCTCTCCCCGCCGGCGATCCACCTCGGCCCGCTGCTGATCGTCGCCCCCGCCCTCACCGCCTCCTTCGCCGGACCCCGGGCCACCGCCGGGGTCGCCCTGCTCGCCCTCGCCGCGCTCACCGTCATCGGCGCCGTCCGGGAGGGCCTGACCAGCGCCAACATCGAGACCCAGCTGAGCGCACAGCTGATCGTCTCGGTGCTGATCGTCGCCCTGCGGGTGCTGCGCGAGCGGCACGAACGCGAACTGGCACGGGTGCGCTCCGTCTCCGAGGCCGCCCAGCGGGTGCTGCTGCGCCCGCTTCCGGACCGGATCGGGCCGCTGCACCTGGCCTCCGTCTACCTGGCCGCCGAGGCCGAGGCGCAGGTCGGCGGCGACCTGTACGCGGCCGCCCGGACCACCACCGGCACCCGGCTGCTGGTCGGCGACGTCCGCGGCAAGGGGCTGTCCTCGCTCGGCGACGCGGCCCTGCTGCTCGGCGCCTTCCGCGCCGCCGCCCACCTGCACACCGACCTGCCGAGCCTGGCCGCGTACCTGGACGGCAGCGTCTGCTGGGACCTCGCCCAACTGGCCGAGGCCCGAGAGGCCGAGACCCGACGCGCCGAAACCCGCCGCGCCGAGGCCAAGCACCCCGAAGCCAAGCACCCCGAAGCCAAGCACCCGGAAGCCAGGCGCCCCGAGCGGTCCCGGCGCCAGCCGCCGCCCGAGAGCGCGCCGGACGAGGGCGGCGAGTCCTTCATCACCGCCGTCCTGCTCGACATCCCCGACGATGGCGAGTTCGTCCACCTGATCGACTGCGGCCACCCGCCCCCACTGCTGCTGCGCCCCGAGGGTGTCGTCACCCTCTCCACCCGGTACCCCGCCCCGCCGCTCGGCCTCGGCGAGCTCGCCCCGGTGACCTACGAGGTGCAGACCTTTCCGTTCCGCCCCGGCGACCGGCTGCTGATCTACACCGACGGCGTCATCGAGGCCCGGGACGCCCAGCGCCGCTTCTACCCGCTCACCGAACGGGTCACCGCCTGGCAGACCGAGCGCCCCGCCGTCCTCCTCGATCGCCTGCGCCGCGACCTGCTCACCCACGTCGGCCGTCGGCTGGACGACGACGCGGCGATGGTGGTGGTCGAGCGGCTCCCTTAGACCCCCGTACCGGGCCGTGGTCGTCACGGCTTGTACGGCAGCTGCGGCACCTCGAAGCAGTTGGCGGTCATGTCCGGCACCTGGGTGACCCAGCCCCCCCTGCCCGCCCCGGGCGGAGTCCTGCCAGCGGGCGGCGTTCAGGCGGGCGCGGGTCGGTCCGCCGGGCGGCGGCTGCGGGACGAAGGAGGCGGGCAGGATCAGCCCGTGGGCGTCGTAGGGCTCGGCGCGGTTCAGGAAGGCCTCCACGCAGGTGCGGGTCGGCGCGGCGCCGCAGGAGTCCGGCGCGTCGGTGAGCCACTGCGCGCCCGCCCAGCCCTCCAGCTCCCAGGCGGACAGCTGCGCGGCGCGGTCCGGGTGGTAGCGGGCCATCGCGGTGCGGAAGTCGTGCACCGCCGGGTACTGCTCGTCCTCGTAGTTCAGGCTCGACGAGGTGGCCCAGAGCGCGTTGCGGCAGTTCGGCGAGGAGGCGTAGTCGGTGCGTAGATCCCGTACAGGTGCGGCCAGCGGTCGTACGCGGTGCCGATCGGCTGGCCGCCGATGTCCGGCACCGCCTTGCCGCTCACGTACGGCGCGCCCGCGTAGTCCAGCACGCTGCCGCTGACGAAGGCGAAGACGTGCGCCTGGTCGATCAGCCGGTGCACGCAGTCCTGGTTGCCGATGCCGCTGCCGCCGTCGCAGGTCACCAGCTTGATCGTGCGCCCGCGCAGGCCGCCGCGGTCGTTCAGGGCCTGGAAGAACGCCTGGGCGCCGTACCGGGGGCCGCTGAACACCTCGCTGCCGACCGGGCTGGTCAGGGAGGTGACGATGCCGATCCGGATCTCGGTGGCGGTGACGCCGGTGTCGGAGGCCGGGTTGCCGGTGCTCGCGGCGGGAGTCCCCGGGGTGGAGGTGGCGCGGGCGGTGAAGGCGCCGTCCGGCAGCCGGGTGCCGCAGCCCGTGAGGGCCGACACGAGCATGAGGATCAGCAGGACCGGAACGCGGCCGAGCCGCCGGCGCGGGGGTGCGTCGGCGGCCCGCCCTCGCGTCGGGGCGGTCAGCTGCATCCGGGGACGGGAGTGGCGCTGGCGCCGCCGGCCTGGGTGAGCAGCCCGCACAGGGTCGAGCGGGAGACCTTCCAGGTGCCGTTGTCGAGGACGGCCTACCCGGTCGCGCTCGGCTCGACGACGCTGCCCCGAAGGGAGAGCGCGTAGGTGACGGTCGCGGTGCTGCGGCTGGTGGAGCTGGCCCGGGCGTTGGCGGGCGGGCCGCGGGTGCTGCTGCTGGATAAACCGGCGGCGGGGCTCGACGCGGCCCAGACGGGCCGGCTGGTGGCCGTGCTGCGCGGTCTCGCCGAGCGCGGCATGGCGCTGCTGCTGGTCGAGCACGACGCCGAGCTGGTGGCCGTGCTGCGCGGTCTCGCCGAGCGCGGCATGGCGCTGCTGCTGGTCGAGCACGACGCCGAGCTGGTGGCCGAACTCGCCGACTCCGTCTACGCGATGGCGCAGGGCCGGATGGTCGCCGCCGGTCCGACGGCGGCCGTGCTGGCGGACGCCCGCGTCACCGGGGCCTGGGGAGGAGCGCCGTGAGCACCCGACTCCCTTGGTCCGCACACTACTTGGACCCGACCACCCTGAGGTGACCGCATGCCCGCCGAAGCCGCCCTGCGCGCCGCCCGGGTCCGCTACGGCCCGTTGGAGGCGCTCCACGGCGTGGATCTCGCCTTCCCCGCCGCCGCCGTCACCGTCCTGCTCGGCCGGAACGGCGCCGGGCGCACCAGTGCGCTGCACGCCCTGGCCGGGGTGGTGCCGCTGGCCGGCGGGCGGGTGGACTGGCGGGGGCGGGACGTCACGGGCCTGTCCGTGCACCAGTGGGTGCGGATGGGGCTCGCGCTGGTCCCGGCCGAGCGCGGGGTGTTCGGCTCGCTCACCGTGGCCGAGAACCTGGGCCTGGGCGGCGGCGGCCAGGCCGAGGCGCTGGAGCTGTTCCCCGAGCTGACCGCGCTGCTGCCCCGCCGCGCGGGTGCGCTCTCCGGCGGTCAGCAGCAACTGGTGGCCGTCGCAAGGGCGTTGGCGGCGCGGCCGAGGCTGCTCCTGCTCGACGAGCCCGAACGCGGGCTGGCCCCGGCCGTCGCCGCCCGGCTGCACGCCCACCTGCTGGCCACCGCGGCCGGGGGCCGTACGGTCGTGCTGGCCGCGCAGTCGCTGCCGCGCACGCTCGCCGGGGCCGCCGTGGTGCACGTGCTGCATCGGCGCGAGGTGGTGTTCTCGGGTGAACCGGGCGAGCCGGTGCCGGAGCGGTTCGCGCTCGGCTCCTGACCGCCCGCTGGTCCGTACCGCCTGATCGTCCGGTCGGCGCCCTGCGTCGACACAGCACCGGCACGGCACGGCCCGGCGGCCGACGCCGGCCCATGACAAGCCCCGGCCGGACGCAATGACCGCCCACGCCCCCGGCAAACGGGACGTCAACTTCCCGGCGCCGCCCTTGTTGGCATGACGCCGCACCCATACCGTCATCGGGCCGCGAGGCGTCGGTGACCCACCCGGCCCCCATCGGTGCGCTCCGGCAACTCCCAAGGCACTGCCCCAGGTTCACCCCCAGACCGCAGGAGGCATCCCCGTTGCGCACTCGAAGACTCGCTCTGCTGCTCGGCCCGGCGCTGCTCGGCCTGTCGCTCCTCTCCCCCTTCCCCTCCTCCGCCGCGAACGCCGCGAACGCCGCCACCGCCGTCGCCCCCGCGCTCCCCCAGGGCACCCAGAGCGACGCCGCCTACGCCGCGAGCCAGGCCGCGAACGCCGTGAGCAACGTGCAGGCCACCTCCGCCCTGACCAGCTGCTTCCGGCCCGAGGTGCCGTACGCCGTCAACAGCGGCCCGGCGGAGGGCTACAGCGGCATGACGCCGTGCCCGGCCGGCGGTGCGACCACCGGTGAGGACACCGGAGCGGCGGGTCCGTACCCGACCCAGGTCGGCAGCAACCCCGGCTACCCGGCGGCGACCCCGATACTGGTGAAGGGGCACTCGGAGTCGGACCTGCGGGTCGACCCGACGAACCCGAACCACCTGATCGGCGCCTCCAAGTGGGTGGTGAGCCCGGAGGGTTACAACCACCTGCTGGGCTTCTTCGAGTCCTTCGACGGCGGGCACAGCTGGCCGGTGCAGGGCCACATCCCCGGCTACGAGGGCTGGACGGACAACACCGACCCGGTCGGCGCCTTCGACACCTGGGGCAACTACTACTCGCTGCTACTGCCCTACCAGTTCGTCTACGACGCCGACGGCAGCCACGACTTCATCCCCGGCACCGCCCAGGAGGCCAACCCGGCGGTCGCCTCCCAGGCCATCTCGGTCGCTGTCCGCCCGCACGGCGCCACCACCGCCACCCAGTGGCTGACCACCCACGGCGGCCACCCGGACTACGTGGCGACGTACGACAGCATCGGCAACGGCCCCGACAAGCAGTGGATCGCCGTCGACACCAACCCCAACAGCCCGCACCTGAACCGCATCTACGCGATGTGGGTGGACTTCCACAGCAAGACCCCCGTGCCCTACGTCGCCTACGCCGACGCCCGCCCGGACGGCACCCACACCGACTGGTCGACCCCGCAGACGCTGCCCGAACCGCCGAGCACCCCGCAGGGCGCCACCTACCTGCTGCCCCACGTCGCACCGGACGGGACGGTGTACACCACCCTCACCAACTCCGACCCGGCGCACCGGTTCTGCTGCGACGCGATCATGCTGGACGCCTCGCACGACGGCGGGCGGACCTGGACCACGGTCTCCACCCTGCCGGGCACCATCACCCCGCCGCCCGGCTCGTACGCCAACACCACCTTCCGCGACGGCATCGAGGACACCTTCACCCTCGGAAGCCGACCGGTGAACGGCCACTACCCGCTGTACGTCGCGTACGAGGACTACGCCACCGGCGTGGTGAACGTCCTGCTCACCGCCTCCTACGACGGCGGCGCGAGCTGGAGCGCCCCGGTCCGGGTCAACGACAACGCCGCCCCGGTGGACGAGTTCCAGCCCAACCTGACCACCGGCGCCGACGGCACCGTGAGCGTCGCCTTCTACGACCGCCGGCTCCCCTGCGCCGCCGCCGGCACCGCCGAGGCCCAGGCCGCCGGGCTGGCCCTGGACACCGCCAACCCCAAGCACCCGGGCGCGCCCTACGATGCGACCGACTACTGCGTGGACACCAGCGTCCAGTTCTACGACCCGACGCTCGGCCCGCTGGGCCACAACCTGCGGCTCAGCGCCCACTCCTTCGATCCGCAGCTCGACGCGCCGGTCGAGGGCTCCAACACCTTCATCGGCGACTACTTCGGCAACACCATCGGCGGCACGACGGACTACACCACCTCGGTGACCACCTACGACGACGGCACCAACCCGTCCCACCTGCAACAGCAGCAGGTCACGGCGGTGGCGGTCCCGGCGCACTGAGCCGGACGGCGTGAACTCCTGGCCCCCGGTGTCCGCCGCTCCGGGGGCCAGGCCTCCGTCACCGCCTACGGCTGGTACACGTACGGCGTGGTGGTGCTCAGCCGCGCGAAGCCGAGCCGCTCCAGGATGGGGCGGCTCTGGTCGCTCGCGTCGACCTGCAGGTACTCGTAGCCGAGCTCGGCGGCCTGGCGGGCGCGGTGGGCGACCAGGGCGCGGTAGATGCCGCGGCCGCGCCAGGCGGGGACGGTGCCGCCGCCCCACAGGCCGGCGAAGCCCGTACCCGGGGTCAGCTCCATCCGGGCGGCGCTCACCGGCTGGTCGCCGGCCATCGCGACGACCATGCTGAGCGTGTCCGAGTGGTGCCGCAGGCCGTCGAGCAGTTGCTCGCGCAGACCGGGCTTGTCGGTCCCGAAGGCCTGCTCGTGGGCCGCGATCATCAGCTCCACCCCGGCCGGGTCGGTCACCGGCTCCAGCCGGACGCCCTCGGGCAGCCCCGGGCCGGCGGGCAGGTCCTCGATCCGGGCGATCATCAGCGCCTCGTCCGGCTCGGCGGTGAACCCGGCCGCGAGCAGCCGCCGGCCGAGGTCGGCGGGGCGGTCATGCGCGTAGGTCTTCCACTCGAACTCCAGCCCCAGCTCGGTGAAGTAGCTCACCTGCGCGGCGATCGCGGCATCCGCCCCGGCCTCGTCCAGACCCGACCAGACGATGCCGTTCCAGGCGTGCTCCCCGCCCACCTGGCGCACCACGGCGCCGTCGCGCTCGACACGGACGCCGGGGCCGTCCGGCTGCGCGTCGCGCCGGATCCGCTGGTCGAACAGGGCGAGTACATGATCACGATCCATCCGACCACTTCAGCACGTCGCAGGGGCGCGCGCCAGCGGTTTCCCGTCCCGCAGGGCCACGGCCGGTCAGCCGTGCCTGGGCGTGCGGATCACCTCGCTCGGTGCCTCCGCGCCCATGATGGCGTCCAGCATCGCCCGGGCGGCCGCGAGTTCGTCCATCTGCCGGGTGATCCGGTCCCGTTCCCGGGCCAGGCCGTCGAGCAGCTCCGGGCAGGTCGGGCCGGCTCGGCGCTGCCCGGGCAGCGGCAGGCCCGGGAGGATCTCGGCGATCGCGGCGCTGTTGAGGCCCGCCGCCAGCAGGGTGCGGATGCCGTGGACGGTGTCCACGTCCCGGTCGCCGTACTCGCGGTAGCCGCTGGGACGGCGCTCGGGGGCGAGCAGGCCCTGCTCCTCGTAGTAGCGCAGGGCGCGCGGGGTGACCCCGGTCCGCCGGGCGAGCTCTCCGATCCGCATCGCGGCACCTCCCATCGACCGGCCGACGGGCTCCGGCCTTGACTCTGCCGTCGGCGTGAAGGTCTAGCGTAACCGCCATGCCGAACCAACCGTCTTCCTCAACCCCTGTTTCCCGTACCGGCGTTGCCGTCCTGGGCCTGGGTCCGATGGGCCGGGCGCTGGCCGGGGCACTGCTGGCCGCCGGCCACCCCGTCACCGTCTGGAACCGCACGGCGGGCCGGGACGCCGAGCTGCTCGCGCAGGGCGCCCGGGCCGCCGGGAGCCCCGCCGGAGCCGTGGCGGCCGCGGATGCCGGGCTCGTACTGCTCTGCGTCCGTGACCAGGCGGCCGCCCGGGCGGTGCTGGACGCCGCCGGGCAGGCGCTGCGCGGCCGGACCGTCGTCAACGCCACCTCGATCACCCCCGAGGACGCCCGGGCCAACGCCGCCGACGCCGGGGCCCGGGGCTTCCGCCTCCTCGACGCCGCGATCCTCACCCCCACCCCGACCATCGGCCGCCCCCAGGGCACCGTCCTGCTCAGCGGCGACGCCGAGGCCTTCGCCGCGCACGAGCCGACGCTCCGCGCCCTCGGCACCGTGCGCCACGTCGGCACCGACCCCGGGCGGGCGGCGGCCTTCGACGCGGCCCTGCTGGACCTGTTCTGGACCACCGTGCACGGCTGGGTCCACGCCCTCGCCCTGGCTCGCGCCGAAGGCATCAGCGGCGGCGAACTCGCCCCGTACGCCCAGGGGTTGCCGCAGCTACTGCCGCCGCTGATCGAGGACTTCGCCCGGCGGGCGGACGAACGCCGCCACCCCGGCGACCGCAGCAGCGTGGCCTCCGCCGCGGCCGGACTGGCCCACGTCGCCCGCACCGCCCGGGCCCGCGGCCTGGACACCACCGTCCTGGACGCCGCCCTCGCCGTCACCCAGCGCGCGGTCGAGGCCGGCCACGGCGCGGACGGGGTCTCGGCACTGGTCGAGCTGTTCGCCCGATAGATCGCTACTGCGCCAGGTATCCGCCGCCGGCTGTCCGGCCACTCGGGCAGCGCACCCACAGGTGCGCAGGGGCTACCCTGGGAGTACACCTGGTGCCATGCCAAGGCATCGCGACGAGTTCCGCTGGATCTCCGAGACGACGGACGACGAGCCGGCGGTCGCCGCACAGCAACCACCCGATGGCACCGGTGCCATGCCGGAGGTCGTGAAGGCCAGGCTGGTTCTCTTCGTGCTGGTGATCCTCCTGCTGCTGGGCATTCTGCTCCATCCGCCCAAGCACCTGCCGGATCTGGGAAATGGGCTGGGTGCACTGGCAACAGGACTGCTGGGGCTCTCGATCAACCCCAGAGCGGAGAAGGACCGCCTGTTCCTGGTTTTCTATGCGCTGCCTGCCGCCCTTGCCATCACGGCGCTTGTGTGGCTGTACCTACATGACAACGCGGCCGCGGCCGGCGTCCTCACCGCGGCGATCGCGGCGATCGGTGGCCTCTCGCTGGACACCAGTAGCTTCACCGCTCCCAAGGGAAAGAGCTAGCGGGTCACACCGTGAGGACGATCTTCCCGCGCACGTGCCCCTGCTCGCTGATCCGCTGCGCCTCGGCCGCCTCCGCCAGCGGGAGCACCCGGTGCAGCGGCAGTCGCAGGGTGCCCGCCTCGTGCAGCGCGAGCACGGCCGCGAGGGCGCGCCGGTGGTACGTCTCGCCGCCCTCTGCGCCACCGCTGAAGCGGACGCCGTACTGCTGCGCGCCCGGGATGTCGGCGATCGTCAGCACCCGCTCCGCACTGCCCGTCAGCTCGATCGACAGCGGCAGCACCCCGCCCTTCCCGGCCGCGTCCAGCGCCCGGTCCACCCCGCCCGGCGCGGCCGCCCGCACCCGATCGGCCAGGCCGTCCCCGTAGGTCACCGGGATCGCGCCGAGCTCGCGCAGGTAGCCGTGGTTGGCCTCGCTCGCGGTGCCGACCACGGTGATGCCGCGCGCCCGGGCGAGCTGCAGCAGTACGGTGCCGACTCCGCCGGCCGCACCGTGCAGCAGCAGGGTCTCCCCCGGCCGGACGCCGAGGACGTCCAGCGCCCGCTCGCTGGTTTCGGCCGCCAGCGGGATCGCCGCGGCCTCCTCCCAGCTCAGCGTGGCCGGCTTGGGCGCCAGCTGGTCCGCGTCCAGCAGCGCCTGTTCGGCGTAGCCGCCGCCCATAAGGACGCCGAACACCTCGTCGCCGGGCGCGAAGCCGGTCACCTCCGCGCCGACCGCCTCCACCACCCCGGACACCTCGTAGCCGGGCACGGCGGGGAAGGTGACCGGGAAGAACCCGGCCAGCTCGCCGCTGCGCAGCTTGTGGTCAAGCGGGTTGACGCCCACCGCGCGGACCGCGACCCGCACCTGGCCGGGCCCGGGGGCGGGCAGCTCGATCTCGATCGGGTGCAGCACGTCCGCGCCGCCGAACCGGGGGAAGGCGATCGCCTTGGTCATGGGAGTTCCTTCGTCCTTGTCTCGTCCGGGAGTTGCCGGGAGTTGCCGGGAACCACCGGAGCCCGTTGCGTTCCGACGGATCCATCCTGCGACGCCGGGCACACCCCTCCGGCCGGCCGTTCGGACAGTCCGGCCTGGCCGAACGGAGGGGCAGCCGGCAGCGGCCCCCGAACTAGGGTGGAGGGCATGGACGAGACCTGGCAGGAGCACTGGGGCCGACCCGAGGACGCGCTGGCGCGGGCCGTCGAGGTGCTGCGCTCCCCCCGGCCCGACGTGCTGCCCCGGCTGTCGGAGGTGGTCGGCACGCTCGTCCCGCACACGGCGTTGGCCCACCTCAGCGGCATCTGCGCCCACTCCCCCACCCACACCCACGGCCCGCGCGAGCTGGTCGAGGCCATCACCGGCCTGGAGCTGTCCCGGCTGGCCGACCGGGCCGCCGGGACGACCGGGACCGGCCGCCCCTGGCAGGGCGAGGCCGAACTCGCGGGCCGCACCCGGCCGGTGGTGGCGGTCGCGGCCGCGCCGGGCGACGGCAAGGGAACGGTCCTGGTGCTGGTCCGGTCATCCGCCGAGCCGGTCGCCCCCGGCGCGTTGGCCGTCCTCCAGCAGCTGTGCGAGCTGGTGGTCGCCCACACCGACCACCGCGTCACCGACGCCTCACCCACCCACGCGGCGGTCTCCCGCGCCTCCGCCAACGCCCGCGCCCGGGCGATCGCCGAGTTCACCGGCACCCACAGCGCGGCGCTCAGCGCCGTACTCGCCCCGCTGCGCTCGGCCGACCTGGACGACGCCGCCGCCCGCCGCGCCGCCACCGAGCTCGCCGTGACCGCCCTGCTCGACCTGCGCCGCGCCGCCGACCTCGACCGCGCCCTCAGCGAGGAACCCGCCGACGCCGCCTTCGCCCGGCTCGGCCGGGAGCTGCGCCCCCTGCTGCGGCACACCCGGGTCCGGCTCGACCTGGCACCCCCGGCCGACGCCACCCGGTCCGTCCCCGCGGACACCGCCCACACCGCCCGGGACGCCGTCCGGGTCGCCGTCATGCTGATGCTGGACCAGGAGAAACCCACCCGGCTGCACCTGAGTTGGCAGTTCACGGCCGACGGCGAACTGCGGGCGGTGGTGCGCGACGACGGCCTCGGCCTGCTCGCCGCCGACGCCCTCACCGTCCACCGCACCGCCGAGCGGATCGCCGCCCTGGGCGGCCGCTACGTCGTCGAATCCGTCCCCGGCTGGGGGACGACCGTGACCGTCGACCTGCCGCTCGGCCTGCCCTCGCCCGCCACCGCCACCGACCCCCTCGAACGACTCCAGCCCCGCGAACTGGAGGTGCTCGACCAGCTGGCACAGGGCCGCCGCAACCGGGACATCGCCGAGGCGCTGCACATCAGCGAATCCACGGTGAAGTTCCATGTCGCCAACATCCTGGCCAAGTTGGGCGTCAGCTCGCGCGGTGAGGCGGCCGCCCTCGCCCACCGCGCCGGGATGCCCGGCGCCGCGCGGCTGCACGTGGCATCCTGAACCGGTTCCGCCATCGCCCCTTCGGCCACAGGAGCCCCGATGACCCCGCCCACCGCGCCACGGACGATCCTCATCACCGGCGCCACCGACGGCCTCGGCCGCGCCCTCGCCCACCGCCTCGCCGGCGAGGGCGACACCGTGCTGCTGCACGGGCGCGACCAGGGCCGGCTCGACCGCACGGCCGAGGAGATCGCCGAGGCCCAGGGCACCGACCGCCCCGTCACCCTGCGCGCCGACCTGGCCGACCTCGCCCAGGTCCGCGCCCTGGCCGCCGAGGTCCGCGCCACCACCGACCGGCTCGACGTGCTGGTCAACAACGCCGGCGTCGGCAGCGGCGAACCCGACGGCCGCACCCGCCGCACCAGCGCCGACGGCCACGAACTGCGCTTCGCCGTCAACCACCTGGCCGGATTCCTGCTCAGCCTCGAACTGCTGCCCCTGCTGCGCGCCTCCGCCCCCGCCCGGATCGTCAACGTCGCCTCGGCCGGACAGGAGGCCGTCGACTTCGACGACCTCATGCTGGAACGCGGCTACAACGGCACCAGCGCCTACTGCCGCAGCAAGCTCGCCCAGATCGCCTGCGGCTTCGAACTCGCCGCGCGGGTGCCGGCCGCCGAGGTGACCGTCAACAGCCTCCACCCGTCCACGTACATGCCGACCAAGATGGTGCTGCAGGAGATCGGCTACACCATCGACAGCCTTGAGGGCGGCGTCACCGCCACCCACCGGCTGGTCACCGACCCGGCCCTCGCGGGCGTCACCGGCCGCTACTACGACCGGACGCGCGAGGCCCGCGCCGACCGGCAGGCCTACGACCTGCGGGCCCGGGCGGAGCTGTGGGAACGCAGCCTGAAGCTCGTCGGCCACGCCGGCGTCTGAGAGGTGACATGACCGACCGTCCACTCCCGGCCACCTGGGACCCCACCGCCCCCGGCGTGCTCCGACTGCCCTCCGGGCGACTGCTGCGCGGCCGCGGCGTCCGCAACCCGCTCCCGCCCGGCCCCTCGCCCGACTTCGGCATCTACCTGCTGGGCCGGGAGCCGAATCCGCTGCCCTGGGAGAGCCGCTGGGTGCGCTGGCCCGACTTCCGACTGCCCGCGGACCGCGCGGACGCGGCCGACGCCTTCCGGCAGGCCTGGGAGCGGTGCGCCGCCGAACGCGTCGAACTCGCCTGCGCGGGCGGCCGCGGCCGCACCGGTACGGCGCTCGCCTGCATCGCGGTGCTCGACGGCGTACCGCCGAAGGAGGCGGTCGCCTACGTGCGGGAACACTACAGCCGGCATGCTGTGGAGACACCCTGGCAGCGGAAGTTCGTGGAGCGACAGGCCTAGGAGCAGGCGGCGTCTGCCGCGAGGACCAGTGCGGCGCCCTTGTCCTCCGGCTGCCAGCCGGCCGCGAGGCCCGCCCGGATCAGGTCGGCGACCAGGGCGGGCTTGACGGGCTCCAACTGGAGGATCTCGCGGACGCGTTCGGGCGGGGCCGTCAGCAGGACCCCGTAGTGCAGCCACGGGTCGTCGAAGCGGCGTGTGGCGACGAGCGGACGGTACGGCCCGCCGGGGCGGTCGCGCCAGACGCGCACGTCCACGTGGGCGCTGTCGCGGAGGCGGACCACCCAGCGGTAGTCGCGGTCGTCGACGTGGATGCGGCGCGGTGTCCTTGATCTCACCCGGCGACCATACGCCCGCGCCTCAGCCCGTGGAGGGCACCGCCCGGTCCCGCCAGGCGCGTTCGAACTGTCGGGTCATCCCGGGGTAGACCACGTAGTGCCGGAACGGCGCGATGACGGCCATGTACAGGCGCCCGAGGCGCCCGTTGCACTTGACCAGGACGGCCATCCGCAGTTCGTGGCGGCCGCCGGGGAGGGCGACCCAGCCGAGGTGCATCAGGCCGTGGACGGTGCGGTTGGCGATCTCGGCGACGCACTCGGTGTCGGTCCGGTACACCGGGGTGAGCGGCAGGCCGGGGCCGTCGGTGGGGCGGACGGTGTCGCGCAGGTCCTGCGGGAGGCGGTCACGCAGGGACGGGACGCGGGTGCCGAGACCGGCGGCGGGATCGTCCCAGCCGAGGAGGGCACCGAGCTTCCAGCGGATCGCGAACAGGACGCGGGTCGGAAGGGACTGGGACTGCGGGCCGCGCGCGGCCTGCAGGGCGGCGAGCATCACCGGGAAGTCGTCCGGCCCGGCGCCCGGGGTGCGGTAGGACCAGACGTCCTCGATCCGGAAGTCCTGGGCGAACTCGTGGATCCGCCAGGGCTGTCGGGTGTGGGCTGAGCGTGGAAGCCGCATGGTGGTTACCCCCTCACGAAACGAGGCTAGACCTCCTTACGCGGCCCGGCGGCACGGCGGCCCGGCTGGTCGACCGGCTGGCGAGCAACGACCTCCAGGACGACGGCAGAGCCTAGGTCTTCCGCAGCTCCGGCGCCGGCACCCCGATCAGCAGCCGCCGCACCGCGTCCCAGGCCGCCCGCAGTGCGACCGCGCAGGCCCGGGTGTCGGAGTCGAGCAGCCGCAGCCAGGCGCCACTGTCCTGCGGCAGCACGCTGACCCCGTACAGCAGCCCGCGCTCCGCCAGTGCCTCGTGCAGCACGTCGGCGATCCGCGCCGCCGGGGCGAGCGGGCTGAGCACGTACAGGCTGGACATCACGTCGTGCCCGCCGAGGACGGCCGGACCGGCCACGCCGCCGCCGGAGGGCTCCAGCCGTACCGTGTCCAGGGCGACCAACTCCCCTCCCGGGCGGCGCACTTCGAGGTCGGAGGCGAACACCCGGTAGGCGTTGCGCTCGCCCCGGGCGAGGCGGCCGGCCAGCACGGTCTCGCCGACCAGGACCGTCGCCCCGGCGTCGACGGTCAGTACGGTGCGCTGATAGAAGCGCGAGTCGACGAAGGGGATCACCGGCTCGGGCAGGTACTCCACGTAGGCGCCCGGCCCGGCCTCCAGGTTGACCAGCTGCGTCGCGTAGTCGTGCTCCATCCGGTAGACCTTGGTGGCCGCCTGGGTGGTCAGGTGGACAGCCGTGTCGGCGCCGCAGCGGATGTCGGTGCGCAGCCGGTCGGCCTGGAGGATGCCGCCGCCGGTGGACATCAGGAAGGTGACGGCGAGGTCGGGGCGGGCCGGGTCGAAGTAGAGCGGGCGCATGATCTGCAGCGGCGACTTCTGGTAGTGGCCGGTGAGTTCGGTGCGCCCGCCGATCCGCTCGAAGGCCAGTTCCAGCAGCCCGACCTTGCCGGGGCGCCCGACCGCGAGGGTGTCGGGCGTCCCGGCGTACCGGCGGACCTGGTACGGGACGCGGGCCGGCTCGTAGTGCCGGGGGTCGAGCCGGGGCACTTCCCGCTCCACCGTGACCACCTCCCCGGCGACGGCCTTCGCCGTAACGACCTCCCGCGCGACGACCTCCCCCGTAACGACCTCCGCCGACACCGTCACGCCGGAACCTTCCGGAAGGTCTCCAGGAAGGTGGCGATCTCCTCCAGCCCTTCCCCCGTCAGGCAGTTGGTGAGCACCACCGGCCCGCCCTCGCGCACCCGCCGGGCGTCGGACTCCATGATGCCGAGGTCGGCGCGGACGTACTGGGCGATGTCGATCTTGTTGATGACCAGCAGCTCCGACTCGGTGATGCCCGGGCCGCGCTTGCGGGGCATCTTCTCGCCCTCGGCGGTGTCGAGGACGAACAGGAAGAGGTCGACCAGCACCGGGCTGAAGGTCAGGGTGAGGTTGTCGCCGCCGGACTCGTACAGCAGGGTGTCGACGTCGGGGAAGCGCTCCAGCATCTCGGCCCCGGCGGCGAGGTTCATCGTCGGGTCGTCCCGTACGGCGGTGTGCGGGCAGGCGCCGGTCTCGACGCCGACCACCCGCTCGGGGTCGAGCACCCCGGCGAGGGTGCGGCGGACGTGCTGGGCGTCCTCCTGGGTGTAGATGTCGTTGGTGATGACCGCCGGGCGGTGCCCGCGCGCGATCAGCACCGGCACCAGCGCCTCGATCAGCGCCGTCTTGCCGGAGCCGACCGGTCCGCCGATGCCCACCCGGAGCACGTTCTCGGTCATGCGATTCCCTTCGATCGTAGGTGTGTTCAGCTCGCGAACAGCCGGGCCTCGGCCCGCTCGTGCCGCCCGGACATCGCGTCCGCGACCGGTACGCAGCCGCCGAGGTCGGCCGACTCCCGCACCAGCGCGGCCGCCACCACCTCCCGGATCACCGGGGCGGCGGCCCGCAGCACCACCTGCGCCTTGCGGTGGTCGGTCAGCCGCAGCCGCAGCGCGGCGCCGACGAAGCTGGTGCAGAAGGCGAACAGGTCGCCGGCGACGGCCTGTTCGACCGGCACGGCGGCCGAGGCGTACGCGACCCCGGCGGCCACCGCCTGGCAGCCGGGGGCGCGCTTGTCGGCCACCAGTTCCGCGTACCGCTCCAGCGGCTCGCCGCCCACCGACTCCCGGGCGATGTCCAGGAGTTGGCGCCCGGTGCGGGTGGCGGCGAGCCTCAGCTCGCGGTTGAGCTTGGTGGCGTGCAGCCGCTGGTCGATGTCGGCCAGCAGCTCCCAGTCGCCCTCCGACGCGGCCCGGTGGGCCAGCGCCAGGCCCGTCGCGTCGGACGGTCCGACGCTGTGCCGCAGCAGGTCGGCGAGCAGCTCGGGCATGGTGTCGGGGGTGACGGCCTTCGCCTGGGCGTAGCCCTCCAGGCCGTGCGAGAGGGTGTAGAAGCCGCTGGGGAAGGCCGAGTCGGTCAGCTGGAGGCTGACCAGCAGGGCGTCCAGCCCGTCACCGCCACCCTCACCGCCAGCGCCACCCGGGAGGCCGCTCATGCGAGGTAGAACAGGTGGTTGAGCGGCAGTTCGCGGGCCGGCTCGATGGTGGCCGGCTCGCCGTCCAGGGTGACCTTGTACGTCTCCGGGTCGACCGCGATCTTCGGCAGGGCGTCGTTGCGCAGCATGTGCTGCTTGCCGATGGAGCGGCAGCGCCGCACCGGCAACACCCTGCTGTCCAGCCCTAGTTGGGAGGGCACGCCGAGGTCGACGGCGGCCTGGGACATGAAGCTGATCCGGGTGGCCTGCTTGGCCCGCCCGAACGCGCCGTACATCGGGCGGTAGTAGACCGGCTGCGGGGTGGGCAGCGACGCGTTCGGGTCGCCCATCAGGGCCCAGTTGATGATGCCGCCCTTGATGACCATCTTGGGCTTGGCGCCGAAGGAGTTGATCGGCCAGAGCACGATGTCGGCCAGCTTGCCGGCCTCCAGCGAGCCGATGTACTCGGCGGTCCCGGAGGCGATCGCCGGGTTGATGGTGAGCTTGGCGAGGTAGCGCAGCACGCGGAAGTTGTCGTTGCGCTCGCTGTCGCCGGCCAGCTTGCCGCGCTGCTCCTTGCAATGGTGGGCGGTCTGGAAGGCACGGGTGAAGGATTCCCCGATCCGGCCCATGGCCTGGGAGTCGGAGGAGAAGATCGAGATGACCCCCTCGTCGTGCAGGACCGTCTCGGCGGCGATGGTCTCGGCGCGCACCCGGGAGTCGGCGAAGGAGACGTCCTCGGGGATGTCGTGGCTGAGGTGGTGGCAGACCATCACCATGTCCAGCAGTTCGTCCACCGAGTTGACGGTGTAGGGCAGGGTCGGGTTGGTGGAGGACGGCAGCACGTTGGGCTCGCCGGCGATCCGCATGATGTCGGGGGCGTGGCCGCCGCCCGCGCCCTCGGTGTGGAAGGTGTGGATGGTGCGGCCGTCGATCGCGGACAGGGTGTCCTCGAAGAAGCCGGACTCGTTGAGGGTGTCGGTGTGGATGGCCACCTGCACGTCGTACTCGTCGGCGACGCCGAGCGCGCTGTCGATCGCGGCCGGGGTGCTGCCCCAGTCCTCGTGCACCTTGAGGCCGCACACGCCCGCCTCGACCTGCTCGCGCAGCGCGCCCGGCAGCGAGCCGTTGCCCTTGCCGAGCAGGCCGACGTTGACCGGGAGGTCCTCGACCGCCTGGTACATCCGGCCGATGTTCCAGGGCCCGGGCGTACAGGTGGTGCCGTTCGTGCCGTCGGACGGGCCGGTGCCCCCGCCGATCAGGGTGGTGATGCCGTTGCTCAGCGCCTCCTGCGCCTGCTGCGGGGCGATGAAGTGGATGTGGGTGTCGATGCCGCCGGCGGTGGCGATCAGGTGTTCGCCGGAGATCACCTCGGTGCCGGGGCCGATCACCAGCTTCGGGTGCACCCCGCTCTGGGTGTGCGGGTTGCCGGCCTTGCCGACGGCGGCGATGAAGCCGTCCTTGACGCCGATGTCGCCCTTGACGACGCCGAGCACCGGGTCCATCACGACGACGTTGGTGATGACCAGGTCGAGCGCACCCTGGACGGCGGTGGCGGCCGGGTCCTGGGCCATGCCGTCGCGGATGCCCTTGCCGCCGCCGTAGACGGCCTCGTCACCGTAGTGGCCCTGGTTGAAGTCCTGCTCGACCTCGACCACGAGGTTGGTGTCGGCGAGGTGGAAGCGGTCGCCGACGGTGGGGCCGAAGAGGTCGGTGTACTGCTTGCGGGACAGGATGGCCATCAGCGGTCGCCTTCGTTCCGGAAGCCCGCGCGGGGCTCGTCGTCCTTGTGGTCGAGGTTGGTGCCCTTGAAGCCGAGGGCGATCGCCCGGTCGATGGCGCGGGCGCGGGTGTCGCGCGCGGTGACGCCGCCGTCCACGAGGTTGCTGAAGCCGACCAGGCGGCGGTGCCCGCCGAACTCGGCGAGCGTGACGTCCTTGGTGTCGCCGGGCTCGAAGCGGACGGCGGTGCCGGCCGGGATGTCGAGGTGCTTGCCGAAGGCGGCGTTGCGGTCGAAGTCGAGGGCCCGGTTGGCCTCGAAGAAGTGGTAGTGGGAACCGACCTGGATCGCCCGGTCGCCCGTGTTGCTGACCGTGATCGTGGCCTTGGCTCGGCCGGCGTTGATCTCCACCGGGTCGTCGCCGTACAGGTATGCGGCGCCACCAGACATGGCTGGCCTTCCTCTCTGCCGGTTCAGTGGGGGGTGTGTGCGGGGGCGTGGAGGCGGGGGTGGGGGTGGGGGTGGGAGTGGCTGCTGCGGGGGTGGCTGTGGTGGTCCGCGCCCGGGCCGTGGCTGTGGGCGTAGCCGTGGCCGTGCTCGGCGTCGAGGCCGGCCAGGATGCCGTCCTCGCCGTGGCCAAGCAGGTGCAGCGCCGCCGCCGTGCGGGCCGCGACC
The DNA here is from genome assembly GCF_044546945.1 of Kitasatospora sp. NPDC053057. NCBI lineage: Bacteria > Bacillati > Actinomycetota > Actinomycetes > Kitasatosporales > Streptomycetaceae > Kitasatospora > Kitasatospora sp. NPDC053057. The sequence goes on along the minus strand of NZ_JBITZP010000001.1, from coordinate 150,720 downwards.
ACGCCGGCGATCGCGGACGGCCGCAGCAGCGGGCCGCCGTCCCGTACGCCACTGTCGCGCTGGTCGGCTTCCTTCAGGTCGGCGGGCAGGGCCGGCCCGAAGGAGGCCGGGACGGCCGTGATCCGGTCCGCGCCGAGCAGGCGGCAGCGTTCGGCGCCCTCGGCCGGGCCGGGGTCGCCGCCCGCGAAGGCCACCTCGACCAGGCGGTGCCGCCCGTACTGGCGGACCAGGCGGGCGATCCGGAACAGTTCGGCGTCCTCGAAGGGGCCGGCCGCCGGGGCGGTGACGAGGACGGCGTCCCCGCTGCCGGCCGAGGCCGCGGCGGCGCGCAGCCAGCCGATCAGGTGCTCGGCCGCGCCGAAGGGCGCGGTGAGCGCGAGCCGTCCGCGGCCCTCGTCGGCGGCGAGCCAGCGCAGGGCGCGGGCGGTGTCGGCGATCAGCTTCGGGTCCCGTCCGAGGGTCATCGGCACGACGCACACCGGTCCGTCGCCGGCCGCCAGGGCCGAGCGGACGGCTTCGGTGAGCGGTCGGCCGGCGGGCGCTGCGGCGTGCACGACCGGCCCGCGCCCGGCGGGCCCTTGCCCGGCCGGACCGCGATCGACCAGGGCGGCCAGGTCGCGGCCGCCGACGCTCTCGTGCCCGCCGGCCAGGACGACCACCGCAGGCTGAGGTGCGGTCATCGCTCAGGCACCCACCGGGTCGTGGCAGGAGACCAGCTTGGTGCCGTCCAGGAACGCGGCCTCGACCTGGAGCAGCGGCAGCATCTCGCGCACGCCGGGCATGACGTCCGCGTTGCTGACGACCTGCTTGCCGATCTCCATGCACTCGGCGACGGTGCGGCCGTCCCGGGCGCCCTCCATGATGGCCTCGCTGATCAGCGCGCAGGCCTCGCTGTAGTTGAGCTTGACGCCGCGGTCGCGGCGTTTGCGGGCCAGATCGGCCACGACGTAGATGTAGAGCTTGTCCATCTCACGCGGGGAGAGATTCACGGGAACCACTCCTCCTTTCCGAGAAACCGACGGAATGCAAGTCCGATGAAATGCAAGGCAGTTGGGTAGCGGAATACCGGGTTCGGGCGCCTGTGGGATCAGACCCGGCGCAGCCGGGGAATCACCGGTACCGCCGCCAGGAACAGCATGGTGGTCAGGACGAACGGCCATGTGAAGGCGTGGCCGCCGAACGGCGCGGTGATCGCGCCGAGCGCCGGGGTCAGCACGGTCGCGGCGGCCGCACCGAGCACGGCGTAGGCCGCGCTCCAGCCGTCGGGCGCGACGAACACCCCGCACAGCGCCAGCGCCACCAGCACGCCGCTGTAGCCGAGCAGCCCCTGCCCGACGGCCTCGGCCGGCGCGCCGAACGCCCAGGCGGTGAGCAGTCCGGTGGCACTGCCGACACAGGCCATCAGCCCGGCGAGCCGGCCGGCCGCGAACAGTCCGGCCAGGAACAGCAGGCCGACGTACCACTGGGGCATGAAGAAGATCTGGCCGATGTTCGCGAAGAACCCGCGCCAGAGCTGTTCCCAGCCCGGTCCCGCCGGCGGCCGGTACGGGCAGTGCGGCCGGGCCGGGGCCCCCGTGCCACAACCTCCGGAATCCGGGCGCGGCGGTCGTGACGGCGGACGGCATGAAATCGACCTGGGCGACGCCGCGCAGGACTTCGACGACTAACTTGACGGATATCGGACGGGCGACGGCGGAAGCCCCTTCCGGGGCCCCTTCCCCACCCTTCTGTTGACCCATACGGCCCATACGGCGCACCAATTCCCCGGTACGGCCGAGGGGCTCGGGAGATTGCTCGGGAGCCCGTTCGGCGATTCGTGGGGAACCGTACTCCTGCGGATTCCCGAGCGGGATGAACACTTGGCGTTACGTCAAATCGACCGAGGGTCACGACTGGGCCACTGAGCTGCAACATTCTGTTGAATGCTTGGCGTGGCCAAGTGGTTGAAGAGGGCAATTCTTTGCGAAGTTTTACTCGCCGCAGACAAGCGCCGGAATATGGTCATGCCAAATAATCTGCGACAAATTCCAGTCATCCCGGCAATACGGACACGCAAAGCTGCGGGAAGGCTGTGGGGATGCCGTGAGGCGCGGGGTCGATGTGGCGGAAGTGTGACTGCTTCGGGGTGTGATCGCGCCCGAGTGCGGCGGCGGGCCCCACGAGGTGGTCAGGCCGCTTCGGGGCCCGCGTCGGGGGCCGTCCCGGCTCCGGTCCCGGGAGCCTTCCGGTCGAGGTGCCCGAGCAGGAAGCGCTCCGAGGCGGCGAACTCGAAGTCGGGCACCGCCAGGTGGCCCCCGGGGTTGGCGTGCAGCGTCTTCTGCCGCGAGCCCAGCGCGCCGTACAGCGCCAACGCGGCCTCGCGCGGCTGGAGTTCGTCGTCCCACTGCAGGACGAACTCCACCGGCACGGCCACCCGCCCGGCGGGCTCCACCAGCGAGGCGTGGCCCGCCAGCCCGAACACGGCGGCCTCGATGCGGGGTTCGACCGCCGTGAGCGGGATGCCGATCACCGTCCCCAGCGACAACCCCCAGTACCCGACCGGCCCGAGGCCCCCGCCCGTCCCGCCCCTCCCGCCCAGGCCGTCCAGGCCCTCCAGTGCGTCCAGCACCGCCCGCCACTCGGGCACGGCCCGCTCCGCGAGCGCCGCCGTGTGCCGCGCCACCCAGGCGCTGATCGGCCGCCGGGCCGCCAGCAACTCCCCGATCTCGGTGGCGAATCGCTCGTCCTGCGCGGTGCGCTCCCGCTCACCGTGCCCAGGCGCGTCGATCGCCACCGCCGCCCACCCGTACCGCGCCACGCACCCCCTGGCCCGGTCCCGCGGCCCCAGCTTGTGCTGCCCGCCGCCGTGCCCCAAGAGCACCAACGGCCGTCCCCCGAGAGCCGATCCGGCCGGGTGCCAGAGCACACCGGGCACGCCGTCATGGATGAAGCGGCGTTCCGAGACGCCGTCCGCGCTGGTCTCCGAAGTGAAGTGCACCCATCCATCATGGCGCCCAACACACGTTCGAGTCCGGCCTTTTCATCGCCTGCCCGATAGTCGCCCGGGTCGGGAGCGTGGACTCGTCGAACGCCGCCCCCACAACACCGACCGCCGCCGCCGCGTCATCACCCTCACCCCCGCCGGCAGCACCCTCGCCACAATCCTCGCCACCGCGGCAACCACGGAACAGGACCGCTTCCTCCACACCCTGACCGGCACCGAACGCACCCAACTCAACCACCTCCTCGGACGCCTCTACGCGGCACACGTACCGGCGGAGGAAGTGAGCTGATCTGTCGCCAGTTCTCGTCACGGGCCGGAGCAATGAGCCCAACCGACACCCCTCCGGCTGAACAGCCCCATCGAGACGCCGGTGATCAGCCTGCTCTCCACCCACCCCCGGACCCAGAAGCAGCATCACCACCGGCCCACCTGGAGCAGGAGGTCAGCCCCATCGACTTCCTACTCCACCCGCCAAACGCCAACCACCCCGTCGCCGAGACACGCGCTCAGCAGCGCGATCACCACCGTCCAGCGACCCGCCAGCCCGGAGCAGGAAGTCGACCACGCCGACTTCCTGCTCCTAGCCCCGCTGCTTCGACGACTCTTGGAGGAAGGCCGTGAGGAGGGTGGTGACCTCGGACGGGCGTTCCAGGTTGGGGAGGTGGCCGGCCCAGGGGAGTTCGAGATGGCGGGCGTTGGGGAGGATGGTGGGGAGTTCGGCGGCGATGTGGCGGAAGTCCGGGAGGTCGTGGGCGCCGGAGATGGCGAGGGTGGGGGCGGTGATTCGGGTGAGGTCGACTTCCTCCTTCTCCGGCCCGCCGGTCGCCTCCAGCTGTACGTCGAAGTTGTGGCGCTGCATCCGGCGGACGAGGTCGCGGGTCTGCTCGTCGGCCTCCGGGCCCAGCCAGGTGCGGACGTTGAGTTCGACGGCGGCCTCGACGTCGCCCGCCTCCAGCAGTTCGTTCTCCTGAGCGCCGAAGGCGAGCAGGGTTTGGGTGGGTTCATGGCCGGGGCGGCCCGCGCCGAGGAGGGCGAGTGCGGTGACCGCGTGGGGGCGCAGGGCGGCTGCGGTGAGGGCGATGCGGCCGCCGTACGAGGCGCCGATCAGGGCGGTGGTCTCGATGCCGAGGTGGTCGAGGAGGGCGAGCACGTCGGCTGCGGCGCCGTAGGGCCCGTCGGGGAGCGGGGTGTCGCCGAAGCCGCGGAAGTCGCAGCGGACGACGCGGTGACCGGCGTCGAGGAGGGCCTGCCACTGGGGGTCCCACATCCGCCGGTCGCACACCGAGGAGTGCAGCAGGAGAACAGCAGGTCCGGTTCCTGAATCGTCATGGGAGAGGATCATTCGGCGGATGGTAGCCAGCAGGACCGGTCGAGCGCGAGGCACTTCGGTGCGGGAATCCGATGGCGTGGCCGACGGCCGCGCGCCAAGAATGTGCGGATGCGCGAACTGGAGCTGTCCGACGGAGTGATCACGCTGTCCCCGCTGCGCCCGGAGGACGCAGCGGCCCATCTGGCCGGGGAGGACGAGGCGCTGGTGCGGTGGCTGAGTGGTAGCCCGAGCACCCCGGAGGGCGTCGCGGCGTACTTCCGGCACTGTGGCGAGCAGTGGGAGACGACCGGTCAGCTGCGCGCCTTCGGCATCCGGGCGGGCGCGGCGGGCGAGGAGGACGTGGAGGGCGTAGAAGCGGTGGAAGGCGAGAACGGCGTACTGGCGGGGACGGTCGACCTGCGGTTCGAGCACAGCGACCTCGCCCCCGGCCAGGTGAACGTCGCCTACGGCCTCTACCCGTCCTGGCGCGGCCGGGGTCTGGCCACCCGTGCCGTCCTGCTGGCCTCCGGGTACGCGGCCCGGGTGGGTGCGCGGGAGGCGGTGATCCGGGTGGAGCCGGAGAACGCCGCCTCGGCCGCGGTGGCTCGCCGGGCGGGGTTCCGGCCAGCCGGGCGGATGCGGGACGCGCACGGGACGGTGCACGACTGGTACCTCCGCGGTCTGGACCTCTTCGACCGGAAGTAGACGGGGGAGTAAGCGCTTCCGGCCCCGTCCGGGCTCTGGGTGGGTGAGGAGGTGCTCATGGGAGAAGCGAAGAACACTCGGGACGAGGAGTTCCAGACGTTCATCGTCGCGGCTTGGCCCCGGCTGGTGCGGACGGCGTTCCTGCTGGCCGGGGAGCAGTACGCGGCGGAGGACCTGGTGCAGTCGGCGGCGGAGAAGGCCTGCGCGGCCTGGTCGAAGGTGCGCCGGGCGGACGATCCGTACGCCTACGTGCGGCGGATCCTGGTGAACCAGCACGCCCGCCGTTGGCGCCGCCGGCCACCGGAGCTGCTGGTGGACGCGGTGCCGGACGCGGCCGGGTCGGAGGACGGCTTCGCCCGTTCGGACCAGCGCGGGGCGCTGCTGGCCGCGCTCGCCACCCTGCCGCCGCGCCAGCGCGAGGCGGTGGTGCTGCGGCACTGGGAGGACCTGAGCGACAGCCAGACGGCGACGGCGATGGGGTGCTCGGTGGGCGCGGTGCGCAGCCACGCGGCGAAGGGCATCGGGCGGTTGCGGCAGGTGTCGGAGCTGGTGGAGCTGAAGGACAGGACCGAGATCGGAGGGGCGGTATGAGCATGAACACGGACGAGGGCGCCGGCCTGTGGGTCGGGCTGGGCCTGGCCGAGGCGGCGTCGACGGCGCGGATCGGCCCGGCGCCGGTGGCGGACATCCTGGCGGGCGGCCGGCGGATCCGGCGCCGTCGCCGGACGGTGGTCGGCGCGCTGGCGCTGGCCTCGGTGGTGGTGCTGGCGGGCGGGGCGGTCACCGAGCTGCGCCCGGAGCCGGCCGCCTCCCACTCACTGGTCCCGGCCGGCATCGGTCAAGGCTCCGGCACCGGCGGCCCGCCGACGACCGCGGCGACCACGACCGCCGTCCCACCCGTACGGGACCCGTTCACCCCGGTCCGGGTGATGATCGGGCTGGGCACCACGCCCGACGGCAAGGTGTGGAAGGCGTGGCAGGCGCTGTGGCCGACGGCGCCGAGGGAGCGCGCGTACGACCAGGCGCTGGCGGTCTGGCAGGAGCGCAGTCCGTACGACCCGGCGGTCTCCAAGCCGACGAAGGAATTCGTCGACCAGTACTACGATCCCGGCTCCGATGTCATCGACACCTACTTCACGGTGGACGGGGTGCGCCTGGGACACGACACCGTGGGCACCAGCCCTGCGCCGGGCAAGCTCGACCCCCGTGACGGGACGTACATCGGCGGCGGCCTCCTGGGCGCCCGGGGCAAGGGCGACACCGTGGCCCCGGGAGAGATCGTCGGTCTGACCCTGGGCCCCGACATCGGCCGGGTGAAGGTGACCTGGACGGACGGCACGGTCACCGAGCCGCCGATCGTCGGCGTGGCCGACTCGCCGGTGCGCCAGGCGGTGGTGGCCCGGCCGGAGGGCAAGACGGCCAAGCTCTGGGAGTACTTCGACAGGATCGGCCGCAAGATCCCGGACTCCGGGGGGCAGTTCCTGACCCAGTAGTTCGGCCGGTGGTGCGGTACGCAGGACGAGGAGTGGGAAGTCGGCTGCGCCGGGCTACCGGGCTACCGGGAGTCCGCGTGTCAGCCCAGCAGCAGCTTCGCCGCCAGCTCCGCGCCGTCGGTGCGGATCTCGCCCGCGACGGCCGCCGCACGCGCGCCGACCTCCGGCGCCAGGGCCTGCCCGAGGGCGGCGGACAGCGACTCGACCGTCGGAACCGCCCCCTCGTGGGCGACGCCGATGCCCAACTCGGCGACGCGCCCGGCCCAGTACGGCTGGTCCACGATCTGCGGCACCACGACCTGCGGGGTGCCGACCAGCGCGGCCGTGGTGGTGGTGCCCGCGCCGCCGTGGTGGACGACGGCGGCGACCCGCGGGAACAGCGCCTGCTGGTTGACCTCGCCGATGGCGAAGCAGTCGTCCCCGCCGTCAGCCGGAGCCAGTTCCGCCCAGCCCCGGGCGAGCACGACACGCCGCCCGTGCGCCCGGGCCGCCTCGACCACGACGCGGGCGGCGTCCGGCGTGCCGCGCAGCGGCATGCTGCCGAAGCCCACGTAGACCGGCGGCTCGCCCGCGTCCAGGAACGCCGACAGCTCGGCGGGCAGCGGGCTCTCGTCCGCCAGCAGCCAGGCGCCGGTCTGCACGACCTCGCGCTCGGCGGGCTGCAGCCAGGGGCCGAGCACCTGGTCGGTCGCCAGCCAGGGGCGGTCGGTGAACACGTGGTCGCGAACGTTGTCCACGGCCGGCAGGCCGACCGACGCCCGGTGGGCGTTGACCTGCTCGCCGAACAGCGCGTTCATGGTCCGGACGTCGTCCTCCCACAGCTCCCGGTTGCCGGTCAGCTCCGGCCGGTACGGCTGGCTCGGGTACTCGAACGGCCGGTGGTGCGGGGAGGGCAGCATGGTCGGCTGGAGGGCTACGTACGCGAAGCGGGCGCCCACCGCCTCGGCCGCCGCCTGGGCACCGGCCACGGCCGGGAAGATGCCGGTGGCCACCACCACGCCGCCGGGCTCGGCGGCCGCCGCGACCGCCTCGTGGAACTTCGCGACCAGCGCGGCCACCCGCCGGGGGAAGTCCCCCGGCGCCGGCGGCGTCCCGCTGACCAGCCCCCGCACCGAGTCCCCGACGGGCACCATCTCGACGCCGACGGCGGCCAGCCGCTGCGTGAACTCCTCGTCCGGCGGCGCGCACAGCCGCACCTGCGCGCCGAGTTCCCGCAGCTTCACCGCGAGACCCGCCAGCGGCTGGACGTCGCCGCGCGACCCGTACGTGGACAGCACCACTCGCATGTCGTCATTCCTCCCGTTTTCCCCAGGGCCCGCCCTGGAGTTGACGATTCTGCGGGATGACCGGGGCCTTGCGGCAAGGGCCCCCGTGCGCTATACGTTGAGAGTGGCGGGAAGCGCGTGCGGTCATCCGCGCAGGACGGCCACGACCTCTCCGACCAACTGCCGCGCCCGGTCCACGGTCGCGGCCAGCGCCTCTGGCGTCTCCCCGGCAGCGCCCAGCAGTTGACGCACCCGCACACCGAAGTCCGCTGGCACGCCGGTGAGTTGGTCGGCCGCCGCCAGTGCGCCCTTCTCGTTGAGGCACCAGCGCCGGTCGCGCGCGTACAGCGCCTGCACCAGCACGCCCACCGCCCGGGAGAGGCAGAGCGCGACGTACAGGGTGTCGCCCCGGGCCGCGCCCTTCGCCGCGCCGCCGACCAGGAACTCCGCCTCCCACGCCGCACCCATCAGGGCGGCCCGCAACGGCTCGGGGTACCGAGCGGTCTGCACCTGGAGGGCGGCCAACTCACGTGCGGGATCGGCGAGTACGCGGCCGAGCGCTACCTCGCCGGCGTAGCACGGCGACCAGAACCCCAGCGGGTGGCCTGCCTGCACCCCGACCTCGTACCGGCCGGCCCGGCAGTCCGCCCACACCCGCTCGACCCGGTCGAGGTCCCGCAGGATCCAGTCCACGGCGGCCCCGTCGACCCGCAGCCACGCCCCGCCGTTCACCCACGGCCCCCAGCCGCCCGGCCCGGCCACCTCGACGTCCGGCCCGGCCAACGCCCGCAGCGCGGTGAGGTCGGGCTCGCCGCGGTAGTAGACGCCGAGGTCCCAGTCCGACTCCGGCCGGTGTTCCCCGCGCGCCCGGCTACCGCCGAGCATCACGCCCACCACGCCCGGTACGTGCGCGAGTCGGGCCGCCATGGCCTCGATGTGTTCGTCGATCGCATGCATGGCGGGAAGTCTGGCGGCTGGGCGGGCGCCGGGCCAGCGGATTCGAGTTCCACAACCGGACGGAGCAGGAAGTCGGCCGGGCCGACTTCCTACTCCGACTTCCTGCTCCGACGGCGCGGGCCGGCCTCAGTAGCCGACGGTGAACCGGCGCTGGACGAAGCGCGGCAGCTCCGCCTCGTCCACCAGCGCGACCGCGGCGTCCTCCGCCGAGATCCGGCTCACGCCGTCGGCGTCCAGCACCGGCTGGTCGCCGCCGACCCGGAAGCGGCCGGTGCGCTCACCGGGGCCGATCCGCTCGGCGGGGCTGAAGTACGTCCACAGCCGATCGGAGGCGCGCAGGACGTTCAGCGCCTCCCGGTGGCCGCGCACGGCGGCCGCGTACTCGCGCGGGAGGCCGAGCTCGTCCAGCGAGGCGTGGATGAGCTCGTCGTGGTCGGCGCGGACGACGCCCGGTTCGAGCTCCAGGCTGCCGGCGCCGCCCATGACGATCAGCCGGGTGCGCGGGTGGCTCTCCAGGGCCTTGAGCAGGGCCCGGGCGGCGGTGGCGTAGACGGTCGGGTCCGCGATCGAGCGGCGGACGGTGTCCTCGAAGTCCTTCGCCGCGTTCCCGGGCTGGAAGCCGCTGATCAGGACGTCCATGCCGGGCAGCGCGGCGGCGATGCTCGCGGCGTCGAGGACGTCGATGTCCGACCAGGTCAGGTTCTCCCGCCGGTCGGTGATCGCGGAGACGTCGCGACTGAACGCCGTGACGCGGTGTCCGCGCTGGAGGGCCTCGGTGACGACCCGGCTCCCGATGGTGCCGGTGGCTCCGATGACGCCGATGTGCATGGTTCTCCCCTGTTCATGCGTGGTGCGCGGTCGTGCGGATGGGCCGCACGGAGGCATGTTGCCTCACGCCGTGCGAAAACTATACGGCGTGAAGTTTCTGAACGGCAATCAGCATCGTGACGCCGTAGAGCGACACGGTAGAGTGAGTCCGTGGCAGCCACCCGAAGCACCGGACGACGCGAGCGGCTGCGGGCCGAGACGACCGCCGAGATCAAGCGCACCGCCCTGGACCTGATGCGCTCCGGCGGCCCGGACGCGATCACCCTGCGGGCGATCGCCCGCGAGATGGGCATGACCGCCAACGCCATCTACGGCTACTTCGCGACCCGCGACGACCTGGTCACCGCCCTCATCGCGGACGTGTACACCGCACTCGCCGACGCCGTCGACGCCGCCTGGGCCGCTTCGGGCGCGTCGGGCGCGTCGGGCCCGTCGAGTCGGGTGGCCCCGGCCGGACGGATCACGGCCTGGGCGCACGCCTTCCGCGGCTGGGCACTCGCCAACCCCGAAGGCTTCCGGCTGATCTACGGCGACCCCGTCCCCGGCTACCGCGCCCCCGAGGACGGCCCCGCCCCGGACGCCGCCCGGCGGGTCTGCGTCGGCATCGCCGCCCTCGCGGACGCCGCCTGGAGCAGCACCGAACCCGCCTGCAGGGACAGCGACTTCGGCTGGGACGACTTCGATCCGGGCCTGCTCGACAAGGTCCGCCCGGCCTTCCCCGAACTGCCCCCGGCCGGCGTCGCCCTGGCCCTGCGGATCTGGGGCCACCTGCACGGCCTGGTCGCGCTGGAGATCTACGGCCACCTGCGCGCCCAGACCTCCGCGCCGGACAAGCTGTTTCGCTCCGAACTCGCCCAGCTGGTCCGGTCGTTGGGCCTCGCGGCCTAGCGGTCCCACGACTCAAGGCCCTCGCGACTCAAAGGCCCTCACGGCCGCCGTTCATCACCGCCGGGACCAGAGGCGCGGGTCCTCGGCGACCGCGAGCAGTTCGGCGGCAGCCATCGGCAAGCCCTCGGGGAACACCTGACCGGCGGCATGCTGCCAGGCCAGGGTGAATACGGCGTCCATGGTGACCACCATGGACGCCGCCTTCACCCCCGATCTGCCCATTCGCCGCCCGCAGTCAGCGCCGGCCGCCCGAGCGCCGCAGCCACTCGCGCCCCTCCGGGTCCTTCGGGTCGATGGACAACAGCAGCTCCCCCAAGGACCGTTGCGCCGCCGGGTCGCCGGCCCGGGCGCCGACCAGCAGCAGGTCGACGGCCCGCTGCGGCTCTCCGGCGTCCAGCCGTTCCTGGGCCTGTGCGTGCAGACCGACCGTGGCCCGTGAGAGCAGGCTCCACATCTCCTCGGTCTGCCGGTCACCGCCCGTGCGGGCCGCCTGCTGCTGGAGGACGGCCAACAGGTTGTACTGCGCCTGCCAGTCGCCCGCCTCCGCCGCCGGGCGCAGCACCGCCTCCGCACCGTCCAGGTCGCCCGCGGCGCTGAGTGCGGCGCCGAGCACCGCCGTGAGCAGCTCGTCCCCCTCCGCGACCGCCCGGCGCAGCAGCGGCACCGCGGCCGCAGGTTCGCCTTCGGTGTACAGCCAGAGCCCGGCGAGCTTGGCACCCCCGGGGCGCCCGTTGCGGCCGGCCTGCTCCAGCAGTTCCAGGGCGCGCGGGGTGTCGCCGCGGTCGTGCACCCGCAGCGCCAACTCCCAGGCGGCGTCAGCGATCCCGCCGTTCGCGGCGATCTCCAGCAGGCGCTCGGCCTGCTCGCCCTCACCGAAGTCCAGCAACACCGTCGCCGCCCGGTGCGCGGCCTCGGCGTCGCCCTGCTCGGCCTTGGCGACGTCCCGGGCGACGTCCTCCCGGGTGGCCCGGACCTTCGCCATGTCGACGCCGAGGTAGTCGATCGCCTTCTGGTGGCCCGCCTCGGCGGCGCGCAGCATCCAGCGGGCGCCCTCCTCGCTGTTCTGGTCCTGACTCAGCAGGATGGCACCGAGGTTGAAGGTGGCCGAGAGGTGTCCGCCACGGGCGGCGAGGCGCAGGTAGTCGAGGCCCGTCTTGGTCTGCCCCTCCTTGAGCAGCCGGTCGGCGAGCCAGGCGGCCGAGTCCAAGTCCCCGGCGGCGGCGGCCTGCCCGTGCCACAGCTTGGCCTCCTCGACCTTGCCCTGGTACTCGAGCATCCGCCCCAGACCGGCCATCGCCTCGACGTCCCCGGCCTCGGCGCGGGCGCGGGGGTCCTTGACCATCCGCTTGATCTCCTGCGGCGAGGCCTCGATGTGCAGGCGCGTCCCGCCGCCGATGTCGAGCCCGGCGGGCGAGGACTGCTTCTTCTTCCGCCCGAATATGCCCATGTGCCACTCCTGTTGACGTACCACGTACCCGAAGTACCCACCATCGGCCCTGCGGGTGGATCCATCAACAGCCAATCGAGCCACGGTGGTCCGCGTTTCACGCCTCCGTTGCCACGCCTCCGCTTCGAACGACCACCCCCGCCTCGGCCGGGGGCGGCGCGTGTCACGCGTCGGCCGCGAGTACCGTCCGGGCCGGTGACGTGCCGGCGCCCGGCGCGGCCTCCCCTTCCCCTCCCGCTCCCCCGGTCAGCCGGGAGGCCAGTTCCTCCGCCAGCCGCGCGGCCCGTCCGCGTCGGCGGCGGGCGAGGGCCAGCCCGAGGTAGCGGCGTGGGCTGGGTTCGGCCAGTGGGAGGGCGACCAGTTCCGGGTGCCGGGCCAGACCGATCTCGGGGATCAGCGCGATGCCGATGCCCGCGCGGACCAACGACTGGGCGAATTCGTAGTCCGTCGCCGTGCACGAGATCCGCAGGTCGACGCCGGCCAGGTCGGCGTAGCGGGCGAGCTGGCCGGCGGACTTGCGGCAGCCCAGGATCCAGCGCTGGTCGGCGAGTTCGGCCAGGTGGGGCGCCTCGGGCCGGGCCCGGTAGCGGGCGGCGGCGGGGTGGTGGCGCGGCAGCACGACCCGCAGCGGGTCCTCGCAGAGCTCCGTCCAGTCCAGCCCGGAGCGGTCGCCGGGTCGGACGGGCGGCGGGCCTTCGAGGTGATAGGCGAGGGCGAGGTCGGCCCGTCCCTCGCGGACCGCGGGCAGGCTCTCCTCCGGTTCCGCCTCCAGGATGGTCAGTTCCACCTCCGGGTGGTCGGCGGCGAAGCCGGCGAGCGCTGCAGGCAGCAGGCGTCGGCCGCCGCTGGCGAAGGTGGCGACGGTCAGGGCGGTCCGTTCGGCGGTCAGCCGGGCGATGCGCTGCTGGGTGTCGGTGAGTTCGGCGGCGATCGCGTCGGCGGCCTCCACCAGGAGCCGGCCCGCGTCGGTGAGCGTGACGCCCCGGGTGGAGCGCTCGACCACGGGCGCGCCGAGGCCGCGTTCCAGCGCGGCGACCTGCTGGGAGACGGCCGAGGGGGTGCAGTGCAGCGCCAGGGCCGCCTGGTTGAAGCTGCCGCGGCGGGAGACTTCCCGCAGCACCGCCAGTCGCTGGACGTCGATCAACAGTTCTCCTAATGATGGTCTTCTCACATCGACACTACTGCTGATGGCCTGTCCACGGCAGGCTGACCCCATCGGAAGCGACCGGAAGCGACGGGAAGGGATCGGAAGCGTGGACGTGTGTGTGATCGGCGGGAGCCGCTACTTCGGCAGGCAGGTGGTCGAGGAACTCCGTGACGCGGGCGCGGCGGTGACCGTCGTCAACCGGGGCTCGACCCCCGCCCCGCACGGTGTGACCCACCTGCGCGCCGACCGCGACGACGAGGCCGCACTGCGGTCCGCGCTCGCCGACCGGCGCTTCGACGCCGTCGTCGACCAGGTCTGCTACACCCCCGTCCAGGCGGCCATCGCCGCCCGGGTGTTCGCCAGCCGCACCCCGCGCTATGTGCTCACCTCCACCGTCGAGGTATACGCCCACCTCGGACGGCCCGGCGGTCCACCGCTCGCGGAACCGGCTCTCGACCTGTCGGCCGAGCCGTTGGACCTGCAACTCCCGTGGAACGAGCAGGACTTCGTCGCCGCCCACTACGCCGAGGGCAAGCGCCAGGCGGAGGCGCTGCTCACCCGGCAGGCGCCCTTCGACCTCGTCACCGTCCGGACGGCGCACGTCCTCGGCGGCGCCGACTTCACCGGACGACTGGCCCACTACGTGGAGCTGATCGGACGCGGCCTGCCGGTGGCCGTCCACGCCGCACCGCAGCGCGCGTCCTTCGTCCACGAGGCGGAGATCGCCCGCTTCCTGGCCTGGGCCGCGCTGGCCGACTTCACCGGACCGGTCAACGCCGCCTCCCAAGGCTCCATGGATGTCCGGGAGTTGTGCGCCGCCATCGGCCGGGCGACGGGCGCCGAGCCCCGGCTGACCACGGGAACGGGCGAGCAGCCCTCACCGTTCTCCTTCGACCGCTGCTACGCGATGGACACCGGAAGGTCGGCCCGTCTGGGCTTTCGCTTCTCCGCCGTCACCGACTGGCTGCCCCAGGCCGTCAAGGAGGCCCACGCATGACCGCCGCCCAGGCAACTGCCCTCACCCGCATCATCGGTGGCAGCACCGTCAGCGCCATCGGACTCGGCGCGATGCCGCTGTCCGTCGAGGGCCGACCCGACGAGGAGCAGGCGATCGCCACCGTCCACGCCGCCCTCGACGCGGGTGTGACGCTGATCGACACCGCCGACTCCTACCACTGGCACGCGGACGAAGTCGGCCACAGCGAGCACCTGATCGCCCGCGCGTTGGCCGCTTACGGAGGCGGCGCGGACGGCGTCCTGGTGGCGACCAAGGGCGGCCGGGGCCGCCCCGGCGACGGCAGCTGGACGGTCGACGGCGACCCGCGCCACCTGCGCCGCGCCGCCGAGGCCTCGGCCGCCCGGCTCGGCGTCGGGACGATCGGCCTGTACCAGTTGCACAAGCCCGACCCGGCGGTCCCGTTCGCCGAATCCGTCGGCGCGCTTCGCGACCTGGCCGACGCGGGCACCATCCGGATGGTCGGCCTCTCCAACGTGGACTGCGCGCAGATCCGCACCGCACGGGAGGTCCTCGGCCCGCGCCTGGTCTCCGTACAGAACCGTTTCTCCCCGGCGCACACAGCCACCCGCGACACCCTCGACCTGTGCACCGAACTCGGCCTCGCCTTCCTCCCCTGGAGCCCGCTCGGCGGCATCTCCCTCAGCGCCGTCGACGAGCCGGGCAGTGGCGCGCCCGCGACGGACACCCCGTTCCACGCCCTGGCCCACGCCCGAGGCGTCAGTCCGCAGCAGATCTGCCTCGCCTGGCATCTGGCGCAGTCCCCGGCCGTCCTGCCGATCCCTGGCGCGCGTCGGCCCGCCTCCATCCGCGACTCGGCAGCGGCGGCCGGGCTGGCGCTGTCGGCGGAGGAGATGGCGGGACTGCACCTGTAGTAACTACAGGTGCAGTAACTACAGCCGCAGTAACTACAGGTGCAGTAAAGGTCCTTCTCCCTGGCCGACCGCAAACTCCTCGCACTGGGCGAAGCGGCCGCCTCCGGCGGCACCGAGTTCTGAGCTCGCCCTCCCGCCGTGTCAGTGGCATGTCGGCCGTCCGACAGGACCGGCAGTGATCTGTGGGCGACGTGCAGGTGGCCGCTGGAACCGTGGGTTCCGAGCCGCCCCACAGGCAGCAGCCCCGCAGGCAGCCGCCCGGCAGGCAGCCGCAGCCGCCTTCACCAGCAAGGGAGTCCCGCCGTTATGTCGTCCGCACCCTCCACCCCGCCCTGGAATGTCCGACGGCTGCCGCGTGCCGACGGCAGCGTCTTCCTGGTCACCGGCGGCAACGCCGGCATCGGTACTTCGTCGCGGAGCAGCTGTCGGCAACCGGAGCGACCGTCGTGCTCGGCAGCCGGAACCCCGCGAAGGCCGAGGACGCCACGGCTTCGATCCGTGCACGCGTCCCCGGTGCGCGGGTGCGCGCCGTACGAATGGACCTCGCCGACCTCCCGTCGATGCGAACGGTCGCGGACTCACTGGGGGTGGAACACCTCGACGCGGTGGTCCACAACGCGGGTGTCGCGCTCGATGACCCGCCGCGCCAGGAGACCGGGGACGGTCACGAGCTCATGTTCGGCACGAACCACCTCGGGCACTTCGCGCTCACCCGCTGGCTGATGCCGCTGCTGTCCGCTGCCCCGGCGGCCCGCGTCATCACCATGGGCAGCTTCGCGGCGAAGTCCGAGCGCCTCGACCTGGACGACCTGCAGTCCCGCAGGGACTACCGGCCCAAGCGCAGCTACGGACGCTCCAAGCTGGCACAGATGCACTTCGGCCTCGAACTCGACCGCCGCCTGCGCGCGGCCGGCAGCACGGTGGCGAGCGTGGTGGTCCACCCCGGCGGCGCACTGGACTCCCTCACCCCCTCCCGGCCGCCGATCCACGTACGGACGACCACCGCGCGCCTGAGCGCCGCACCCGCGGCCCTCCTCGTCCAGGGCAAGCACGCCGGCGCCTGGCCCGCCGTCCGAGCGGTGCTCGACCCGGCCGTACGCGGAGGCCAGCTGTGGGGACCGCGCGCCTTCGGCCTGCGCGGCGAGCCCCACCGCGAACCGGTGTGGACCCACCTCACCGACACCGCCGTCGCGGCCCGGCTGTGGGACACCAGCCGCGACCTGACCGGCGTCGACCCGGGCGCCCTCCCCGGATAGAAGCCGACCGGGCCGACTTCCCGCTCCGTGCCCGCGAGCGCCCACCGGGCCACCCCGGTGGTCAGTTGTCCGCGAGGGCCAGCTTGATGCCGAAGCCGACGAGCACCGTGCCGGTGATCGCGTCGATGGCCCGCTGCACCGAGCCGCGGTTCAGCCACCGGCGGACCAGCTGGGTACCGAATATCAGCGCGCTGAACCAGACCAGCCCCTCCAGGTCGTGCACGGTCGCCAGGACGACCCCCATCAGCAGGTGCGAGGCGCCGGTGGGGATGAACTGGGGCAGCATCGCCATGTAGAAGACGCCGTTCTTGGGGTTCAGCAGGCTGGTGCCCAGCCCGCGCGCCCAGGACCGTGCCCACGTCGCCTCCGCGTTCGTGGTCCCCGCTGAGCCCGCCGTGTCCCCCGGGGCAGGCCGGCCGCGCTCCTTGAGTGTCCGGCGGATCATGCCGATCCCCAGCCACGCCAGGTACCCGGCGCCGGCCACGCGCAGCGCGTCGTACAGCAGATGCGATGCCGTGAGCACCGCCGAGGCACCGACCGCGGCGGCCACCCCCCACACGAGCACTCCGCAGAGGATCCCCAGCGCCGTAGCAAAGGCCCGACGCCGGCCGAGGGTGATGGCGGAACGCAGCACCAGAGCGGTGTCCAGTCCCGGCATGATGGTCAGCATGCCGGCCACGACGGCGAACGAGGCGATGGCGGAGGCTATGGTCATGCGGCCATCCTGAAGGCACGGCCGCGATCACGTCCAACGAGGTCCGCTTCAGCGCGCATCAGCAGGACTGATGCCGCTGCTCCTGCCACCGACGTGAACCACGAGCGGCGGGCCGCCGACCGGGCCGTCAGTTTGCGTTGGGCGTCGCCGTGGCTTCGGCGGCGCAGCGGCGGCGGTAGTAGTGCACGGTGGGGATGCCGAGCAGCGGTCCCCATGCGTCCGGAGCTGATCGCGGTCATCGAGGAGGGCCAGCGCAGGATGTCGGAAGTCGCACCGAGTCCGAAATGAGCGCCACGGCCCGGGATCGCGGACCTCCTGGCCGAGCGCCTCGGCGACGACGGTCAGACCACCCGTCTGTGGGGCGCCTTCGGGGTGGCCGCACTGGACGATCCCCGCTGCACCGACGCCGACATCGACGAAGCCTCCTTCGATCGGAAGCACTGGGCCTGGATACTCGACGCACCGATGCGGTACGAGGCCCGCCGCCGCGAGCAGGGGGAAGCGGCGGCTGTCACTGCCGCCGAGTAGGTTGCGAACGGCGAAGTACCGCCGGAGAGCAGCGAGTTCCGGATGACGGAGGTAGTGCACGGTGGCGACGTACGTACTGATCCACGGCGCAGCGGCCGACGCGTGGTACTGGGGGCCGCTGGCCGCCGAGTTGCGCGACCGGGGGCATGAGGTGGTCGCGCCGGACCTGCCGTGCGACGACGAGGCGGCCGGGCTCGCGGAGTACGCGGACACGGTGGTCGAGGCGATCGGCGACCGGACCCAACTCGTGGTCGTCGCCCACTCGTTCGGCGGATTCACCGGGCCGCTGGTGTGCGACCGGCTGCCGGTCGACCTCCTGGTGATGCTCCAGGCCCAGGTCCCGGCCCCGGGCGAGGCGCCGGGCCTGTGGTGGGACAACACCGGGTACGGGCCGGCGCGCCAGGAGGCCGACCGGCGCAGGGGCGTCCCCGAGGGTACGGAGGAGGACCCGCTCTCCTTCTACCTTCACGACACCCCGGCGGCCCTCGCCGCCGAACTGCTGGCCGAGCACCAGCGGGAACAGGCCGCCACCCCGTTCGGCCGCCCTTGGCCGCTGACCGCCTGGCCGAAGGTGCCGACCAGGGCCCTGCTGTCCACCGGTGACCGGTTCTTCCCCGCGGAGTTCATGCGGCGGGTGATGGCCGAGCGGCTCGGCTTCCAGCCGGACGAGATGCCCGGCGACCACATGCCGATGCTCGGCCACCCGAAGGAGCTGGCCGAGCGGCTGGAGGCGTACCGCACCGCGCTGTAGTCGCAGCGGGCGAACGAGAGAGGAGTGGGAAGTCGGCCCGGCCGACTTCCCAAGGACCGGGGCAACGGCCTCCAGGCCGACGGAGAGCACCGCGCCGCCGTCCCCCGCCGCCACCGAGCGGCGGGCCGACGGCACGGAACCGCTACGACGCCGTCGCGGCCCTGTCGGACTCGCTGCGCAGCACGCAGAACTCGTTGCCCTCCGGATCGGCGAGCACCGCCCACCCCGAGCCGTCGGGATTCCGGAGATCGCTGACCATCGTGGCCCCGAGCCCCAGCAGCCGTTCCACCTCCTCCTCCCGCGAGGTCTCCGGCCGCAGGCACAGATGGACCCGGTTCTTGATCGTCTTCGGCTCGGGCACCTGGCTGAAGTACAACACCGGCCCCTCCCCCAGCATCACCGCGACCTCCCGGTCCCCCGGCCCGTCCTCCGGACCCAGCGGACGGCCGGTCACCCGGCTCCAGAACCGGGCCAGCCCATAGGCGTCCGCGCAGTCGATCGCCACGTTCTGCAATACCGAGACCATGCGCCCGAGCCTTCCCGATTTCCCCTCCGGACGCCACCGAGTCGCGCCGGTTCCTCGCGCACGCCCGTCATCCGGAGCGCTGGACCCAGTTACGACAGTTCTCGCCGCCGAGGGCGAAGTGCTCGCAGATGTCGGCCACCGTGTCGGCTTCGTCCGAGCTGCCGCTCAGGCCGATCTGGAGGAGGCGACAGAAGCCCTCCCGGGCCCGTTCCCCGTCCATGGCGCGGGATCCTACGACCCGGCCTCCGGCGCACCCACGGCGCGGACCCAGACCGGGAACGGCGGGAGCTCCGGCTCCTCCCCCGGATTCACGTCAGACGGCTGGACCACTGCGGGTTCGTCGTCGGCAAGGTAGTCGGCCACGATCGGGCCGAGGTCCTCGACCGGCCGGTACGCGCCGCCGAAGGGCAGCTCGCCGGGGCCCACCGAGGCGGTGGAGCACCTCAGCTGCCCCGCCTGCTCGTCGTGCCAGGCGTAGAAGGTCGCCGGCCCGGCGTGGTCCAGGCCGCGGACCCGCTCCCGCAGCCGTGCGGCCGTCCGCTCGAAGGCGGCGACCACCTCGGCGACCGTGAGCGCCCGCCGGTCCTCGTCCTCGGCGGCGAGCCACCAGGTGTTGGTCTCCCACTCCACCGGCCGGTCGTCCGGTTCCAGTGCGAGCGGCTCGTCCGCCAGCTCGGCGATCCAGGTCAGCAGCATCGCAGCAGTATCCCCTGGAGCGGCGAGGGGCGGGGCCACCGGAAGTGTCCGGTGGCCCCGCCCCTCGCAATCCGCGTGCCGCGGGCGTCAGTTCATGAAGGTGACGTCCCAGTGGCTGCCCTCGTTGGCGTAGATGTTGCCGGAGGGGGCGGTCCACAGGTCGGCGCCGTCACCGCGGGTGCCGCTGTGGGTGAAGGCGCCGTGGATGTAGTTGGTGAGGCAGCTCGACATGCCGAAGTCCAGCTTGTAGCCGTTGCCGTGGCTGTAGGTGCCGCCGGCGTGGCCGGTCTCGGTGCCGCCGGTGATGTTCAGCGGGCAGCTGCCCACGGCGTGCTTCAGCGCGATGGCACCGTCGGCCGAGGCGCCCGCCCCGCGATGGCCCGCCCGGCGGTGGCCCGATCGGTGGCGCTCAGCACCGCCCGTACTCCCGCCGCGAGCACCGAGGCGTCCCGCCCGACGCCCCAGACCACCTCACCGTCGATCCGGCCCTCCACATACGCGACCGCGTCGGAGCTGCCGCCGACCTTGTGCTCGCTGAAGGAGAGGATCTCCACCCCCACCGCCGCCGCTACCGCGTCCACCGGCCCGGCGCCGGTGCCCCGGCGGCCGTCCACCTCGGCCCAGTCGTCGCCGACCCGCCAGTCCCGCCCGGCGCCCGCGTCCAGGTACTCGGCCCGGAACAGCCCGTACAGCTCCTCGCCGGTGACCTCCAGCCCGCTGTCGTCCGTCGCCTCCTGCACCACCCGGGCGAACTCGATCTGCAGCCGCCGGGGCAGTTCCAGCCCGGCGCCGGTCTGCAGCAGATAGGCGATCCCGCCCTTGCCGGACTGGCTGTTGACCCGGATCACCGCCTCGTAGTCGCGCCCGAGGTCGGCCGGATCGATCGGCAGGTACGGCACCGACCAGGGCGCCTCCCGCTCGGGCAGGCCCAGTTCGGCGGCGGTCTTCGCGTGCTGGGCGAAGCCCTTCTTGATGGCGTCCTGGTGGGTGCCGGAGAAGGCGGTGTGCACCAGGTCGCCGACGTACGGGTGCCGCTCGTGCACCGGCAGCCGGTTGCAGTGTTCGACGGTGCGCCGGATCTCGTCGATGTCGGAGAGGTCGAGCATCGGGTCGACGCCCTGGGTGTGGAGGTTGAGCGCCAGGGTCACCAGGTCGACGTTGCCGGTGCGCTCGCCGTTGCCGAACAGGCAGCCCTCGACCCGCTGGGCGCCGGCCAGCACCGCCAGTTCGGCGCAGGCGACGCCGGTGCCCCGGTCGTTGTGGGGGTGGACCGAGAGGATCACCGCGTCGCGCCGGTCCAGGTGCCGGTCGGCGTACTCGATCTGGTCGGCGTACACGTTGGGCGTGGCGATCTCGACGGTGGCCGGCAGGTTGTGGATCACCGGCCGGTCGGGACTGGCGTCCCACAGCGCGGTGAGGCCGTTGCAGACCTCCAGCACGTAGTCCGGCTCGGTCAGGTTGAACACCTCGGGCGAGAACTGGAAGCGCAGGCCGTCCCGGCCCTCCCCCAGCCGGGCCATCCGCTCGGCCGCCGCCGTGATCAGCGCCCGCAGTTCGTCCCGGCCCTTGCCCAGCACGACGTCCCGCCACAGCGGCGCGGTGGCGGTGTAGAGGTGGACGACCACGTTCGGCAGGCCCTCGACGGCCTCGAAGGTGCGGTCGATGAGGTCGGCCCGGGCGGCGGTGAAGACGACGACGGTGACGTCCTGCGGCACCGCGCCGGGCTGCTCGGCGAGCCGGCGGACGAAGTCGAAGTCGGTGCGGCTGGCGGAGGGGTAGCCGACCTCGATCTCCTTGAAGCCCATGGCCAGGAACAGGTCGAACATCCGCTGCTTGCGCGCCGGGTCCATCGGCTCGGCGAGCGCCTGGTTGCCGTCGCGCAGGTCGACGGGCACCCACAGCGGGGCCCGCTCGATCCGGCGGCCGGGCCAGCGGCGCAGCAGCGCGGGGACGTGGACCCGCTCGTGGGCGGGGCGGTAGCGGTGGGAGGGCATCGCGCCGCCGCGCTGGGGGTTCCAGGCGGGGGCGTCGGCCGGGACGGGACCGGCGGGGGCGTGCAGGGTCGGGAATCGCATGGGGATGTCCTCAACTCGGGTACCGGAGACCGGCAGGGACGGCGCCCCGCAGCGGGGTGCCGGTCCGGTCACGCCCCGCTGCGGCCACCAAGAAGGAGCGCACTCCACGGCTGCATGGCGGGTAGAGTAACCACGACACAAGTACTCAGACAACCTGACAGGTGACGACGATGCCCCCGCTCCGCCCCTCCCCCCTCGCCGGACAGGCCGCCGCCCTGATCGAGGAGCGGATCCGGGCCGGGGAGTGGCCGGTCGGCGGCAAGCTGCCCGGCGAGGTGGCGCTCGCCAAGGAGCTGGGCGTCGGACGCTCGACCGTCCGGGAGGCGCTGCGCACGCTCGCCGCGGCCGGGATGGTGCACAGCCGCCAGGGCTCCGGGGTGTTCGTGACGGCCGACCGCCCGGCCACCGGGGACTGGACGACCCGGCTGCGCGCCGCCGAGCTGGCGCACGTCTACGAGGTGCGCACGATGGTCGAGGTGCAGGCGGCCCGGCTGGCGGCGGAGCGCCGTACGGCGGCGGACCTCGCCGCCGTGGACGCCGCACTGGCCGCGCGCCTGGCGGCGGGCGGGGCGGACGACGCGGGCTTCGTGGACGCCGACATCGCGCTGCACACGACGATCGTGGCCGCCGCCCACAACCCCGTCCTGGATGACCTCTTCGCTCAGTTCGCCCCGGTTCTGAGGGAGCATCTGGTCGCTCTGGTGGGCCTGTTCGGCCTGCGGGAGGGCGATCCGAACCAGGGCTACGCCTCGCACGCGGAGCTCGTCCGGGCGCTGCACGACGGCGATCCGGCGGCGGCCGGGCGGGTGCTGGCGGCAGAGCTGGAGTCGACCCGGGTGCGGCTGCTCAGCTCCTGAGGACCCATTGACGGAGCGTCACAGAGTCTTCACACAGTGGTCATCCAGCGGCCTTGGACGGCGTCGATACTGTGTCAAGCACTGCGGGACCCAGCTGCTTCGAGCACAAACGGTCAACGTGCGGGTGACATTGTGTCCGATCCGTGCGCAAGTACGGCCCAGGCGGCGAACGGGCTTTCACTTCAATCACACGGTATGACTAATATCGCTTCGTCAAAAAGCCCGTGCCCGGACGGCCCGCCCCTCACCGGCCGGCCGCCAGCCCCAAGGAGTCTGCTCTGCGCGCGCGTGCGAATCGGCGGCCCCCGACGCCGAAGGCCCCCCGCAGGCGTCCACGCCTGTCCCTGCGGTCGGCGCTGCTCGTCCTGGCCGTCGTCCCCAGCCTCGCCCTGGTCGCCCTCTGGGCCGTGACCAGCGGCGAGACCGTCTTCGACTTCCAACGCCAGGCCGCCCAGGGCATGCTCGCCCAGAAGGCCGGCCAGCCGTCGAACATCGTCTACTACAACCTCCAGGAGGAGCGTCGGCTCAGCGCCGAGGCGCTCGCCCGGCCCGGCGCCAACACCGACCAGCTGCGCCACCAGCGGCAGTTGACCGACGACGCGGTGCGCCAGTTCCAGGTCCTGTCCGGGGAGAGCACCGACAACGCCCCGGACGACGTCCGCAGCGCCGTCGCCGAAGCCCGGCAGGCGATGGGCAAGCTCGCCGAACAGCGCGCCGCAGTCGACAAGGGCTCGGTCGACCAGCAGACCGTCTTCGCCTACTACACCGACCTGATCTCCGTCGACCTGCGACTGTTCACCGCGCTCAGCCACGTCGACGCGGGCGAGGTCACCTGGGTGTCCAAGACCCTGGTCAACTCCTTCTGGGCCAAGGAGATGCTGGCCCGCGAGGACGCCGTCCTGGCCCGCGGCTGGCCAAGCGGCCGGCTCAGCACCGCCGACTACCAGCAGGTCCAGCAGCTGATCGGCGCCGAGGACTACCTGTTCACCGTCCAGGTCGTCCCGTACGTCCCGGACGGCGAGGCGGCCGGCTGGCACGACCTGATGAACAGCCCCGCCTGGCAGGCCAAGGCCGCCGTCGAACAGCAGCTCACCCGGCCCACCGCCGCCGACTCCAACGGCACCGTCAAGCTGCCCGCCGCCCAGGACCAGTGGCGCCAGGCCGTCGACCAGCTCAACCCGCAGCTGGTCAAGGCGATCGAGACCCGCACCAGCGCCATCGTCGAGGTCGGCAAGGGGACCATCCTCGACCTGCTCACCCGCGTCGTGCTGACCACCGTCATCGGCCTGATCACGGTCATCGCCGTCGTCATCGCCTCCTGGCGGATCAGCCGCTCGCTGCGCCGCCGGATCAAGGAACTCCAGACCCAGGCCGAGGAGATGGAGCGCACCCTGCCCGAGGTGGTCGACCGCCTCGGCCGCGGTGAACAGGTCGACACCGAGGCCGAGAGCCGCGAGGTCACCACCGGCGAACACGGCAACGGCACCGACGAACTCGCCCGCCTCGGCCAGACCCTCAACCTGGCCCGCTCCGCCGCCCTGGCGGCAGCCGTCCGGCAGGCCGAACAGCACCGCGGCTTCGAACGCCTCCTCCAGCGCATCGCCCGCCGCACCCAGCTGCTGATCGGCCGCCAGCTGCGCAAGCTCGACGAGCTGGAGCGCAAGCACGAGGACCCGGAGGTCCTGGAGGGCCTGTTCGACCTCGACCACCTCACCGCCCGCCTGCGCCGCTACGAGGAGAACCTCGTCATCATGGCCGGCGGCCAGCCGCAGCGGCGATGGCGCAAGCCCGTACCGCTGCTGGACGTGCTGCGCTCCGCCCAGGGCGAGGTGCAGGACTACCGGCGGATCGTGATCGACGTCGAAGGCCACCCGTGGCTCTCCGAGCGGGCCGTCGGGCCGGTCGCCCACGTGCTCGCCGAGCTGATGGAGAACGCCACCACCTTCTCCAAGCCGCCCACCCCGGTCGAGGTCCGGGCCGCCATGGTCGGACGCGGACTCGCGGTCGAGATCGAGGACCGCGGCCTCGGCATGGACCCGGAACAGTACGACGCGGCCAACGAGCTGATGAGCCGCCCGCCGCGCACCGACGTGCTCGCCCGGGCCGACGACATCCGGCTCGGCTTCTACGTGGTCGCCCGGCTGGCCGCGCTCACCGGGCTGAAGATCGAGTTCCGGCCGTCCGCCTTCGGCGGCACCCGGGTCGTCGTGCTCGTGCCGGACGAACTGGTCATCGACGGCGACGCCGGGTTGCCGGACGCCGCGCCCGTCGAACCGATCCCGCTGGTCCGGCGCTCGCGCCGGGCGGTGCGCTCCGCCTCCGACGAGGCGCCGCAGCCGGCGGGGCCGCCCGCACCGCCGGTCGCGCCGGTGGAGGCGTTCGGGCAGGCCGAGGCCTACGGGAGCGTCGGGGCCCTCGCGAACGGCGGGGCCGTCGGGAACGGCGCGCCGGTCGAGTCCGTCGCCACGGCGTTCCAGGAACCGGCGTACCAGGAGGAGCAGCCGTGCCCGCCCGGCTTCGCCGAGCAGCCGATCCAGCACAGCTCCCCCGCCGACCCGCCGCCGGTGTACGCGGCCGCCCCGGCCGACCCGCCGGACGGCACGGGCACCGCGCCGACCCCCACCCCCGACGCCCCCACCCCCGCCTACCCGGACATCGCCTACGCCCGGGTCACCGAGGCCGAGGCCCCGTACGCCGACGAGCAGTACCGCCCGGCCGACCACTACCGGCTGGCCGAGCGGCGCCGGGGGCGCGAGTACCCCTCCGCCGTGCCGCTGAGCCCGGTCGAGGGCGGGCAGCCGCCGCTGCCGCAGCGCGTCCGGCAGGCCAGCCTGGCCGCCGAGCTGCGGGTGCCGCCGCCGACCCGGCAGCAGTGGGTCGAGCCGACCGCCGAACAGCCCGCCAACGGCCCGCTCCACCAGCCCGTACAGCCCGTACAGCCCGTACAGCCCGAGAACGGGCGGCCGGTCCGGCGCTCGGGCGCCACCATCGGCGCCTTCCAGCGCCAGTCCCGCGCCGCCCGGGCCCAGGACAGCGGCGAACACCCGCGGCCCGCCTCCGCCTCCCCGCCGGCTCCCCCCGCTCCGCCCGCCGGCCCCCCAGCCTCCGCGTCCGCCCCCTCCCCCTGGGCACTGCCGGCCGCGGAACCCCGAACCACACGAACGGATGACCAGTGATGAACCGCACGACCGCCACCCACCAGGACCTGGACTGGCTGCTGGACGGGCTCGTCGACTCGGTGCCCGGGACCCGCAACGCCGTCCTGCTCTCCGACGACGGCCTCGTGGTCAGCCACTCCCGCACCATCGAGCGGGCCGACGCCGAGCGCCTCGCCGCCGTGGCCACCGGACAGCAGTCGCTCGCCCGGGGCGTCGGCCAGCTGTTCGACGGCGGGCCGGTGCACCAGGTGATCGTCGAGCTCGCCGAGTGCTGGCTGTTCGTCATCGCCGCCGCCCAGGGCACCCACCTGGCCGTGGTCGCCTCCCAGGAGGTGGACGCCGAGGTGATGTCCGTCGCCATGCACACCCTGGTGCAGCAGGTCGGCCAGAAGCTCACCACCCCGGCCCGCGCGGAGGGCGCCCCCGCGTCCTTCGACGCCTTCGTCTCCCGGAACCGGGGCTGACCCGGGTGGGCCCGTACAGCGACGCCCCCTACGGCGGCGAACCCCACGACGGCCCCCACGGCCCCTTCAGCGGCGCGGGGGACGCCTGGGCGCGCGGCCGGGTGCCGCACTGGAGCGAGCTGGAGGAGCCGGACGCCGAGGACGAGACGGGCGTCATGGTGCGCCCGTACACCATCACCCGCGGCCGGACCGCGCCCGAGCGCGACGACCTCACCCTGATCACCGTGCTCACCACGGCCGAGGCCGAGGCCGACGCGGCCCTGGCGCGGGGCAGCCGCGCCGGTGCCCGCGGCCTCCAGCCCGAGCACCGGCTGATCCTCGACCGCTGCCGGCGCCCGGCGGCCGTCGCCGAGGTGGCGGCCGGCCTGGACCTCCCGGTCTCGGTCACCAAGATCCTGCTGGGCGACCTGGTCGCCCAGGGCCTGCTGAAGGCCCGGGCGCCGCTCTCGGTGGCCCGCGCCGCCGGGGGCGTGGACCTCGGCCTGCTCACGGCCGTACGCGAAGGACTCCGGAGACTCTGAACGATGGCAACACCCCACTCCCGCAATTCCGTTGACGAGCCCGCCGCCGCCCCGGCCGCCGTCAAGATCCTGATCGCGGGCGGCTTCGGCGTCGGCAAGACCACCCTGGTCGGCTCGGTCAGCGAGGTCGCCCCGCTGCGCACCGAGGAGTACCTGACCACGGCCAGCGTCGGCGTCGACGACCTGGCCGGCGTCGACCAGAAGGAGACCACCACCGTCGCCCTCGACTTCGGGCGGATCACCGTCAGCCCCGAGCTGGTGGTCTACCTGTTCGGCACGCCCGGGCAGGAACGTTTCTGGTTCATGTGGAACGACCTGGTCAACGGCGCGCTCGGCGGCATCGTCATCGCCGACACCCGGCGGCTGGACACCAGCTTCGCCTCGATCGACTTCTTCGAGAGCCGGGGCATCCCGTTCGTGGTCGCGATCAACTGCTTCCACAGCCACAACACCCGCACCCCGGAGGAGATCCGGGCCGCCCTCGACCTCGACCCGCAGGTGCCGATGCTGATCGGTGACGTGCGCGAGCGCGACTTCGGCCGCGACCTGCTGCTCGCCCTGGTCGACCACCTGATGGACCTCGCCGCCGCCCCCGTCGGCTGAACCCGTCGGCCCGATCCGTCGGCCCGATCCGTCGGCCCGATCCGTCGGCCCGATCCGTCGGCCCAACCCCCTTTGGAGCGCCCCTTCATGACCACCGCACCCCTGCGCATCCTCGTCCACGGCGGCGGCATCGGCGGCCTCACCCTCGCCACCGCCCTCGCCCGGCGCGGCCACCACGTCGAGGTCGCCGAGCTGCGCGACCAGCTGGAGGCCCTCGGCGTCGGTATCGTCCAGCCCTCCAACGCCCTGCACGTGATGCGCGAGATCGGCGTGCTCGACGAGTGCCTGGCCGTCGGCTTCGAATGGGAGGTGCTGACCATCTGCGACCCGGCCGGCACCACCCTCGCCCGGATCCCCCAGCCCCGGATGGGCGACGCCCCGTCCAACAACGGCATACCGCGCCCCGCCCTGGCCCGGGTGCTGGCCGCCGCCGCCACCTCGGCCGGCGCCGGCCTCCGCTTCGGGACGACCGTCTCGCAGCTCACCGACGACGGCTCCGGGGTCGACGTCACCCTCACCGACGGCCACAGCGGCCGCTACGACCTGGTCGTCGGCTTCGACGGCATCGGCTCGCCGCTGCGCAGGCACCTGTACGGCGACAAGTACGCCCCCGAGTACACCGGCTTCGCCAACTGGCGCGTCACGCTGCCGCGTTCGCCCGAGGTCAAGGGCGTGGTGATGTCCGCCGGGAACCTCAGGGCCAAGGCGCTGCTCACCCCGATCAGCGAGGAACTCATGTACCTGGGCGCGGTGTTCGCCGAGGCCGAGGACTTCCGCCCGGACCAGGCGACCGCCCACGAGCAGCTCCACGAGCGGCTGGCCGGCTTCGGCGGCCCGATCGCCGAGGCCCTCGCCCAGGTCACCGACCCGGCCGCGGTGGTCTACTCCCGCATCTCCCAGGTCACCGTCGAGGAGCCCTGGCACGTCGGCCGCATCGCCCTCGCCGGAGACGCCGCCCACGCCTCCACCCCACACCTCGCCCAGGGCGCCGCGATGGCCGTCGAGGACGCCCTCGTCCTGGCCCAGAGCCTGGACACGGCGCAGGACGTCCCGGCTGCCCTCGCCGCCTGGGAGGAGCGCCGCCGCCCGCGTGCGATGTGGGTGCAGGCGCTGTCCCGGGCGGTCCTCAAGCAGGAGACCGGCACGCCGACCACCCCGGAGGAGGACGAGCTGCTGAAGACCGGCATCCCCGGCGCGGCCCACGTCCTCGTCAAGCCGTACTGAGGCCTCGCCACCCGGCCCCCGAGCGGGAGTTGCGTCCGCGAGGGGGCCGTAGCAGGCTGGCGATCATGACCGCCTTCTACCACGTCTGCTTCACCGTGCCCGACCTCGACGCCGCCATGACCGACCTCACCGCCGCCGCGGGGATGAGCTGGAGCGAGCCGGCGGCCGGGCGGATCGGCGAGTGGGACTACCGGATCGTGTTCACGGCCGGGGACGCGCCGCACATCGAGCTGATCGAGGCCCCGGCGGACGGGCCCTGGGGGGACACTTCCGAGGCCCGGTTCCACCACCTCGGCTTCTGGTCCTCGGACGTCACGGCGGGCGCGGCCCGGCTCACCGCCGCCGGGTTCCCGGAGGCCTTCTCCGGCTGCCCGTACGGGCGCCCCTTCGTCTACCACCGGCTGGAGAGCCTCGGCGCGCAGATCGAACTCGTCGACACCGCCCGGCAGTCGGACTTCCTGACGGCCTGGAACCCGGGCGGCGCGGCGATGCCGGTGATCAGCGAGGACTGATCTCTCGGCGGCGCCTCCAGACCTCCGCCGACACCCGGGCCAGCAGCCGGGCCGCCGGGTCCGTACGGTCGCTGCCGTCGGCGAGCGGGCCGGTGTAGCAGACGGCGATCAGGTACGGCGGGCAGTCGCGCGGGTGGACCAGCCCCACGCAGTGCCGGGCGCCGGGCACCCAGCCGTTCTTGAACGCGATCCGGGCGCCCGGCGGGAGGCCGGCCGCGAGGTCCACCCGGAAGTCGTTGCGCTCCAGCAGCGCCAGCAGCTCCGGCTCGTCCGCGAGCGAGTGCAGCAGCCGGACCAGATCACGGGCGCTCACCCGGTTGTGCACGCCCGCGCCGCGCGCCGCGTAGTCCTCGATCCCACGCGGGCTGGCGCTGCGGGTGGCCCCCGCCCGGCGCCACACCTCGGCCACCGAACGCTGGTCGGTACGGGCCAGGCAGAGGTTGGTCGCCAGGTTGGAGGAGTGGGTGATCATCCGCTCGGCCAGCAGGCGCAGCGGCACATGGGTACCGAGCAGTTCCCAGGGCAGCGGATCGCTGTCCCACTCCGGATCGTTGCCGAACTCACCGCCCACCACGGACTGGAACCGGTTCACCACCGGCACCTCGGCATCGAGGTCCGCCCCGCCACGGGTGAGCGCAGCGAGCACCGCGACCTTCATCGTGCTCGCGGCATCGTGCAGTTCGTCCGGTGCACGCGTGAACACCGGCTCGCCATCGCCCGCCCAGGGGGCCACCACTACGGACAGCATGAGGACAGCGTAGGGGCGGTGGGCCCGGCGGAATAACTCCCCGTCACCCGAATGCGCTAACTCTGCGTTCACCCGCAGCTCATTGCAACGATCTCCTCGACCGCCCGTTGCGTTCAGCGTCAGATCCATTGCAACCACGAGCCAATTTCCCTGTCAAGCAGCCTAATTAGCCTGCCAAGGCAACGTTGACGGATGGGTAAACGCAATGTAGCTTCGTTGTCGTTCAGCAATTCCCGAACACACTCACGCAGGGGGAGATCACAATGGGCAGCAGCAACGGCGGCTTCTCCGACGCAGGCCTCGGCAAGGTCCACGACGTACTGGCGCGGCACGTCGACTCCGGGCGGATCCCCGGGGTCGTCGCCCTGGTCAGCCGGGGCGGGCAGACCCACGTCGAAGCGGTCGGCACGATGAGCCACGACGGCGGCGCTCCGATGCGCCGGGACACGATCTTCCGGATGGCCTCGACGTCCAAGCCTGTCTCGATGGCCGCCGCGATGGTCCTGCTGGACGAGTGCCGGCTGCGGCTGGACGACCTGGTGGAGCAGTGGCTGCCGGAACTCGCGAACCGGCAGGTACTGAAGCGGATCGACGGCCCGCTGGACGAGACCGTGCCGGCGAAGCGCCCGATCACCGTACGGGACGTGCTGACCTCGACCTTCGGGCTCGGCATGGATCTGACGGCACTGGGCACCCCGATCATGAACGCGGTCTTCGAGCAGGGGCTGACGCCCGATCTGCCGACCCCGATGCCCGAGCCGGACGAGTGGCTGCGCCGCCTCGGCACGCTTCCGCTGATGCACCAGCCCGGGGAGCAGTGGCAGTACCACATCGCCAGCGACCTCCTCGGCGTGCTCGTCGCCAGGGTCACCGGCCAACCGTTCGAGGCCTTCCTGCGCGAACGCGTCCTCGATCCGCTGGGCATGACGGACACCGGCTTCCACGTGCCCGCCGAGAAGATCGACCGGCTGCCGCCCCTCTACGCCCCCGACCCGCAGACCGGGGCGTTCACGGTCTGGGACGAACCGGCGGACGGGCGCTGGAGCAAGCCCCCGGCGTTCCCGGGCGGCGGCGGTGGGCTGGCCTCCACCGTGGACGACTACCACGCCTACTTCCGGATGCTGCTGAACCGCGGTGTGCACGGCGGCGAGCGGATCCTGTCCCGGCCCGCCGTCGAGCTGATGACCACCAACCGCCTCACGCCCGAGCAGACCGCCGCCCGCACCGCCCTGGCCCGGGACAACGTCCACCTCTCGTACGGCCAGGGCCAGCACGGCGGTTGGGGCTTCGGAATGGCGGTGCGCACCTACCGCGGCGACTACGCGCCGGTCGGCCAGTTCGGCTGGGACGGCGGGAGCGGCGCCACGGCGTACGCCGACCCGGAGAACGGGCTCACCGGGATCCTGCTCACCCAGGTCGGGATGTCCGTCCCGTACTCGGCGCAGCTGATCCACGACTTCTGGAGCACGGTCTACCAGGCGGTCGCGGACTGACCCCGGCCGGTACGAGAAGAGGAGTGGGAAGTCGGCGGGGCCGACTTCCCACTCCTCGCTCGTTCTCAGGTGATCAGCTGCTGGCGCGCGGGGACGGCAGGGCGGCCGAGCCGGCGAGGAGGGGCCACTCGCGGTGGAAGGGCGGGAACGGCAGCTTGCCCTCGATGATCGGGGTACCGAAGATCTTCAGGTGGGCGGTCAGTGCGCCGTTCAGGTCGACGCCGCCGACCAGGGCCCAACTACCCTGGATCTGGGGCGTGTTGCCGGGGACGTCGACGGCGAGGGAGCCGTCGGCCTTGGCGCTCAGGTAGGGGGCGACGGTGGTCTCGACGCCGACGGTGTCGTAGAGGCCGAGGCTGATCTCGGCGCCGAGGGCGGCGCGGACGGAGGCCTTGCCGTTGAGGCGGACGTGCACCGGGGAGATCTTGGTGTCGGCATTGGTGGCCGAGGTCCAGCCCTTGCCGCCGGTGTAGTCGGCGCGCACCGCCCAGGTGCCGGTGGCGTCCTGCTCGGCCTCCAGGTGGACCTGGCCGTCGGCGCCGACCTCCAGGTAGCAGGTGAGGCCGAGGTTGACGACCACGGGCAGGCCGGCGACGGTCAGCACCGGGCTGGCCTGCAGCTTGGCGAAGGGCACCCGGATCGGCGCCGCACCGGTGTTGCGGGCGACGTCGCCGGTGATCTTCCAGTTCGCGTGGGCGCCGAGGTCGAAGCCGACGGAGGCGGTGCGCGGGCTGGTGGCGGCCGCGCCGTGGTAGGCGAAGTGGACGGCCGGGTGGAGCTGGAGGGAGCCGGAGGCGTCCAGGCTGGCGCCGCCGGGCAGCGGCACTGGAGCCTTGACGTCGACCTCCAGGGTGCCGGAGGCGTCGGCCTTCACGCCGCCCAGGTCGGCTCCGACGGTCGCCTTGAGGTCCTTGACCAGCGGGGTCACCGTGATGCCGTGCGGGTCGACGGGGACCTGGCCGTCCGCCTCGGTGCCGCCGAGGAGTTCGGAGAGGGTGGCCGGCCGGGTGGTGAGGTTGAGGGTGTTGCCCGCGGCGGGGTTGACGCCGGTGACGGCGACCAGTGCGCCCTGCGGCGCGGCGGCGGTGGGCGGGCTGGCGATCAGCT
Source organism: Kitasatospora sp. NPDC053057 (assembly GCF_044546945.1). NCBI lineage: Bacteria > Bacillati > Actinomycetota > Actinomycetes > Kitasatosporales > Streptomycetaceae > Kitasatospora > Kitasatospora sp. NPDC053057. The sequence goes on along the minus strand of NZ_JBITZP010000001.1, from coordinate 118,574 downwards.
GGCCGGGCTGGACGGCCGCGGCAACGGCGGTGGCGGAGGCGGAGGCGGACGGGACGGCGGTCGGAGAAGCGGTCGGCGAGGCGGACGGGACGGCGGTCGGAGAAGCCGTCGGCGAAGCCGTCGGCGAAGCCGTCGGCGAAGCGGTCGGCGAAGCCGTCGCGCCACCGGCGGTGAGCACAGCGGTGCCCTTCCCCGGGTCGTACGAGGTGAGCTGGAGGGCCTTGTTCGCGGCCGTGACTGCGCCGCCGTCCTTGCCCGGCGCGCCGATGGCGGCCTGCTTGTCCCCGGCCGGCGCGGCCGTGACATTGGTGCCGACCGGCGTCGGGTGGCCGGAGGCGGGGGTGCCGGCCCGGGCGTGCGGGGCGCCGGGGGCGGTCGCGGCGCCCGCCGGGCTGCCCCCGGCGGTGGTCGCGGCGGCGTCGGCGGTGCTGGTGGCGGCGGCGGGTTCGCCGGCGGCCTGGGAGGTGGTGCCGGGGCTGGTGGGCCCGCACGCGGCCGTCCCGGCGAGGATGAGGGTGAGCAGGGCTGCGGGCGCGGCCCGGCCTATCGAGGGCTTGAACACGCAGCGTCATGTTACTGACGAGGAATAAGTTTGTCGAAGACAGGCCAATGCGGGGGCCGGAGGGAGCCTCGATCGCGGGTCAGACCAGCCGCGCGACGGGCAGCCGAACCGTCGGCAGGGTGCCCGCCGCGGGGGCCCCGGCCAGTTCGGCGAGGTAGCGGGAGCGCGCCATCGGCACCGCCCCGAGGCTGCGCACATACGGCCCGTCCCACTGGGCGTCGAGCAGCCGCCCGCCCACGGCGCCGAACCGCGCGCCGAGGTCGGCGATGGCGACCCGGGCGGCGTCCGGCCGTCGGTGGAACATCGAGTCCAGGCTCAGCACCGGCCAGACGGCCACCCCGAACACCCCGCCGATCAGCTCCTCGCCCTCCCACACCTCCACGCTGTGGGCCGCTCCGCGCAGGTTCAGCTCCACCAGGGCCGTCCGCAACTCCTCGGTGAGCCAGATTGGTTGACGTCCTTCGGCGCAGGCCGTGAGCACCGCCCCGAAGGCCGCGTCCGCGGTCGTGAACCACTTCGCCGCGCCCCGCAGCCGCCGGGCGAGCCTGCGGGGCAGCCGGACCCCGCCGGGCCGCAGCACCGGCCGCGGGTCCGGCGACCACCACGCCAGCGCGTACGGGTCCTCCGCGCCCGGCAGCAGGGCCACCTCCCCGGCTTCGACCGCCTCCCCGTGCACCGCCTCGTTGTAGGCGCTCGCGTACTCGTCCGCCGCGGGCAGCGGGAACAGCCCGTGCCGGTACGCCGTCAGCAGCTGCTCCGGCCCGAGCTCCCCGCCGAAGGCCACTGGCCTTTCGCCGGAGGCGAGCCGGAGGTCCAGCGCTTCGAAGCCGGTCACGGTCACAGGAACCCTTCGTCCGCCAGCCGCACCAGGTAGTGGTCCAGCAACGCGGCGTCCACGTCCGGCAGTTCGATCCCGCTGCCCTCCAGCGCGGTCTCGGCGTTCAGCCGGTCGAAGCGCGGGAACACCGGCTGGAAGTACAGCTCGCTGATGGACATGTCCGCCCCTGGCGCCCGGTCGACGAACAGCGGGACGAAGGGCGCGATCGGGTGCGTCGGGTGCCCGGCGGCGAACCGGACCAGCCGCTGCACCCAGTCCCGGAAGGGGAGTTCGGCGATCCGGTGGCCGCGCGCCCGGAGCCGGTCGGCGAGGTCGGGGAGCCCGGCCGGGTTCGGCGAGGTCAGGTGGTAGACCTCGCCGTCGGCCGGCGCGTGCGCGGCGATGTGGGCGACCGCACGGGTGAACCGGTCGGCCGGGACGAAGTCCAGCGGCAGCCGCACGTCCGGGCAGGTGCCGCTGTCGGCGAAGTACTTGATCAGTGCGCAGAGTTCGGTGCCGGTGTTCATCACCCCGGCCACGAGGTCCCCGGTGACGTCGTTGGTGCGCAGCACGGTGACCGGCAGTCCGTCCGCCGCCGCGTTGTGCAGCAGCTGCTCGGCGACCCACTTGCTCTCCACGTAGCCGACGCCGAGCCGCTCCGGGTGGGCGAGTGGCGTGCGCTCGCTTACCTCGCGGACACCGGCCGCACCGAACCCGGCCAGCACGGCGAGGGTGGAGAGGTAGTGCACCGGTATGCCCCGGCTGTGCCCGGCGAGCCGGACCACCTCCCGGGTGCCGCCGACGTTGGGTGCGCGCAACTGGTGGTACGGATAGAGGAAGTTGACCTGCCCGCCGAGGTGGTAAACGGCGTCCAGGTGCCCGGCCAGCCAGTCGAACTGATGCTCCGTCAATCCGAGCCGATCGGCGGCGAGGTCCCCGACCAGCGGCACCACCCGGGCGTCCTTCAGGTCCCGCCGCAGGAAGCGCTGCCGGCTGGCGCGCAGCCGTTCCAGCGCGTGTTCCTGGTCGGGTGCGCGCACCAGGCAGTGGACCCGGGCCCGGGTGGTGGCGAGCAGGACGTCCAGCAGGTGGGCGCCGCAGAAGCCGGTGGCGCCGGTGAGCAGGATCTCCGCGGGCTCGGCCCGGGACGGCGCGGGGCTCCAGGACTGGCCCACCGCGTGGGTGAGTTGGGCCTCGGCGTGCCAGTCGACGGCGGCCTCGCCCAGGGCGATGCCGATGCGGGCGGCCTGCAGGGCGGCCGTGAAGTCGCGCAGCACGGGTGAGCGCAGCAGCGCCCGGGTGAGGGTGCGGACGTGGCCGACGTCCAGGCCGAACATCATCCGGGCCCGGGCGAGCATCTCCATGGCGAGCAGCGAGGTGCCGCCGAGGGCGAAGAAGTCGTCGTCGGGACCGACGTGTTCGGCGCCGAGGAGCTCCGCCCAGAGGTGTCCGACGGCGGCCTCCACGGCGCTCGCTCCGCCGGCGGCCTCCACGGCCTCCGGTCGGCCCGCGGCCGCCACGGCGCTCGGTCCGCCCGTGGCCGCCGCGCGGACCGGGGCCGTCCGCGCCCGGGCCTGTGGCAGAGACCGGCGGTCGATCTTCCCCGCCGCCGTGAGCGGCATGGCCTCCAGCGGCACGAACTCCGCCGGGACGAGGTACTCCGGCAGCCGCTCCGCCAGGAACGCCCGCAGCAGCTCGGGCCGCACGACGGCGTCCCCGAGCGTGTAGTAGGCGGTGAGCACCCGGCTGCCGTCCGGCGCGCTGCCGTCGGCCGCGACCCGGGCCTGCCGCACCGCCGGGTGGCCGGCCAGCACCGCCTCGACCTCGGCCGGGTCGACCCGGTGCCCGCGCACCTTCACCTGGTCGTCGAAGCGCCCGAGGATCTCCAGCTGCCCGTCCGCCCGCCAGCGCCCGGCGTCGCCGGTGCGGTACATCCGCTCGCCGGGCAGCGGCGCGTACGGATCGGGCAGGAACGACTCGGCGGTGAGCCCGGCCTCCCGCCAGTAGCCGCGGGCCAGGCCCGGCCCGCCGAGGTGGATCTCGCCCCGCTCGCCGGGCCGCACCGGCCGCAGCCGCTCGTTCAGCACGTGCACCCGCACGCCCGGCAGCGGGCGGCCGATCGGCACCGGCGCGGCCGGGGCGTCCAGCAGCTCCGGGGTGACCTCGCAGTGCAGGGAGGTGACGGCCGCCTCGGTCACCCCGTACGCGTTGAGCAGCCGCACCCCCGGCAGCCGCTCCCGGCAGGCCCGGCAGTCGTCGGCGTGCACCACGTCCCCGCCGACCACCACCAGCCGCAGCCCGGCCGGGGCGAGCCCGCCGGGCGGCAGCAGGTCGAGCACGTGGTGCCAGTACGCGGGGGTGAAGTCGGCGACCGCCAGGCCGAGCCGGGGCAGCCGCCGGACCAGCTCGGTGGGCGCCCAGGTGTCCCGGCCGCCGAGGACGACGGTCGCGCCCGCGAGCAGCGTGGAGAACACCTGCTCCAGCGCGGTGTCCGCGCCGAGCGCGGCCAGCTGGAGCACCCGTTCACCGGGGGCGAGACCGTAGGCGCGGACGACCCGGTCGAGGGTGAAAACCAGTGAACGGTGGGTGACCGGCACGCCCTTGGGGCGGCCGGTGGTGCCGGAGGTGTAGATCAGGTAGGCGAGACCGTCCGGCGCGGAGCCGTCGTCCGGCACGCCCACCGGGTCGGCTTCGGACGGCTCCACCCCCTCCACCCCGTCGAACTCGGGACCGTCCGTGACCGCCACCCGCGCCCCGCAGTCCGCCACCAGCGCCGCGAGCCGCCGCCGCGGATGCGCCGGGTCCAGCGGCAGGAGGGCCGCGCCCGCCTTGAGCACCCCCAGCCAGGCCACCACCAGCTCCACCCCGCGCCACAGGCACACCGGCACCACCTGCTCCGGCCCGACCCCCCGGGCCCGCAGCGCGGCCGCCAGCCGGTCGCTGCGCTCGTCCAGCTCGCGGTAGCTCAGCGTGGCGCCCTCCCCCACCACCGCGGCCGCCGCCGGATCGTGCGCGGCCCGGGCCCGGAACAGCCCGTGCACCGTCTCGGCGAACCCGGCGCGGGCGGTGCGAACCGGTGACTCCCGCCAGTTCCGTTCCACCCAGGCCCGGCACTGCGCCCGCCCGGCCGGCCCGTACACCTGCCGCCACCCGGTCGGCAGGGTCAAGTCCCCGGGCCAGATCGCGTACTGTCCGTCGTCGTTCCGTACCACGGCGTGACGCCCGGAGTTCACATCCGTGCGCACGCCTCTCGCGCTGTCGACTGCGTCGTCCACCGGCTTGACCTCGTGCTGAAGCGGCAGAATGCTGGGAGGTGCGACAATTCCGACTATACGCATTCACGGCCCACCGAGAGCGTCCGTCGCACAGCCCGCCGGACGCCGCTGGGCCGTGGGCGGTCCGTTCCCGAAAGACCCGTCCTCGCCCGAACTCCCCTGCCCCGGCGGCGGGGTGGTGTCGCGGAGGGGGGAGCCTCGTTGACTCTCCGGCGACAACGCCTGATGGTGTGTTACCTGTGCTGGATGGTGCTGTTCACCGGCATCTACTTCGCCGACCCCGGGCTGCGGATCATCTGGTGGACGGGCATGGGCCTCGGCGGCGTCGCCGCCGTCGTGGTCGGCGTCCGGCTCAACCGGCCCCGGCACCCGGTGTTCTGGTACCTGCTGGCACTGGCCAACCTCAGCTTCACCACCGGCGAGGCGGTGCAGGCCCTCCAACTCGACATCCTGCACCTGAACAACCCGTTCCCGTCCGTCGCCGACGGCTTCTACCTCGCCGAGTTCGTGCTGTACGCCGTCGGCCTGCTCGGCTTCATCCGCTGGCGCACGGCCCGTCAGGACCGCGCCGGACTGCTCGACGCCCTGATCATCACGCTCGGCCTGGCCCTGCTCGTCTGGATCTACCTGATCCTCCCGTACGCCCTGAACCCGGACCTCACCTGGTTCCAGAAGGCCGTCTCGATCGCCTACCCGCTCGGCGACGTGGTCGTGCTCGCCCTGCTGCTGCGGCTGTTGACCCCGCGCGGCGGCAACTCCCGCTCGCTGCAACTGCTCACCGTCGGCGCCCTCGGCCTGCTCACCTCGGACGTCCTCTACGGGCTGATCCAGCTGCACGGCACCTGGCACATCGGCACCGGCGTCGAACTCGGCTGGGCCGCCTTCTACACCGCCTGGGGCGCGGCCGCGCTGCACCCCTCGATGGTCGAGCTGACCAGGCCCGTCCCCACCCAGCAGCCCGACCTCTCCGCCACCCGGCTCGCCCTGCTGACCATGGCCTCGCTGATCGCGCCCGCCATCCTGATCATCGAGTCGCTGGCCGGGAACACCGCCGACGCGGGCGTGATCGGCGCCTTCTCCGCCCTGCTCTACCTGCTGGTGCTGGCCCGGCTGGCCGTCGTGGTGGTCGCCCGCCGCCAGGCGGTGGCCCGCGAACGGACGCTGCGTGAGGCGGGTGCCCGGCTGACCGCGGCCGTCACCGTGGCGGAGGTCGCGGACGCCGTCCAGTCCGCCGCCTCCACCCTGATGCCCGCCGAGCGCGGGCACGTCGCGCTGCTCGCGGTCGCCGAGTCGGGCGTGCTGCACGTCCGGCGGGCCGGGAACGCCAAGGACACCGGGCAGGCGGGCGACGGCAAGGGCGGCAAGGGCCCCGGGCAGGGCGGAAGCTCCGACCCGCCCCGGGAAGACGAGGTCCGCACCCGCCTCGCCGCCCACCGGGCGACCCGCCTGCTGCCCGTCGGCTCCGTCGACCTGCCCGCCCACCTCGGGGGCATGCCCGCCGCCCTGGTCTGCCCGCTCACGCTGGCCGAACGCCCCTCCGGGGACCCGCTGATCGGCGCGCTCGTGGTCACCGGCACCGAGCAGGAGCTGACCAGTCTCTGGGGCTCACTGGAGATCCTGGCCGCCCAGGCCGCCCTGGCCGTCGAACGCGTGGTGCTGAGCCAGGAGGTCACCCGGCGCAACAGCGAGCTGTACTTCCGCGCCCTGGTGCAGAACGCCAGCGACGTCATCCTGATCCTCGACGCCGACGACGGCATCCGGTACGCCTCGTCCTCCGCCGAGCGCGTGCTCGGCCACCCCAGCCTGGACGGCACCCTGCTGACCGACCTCGTCCCGCCCGAGGACAGCCGGGAGGTCGGCAAGGCGCTGGCCCGGATGCGCGGCCCCGCCGACGCGCCCCGGGGCGACCAGCCGCGCGAGCACTGGCGGTTGCTGCGCCAGGACCGCACCCCGATCGAGGCCGAGGTCCGCTACACCGACCTGCGCGACGACCCGACGGTCGGCGGCCTGGTGCTCACCCTGCGCGACGTGACCGAGCAGCGCCAGATGGAGCGCGAGCTGACCCACCGTGCCTTCCACGACTCGCTGACCGGCCTCGCCAACCGGGTGCTGTTCCAGGACCGGGTCGGCCACGCGCTCGCGCGCGCGGAACGCAGCGGGGCCGTCACCGGGGTGCTGTTCATCGACCTGGACGACTTCAAGGTGGTCAACGACACCCAGGGCCACGCGGTGGGCGACGAACTGCTGGTCGCCGTCTCGCTGCGGATCTCCACCGCGCTGCGCAGCTCGGACACCGCCGCCCGGCTCGGCGGCGACGAGTTCGCCGTCCTGGTCGAGGACGCGCTGTGCCCGACCGACGTGGACACCATCGCGGGCGTGGTGCTCGCGGTGTTCGCAGAACCGTTCAAGCTGAGCGCGGGCGCCGTCCGGGTGAGCGCCAGCATCGGCGTGGCGACCACCGAGGACAGCGTGGACGCCGCCGAACTGCTCACCCACGCCGACCTCGCGCTCTACTCGGCGAAGGCGGCCGGCCGCCGCCAGTGGTGCCACTACCGGCCGGCCCTGCAGGCCGGGCTGGTGGAACGGCACGAGCTGAACGAGAACCTGGACTCCGCCATCGCGGAATCGGCCTTCCAGCTGTACTACCAGCCGATCGTCGACCTGCGCACGGGCGATCTGGTGGCCTTCGAGGCCCTGGTCCGCTGGCCGCACGACCGGCGCGGCATGGTGCTGCCCGACGAGTTCATCGCCCTCGCCGAGGAGAGCGGCCAGATCGTCCCGCTCGGCGCCTGGGTCCTGGAACGCGCCGCCGAGGAGGCCGCCGCCTGGCACGCCGCCAGCTCCGCCGCCCGCGCCACCGCCGGCCGCCCCCCGCTGCAGGTCAACGTCAACGTCTCGGCCCGCCAGTTCCGCGACGCCGGATTCGTCGACGTCGTCCGCCACGCCCTGGACTCCTCCGGCATCGACCCGCGCACCCTCGTCCTGGAACTCACCGAATCCGTCCTGATGCGCCGCGACGACCGGCTGCGCGCCGACATGGACACCCTCGGCGACCTCGGCATCGGCCTCGCCATCGACGACTTCGGCACCGGGTACTCCTCGCTGTCCTACCTGCGGGAGTTCCCGATCTCCCTGCTGAAGATCGACAAGTCCTTCATCGACGGACTCGGCCTCTCCCCCCAGCAGCACGCACTGGTCGAGGGCATCACCCGGATCGCCGACACCCTCGGCGTCCAGGTCATCGCCGAGGGCATCGAACACCCCGACCAGCGCGACCTCCTCGCCGCCATGGGCTGCCCCCTGGGGCAGGGCTACCTCTTCGCCCGCCCGATGGACGGGGAACAGGCACAGGCCCTGGTCCGGCGGGCGACGCACGAACCGGCCTGATACCCGTCCGGCAACTCGGGCCGTGCCGACGGGAGTTCGGCCCGTCGGCACACCTCAGGGCGGGTCAGGGGTTGGCGCGCATGAGGTCCAGCAGCCCGGGGAAGCGCTTGTCGAGGTCCTCCCGGCGCAGGGTCGCCGCGCGGTTGTTGCCGCGGTCGACCTGGCGGACCAGGCCGGCTTCGCGCAGGACGCGGAAGTGGTGGGTGATCGTGGACTTGGAGACCGGGAGGTTGAAGGAGGCGCAGGTGCGGGCCGTCCCCTCCGCTTCCCGCAGCAGGGCCGCGACCACCCCGTAGCGCAGTGGATCGGCGAGCGCGTTCAGGACGGTGCGCAGGTCCATTTCCTCGATCGAGGGGTGGCCTTCGGCGTCGGGCATCGGAATCGACTCCTCCTCCATGAGGTATGGGTTGCATCGTACCTCGTTCTCATGGCACCGTAAGGTTCGATCAAATCCTTACCTGGCCGCCCAGCGGCCGGGCCAAGCCTGGAGTTGTGCCACATGAGTACGCAGACCACGTCGTCTGCCACGCCCGCCGTCGCAACGGACGGGCCAGCGCCCGGCCGTACGCTAACCCTCGCGGCGGTTCTCCTCGCGGTGTTCGTCGTACCGATGTCCATCTCCGGTACCGCCGTCGCCCTCCCCGACATCGGCACCAGCACCCACGCCGACCTGGCCCCGCTGCAGTGGGTGGTGAACGCCTTCAACGTCGCTTTCGCCTGCTTCACCCTGGTCTGGGGCTCGATCGCGGACGTCATCGGCCGGGTCAAGGCCTTCGCCGCCGGCGTCGCTCTCTACGCCCTCGGCTCGCTCGCCAGCGCCGTCGCCACCAACGTGGTCTGGCTGGACGCCGCCCGCGCCCTCACCGGCATCGGCGGCGCGGCGATCTTCTCCTGCGGCGCCGCGATCATCTCCACCGTCTTCGACGGCCCCGCCCGCGCCAAGGCCTTCGCGATGTTCGGCACCATCGCCGGCATCGGCGTCGCCATCGGCCCGTCCCTGGCCGGTGCGCTGGTGCAGGGCCTGGGCTGGCGCTGGGTGTTCGCGGTGCACGCCGTCGCCCTGGCCCTGGTGCTGCTCGCCGTACCCGCCGTCTCCCGCGCCATGCCCTCCGACGGCGGCAGCGGCGGGCGGATCGACGTCCCCGGCAGCGCGCTGTTCGTGGTCGCCATGGTGCTGCTCACCACCGCCATCGTGCAGGGCTCGCAGTGGGGTTGGGGCAGCGCGGGCGTGCTCGGACTGTTCGTCGGCGCGGTCGTCGTCCTCGTCGTGTTCGTCGCCGTCGAGAACCGCAGCGCGCACCCGATGCTCGACCTGAGCGTGCTGCGCAACCGCCGCTTCGTCGGCCTGTGCCTCGTCCCGGTCGCCGCCTCCTTCGGCTTCGTCACCATGCTCACCTACCTGCCGAGCTACCTCACCGCCGTCACCGGGCGCGACACCGGCGCCGCAGGCCTGCTCATGCTGCTGCTGACCGCCCCGGTGCTGATCCTGCCGATGCTCGCCGCCAAGCTGGTCGGCCGCGGCGTCTCCGCGCTCACCCTGATCTACCTGAGCCTGGTCTGCCTCGTCGTGGGCGACCTCGCGCTCACCCTGCTCTCCCCCTCCGTCACCGTGCTCGCGCTCGCCGCCCCCATGCTGGTCACCGGCGCCGGCATGGGCCTGTCGGCCGGTCTGGTCGACGGCCAGGCGCTGGAGATGGTCGACCCGGCCAAGGCCGGCATGGCAGCGGGCTTCCTCAACACCCTGCGCCTCGGCAGCGAGGCCGTCGCCGTCGCGGTGTACGGCTCCGCGCTGGCGACCGTGCTCGGCACCCGCGTCACCGACGGGATCGGTGCGCACGAGGGCGCCACCCAGGCCGCCCAGGTCACCGCCAAGGCCGCCGGCGGCGACCTCGCGGGGGCGGCCGAACTGTCCGGTGCCACCGACCGCAAGGGCTTCACCGACTTCCTCGCCAACGCCTACGACTCCGCCTTCCACTCCGTCCTGTGGGGACTCGCGGCCGTCGGCGTGGTGCTGCTCGTGGTGATCGCCGCCCTGCTCCGCGGCGGGCAGAAGACCGAACCGCAGACCACGGCCTGAACGACGGGCCGTCCATGACCGCGGGAGGGCGGCCACCCCCGAACCGCCCTCCCGCACCCCCACCACGCATTGGCAACAGCCACCCCGGCACCTGCCACCCCGAAAGCCGGCCCGGCACCGCATCCCCCCCGAGCGGTGCCGGGCCCTCGTCCGTCACCCCAGCGCCAGTCGAAGGGCTCCACCCCATGCACAAGCACACCACCGCCCAAGTCGTCGTCGTCGGGGGCGGCCCCGTGGGCATGCTGGTCGCGGCCGAACTCGGCCACCACGGCATCTCCACGATCGTCCTGGAGACCAACCCGGAGACCGTCGACCAGCCCAAGGCCGGCACCCTGCACGCCCGTACCGTCCAAGGCCTGGCCCGCCGCGGCCACCTGCGCGCACCGCAGGGCACCGACGCGGCCCTCGCCCGACCGTCCGCCGACGCCTTCCACTTCGCCGGCATGCCCGGCCTGGTCATCACCGCCCCCGGCACCGAGCCGAGCCCCATCGTCGGCCGCTCCCAGGCCGACCTGGAACGGGACTTCGAGCACCGTGCCCGCGCCCGGGGCGTCACCGTGCTCCGCGGCCACCGGGTCACCGAACTCGCGCCGGGCCCGGACACCGTCGAGGTCACCGCCGAAGGACCGGACGGCGTACGGCAGTTCACCGCCGAGTACGTCATCGGCACGGACGGGGCCCGCAGCACCGTGCGCGAACAGCTCGGCTTCGCCGCCGAGACCCACGCCGCGACCGTCTCCGCCCTGCTCGGCGTGGTCCGCCTGGCCGACCCCTACCGCGTGCCCTCCGGCTGGAACCGCACCCCCCGCGGCTGGACCATAGCGGGCGTCAACCCGTACGGACACAGCCGCTTCTTCACCATCGACTTCCGCGGCCCGCACGCCGACCGCCACTCCCCGCTGACCCTGGCCGAGTTGCGCGCCGAGGCCGAACGCATCCTCGGCCACCCGGTGCCGATGACCGACCCGGTGTTCTTCTCCAAGTTCAACGACTTCGCCCGCGTGGTGAGCGACTACCGCAAGGGCCGGGTCCTCCTGGCCGGAGACTCCGCCCACGTGCACTTCCCGGTCGGCGGCCAGGGCCTCAACCTCGGCCTGCAGGACGCCCTCAACCTCGCCTGGAAGCTCGCCCTCACGATCAAGGGCACGGCCGGCAAGGACCTGCTGGACACCTACGACGCCGAACGCCGCCCGGTCGCCCGCCGGGTGGTCGACAACACCCGGGCCCAACTCGCCCTGATGCGGCCCGATCCCGGCCTCGACCCGCTGCGCGAGCTGTTCACCGAACTGCTCGGCGTGAGCGCGGCCAACGACCACCTGGCCAACATGATCAGCGCCCAGGACACCGCCTACCCCCCGCGCACCTCGGACGGGTCCTCCTGGGAGGGCCAGTTCCTGCCCAACCTGCCCCTCACCACCGACGAGGGCCCCACCGACGTCACCCGCCTGCTGCAGCCGGGACGCCCGGTGCTCCTGCTCCTCGGCGCCGACCAGGAGGCGCACCGCAAGCAGGCCGAGGGCTGGTCCCACGTCGTGCGCACCGTACGGGCCACCAGCAGCCGACAACTCCCGTGGGACGCCGTACTGATCCGCCCGGACGGCTACCTCGCCTGGGCCTCCGACGGCGGCCCGCTGGCGGGGACGCTCCGCGAGTGGTTCGGCGAGCCATAGGGCGCGGCCGGCCCCGAACGCGCGCGCCGAAGGGCGGGTACGGCGTCCCGTACCCGCCCTTCGGCGCGTTCCTACCGGAGTGTCACCACCGCACCGGCAGCGCGGTCGGCCGGCGCAGGACCGTGCCGCTGTCCCACGGCACGGCCGCCGGCTCGACGTCCAGCGTCAACCCCGGGAACTCCCGGGCCAGCCTGGTCAGGACGGCCACGATCTCCATCCGGGCCAGCGCGGCGCCCATGCAGTGGTGCATGCCGTAGCCGAACTGCAGGTGCCGCTTGGCCGGCTGGCGGTCGGGGTCGATCACCAGCGGGTCCGGGAAGACCTCCGGGTCGCGGTTGGCCGCGAAGGCGTCCGGATAGACGACGCTGCCCTGCGGCACCAGGCCCACGCTGGTCTCCAGGTCACGGCCCGCGATGCGCGGGAACGCGGAGATGGTGCCGAGCGGAATGAGCCGGATCAGCTCCTCCGCCAGCCGCGGCGCGATCCCGGGCTCCTCGGCCAGCCGTCGCCACAGCCCCGGGGCGGCGAGCAGGGCGTACAGCGACTTGGTGAGCACGGAGACGATGTTCTGGTCGGCGCCGAGCAACGAGCCGAAGAAGATGCCGGTCAACTCGGCGTCGTCCAGCGGCGGTTCGACCCGGTCCCGGTCGGCCCGGAACTTCTCGATCAGCCCGCCGGCCACCACCGGGCGGGCGCCGGTGACCAGGTCCTGGACGTAGCCGTAGACCCGGTGGAAGTTCTGGACGAGGTCCGGCACGTTCTCGTGCGAGGCGAGCTGGATCACCCGCGAGGACGGCCGGAAGTAGTCCACGTCCTCGACCGGCACCCCGAGGAAGTGGCAGTTGACGGCCACCGGGACGCGGTCCACCAGGTCGGCGAACAGGTCCGGGGAGTGCGCTTGCCGAAGTCTCTCGATCCCCTCGTCGATCACCCGGTCGAGCACCCCGCGCAGCCCCTCGACGCCCGCCGCGCTGTAGTCGGCGGCGACGAAGCCGCGCACCCGGGCGTGGTCCGGGGCGTCGAGGTTGAGCAGCAGCTCCTTCGGCATCACCGTGGGCAGGAAGCTCGGCCCGCCGTCGACGTTGGTCTCGGCGCGGCCGGACGTCGGATCGGTGAGCAGCTTGTGCACGTCGGCGTACCGGGTGAGGTGCACGGCCCGGTGACCGCTGGGCAGCTGGATCATCGGCAGGCCGCCCGGACCGGGCTCCGCGAGCGGGGTGAACGGCGGGACGGGGTCCAGGTTCGGGATGTCCACGGCGGTGACGGTCGAGGGTCGGACAACGGTGGTCATGCGTCCTCCAGAGGGGTCAGGTGAGGGCGGGCAGGCCGGTCAGGCCCGACAGCTCGCGCACGGCCTGGGCACTGTTGCGGAAGTGCACGGCGCGCCAGCCGCAACGGCGGGCGGCCACGCAGTTCTCGGGCAGGTCGTCCACCAGCACGCACTCCTCGGCCGTCACACCCGCCTCCTGCTCGGCCAGGCGGAAGATCTCCGGATCGGGCTTGCGGAACCCGACCTTGCAGGAGTCGACCACGCAGTCGACCTCGCCGGCGGGCGCGACGATCGCCTGCCAGTAGGGCTCCCACTCGGCCACGTTGTTGCTGAGGATGCCGACCCGGAAGCCCTGCTCCTTGGCGTGGCGGACGGTCGCGGTCATCACCGGGTTGGCGCTCACCCCCTCGAACCACTGCTCGCCGAAGCGCTCGAAGCGCGCCCGGGACAGGTCGATGCCGGGGTTGGCGTCCCGCAGGGCGCGGACCATGGACCGGCCCCACTCGGCCTCGGTGAGCATGGCCAGTTCGATGGGCGCGAGAGGCTCGACGCCCAGTTCGCCGGCGACCGTGCCCAGCGCGGTCTTCAGCTGGCGGGGGGTGATGCCGGTACGGGTGTGGTACGAGTCGAAGAGGTCCTCCAGGGGCGGCGAGAGGACACCCCCGAAGTCGAACCAGATCATGGGCTTGGACATGCAGCGTCTCCTTGTGGTGCCGGGACGGCAGTGCGGGCTGGTCGAGCGATGCGGGCTGCTGATCGGGATGCCGGGGCCGTGCAGGCTCGCCCGGGCCGGTCGCCGGTCAGGCTGACTGCCCATCAGGCCGATCAGGCCGGTCGCACTGGTCAGGCGCTGGCGGCGTAGGCGAACCGATCCTCCAGAGCGCCCGTGATCGGGCTGGTCCGGGCGAGGTGCACCCGGGCCCGGGCGATCTGCTGGTCCTCCTGGACCATGCTGATCTCGAAGGCGACGGTGTCCGGAACCGGCGACTCGACGACGCGCACGACGCAGTCGGTGGGCAGCTCGAACTCGCCGAAGCGGGTGAAGTCGGTCTCCACGCGGGAGAGCAGCAGGCTGCGCGGCGAGAGGCCGAACAGCTCGTTCGCGGCGTAGATCGCGGACTGCCGGAAGCCCTCGAAGATCAGCGCGCCGGGAATGTGGTCGAGCGGGTGGTCGAAGAGGGCCGGATTGGTCTGGTCGACCACGACCTGGGTCCGGACCTCCCAGTCCCGCACCTCGGCCTCGGCGAGGACGATGTTCTGCGCGGAGGTGCGGCCGACCGCGATCGGGGCGACCCGGCGGCCGGTGTGGTGCGGCCGGGCCGGCGTCAGGGTCAGGGCCGCGCGGCCCTTCTCGCGCATCCGGTCCCAGGCGGTGCCGGGCATCCACTGGCACACCGTGCGCATGGTCGCGGCTTCCGTGCCGTCGACCGAGAGGGTGAGGTCGAGGGTGCTGCCGGTGACCACGCCGTCCCGGTGCTTCAGCTCGGCCTGGTGGGCCCGGATCTCGCCCCGGCCGGGGCGGGCGCCGATGCGCAGCGCCTCCGGGTCCATGATGTTCAACTCGCCGCTGACGAAGATGAACTTGTTGTCGAGCGGGGCGGAGAGGAAGGTGTGCGCCGCGTAGATGGACGCCTGGCGGAACACCTCGACCAGCAGCAGCGGGTCGTAGGCGGCCGGGGCGGCGACGTGGTCGCTGTAGTAGCTGTGCACGCGCGGAAGCTGCGCGGCGATGAGGTACTCGTCCTCGGAGACCCGGACGGAGTCGGTGAGGAAGACCTCGCAGATGGCGGCGCGGTGGACGCTGCCGCACGGGACGGTGTTCGAGTAGCTGAGCTTGCGGTCCTGGATTGCGGACATGACTGAGCTCCCCCTTGTTGCTCTCGCATGCAGGTACCCCTCCGATCGGAGGTGCGAGCAGAACCGTACCTTGGTCGACTTCATACGCACTGTGGCGCAGGCCACTCGACAAGGAACATGTGCATTAAGAGTGCGTGAGCGGCGGATTTCACCAGCCCAGCCGCCCGCCCGAGTGCCCGACACTCCGACGAATCGGCACACTGCGCGCGTATACCGGCAAATCACCGACCAGCTGGTGAATCATCACGGCACCACCGTCCGACCAGCGGGGATCTGTCATGGAACCTTCATCCAGACCGACCACTGGGAGTACGCCGAAAATGACAGATTGTCACTATGCTTCTACGAAAGCAATTTGAAACAAGGGCAATCCCTTGAGGGGGGTCTTGATGACGCGTCGATTTCGCCGAACTCCTCGATTCCGCCCGGTTCGCCTCGACCACATCGGGCACACCCCCGAACGCCACCGGGGCGGAGGAGAAGAGCACGCCCCCGGTCGCTTCGTGCTTCTAGGCCCGGAACCGGTGGACGGTGACGCGCTGCGCGCGGCGCGCGGGAGCTTCACCCGCACGAGTGATTGCGACGCTCCGCACACTGACCGACACTCGGAGTATTCGGAGAGCGCTTGAGGCTCTCCCGGCGCAAGGAGTTGCCGCCATGACCGCGACCGAATCCTCCGCCTCCGAGATCCCGCAGATCGCGGACCACTCCCAGCCCACCGTCCACGGCCAGAACCTCGCGGACATCGGCGGCAACGTCGGTGCCGTGTGGCGGGCCTGGTGGACCTGGACCCCGTCGCACGGGATCTTCAACCTCCGGCTCCCGTGGAACGTCATCGGGATCAACTCGACCGTCGTCATCACCGCCTCCGAGATCGACTCCAACGGGAACCGGTTCGTCGGCGCCGCCGCCCTCCAGGTGTCGAGCATCGCCCCCGGCAACGGCGTGGTGACCTTCAAGATCAACATCGACTGGGGCAGCTCGCTGCCGATGCGCACCGACGTCCTGGTCTTCAACTGAGCAGACCCCGACGCGCGCGGAACAACGGGAGTGGGAACTCGGCCCGACCGACTTCCCACTCCCGCCGTTTTCGCCACGTCGGCACAGCCGGATCTAGGAACCGTCAATCACCGCACCATGACAGCAGGTTGGACCGGTCGCGCATCAGACCGGGGATGTAAACCCGTGGGCCAATGCGGGCGGCCGGGAGATCAACCGGTGGGCCGATGCCGCTCCCCCGCGCCGCATGACAGCGTTCGGCGCATGGACACCACGCCGTTCACCAGCCCCAACGGACTGACCCGCCGTCGCATGCTGGGCACCGCCCTCGCCTTGGGTGCCGCCGCCCCGCTCGGCCTGGCCTCCACCGCCCGGGCGGACGCCCCCGCCCCGGCCCCGACCCCCGCTCCCGCGCCCGGGCGGCTCACCCTGCCCGAGCCCACCGGCCCGCACCGCGTCGGCACGGTCGCCCTGCACCTGCGCGACATCTCCCGGCCGGACCCGTTCGCCGGGGCCGGCCGCTACCGCGAGCTGATGGCGAGCGTCTGGTACCCGGCCAAGCGGGCCGACGAGCTGCCGCTCGCGCCCTGGATGACCGACGGCGCCATGAAGGCCTACCTGGACGACTTCGGCTTCAAGCTCCCACCTTCCTGCACCCCGCTCACCGCGGCCCGCCTGGGCGCGCCCGTCCACCGCACCGGCCACCGCCCGCCCGTCGTCGTCTACTCGCACGGCGCCCACACCCACCGGGCCGTCAACACCGTCGTCGTCCAGGAACTCGCCAGCCACGGCTACGTCGTGGTCACCGTCGACCACACCTGGGACGCCTTCACCGAGTTCCCCGACGGCCGCGTCCTCACCCCATGGATCGACGGCGCGCCCAACCTGGGCCCGCGGGACTACGCCGCCGACGCGCGCTTCGTGCTGGACTGCATCGAGGAGATCGCCGCCGGGCGCAACCCCGACGTCGACGGCAAGCCCCTGCCCGACGGCCTGCTCGGTGCCCCCGACCCGCTCGACATCGGCATGTTCGGCTGGTCCAAGGGCGGCTCGGCCACCGCTGCCGCCATGATGGCCGACCGCCGCGTCCGGGCCGGCTTCAGCATCGACGGGCCGATGCAGGGGATCACCGTCACCGACCTCGACCGCCCGTTCCTGATGCTGACCGCCGAATTCGGCCGTGACCAGGACCCGGAGGCGGTGGCCTTCTGGAACCACCTGCGCGGCTGGCGGCTCAACATCCAGGCCGACGGCGTCCGCCACAACTCGTACGGCGACGCCGCGGTGCTGATGCCACAGGTGGGCAAGCTGCTCGGTATTCCCGAGCAGCAGGTCCAGCAGATGGTCGGCACGCTCCCCACCGACAGCTCGGTCCGCATCCAGCAGGCCTACCCGCTCGCCTTCTTCGACCTCCACCTCCGCCACCGCCGCGGCTCCCTGCTCGACGGGCCGTCTCCGCGCTTCCCGGAGGTCAAGTTCCTGCCGTGACACCGGGGACGGGCGGCCGCAACGGGGGTGCGGCCGCCCGTCCCCCTTCGTGCCCGAGGCCGCCGGCGTCAGACCGACATGCCCTGGGTGGCGGAGGCGGTGGGCGGGGTGGTGCTGCCGGCGGTGGTGCCGAGGGCGCGTTCGACCTTGGCGACGGCGGTGCGGTACTGCATCGAGGCGGTCTGGCCGTCAGAGCCCTGGCGCTGGAAGAAGCCGTAGACCATGCCGACGGTGCCGAAGCGTTCGATGCCGACGTAGGCGTTGAGCTGGACGCCGGCGAGGGTGCCGTCGAGGCGGACGGCGGGGGCGTCCTGGCGGTCGCCGAGGGTGACGGGGGTGACGGTGAAGGTCACCGATTCTTCGGTGCCTGCGTTGAAGGTGATGGTGTGGCAGGTCTTGAACGCGTCGGTGGCGGTGTTGAGATCGGTGGCGAGTCTGGCGGGGTCCTCGGCCGTGAGGGACTCGGTCACCATCGGATTGCCGTCCTGGCCGTCGAGTTCGGTCTCGGCGTGCGGGGTCGCGGGGCCGGGCGCGGTGGCGTGCATGTTGATCAGGGCGCTCAGCGCGTCGCAGCCGCTGACGGGGGTCGGGTTCGCGCTCGGGCTGGGGCTGGGGCTGGGGCTCCCGGTGGTCGGCACCTCGGTGTAGCCCGGGCCGAGGTCGTTCACGGTGAGCAGCGCCGACTTCAGCTGGTCGGCGGAGGGCAGCGCCTGAGCGGGTGCGTCATCGGCGACGTCAGCGGCACCGGCGGCGCACGCCGGGCCGAGGGTGGCCGCCGCGACCAGGACCGCGACGGTGAGGGCGTGGATACGCCTCGGGAGGGACATGCTGGCCCCCGGTCGAGAGGTCGGGCAGGGACAGGGCACCAGTCTCCCACCGGCCGCCGGGCAGGGCGCGCGGGCGGTCATCGTCGCAGGTCAACGACGACGACCGGAAGGCAGAAGCAGCAGGGCCCGCAGCTCGCCGCTGCGGGCCCCGGTGCGCCGGGTAGCCCCCCGGCTACCCGACGTCAGATGGCCGCGGCCAGCTCCGTGCCCTGCTTGATGGCCCGCTTGGCGTCCAACTCGGCCGCCACGTCCGCGCCGCCGATCACGTGCACGGACAGGCCGCGCTCGCGCAGCGCCTCGTCGAGGTCGCGGCGCGGCTCCTGGCCGGTGCAGAGCACCACGGTGTCCACGGGCAGGAGTTGGCGCTCGCCGTCGACGGTGAAGTGCAGGCCGGCGTCGTCGATCAGGTCGTACGTGGCGCCGGCGACCATGGTGACGCCGCGGTGCTTGAGCTCGGTGCGGTGGATCCAGCCGGTGGTCTTGCCGAGTCCGGCGCCGACCTTGCCAATCTTGCGCTGCAGCAGGTGGACGCTGCGCGGGGGCTTCGGCCGCTCGGGCGCGCGCAGGCCGCCGCGCTCGCGGTACTCCGGGTCGATGCCCCACTTCGCCTGGAACACCGGCGGGTTGAGGCTCGCCTCGTCGCCCTGGTCGGTGAGGAACTCGGCCACGTCGAAGCCGATCCCGCCCGCACCGAGGATGGCGACCCGCTCGCCGACGGGTGCGCCGTCCCGCAGCACGTCCAGGTAGCCGAGCACGCTGGGGTGGTCGATTCCCGGGATGTCGGCGGGAGTTCGGGGCGTGACACCGGTCGCGAGGACGATCTCGTCGTGCCCCGCACCGGCCAGCTGCTCCGCGGTCACCAGGGCGCCGAGCCGCAGCGTGACGTCCAACTCGGCCAGCCGGGTGCGGAAGTAGCGCAGCGTCTCGTTGAACTCCTCCTTGCCGGGGATCCGCCGGGCGATGTTCAGCTGCCCGCCGACGCTCTCGGCGGCGTCGTACAGGGTGACGGCGTGGCCGCGTTCGGCGGCGGAGACGGCGAACGCGAGGCCGGCCGGTCCAGCCCCGACGACACCGATGCTCTTGCGCGACTTGGTGGGGGCGAGGACGAGTTCGGTCTCGTGGCAGGCGCGCGGGTTGACCAGGCAGGAGGTGATCTGGAGGTTGAAGGTGTGGTCCAGGCAGGCCTGGTTGCAGCCGATGCAGGTGTTGATGGAGTCGGCGCGGTCCTCGCGCGCCTTGGCGACGAAGTCGGCGTCGGCGAGCAGCGGGCGGGCCATCGAGACCAGGTCGGCGTTGCCCTCGGCGAGCAACTGCTCGGCGATCTCGGGGGTGTTGATGCGGTTGGTGGTGACCAGCGGGATGCCGACCTTGCCCATCACCCGCCGGGTGACCCAGGCGAAGGCGCCGCGCGGCACGGAGGTGGCGATGGTCGGGATGCGGGCCTCGTGCCAGCCGATGCCGGTGTTGATGATGCTGGCCCCGGCGGCCTCGACGGCCTGGGCGAGCCGGACGACCTCGTCCAGGGTCGAGCCGCCGGGGACGAGGTCGAGCATGGAGAGCCGGTAGACGATGATGAAGTCCTCGCCGACCCGCTCGCGGACCCGGCGGACGATCTCCACCGGGAAGCGCATCCGCCGCTCGTAGGGGCCGCCCCACTCGTCCTCGCGGCGGTTCGTCGCGGCGACGATGAACTCGTTGATCAGATAGCCCTCGGAGCCCATGATCTCGACGCCGTCGTAGCCGGCCCGGCGGGCGAGTTCGGCGCAGCGGGCGAAGTCCTCGATGGTCTGCTCGACCTGCTCGGCGGTGAGCTCGTTGGGCACGAAGGGGCTGATCGGGGCCTGCAGGGCGCTGGGGGCGACCAGGTCGCGGTGGTAGGCGTAGCGGCCGAAGTGCAGGATCTGCAGGGCGATCTTCCCGCCGGCGGCGTGCACGGCGTCGGTGACCACCCGGTGCTCGTCGGCCTCCTCCTCGGTGGTCAGCATCGCGCCGCCGTCCCAGGGGCGCCCGGCCTCGTTGGGGGCGATGCCGCCGGTGACGATCAGGCCGACGCCGCCGCGGGCGCGCTCGGCGTAGAAGGCGGCCATCCGCTCGTAGCCGCCAGGGGCCTCCTCCAGGCCGACGTGCATCGAGCCCATGATCACCCGGTTGGGCAGGGTGGTGAAGCCGAGGTCGAGCGGGCTGAGCAGGTGCGGGTAGCGGCTGCTGCCGGGGTTCGCACTCATCGACGTCTCCTGAAGGGGTGGCCGGTGGGAGGTGTCTCCCGGATTGTTACCGCAGAGTAGGGGACGGTTGCCGCGCTATGCAACTAGTTGCATAGGCTCCGTCCGCCGAGGATGTCCGTACCGGCCCCGCGCCCCGACCCGGCGGCGTATCGTCGTGTCCCGACAGCGCCGGCACCGGCATCACGGGCTCGGGAGAGGGGGCGGCCGTGCGGGGTGGCTCGGTGGCCGTGGTCGGGGGCAGCATCGCCGGGAGCGCGTTCGCCGGGGCGGCGGCCAGGCTCGGCGCGGAGCGGGTCGTGGTGCTGGAACGCAGCCCGGGCCGGCTGGAGGACCGCGGCCTGGGGATCTGCACCCACAACGACCGCTTCGCCGAGCTGGTCGACGCCGGTCATCTCGCCCCGGACACCCGCCGCCACCGGCTCACCGTGCGCAGCTGGGTCACCCGGAAGCCGACCGGGCGCGGCGACGGCCCCCAGGGGCGCGGGCGGCTGCTCTGGGCCCAGCCCTTCCCGTTCCACTCCCACCACTGGGCGGTGCTCTGGCAGGCCCTGCGCGAGAGCGCGCCCGCGGCGGTGGAGTACCGGCTGGGCACCACGGTCACGGCCGTCGGCAACGAGAGCGACGGGAGCAACGAGAGCCGCCGGACCGACGGGCACGGCGGGAGCAACGAGAGCGGCGGGCACGGCGGGCACGGCGGCGCCTGGGTCGAGGAGGCCGACGGCACCCGCACCCCGTACGACCTGGTGATCGGCGCGGACGGCTACCGGTCGGTGGTCCGCGCGGCCGTCTGCCCGCAGGCCGTGCCCGAGTACGCCGGGTACGTGTGCTGGCGCGGCAGCTTCGACTCCGCGCTGCTGGCCGGACTGCCCGGCGGGGCCGGGGTCTGGCCGGAGGAGGAGTGCATCACCGTCTGCTACCGCGGCGGCCAGGTGGTGATCTACCGCATCCCCGGACTCACCCCCGGTACCACCCAGGTGAACTGGGTCTTCTACGCGCCGACCCCGGACTGGCTGCGCCTGGACGGTCCGACCGCCGTCGCCGCGGGCGCCCTCACCGACCGACAGCTGGACGGCATGCGGGAGTTCGCCGAGCGACAGCTGCCGCCGTACTGGGCGGGCGTGATCGCGCTGACCCCGCGCGAACGCACTCTGCTGCAGCCCGTCTACGACCTGGCGACCCCGCACCGCATCGCCGGGCGACTGTTCATCGGCGGCGACGCGGCGACCGTCGTGCGCCCGCACAACACCAGCGGCGCGGTGAAGGCCCTCCAGGACGCCCACGCCTTCGAGCAGGCCGGACGGCGGCTCGGCGGCGGATCGTGGTCGCCCCTGCTGGCCGCCTACGACCGCGAACGGACCGTGGCAGGGCTGGAGTTGGTGAACCTGGGCCGGACGCTGGGCCGGGCGCAGGTCACCGCGGCGCCGGACTGGTCGGCCATGGACGAGCCGGCGATGGCCGTCTGGTGGCGGGAACAGCTCACCGGCAGCGGCGGGTTCGGCGGGCACGCGCTCGGGCGGACCGGCTGAGCCGGCCCGCCCGCTGAACCGGGTGGATCAGACGTTCACGCCGTAGTCGGTGGCGATGCCGCGCAGGCCGGAGGCGTAACCCTGGCCTATCGCACGGAACTTCCACTCGACGCCGTTGCGGTACAGCTCGCCGAAGACCATCGCGGTCTCGGTCGAGGCGTCCTCGGTCAGGTCGTAGCGGGCGATCTCCTGCCCGTTGGCCTGGTTGACGATCCGGATGAAGGCGTTGCGGACCTGGCCGAAGTTCTGCAGCCGGGCGTCGGCGTCGTAGATCGACACCGGGAAGACCACCTTGGCGACGTCGGCCGGCACCCGGGCCAGGTCGACCTTGATCTGCTCGTCGTCGCCGTCGCCGCCACCGGTCAGGTTGTCGCCGCTGTGCTCGACCGAACCCTCGGGGCTGCGAAGGTTGTTGAAGAAGACGAAGTGCTGGTCCGAGACCACCTTGCCGAGCGCGTTGCACAGCAGCGCACTGGCGTCCAGGTCGTAGTCGGCCCCGGTGGTGGTGCGAACGTCCCAGCCGAGACCCACGATCACGGCGCTCAGACCGGGCGCCTCCTTGCTCAGCGAGACGTTGCCGCCCTTGGCCAGCGAAACTCCCACAATGCCCTCCTCGGATCTCTCCCTGCGGACGAATCTACAGCACTGTAGAGATCACGAGAATCCGCCTGCAGGCGGGGCCCGCCCCGGGGATTTCTCAGGGGCGGGGAAGGGAACCGATCACCCCCGGCCCGGATCCCTCCGCACGCCGATCACCGTACCGGCCGGGGCGCCGGGCGGGTGAGGCCGCCCTAGACTGGCGGTGGATCCCCTGGCCGCCGCCGTTCCGAGGCCTTCGGTTCCGAGGCCCTCGATCTGCCGGGGCCTTCGCGGGAGGTTCCCATGCGCCAGCGGTACAGCTTCCACCTCGACCAGAGCGGACACTCGGTCACCGTCAACGTCCGCTCCGGCTGGATCACCGAGACCGAACTGCTGGTGGACGGCAAGGAGTGCGCCTTCCACCGCGTCCACGGCCACGGCAGCTATCCGCTGACGCTGTCCGGGCAACTCTCCGAGGAACCGCCGCGGCCGCTGGCCGTACGGCTGGACCGCACGGGCCGGGCGGAGCACCCGCTGACCTGCGTGCTGGAACTCGCGGGCGCCGAACACCCGATGCCGGAGCACACCGCCCGCTGAAGCACCGCTTCTGCTCTTCTGCCCTTCCGTCCTTCCGTACCCCGTTCGAGGACACCCACTTCGGGAGCAGGCTGGCGACCGTCCGCGACCCCGACGGCCGGCTCTGGAACCTCCAGGCACCGGCCAGGGCCGAGTAGCGGCGTCCGCCCACACGAAGGCCGGTACGGCGGATCGCCGTACCGGCCTTCGTTGCCGCTGCCGCTACCGCTACTCCGCCACGGTCTCCGCGATGATCTCCTCGACCGCCTTCCGGGCCCGCTCTGCGTCCTCCGCGACCAGGCCGATCCTGGTCCGGCGGTCGAGGACGTCGGCGACGTCCAGGGCGCCCTCGTGGGTGACCGCGTAGGCGACCTCGGCGCGGGTCACGTCCAGGCCCTCCGCCAGCGGCGACAACTCCCCTGCCGCCAGCACCTCGTGGGCCACTCCGCCGTGCCGGGCGAGCAGCGAGGCGGGCACCCCGCCGGCCGGGGCCGGGCGGCTGTCGCGGTGGCCGGGGGCGCCGACCAGCGGCAGGCGGGCCGTCCAGCAGGTCCGGGCGGGCAGGCCGCGCAGCCGGACGGCGGCGTCCACCGCGTCCTCGGCCATCCGCCGGTAGGTGGTGAGCTTGCCGCCGACCACGGTGATCATCCCGGACGGGGACTCCAGCACCGCGTGCTCGCGGGAGATGTCGGCGGTGCTGCCGCCCCCGGTGTCGATCAGCGGACGCAGTCCGGCGTAGGCGCCGCGTACGTCCGCCCTGGTCAGCGCGGTGGCGAGGGCCGCGTTGACGGTGTCCAGGAGGAAGGTCAGCTCGGCCTCGGTGGGCTGCGGCTCGTCCGGGATCGGGCCCGGGGCGTCCTCGTCGGTCAGCCCGATCGCCACCCGGCCGAGCTGCTGCGGCAGCGCGAAGACGAAGCGGCTGGTGGAGCCGGGGACGGGCACGGTGAGCGCCGCCACCGGGTACCCGAGGGTCGCGGCGTCCACCAGCAGGTGGGTGCCGCGGCTGGGCCGCAGCTTGATCGAGGTGTCCACCTCGCCCGCCCACACCCCGGTGGCGTTGACGACCGCGCCCGCGGTGACGGTCAGCGTCTGGCCGCTCAGCGCGTCGACCAGCCGGGCGGACGTCCCGGTGACGGACTCGGCCCGCACCCGGGTCAGCACGCTCGCCCCGTACTGCGCGGCGGTGCGCGCCAGGGCGACCACCAGCCGGGCGTCGTCCACCAGTTGGCCGTCGTGCGCGACCAGCGCCCCGCGCAGGCCGGCCGTCCGCACGCCCGGGACCAGCTGGCGCGTCCGGGCCGCGTCGATCCGGCGCACCCGGGGCAGCAGGGCGCCCGGCGTCCCCGCGCTCAGCCGCAGCGCGTCCCCGGCGTGGAAGCCCGCGCGGATCAGCGAGGCCTGGCCAGGGCGCAGCAAGTCCGGGAGCAGCGGGACCAGTTGGGGCAGCGCGCGGATCAGGTGCGGGGCCGTGCGGGTCATCAGCACGTCGCGCTCGACGGCACTCTCCCGGGCCACCTTGACCCGCCCGGAGGCGAGGTAGCGCAGGCCGCCGTGCACCAGCTTGGAGCTCCAGCGGCTGGTGCCGAAGGCGAGGTCGCGGGCCTCGACCAGGACGGTCCGCAGGCCGCGCGCGGCGGCGTCCAGCGCCACCCCGACGCCGGTGACGCCGCCGCCGATCACCAGCAGGTCGACGCGCGGGTCCTCGGCGAGTGCGTCGAGCTCCACCGTCCGGCGGACGCCGTTGAGTTGGCCGGTTCCGGCGAAGGGGCCGGCGGACGGACGAGCGGACGGACCGGACGAACCGGACGGACCGGCGGTGCGGCCTGCATGGGAGGTCATGGCGCGAGGTATCCGTTCAGCGCTCTGGCCAGTTCGCGCCGCCAGGCCGCCTCGGGCAGCAGGGAGGCGACCATGCGGTGCGACTGGACGGTGGACTGGGCGATCAGCAGGACCATGGCGGCCAGTTCGGTCGGCTCGCCGGCCCGGATCGAGCCCTCGGCCTGCCCCCGCTCGATGCCGGTGCGCAACGCCTCCAGCAGGCCGCGCTGGCTGGCGCCGAGCCGCTCGACCACGTACTGGAGCAGCAGGTCGGAGTCGTCGGAGTGGAGCAGCGCGCCGAGCACCGGGTGGTCGCGCAGCCGTACGGCGACCTCGACGACCCGGTCCACGAAGGTCTCCCGGTCGCGGACGTCCAGCGGGGTGCCCTCCAGGGTGGCCAGGATCTCGCGGGTGAGCAGCGCGCCGATCACCGCCTGGACGTCCGGCCAGCGCCGGTAGACGGTCGGGCGGCTGACCCCGGCGCGGCGCGCGATCTCCGCCAGCTGGGTGCGGCGGACGCCGAGGTGGACGATCAGGTCGGCGGCGGCGTCCAGGATCGCGTCGTCGGTACTGCGCGGCACTCCGGCCGTGGCGTTACTACTTGACATGATGTGTGAAACTGTAACGCATGGCACCTGAGACGCAAGCAGGGGCAGCCGGCGCCGCGCTGCCGCTCCCCCCGATGAAATGGGACGCCTGGGGCGACCCGGCCCTCGCCAAGGAGCTGTCCGCCGACATCAAGGGACTGCTCGCCGCCGCCCTCGGCGTCACCGGCGACGCCGCCCCCGGGCCGAGCGCCGCCGAGGTCGTGCTGCGTCCCTCCCGGATCACCGCCGACGCCCTCAAGGCGCTGGCCGCCGCCGTCGGCGAGGCGCACGTCAGCGCCGCCGACGCCGACCGCCTGCCCCGGGCCGGCGGCAAGTCCACCCCCGACCTGCTGCGCCGCCGCAGCCGCGAGCCGCAGGACGCGCCGGACGCCGTGGTCGTGCCCGGCGACGAGACCGAGATCGCCGCCGTCCTCGCCGTGTGCGCCGAACGCCGGATCGCCGTCGTCCCGTTCGGCGGCGGCACCAGCGTCGTCGGCGGCCTGGACCCCGAGCGCGGCGGCTTCGAGGCCGTCGTCTCGCTCGACCTGCGCCGCCTCGACCGCCTCCACGCCCTCGACGAGACCTCCGGCGAAGCCGTCCTCGGCGCCGGCCTCACCGGGCCCGCCGCGGAAGCCCTGCTCGCCGAACGCGGCTGGGAACTCGGCCACTACCCGCAGAGCTTCCGCTTCGCCACCATCGGCGGTTTCGCGGCCACCCGCTCCTCCGGCCAGGACTCCGCCGGCTACGGGCGCTTCGACGAGATGGTCCGCGGCCTGCGCATCGTCACCCCCGCCGGGACGCTCGAACTCGGCCGCGGCCCCGCCTCGGCCGCCGGCCCCGACCTGCGCCAGCTCTTCCTCGGCTCCGAGGGCACCCTCGGCGTGATCACCGCCGTCCGCCTGCGCGTCCACCCGCTGCCCGCCGTCAAGGCCTACGAGGCGTGGAGCTTCCCCGACTTCGCCACCGGAACGGCCGCGCTGCGCGCCGTCGAGCAGCAGGGCACCGGCCCGACCGTCATCCGGCTCTCCGACGAGGCCGAGACCATGGTCAACCTCGCCATGACCGAGCAGATCGGCGGCTCCCCGGCGGTCAGCGGCTGCCTGGCCGTCACCGTCTTCGAGGGCGACGCCGAGCAGGTCGCCGCCCGGCACGACCTCACCCGCGAGGCCCTGCTCGCCGCCGGCGGCACCTCGCTCGGCGAGGCGCCCGCCCGGGCCTGGGAGCACGGCCGGTTCAACGCCCCCTACCTGCGCGACTCGCTGCTCAACGCGGGCGCGCTGTGCGAGACCCTGGAGACGGCGGCCGGTTGGAGTGACCTGGCGCAGCTCCGCACCGCCGTCACCGAGGCCCTGACCGGCTCCCTGCCCGGCGCGCTCGTCCTGTGCCACATCTCGCACGTCTACCCGACCGGCGCCTCGCTCTACTTCACCGTCGTCGCCGCCCTCGGCGAGGACCCGCTCACCCAGTGGGGCGCCGCCAAGCAGGCCGCCGGCGACGCCATCATCGGCGCTGGCGGCACCATCACCCACCACCACGCGGTCGGCGCCGACCACCGGCCCTGGATGACCGAGGAGATCGGCGACCTGGGCGTGCGCATCCTGCGCGCCGTCAAGGCCGAGCTCGACCCGGCGGGCATCCTCAACCCCGGCAAGCTGATCCCGTGACCGGGCGGAGAACCGCTGTCCGCAGGGTCACCGTTCTCACCAACCCGGCGGCGGGCATCGGCCACGCCGAACCCGCCGCCCACCGGGCCGTCGCCCGACTGCGCGCCCTCGGCGTCGAGGTCGAACCGCAGGCCGGGCGCTCCGCCGACGACGCCGTCCGCCTCGCCCGCGAGGCGGCGGCCGGCGGTGCGGACGCGGTGGTCGTCGTCGGCGGCGACGGCATGATCAACCTCGCCCTCCAGGCCCTCGCCGACGGCACCGTCCCGCTCGGCGTCGTACCGGCCGGCACCGGCAACGACCACGCCCGCGAGTACGGCCTGCCGCTCGGCGACCCCGAGGCCGCCGCCGACGTCATCGCCGCCGGCCGCACCCGCACCATCGACCTCGGCCGGATCACCGGCCCGGACGGCGCGGTCCGCTGGTACGGCTCGGTCCTCGCCACCGGCTTCGACTCCCTGGTCAGCGACCGCGCCAACCGGCTGCGCTGGCCCCGCGGCCGGATGCGCTACAACCTCGCCATCCTCGCCGAGTTCGCCAACCTGCGGCCCCTGCCCTTCCGGATCACCCTCGCCGACGGCACCGTCATCGAACGCGACCTCACCCTCGCCGCCGTCGGCAACACCCGCAGCTACGGCGGCGGCATGCTGATCTGCCCCTCCGCCCTGCCCGACGACGGCCTGCTCGACCTCACCCTGGTCGACGCCATGCCCCGCCTGCGGATCGCCCGCTTCTTCCCCACCCTCTTCAAGGGCACCCACACCGACCACCCCGAGGTCACCACGCTCCGCACCGAGTCGCTGCGGATCGAGTCCCCGGGCATCACCGCCTACGCCGACGGCGAGTTCATCACCACCCTCCCGGTCGAGGTCACGGTACGGCGGGAGGCCCTGCGACTGCTGGTGCCCTGAGACCTCCGGTGCTCCGGTGCTCGCCCAACCCGGCCATGGCCCAGCCCCGGACTCCCGGCCAGCACGGTGAAGCCGCTGGACCAGGCCACGATGCCGGGGAAGCCCTCGGCGCCCCAGACCCGGAGCGGAAGGGCCCGCAGCGCTACTCGCGCACCCGGAGGACGATCTTGCCCTGGATGTGCCCCCGTTCCGCCCTGCGGTGGGCGGCCGCCGCCTCGGGCAGCGGGTAGGTGCTGTCCAGCGCGACCCGGAGCCGCCCGTCCGCCAGCAGGGCGGCCAGTTCGGCGAGGTCGGCGCCGCTGGAGCGGACCTGCCAGAGGCCTTCGTGCAGCACCACCCCGAGTTCGGCCGCCCGCTGCGGCCGGTAGTCGCCGAGGTAGACCGGGACGACCCGGCCGCCGCGCCGCAGGGCGGGCAGCAGCCGGTGGGCGTCGGGGCCGCCGACGGTGTCGAACAGCAGGTCGGCGTCGTGGACGGCTTCGGCGACCGGGGTGCGGGTGTAGTCCACGAAGCGGTCGGCGCCGAGCCCGCGCAGGAACTCCTCGTGCCGCCCGGAGGCGACCGCGACGACCTCCTCCGCCCTGGCCAGTCGCAGCAGTTGGAGCGCGAAGTGCCCGACTCCGCCGGCCGCGCCGTTGACCACGGCCGGCCCTCCCCCGGCGTAGCCCAGGTACCGGTGCAGGAACTGGTACGCGGTCAGCCCCGCCATCGGGACGGCGGCGGCCTCCAGGTGCCCGAGGGAGGCCGGCTTGCGGGCAAGGGCGGCGGCCGGGGCGACGACGTACTCGGCGTAGCCGGACGAGAGGCCCGGGAACCTGACGAGTCCGAAGACCTCTTCGCCGACGCGCCACCC
Source organism: Kitasatospora sp. NPDC053057 (assembly GCF_044546945.1). Taxonomy (NCBI): domain Bacteria; kingdom Bacillati; phylum Actinomycetota; class Actinomycetes; order Kitasatosporales; family Streptomycetaceae; genus Kitasatospora; species Kitasatospora sp. NPDC053057. Next base: position 89,609 of record NZ_JBITZP010000001.1, on the reverse strand, counting down.
GGTGTCGGGGCCGCCGAGCGCCGCGACCGTGCCGGAGACGTCGCTGCCGAGGACGAGCGGCGGCCGCCAGGGGGGACGCCGGTCCCGGGGGAGGTTCGGGAAGCCCTGCCGCGCGTACCAGTCGAGCGGGTTGACGCCCGCCGCGTGGACCCGGACCAGCACCTCGCCGGGCCCCGGCACCGGCCGCGGCACCTCCTCGTACACCAGCACCTCGGGCTCGCCGAAGGCGTGCAGCCGGACGGCACGCATGGTCGTTCCGGTTCCCATGTGTCTCCCCCAACGCAGGACGGACGGCCCCGGATAGAATCCGGAGCACTGCTCCGGAAAAGATTAACCGGAGCAGTGCTCCGATTGTCAACGTCGAGGAGAGCCATGTCCGAGGAGCCGCGCGCGCCGCGCGCCGACGCCCAGCGCAACCGCGACCGGATCCTGGTCGAAGCGACCGCCCTGGTGTCCGAGCAGGGCACCCAGGCCTCGCTGCGCGACGTCGCCCGCCGCGCCGGGGTCGGCCTCGGCACGCTCTACCGGCACTTCCCCACCCGGGAGGACCTGCTCGCGGCCTTGCTCGGCCGCCGCTTCGAGCAGCTCGCCGAGCGCGCCGACGCCCTCGGCGCAGAGGCACCGGCCGAAGCCGCCCTGGCCGACTGGCTCCACGAGTTCACCCTCGGCGCGGGCGCCTACCACGGCCTCCCGGCCACCCTGCTGGCCACCCTGCACGACCCGGACTCCGCCCTGCACGCCAGCTGCCTGCGGATGCGGCAGGCCGGTGGCCGGCTGCTCGCCGCGGCCCAGCGGGAGGGGGTGATCCGCCCGGACGTCGAAGCGGTCGACCTCTTCGCCCTCGCCAACGCGCTGAGCTGGATCGACCACCAGACCCCCGCCCTGGCCGAGCGCCGCGACCACCTGTTCACGCTGGTGCTCGACGGCCTGCGGGCGCGCGCCTGACCGCACCGCCGGCCCGGAGGTCAACCGCCGACGGTGCCATTCCTGGGCGGGAATTGTCCGGCTGCGGCGCCCCTCCGAGGATGGGGTGCACCGTGACCGACCGGACACCCCGAGGAGTCGATGATGACCAACACTGCCCAGCAACTCGCCGACCGTTACGCCGCCTTGTGGACGGAGCCGGACGCCGGAGCACGCCGGAAGGCGATCGAGCGGCTATGGTCCGAGGACGGCGTGCACCTGGTGCACCCGCCGGAGGAGATCCGCACCGAGGCCGTTCGGGTCGGCTTCCCGGAGCCGGTGCTGGAGGCGCGCGGTTACCGGGAGTTGGAGTTCCGCGTCACCCGGGCGTACCAGGAGTTCGTGGCACCCGGGGAGTTCACCTTCCGGGCCCGGGAGGACGCCGTGCGGCTGCGCGACGTCGTCCGGTTCACCTGGGAGATGGTGTCCGTCGAGACCGGTGACCTCGCGGGCGGCGGCGTGGAGTTCGTCGTCCTGGGCGCCGACGGGCGGATCACCGCCGACTACCAGTTCCCCGGGCTCTGAGCAGCAGCTCCGCGGTCCGGGCGTCGGCGGGCAGGAAGGCCTCCAGCATCAGTTCGGCGAGCGTGACGTCGACGGCGGTGGCGAAGGTGGTCACCGTCGTCATCAGGTGCAGCTCACCGAGCCCGGTCCGCAGTTCCAGTGGCACCGCGAAGCCCAAGTGCTGCTCTCCCACCTCGACTTCTGGCACGTATGAGCTCAACTCATCGTGCAGCTCGCCCAGATGACGGGTGCGTTCGACGATATGCCGGCCCCAGGCGGCGAAGTTGAGGATGCGTGGCGCCAGCCCGTCCGGGTGCAGGGCGAGCCGGTAGGCGTTGGTCCCGGGCCCGACCAGGCGCGGGTCGGCGCCCGCCGTGATCACGTCCACCGCCTCGTTCGCCGCCACCACGTCGCCGCGGCGGTCCACCACCAGCGCGGGGTAGGGCAGGTGCCCGGCCAGCAGGTGGTCGATCGCCGCCCGGACGGGGGCCAGCTGCGGCCCGTCCAGCGGGCTCTCCGGGTAGACGGGGGCGTAACCGGCCGCCAACAACAGCTCGTTGCGCTCGCGCAGCGGCAGGTCGAGCGACTCGGCGAGGCGCACCACCATGCCCCGGCCGGGGACGGAGCGACCGGACTCGATGAAGCTGAGGTGCCGCTGGGTGGTGCCCGCCCGGGTGGCGAGGTCGAGTTGGCTGAGCCGGCGGTCGGTACGGCGCTCGCGCAGCGCCCTGGGGAAGTCCATCCTCCACTTCTACCCGGGCGCCGCACACCCCGCCATTCCTCCTCGGGAATCGAGCCCATGCCGCGCCACGGCGGAGGATCGTCCGCCGGACAGGGCCTGACAGCCCTCACACGCCACGGGTCGCGGTGATCCGCCCCGCCTCGATCGCCCCGACCAGCTCCCGGTGGTCGGCCGCCGTACGGTCCGCGTAGCGCAGCGCGAAGTCGGCGACGGCCTCGGCGAAGGTGTCGGCGGCGCCCAGGTAGCCGGCGATGGCGAGGCGGTCGCCGGTGCGGGCGTGGGCGCGGGCGAGGGTGCGCCCGCACAGGTCGGCGTAGGCGCGCAGGCTGGAGGGGGTCAGCGTGTCGATCTCCACCGAGCCCTTCATGTCACGGAGTTGGCGGCCGTAGTAGTGGCGCCCGGCGGGGCCGGTGGTCCAGCCGAGGAAGATGTCGCTGGCGGCCTGCATCAGGTGCTGCCCGGTGACCACCCGGCGTCCGCCGTGGTGGACGGCGACCTCGGCGTCTACCCGGGTGCGCGGCAGGTGGTCCTCCAGCACCGACCGGCCGGCCTCCTTGAGCTGCAGGAACAGCGGGTCGCGGATGTCCCGGCCCTCCAGCAGGACGATGTAGCAGCGGGTGCCGACGCTGCCGACGCCGACCACCTTCATCGCCGCGTCGACGAATCGGTAGCGGTCGAGCAGCACCCGCCGGTCCTCGGCGAGGGTGGCCCGGTAGTCGCTGAACACCTTGCCGAGGCTGCGCAATTCGGTCTGCGCCAGCTCCTCGATCAGCGGCGGCGAGCTGATGATCCGCCGCCGCCCGTCCCGTTCCTCGGTGAGCTTGCCGAAGGCCTGCAGGCTGGTGCGGCGCCGGACGTGCGCGAGGTCGGCCTCAACGGCCTTGCGCCGTCTGGTCTTCCGGATCAGCGACAGCAGCTCGGCGGTGTCGATCCGGCTGTACCAGACGTCGAGTTCACCGAGCCCGGCCAGCCGGCGCATCGCGGTCGCGTAGCCCTGGACGGCGGTCCGGGCGGCACGTCGGGCGCGCTGGTCGTCCTGGCCGTTGTCACGGGCGGCGACCGCGACGCTGGCGGCGAGGCGCTTGACGTCCCATTCGAAGGGCCCGGGGTGGGTCTCGTCGAAGTCGTTGACGTCGAAGAGCAGCGCGCGCTCCGGCGAGGCGTACACCCCGAAGTTCACCAGGTGGGCGTCGCCGCAGAGTTGGACGGTCAGTCCGGTCTCGGGGACGGCCGCGAGGTCGGCGGCCATCACGGCGGCGGCGCCGCGCAGATAGCTGAACGCACTGTCGGCCATCCGCCCGTACCGGATCGGCAGCAGCCGGGCGACCCGGTCCGCGCCCTGGGCCTCCAGCACGCCGAGCGGGTCGGGCCGGTCCGCGGCGGGGATCCACCGGCCGTGCTCGGAGCGGGAGACGCGCTCCCGGGCGGCCCGCCCGGTGCGGCGGCGTTCGGCGGGGGTGGTCATGCGGCGGCTCCGTCCGTCACCAGGCAACCTTCAACGATTACACCTCTGCGCGACGCTAGGACAAGAGTGCCGGAGGGCGCAGCGAGCGCCCTCCGGCACACGGCCGTCCGGGTGAGCCCGGCTCACCCGACCGTGAAGTCGGCCATCATCGCCATGTCCTCGTGCTCCAGGTTGTGGCAGTGCATCATGTACGTCCCCGCGTAGTCGGTGAAGCGCACCAGTACCTCCACCGCCTCGGCCGGCCGCAGGTCGACGGTGTCCTTCCAGCCCGCGTCCCACGGGCCCGGGTCCTTGCCGTTGCGCCCGATCACCTGGAAGTGGTCGAGGTGGACGTGCACGGGGTGGTGCACGTCGCTGGAGAAGCGCCACCGCTCGATGCTGCCGAGGGCGGGGGTGGCGAGGCTGCGCCCGGGCTGGTACGGGTCGCCGTTGATGGTCCAGCCGTCGCTGCGGCTGCGCCGGAACTTGAAGTCGCGGGTGGCGACGGCGGCGGAGGCGTCCAGTTGCTCGACGGCGGCCAGCTTGTCGGGCACCTTGGCGTCGTCGTTCACCGCCCGGGAGGAGACGTCGAAGCGCATCACCTCGGCGGTGCGGCCGCTGCCGAAGCGGTTGAGCAGGCGCACCCGGGTGCCGGGCTGGTAGCGGGAGAAGTCGATCACCACGTCGAAGCGTTCGGCGGGGGCGATCTCGATCGCGTCGTGGGTGACCGGGGCGGCGAGCAGGCCGCCGTCGGAGCCGATCTGGACCAGCGCGTCGCCGCCGGAGGGCTGGGGGTCCAGTTCGAGCCGGTAGAGCCGGGCGTTGGAGCCGTTGAGCAGCCGCAGCCGGTAGTGCGCCCGGTCCACGTCCAGTCGCGGCCAGGGCGCGCCGTTGACCAGGATGACGTCGCCGAGGACGCCGTCCATGTAGTCGTCGGTGACGCCGGGCACGGCGAGCGAGGCGTCGGTGGACGGGTAGCGGAAGGAGCCGTCGGCGGCGAAGGCGCGGTCGGCGAGCATCAGGGGGAGGTCGCGTTCGCCGCGCGGCAGCGGCAGGGCGCCCTCCTCGTCGTCGTGGACCAGGTGGAACCCGGACAGGCCGCGCCAGACGCCGGGGCCGGTGAAGCCCATCCGGTGGTCGTGGTACCAGAGGGTGGCGGCGCGCTGCTTGCCCGGGTAGGTGTGGGTGCGCTCGCCGACCAGGTCGTGGCCCGCCGTGTGCCGCATCCCCGGCATGCCGTCCATCGATCCGGCGGCGGGGGCGGTGGAGCCGACGGGCAGCAGCAGGTCGATCGGGTAGCCGTCGCTGTCGGCGGGCGTGTGCCCGCCGTGCAGGTGGACCACGGACGGCACCGGCAGCTGGTTGCGGTGCTTGATCACCGCGGCCCGGCCGGAGCGGGTGACCACGGTCGGCCCGGGGTAGGTGCCGCCGTACGTCCACGCCTCGGTCCTCACCCCGGGCAGGATCTCCAGCTTGGCGACCTGCTGGGTGATCTCGTAGTAGTCGTTGGTGCCGTCGGTGCGCACCGGCTGGAGCACGGGCGGCACCGGCAGCGGGACCTGGAAGGCCGCGGGCAGGTCGAGGTCGCTGCTGAGCAGCCGTCCGGGGCGGCCCTCCGAGAACAGGTAGGCCGCCGAGGGGACGGCGACGGCGGCCAGCGCCCCCGTACCGAGCACGGAGGCGCCGATGCCGAGGAACCGGCGGCGGTTCACCGCTTCACCTCCACCGGCCCGCCGGGGCGCGGCAGCCGTCCGCCGCCGTCCGGTCCCTCCGCGCGCTCGGCCTCGCGGGCGGGCAGCGGCAGCCGCCAGGCGCCGACCAGGCCGAACAGGATGCCGCTGACCAGCAGCACGCCGAGGGTGACGTGCACCCCGGTCGCCCGCGCGTAGCCGGCGCCGATCTGGCCGGTCACGGCGACGGTGAGCACGGCGGTGGTCCACAGCGGCCAGAGCGGGCCTCGCCCGGGCCGGTGCACGAGGAAGGCCACCGCCAGCTGGATCACGACCACGGTGCCCAGCGTCATCGCGTTGCCCTCGTGGTCCTTGAGGGAGTCGTAGGTGCCGTTGAGGAAGCTTCCGGCGAGCATGACCTGGAGCACGGCCAGCAGCGCCAGGGAGGTGGCGGTGACGCGCAGGAGGATCAGCGGCCAGCGGGGCGCGGAGGCGGCGGGGGGACTGCTCATGTCGGGGGCTACCCTCTCTGCTTCGGCGGGTCGGACGGGCGGGCTGGAGCGTAGCTGATCCCTCGTCATGATCAGTTACCTGCAGGGATCCTGGACCGTTCCGCCATCCCGTTGCGCCGGTTGCCACGGGGTTTGTCACCCGTGCGAGCGATTCGCCGGAGCGGTCCTCCGGCGCGCGGCCCCCGCACCGGTCCGGGGCGGTCGCCGCTACACCGGGTCGGCGGCGATCCCGAGGTAGGCGGCGCGCAGTTCGGCGAGCAGCGGGTGGGCGGGGTCGAAGGCGGTGCCGTCGACGGCGGCCAGCGGGCGCAGGCCGACGCCCGCGTTGAGCGCGAAGGCCGCGTCGAAGCGCGCCAGGTCGGCGGCGCGGACCGGCTCGCGGGACTGCGGGCCGTCGTACGCTCCGGCGAGCAGCTTCTCGGTGACGCCGGGCAGGCTGGGGCCCGCGGGCCGCACCAGCCGGTCCCCGGCCAGGAAGCCGACGTTCCAGGTCGCGCCCTCGGTCACCAGGCCGTCGTCGTCGGTGAGCAACACGTCGTCGTACCCGGCGAGTTGGGCGGTGCGGCGGTGGTGAACCAGGCCGAACAGGCCGACGTGCTTCACCTCGGGCAGCTCGCGCCGGTGGGCCACCGTCCGCACCCGCAGCGGGGCGGGCTCGGCGGTCGCGGCCGGGCGGGTGGTCACCAGCAGGGCGGGGTCGGCGGTGGCGGCGGGGCGCTCCAGGCCGAGCGCGGGGTCGTAGACGGTGACCCGGACGATCACCGGCGCGCCGTCCGCGGGCAGCACCGCGCGGATCCGCTCCCTGACCACCGCCCGGTCCAGCTCGGCGGCGAAGAGCATCCGGCAGTCCCGGACCAGCCGGTCCAGGTGCAGCGCCAGACCGCGGACGCCGCCCGCCTCGACCCGCAGCGTGGTGAAGTGCCCGTAGTTCAGCAGTCCCAGGGCGGCGAGCCGCGCCGGGTCGGCGGGCGCGCCGTCGATCTCGATCTCACCCATCCCCCGAGTCTGCCAGCTGCGGGGACGCCGGCGGCGCCGGCTCCGGCAGCGCGGGCTCCGGCAGCGCCACCGCGCGGTACGGGCCGACGACCGTACGGCTTGCCCTGGTCCGGGCGGCCCGCTCGAACTCCTCGATCCTGGCCGCCAGCCCCTCCGGCTCGCCCGCGTCCGCCCAGCGCCACGCCTCCGCCCACCACTGCGGCCCGCGCACCAGCGGACGGCCCGCCAGCGCCAGGTACAGCGCCAGCGTCGAACGGGCGTACTCGTGCACCCAGCCGTCACAGCCCCGGTAGTCGGCCGTCTCGTCCAGCCGCAGCCAGCGGCCCTCCTGCCCGGCGGCCAGTATCGGCACCCAGCCGCGCTGCCGGTCGGCGACCAGCAGGAGCAGCCGCCCGTCCTCCTCGCGCACCCGGTGGAGCGGGAGTTGGGGCATCCGGGCGAACGACAGCGAGCGCTTCCAGCCCACCACCCACAGCCCGCGGCGCAGGTAGTAGCGGACGGCCGGCTGCCAGCTCCAGTGCGCCTCCAGCCGGAAGCCCGGCAGGCCCTCGGCGGTGGCCGCCGCGTACACCTCGTCCAGCGCGGCGGCCGCCAGCCCGTGGCCGCGCGACCGCGGCCGCAGATAGAGGGAGGACACGGCGAGCTGGCTCGGGCCCCTGGTCCAGTTGTCCACCGCGATCGTCCCGGCGACCGCGCCCCGCTCGTCGAGGATCCAGTACCGGCGCCGGTACAGCTCCCCGCCGGGCCACTCCCGGCCGCTCTCCCCCAGCCGCTCCCGCCAGGCCCGCTCGGCCCGCGGCGCCAGCGCGTCCGGGTCCACCACCTCGCCCAGTTCGCCCTCCGCCAGGGACGCCAAGTCCCAGAGGGCGAACCGCCGTTCCTCCCCGTCGGCGGCTGCCCGCAACCGCACCCCAGCCGCCAACCGGTCCTGCGCCCGCCCGACCGCCGCATCCCACGACCTCACCACGGGGGCCACCCTAGCGGTCCTCCGGGCACGACCCGTAATCCACCGGACACCGAACGTCAGTCCGGCCGGGGCCCTCGCGGGTGCAGTCTGCCCGCCCCTCCCCCGGGCCGGTCACCCGGCCGGCCCCGAGCGCCCTCGGGGCCGCGGGGGCCGGGGTGTTGCGGGGGCGGGGGCGGGGGCGGGGGCGGGTGAGGGCGACGGCGGCGATGACCAGGATGCCGCCGGCCAGGGCGTTCCAGCCGACCGGCTCGGCGAGCAGGGCCGCACCGAGCGCGGTGGACCACAGGGGCATGACGTAGGTGACGGCGGAGGCGACGGCGGTGCCGGCCGTGCGGACCAGGCCGAGGTTGAGCAGGTACGCCAGGCCCGTGCCGAGCGCGCCGAGCACCAGCAGGGCGCCGGCGGCCGGGCCGCCGGGCCAGTGCGGGAGGCCTGCGGCTGCCGGGGCGAAAAGGGCCAACTCTGCGGTGGCGCAGGTGATCTGGAGCGTGGAGAGGGCGGTGACGGTCTCCGGGCGGCCGGACAGGAAGCGGCGCAGGTAGGCGAAGCCCGCGCCGTAGCAGCAGGCGGCGGACAGGCAGGCGAGGGCGCCGACGGTCGCGCCGGAGCCGAGGCCGCGCCAGACGCCGAGGACGGTGAGCACGCCGACGAAGCCGAGCGCGAGGCCGGAGAGCCGGCGGACACCGGGGCGGCGCTCCTCGGGGACGGTCAGCACCGCGAACAGCATGGTGAACAGCGGGGTGGTCGCGTTCATCACCCCGGCGAGCACCGAGCTGACCCTGGTCTCGCCGAACGAGAACAGGGTGAACGGCACGGTGTTGAGCAGCACCGCGACCACCGCCGAGTGCCCCCACAGCGCCCGGTCGCGCGGGGCCCGCTCGCCGCGCAGCAGCAGGACCGCCCACAGCGTGGTGGCGCCCAGCGCGCTGCGCCACAGCGCCACCCACACCGGCGGCACACCCGCGTCGACCGCCACCTTGATCAGGGCGAAGCTGGCGCCCCAGATCGCCGACAGTGCCACGAAGCCCGGCAACCAGCGCCGCACCCCGACCACCTCCCCGTCCGTCCGTTCCGTGTTCCCGGACCCGTTCCGCTGTCCTGGACAGAGCGTGGCCCAGCGGCGGAACATGAGTCCAACAAGTGGCGGTGCGGGGAGGATGAGGAACTCTCATGGCCTCGGAGGTCAATCTGGCCCAGCTCAGGGCGCTGGTCGCGGTCGCCGACACCGGTGGCTTCGGCGCGGCCGCCGACGAACTGGGCATCAGCCAGTCCGCCGTCTCGCACGCCGTCGCCGCGCTGGAGCGCTCGCTCGGCGCACCGGTGCTGCGGCGCGGCACCCCGTGCCGGACCACCCCGCTCGGCGAGCAGGTCCTGCCGCACGCCCGCACCGCCGTCGCCTCCGCCGCCGCGGTGCGCGCCATCGCCACCCGGCACTCCGGCGGCCTCACCGGCACCGTGCGGCTGGCGGCGCCGACCACCGTCTGCCAGGCGCTGCTGCCCGGGCTGCTGCGGGACTGGAAGGCGGCGCACCCGCAGGTCACCGTACGGGTCTTCGAGGGCGAGGACGTCGAGCTGCCCACCTGGCTGGAGGCCGGCACGGTGGACGCCGCCGTCCTGGTCGACGCCGATCGGCCGGCACCCGGGGCGGTCGCGCTCGGCGCCGACTCGATGCACGCGCTGCTGCGCCGCGACCACCCGCTCGCCGGTCAGGAGACCATCCACGTCGGCGAGTTGGAGGACGACGACTTCCTGCTCTCCGAGGGCGGCTGCGAACGCCACATCCGCGAGGCCTACCGCCGAGCCGGCACCCGCTTCGCGCCCCGGCACCGCATCCGCGACCTCAACACGCTGATCGGCATGGTGCACGCGGGCGTCGGGGTCTCGGTGATGCCCGCGCTGGCGCTGACCATGCTGCCGCCGGACTGCGTCCTGGTCCCGATCCGGCCCGCCGTGCACCGGACCCTGACCCTCACCGGGCCGACCGGCCGCCCCTGGTCCCCGGCGGTCACCGGTCTGCTCGCCGGGGTGGCGGTGACCGTCCCGGCCTGAGTAGCGCTTTTCGCCGCCGCGGGCACGGCTGGTGGAGCTTTTCACCGTTCCGGCCGGGCGCGCCGGAGCTTGACCTTTTGGGGGTTGACCACCCTTCCCCAATAGGTCTATACCAGTGATGACCTTCGGCAACTACCCGCCGCCGAGGGTCCGTTCGGCCGTCCCGCCGCCCCCACATCCGGCGCGATCAGGCCCACCGACCCCACTGCCGCTTCCTGGAAAGGCTTCCGATGGAACGCGCTCTTCCCCCACGCCCCGCCCCCTCGACTCCCCGCAGACGCCGCTCCGGCCGCGCCGCCCTCGCCGTGGCCGGTGTGCTCGGCCTGGTCGCCGGCGCGGTCGCCGCGCTGACCGCCACCGGCGCCGCCTCGGCCGCCACCACCGACAGCGGCACCGGCCTGGGCAGCAACTGGTACGCCTCGGCGCCGTATCTGATGCCCGAGGACAACACCCCGCCGGACGCCGCCGCCGTGATGGACGCGACCGGGCAGCGGGCCTTCCAGCTGGCCTTCATCCTCGCCCAGGGCAACAGCTGTTCGCCCGCCTGGGGCGGCACCTCCTCGATCGACTCCGACACCACCATGCCCGGCGTCATCCAGACCATCCGCGGCAAGGGCGGGGACGTCTCGGTGTCGGTCGGCGGGTACGGCGGCACCAAGCTGGGCCAGGTCTGCGGCACGCCGGAGGCGACCGCCGCCGGCTACCAGCAGGTGATCACCAAGTACAACCTCAAGGCGATCGACTTCGACCTGGAGGAGCCGGAGTACGAGAACACCGCCGCGATCCACAACGAGATCGGCGCCGCCCGCATCCTCCAGCAGAACAACCCCGGCCTGTACATCTCGATCACCACCGCCGGGACCACCGCGGGCACCGGCTGGTTCGGCACCCAGATGCTCAACGAGGCCAAGTCGCAGGGCTTCACGCCGAACAACTACTCGATCATGCCGTTCGACGGCGGCTTCAACGGCGCCGCCGCCCAGACCGACGCGCTGGTGAAGTTCAACCAGATCCTGCAGACCACCTTCGGCTGGAACGAGGCCACCGCGTACGCCCACGAGGGCGTGTCGATGATGAACGGTCGCACCGACGCCGCCGAGTACTTCCGCCAGGCCGACTTCCAGGCCGTCCTGGACTTCGCCACCGCGCACGGCCTGGCCCGCTACACCTACTGGTCGGTGAACCGGGACCGCCAGTGCGCGGGCAACGTCGACCCGGGCCTGTCCGGCTCCTGCTCCAGCGTCGCGCAGAACGACTGGGACTTCACCAGGTACACGGTGAAGTTCGCCGGGGCGACGCCGCCCACCACCCCGCCGACCACGCCCCCGTCCACCCCGCCGACCGGCAGCCCGACCGGCAACCCGGGTGTCTGCACCGCCCCGGCGTGGAGCGCGAGCACCACGTACACCGCGGGCGCCAAGGTCTCGTACAACGGGCACGACTACCACGCCAAGTGGTGGACGCTGAACGAGGTGCCGAGCGCCAGCGGCCAGTGGGGCGTCTGGGCCGACGACGGCCCCTGCTGACGTCGACACCCGAGTGACCACGGGGCGGGCGTCCACAACGCCCGCCCCTTCCGCATCAGTCGGAGCCGAACCGCTCCCGCAGCGAGGCCAGCACCTGCGCCGCCTCGGGCAGCCCGGCCGCCTCGCAGCGGGCGATCCCGGCGGTCAGCCGGTCCACCGCCGCCCGGGGGCGGCCCAGGTCGCCGCCCTCGATCAGCGCGGCCAGCCGGACGGCCTCCGCCCGCAGCGACTCGGACCGCAGCGACTCCGACCGCGTCTCCTCGGCGGACAGCGGCGACTCGGCGGGCTCTCCGACCCGCCCGTACACCGCGATCGCCCGCTCGACCTCGGCGAGCGCCTCCTCGTGCCGGTCGGCGATGGCCAGGCAGCGCGCCCGCTCGTAGTGCGAACCGCCCCGCAGGTACCAGTCGTCGTACTCCTGGCCGGACTGCTCGGCCGCCTCGCCGAGCCCGTCCGCCTCGGCCAGCAGCGCCAGTGCCGCGTCCAGCCCCTCGGCACCCCGGGTGCGCATCGTGAGCTGGGCCAACTCACGGAGAGTGGCGGCCAGTTGGTCGACCCGCGGGGCCTTGCCGTGCGCCTGGCGGGCCCGTCCGAGGGCGGCCTCGGCGGCGTCCCAGCGGTCCGCCCGGGCGAGGGTCAGGGTGGCCTCGCAGGCGACCATGGTGTGGGTCTCCTGGTCCTCCCAGTCGGCGACCAGGTCGGCCAGCCGCAGGTACTCCTCGGCCGCGTCCCGGTACTCCTCCAGATCGACCAGGCCGCGGGCGAGGTCCAGCCGGGCCTGGGCGAGCATCCGGACGTCCAGCCCGGCCGCCGAGGCGTCCAGCACGGACTCCAGCACGGCCACCGCGTCCGCCGCCCGGCCGGTGCCGCGCAGCACGTCGGCCAGCTGGATCCGCACCTGGGCCGCCTCCTCGACGGCCTCGACGCCCTTCCGGTCGTAGCGCGCGGCGGCCTCCGACAGCGCCCGGATCGCCCCGCCGTAGTCCTCCACCCGCATGCACGCGTGGCCGAGCATCATGTACGTCGGCGCGTACGGGTAGGCGTCCTCGCCCCAGCGCACGGCCTCGGCCAGGGCCCGGTGGAACACCTCGACGGCCTGGCCGGGCTCGCCCTGTTGCAGCAGCACCTGGCCGAGCAGGCCGAGCACCCGCGGGGTGTGCCAGGGCAGTTCGGCCGCCTCCAACTGGGCCAGCACCTCGCGCAGTTCGGCCGTCGCCTCGGCCAGGCGCCCCTGTCGGGCGGCGGCGTCCGCGGTGTACTGGCGGGAGGTGGCGGCCCGGCGGGCGGAGCCCAGCTCGACGGCGGTCCGGTGGTACCCGCCGACGGCGGCCTCGAAGCGCCCGGCGGTCTCCTCGGAGGGCTCGGGCAGCGCCTCGACCAGGTCGTGGTGGGCGGCGTAGGCGCGCGACTGCAGGATGATCAGGTAGTCGTCGTCGAGCATCCGGCCCTCGGCGCGCAGGGCCTCGGCCTCGGCCAGCGCGGCGTCCAGCCCCGCCCAGTCGACCACCGCTCCCTCGACGTCGCCGAGTTCGACGATCAGCGTCCGAGTGCGGGTCATCAGCGCCGGGCCGGGCAGCCCGGCCCGCTCGTACAGCTCGGCGGCCTCCAGCAGGCCCGCCGCGCCCTCGGCGTGGTCGTCGCGCTGCAGCGCGTCGTGGGCGCGCTGCTCGGCGAGTTCGGCGCTCAGCCGCTCGGGAGCGCCGAGTTCGGCGTCCTCGGGGTGGACGAAGTCCGGGGCCGCGGCGCGCTCGGCGATCCGCTTCCAGAGCCGGTCGGCGTCCGGGTGTCCGAGCACCTCCAGCTCGCGGGCCCGCAGCACCAGGGCGGTGAAGTCCTCCGGCTCCGGCTCGACCACCCGGCGCGCCGCAGGAGCGACGGCCGGAGCCGCGCCGAGCTCCGGCGCGGCGGCGGCCCGCACGCCCAGTGCCAGCGGCTCGGCCAGCAGCGGCCGGGCGGCCAGCCGGGCGCGCCGGGCGGCGCTCACCGCGTCGGTGCCGTTGCGGGCGTCGAACCGGGCGGCCAGTGCGTCGGCCTCGGTGCGCAGGTGGACGAGCAGGGTGTCGACCGTCCAAGCGGTGCCGGCCGGACCGCTGACCGCCAGCGAACCGTGCCCGGCCCGGGCCAGGGCGGCGATCAGCACCTCGACGCCGGTGAGGAAGTCGAGGACCCCGAGCGGGTCGCCGGTGACGGCGAACAGGTCGCGGTTCTCGGCGAGGAGCTCCAGGCCGCGCGGCTCGTTGCCGGTCAGGGCGCAGAACTCGATGTGCTGGCCGACCGGCCGCACCATCCCCGCCCTGCCGCGGGCGAAGCGGTAGCCGGTCAGGTGGCTGGAGCAGGCCTCGTCGAGGCGGCCCTCGCGCAGGAGCGGCAGCAGGGCGGCGGCCTGGCTGCGGTAGGGCTCCTCCGCGCAGGTGCTCTGGCCGTCGAGGACGGGCCTGAGGATCTCCAGTGCCCGCGCGTCGTCCCCGGCGGCGACCTGGTGGTCGGCGCGGGCGCGGGTCTCGCAGGCGTGGCAGTCGCTGAGTTCGGAGCGCGGGCGGGCCGTCCACAGCTCGTAGGCGTTCTGGACGTCGGTGCCGGTGTGCACGGCCAGGTGGTAGCGCTGGGCGTAGTACGGCTGGAGGTCGAAGCCGGCCGCCCGGTAGCGGTCCCGCAGCTCGGTGTGCCAGCGCCGGATCGCGGCCAGCGGGACGTCCGGGGTGTCCAGGAGCGCGACGGCCACCCACTTGAAGCGCCAGAACACCTGGTGGCGGGCCCACTCGCCGAAGCCGTCCGGGTCGGCGTCCCAGAGCTTGAGCACCCGGGCGAAGACCACCGGGGTCTTGCTGCGCTCGCCGTCGTACTCGTAGGCCTCCATGAGTTCCAGCAGGGCCATCGAGCGGACCCCGGTGTCCTCGAACTGCTCGGCGGCGTCGACGAGTTCCTCGGCCGTGACGGTGCGGGTGCGACCGTACGGGCGGGCGTCGTTCTCGCGCAGCGCGGCCATCACCGCGTCGGGGGTGTCCAGCATCACGCCTCCTTCTCGTCGGTGCCCGCGGAACCGGCACCGGCCGCGCCCGCCGCCTCGTGGCCGAGCATCGCGTGGTCGAGCAGGCTGATGAAGGAGCGGTTCAGCAGCGCGGACTCGCTGGCCTTGAGCGGGCGGCGGGTCATCAGCACGGCCTGCCCGTACAGCGCCTCGACGGCGGTGACGGCCAGTTCGCGGTCGGTGACGGTGGCGGCGCGGCGCACCAGCGGGTTGAGGTGGTTCAGCACCAGCTGGGCGCGGGGCACCTCGGCGCGCAGCGAGCCCAGGATGTCCGCCCACAACCCGTCGGCCTCGTCGGCGAGTTGGGCGCGGGTGCGCTCGTGCCGGGCCTCCCGGTTGTCGAGCAGCAGGGCGGGCGCGTTGGTCGGGTGGAAGCTGCGCAGGGCGACGTCGCAGTCGAACCGGCCGACCACCTCGCGGGCGATCGCCAGGAAGACGCCCGCGGCCAGTTCGGCGGCCGGGTCGACGGTGTCCAGGTGCGCGGTGACGGTGCCCGGGTCGAGGTCGGCGACCGAGACGCCGGGGCGGATCTCCGGCAGCCGGTGCACCAGGTCACGGTCGTAGGTGTAGCCGCCGTTGACCACGCCGAGCCCGGCCGCGCCGGCGATCGGGGCGACCTGCCGGAACTCCTCGACCGTACGGGTCACCAGCACCACCGGGTGGCTGCGTGCGAACTCGTCCAGGGTGACGTTGCCGTCGGTGGTCTCGAACGGCAGCCAGGGCAGCATCATCCGCAGCAACTCGTCGTCGTAGCGGGCGAGTTCCTTGACGGCCAGGTGGTGCACGGAGAGGAAGCGGTGCAGCAGCGCCGGGTCGCTCGCGGACAGGCCGGTGAGCCAGTCGCGGATCCGGGCACCGAGCGCGTCGCGGACGGCGGCCAGCGTCTCGTCGGCGTACAGGCCCTCGCGTGAGGCGGTCGGGCGCAGCCCGTCGGTGTCCACCACGCAGCGGACGAAGAACGCCCAGTCCGGCAGCAGTTCGTCGGCCTGGTCGGAGAGCAGCATGCCCTTGAGGTGCACCCGGTGGCCGTTGCGGCGCGAGGGCGGGGCGGCGTCGGGCAGGACGTACGCGACGCCGCGCAGGCCGACCAGCGGAAGGTCCAGCTCGATGGTGTCGAGCGGGGTGAAGTCGAAGGTGGCGCGGCAGTACTCGGCGAGCGCGTCGCGCCGGGCGAGCGGGGAGCCGTGCCGGGCGGCCCACGGCGGGGTGCGGTTGATCTGGTGCGCGGTGCCGGCCGCGTCGATCACGGTGACGTCGTGGCGCAGCAGGCTGCCGAAGTCCCGGGCGAGGGAGAGCACCCGGGCGGAGCGGGTCCACTCGGCGGCGTCGGCGCGCGGGGCGAGGGTGACGGTGGTGCCGGGCTCGGGCTTGGCCGAGGCGGGCAGGGTGCGGATGGTGTAGCTGCCGTCGGAGCTGCCGCGCCACTCGATCACCGGCGCGTCCGGGCTCCCGGCGTGCCGGGTCACCACGGTGATCTCGTCGGCGACCACGAAGCAGGCGAGCAGGCCGATGCCGAACTGGCCGATGAAGTCGCCGCGGGCGGCGGCCAGGCCGGCGCCGTCCAGCCGGCCGTCGGCGTCGCGCTTGGAGCTGCGGCCGATGGTGGCGAGGAAGGTGTGGACGTCCTTCTCGGTCAGGCCGATGCCGGTGTCGGTGACGGACAGCTCGTCGTCGGCGCGGACGGTGATGGCGGTCGGCGCCTCGGGGTCGAGGGCGCGGCGCGCGGAGATCGCGTCCACGGCGTTCTGGAGCAGCTCGCGCAGGTAGACACGCGGGCTGGAGTAGAGGTGGTGGGAGAGCAGGTCCACCAGTCCGCGCAGGTCCACCTGGAAGGTGTGCGCACTCGTCGGGTTGTCGGATGGGGACACCGGAGGCTCTTTCGGTCGCGGAATGCGGAAGGGGTTCAGTACGCGGCGCAGCGGTCGCGGTGGGCGCGGAAGGTCCTGACCGGGTCGCCGGACAGGTAGTGCCAGGGCGACTCGGTGACGAAGCCGTCCAGCGCGTCGAACAGCAGCCGCGCCGTCTTGGGCTGGTCGGCGAGCGAGAAGGCCATCGCGAAGGTGTTGAAGCTCGCCTGCCAGCCGCGGACCGGCACGAAGTCCGGGTGCAGGACGGAACGGAACGCCGCCTCCTGCAGCTCGGCCACCACGGCGGGGTCGGCCAGGTGGGCGCGGTCCTCGCCGTCCGGGAGGTCCAGCCAGCGCTCCAGGTGGGCCAGCGCGACCAGCTCGCCGAGCTGACTGCCCTCGGGGGCGGCCAGCATCGCGGAGCGGGCGAACCCGTGCATCGCCTCGTGCGAGCCGCCCCACTTGGCGCACAGCTGCTGGAGCCGCTGGCGGTGCGAGGCGGGGTGCCCGGGTACCCGGCGCACGGCGGCCTCGAAGCGGCAGTCGGCGACCTCCGGGCCCAGCGAGGCGCCGCGTGCGCTGATCTGCAGGAAGTACCAGGGGGCGAGCCAGGACGGCTCCCGCTCGGCGACCTCCAGCAGCTGCTCCTCGGCGACGTCCAGCCGCTGGTGGAACAGCTTCCACTGCTCCTCGGTGACCTGCTTGGCCTGGGCGCGGGTGCGCGCCTCCCAGGCCCAGCTGACGTGCCGGGCGCCGGACAGCAGCAGCGCCAGCGCGTCCTGCGGGTCGTCCGCCACCGCGCGGGCCGTCCACTCCTCGACCCCGGCGACGTCCGCGACCGCCCCGGCGAGCCAGGTCAGCTCGGCGCCGTCCGCCGCGGCCAGCGCCGGGCGCAGCGCCGTCCAGTCCCCGGCGGCGGCCTGCCCGAGCACCTGGCGGACGGACTCGTCCCCGAAGGCCGGGTCGAACCTCGGCTCGGCCGCCCGGTCGGCGGCGGGCGCCCCGGCGGCCCGTCGGCCCAGCCCGAACCCGAACCCGCGCCGACCGGCGCGGTCCTGCCCGCCCTCCCCGCCCGTGCGGCGTCGGAACAGCGGCATGTGTGGCCCCCTCGAACATCATCGGCATCTGTCGCATGGCCCCACTGCGGCCACCCACGTGAGTACATATCACGGGCGGCTGAGGTCACTTTCCCCAGCCCAGCGCCGTCCGGGAACCGTTGGCATCTTGCTGCCTGACAGTTCTCCGACACCGCGCACGTCACCGACCGGGCCACCCCCACCGGCCGGACCGGACTGCCGCCCGGCTGGGATGTGCCGCACTGCGCCCTGGACACCCTGCTGGCCCTGGGCCTGCACGAACTCCCGGCCTGCTCGTGACCTGAGCCCCGTCAGGCCGCGCCGAGCCCGGCGTCCGGCGTCTTCCCCGACTGCGCCTGCTCGATCCGGTTGACCAGCATCACGGCGAACCGCCGCGCGGCCGGCAGGTCCACCGGACCGCCCTCCGTCGTCACGCTCGCCACCACGGTGCCCGAGCGCACCACGATGCTCACCCCGTCCCCCGCCGACAGCGGCCCGACGAAGGCCTGGCTCTCACTGCCCAGCGCCGGGGCGTCGGCCTTGTGGAACGGCCCGACGGGATACGACGCGTAGGTCTCCTTCAACCGGTTCCTGGCCGCGTCCCGACTGGGCAGCGTCTCCACCAGGAACCGGGTCACCAAGTCCCCCGAGGAGAACCGGACCGACCCACTGAGCGGCTTGCCCGTGCACGGCGCCGCCGCCGAGCAGGTGACGGCGTGGTCGGCGGTGTCGACCTTGCGCTTCTCCTCGTCCCAGCCGGCCATCACCTTGGCGTCCGGCAACACCTGCCCGACCACCTTGTCATCCAGCAGGGCCCCCTCCAGGTCCGCACTGGGCACCGCAGCCGCCGGCGCGGGCGCCGCGCTCCCGCCGGCACCGGCGGCCCCACCCGAAGGCGCAGACGCCACAGCCGACGCCGAGCCCCCGCTCCCCGTCGGCACGGCAGCCGCACTCGTCGCCGTCGAGCCCGCCGAAGTCGCCGAACTCGCGGCCCCCGCAGCCCCCTTGGCATCCCCCGACCCCCCGGACGAACACCCCGCCAGCACCCCCACCAGCACCCCGCCCGCCACGACGGCGACCATCCGCCGACCACCCATCCCCATAGCGCGCTCCCTTACGGCTGTCCGTGACCCCTCAAGATAGCGACCACCCCGCACCCCACCCGCCCCGGGTCCCCCGCACACGAACCGCCCCACCCCGTGGAACGCCGAAGGGGCGGCGGCCTCCACGGCCACCGCCCCACCGGGCAATCCAAAACGATCCGGAACGATCCGAAAGGATCAGACCGCCGGGACCGGGAACGTCGGGTACTCGACGCCCGAGATGTACTGCACGACCCGCACGACCTGGCACGAGTAGCCGAACTCGTTGTCGTACCACAGGTAGAGGATCGCGTTGTCGCCGTCGACCTTGGTCGCCCCGGCGTCCACGATCGAGGCGTGGCGCGACCCGATGAAGTCGCTGGACACCGCGTCGGGCGAGTCGATGAAGTCGATCTGCCGCTTCAGCGGCGAGGTCAGCGAGATGTTCCGCAGGTAGTCGAGGACCTCCTCGCGGTTGGTCTCCCGCTTCAGCTGCAGGTTGAGGATCGCGATGGACACGTCCGGCACCGGCACGCGGATCGAGCTGCCGGTGATCTTCGCCTTGAGGTCCGGCAGGGCCTTGGCGACGGCCGAGGCGGCACCGGTCTCGGTGATCACCATGTTCAGCGGCGCCGAGCGGCCACGGCGATCGGCCTTGTGGTAGTTGTCCAGCAGGTTCTGGTCGTTGGTGAACGAGTGGACGGTCTCCACGTGGCCGCGCACGACGCCGTACTCGTCCTCCATCGCCTTCAGCGGCGGGACGATGGCGTTGGTGGTGCAGGAGGCGCAGGAGATGATCTGCTCGTCCGGCTTGATCATGTCGTGGTTGACGCCGTGCACGATGTTCGGCACGTCACCCTTGCCCGGGGCGGTCAGCACGACCTTGGCGATGCCGGGGCGCAGGTGCTTGGACAGGCCCTCGCGGTCACGCCACCTGCCGGTGTTGTCGATCAGGATCGCGTCCTTGATCCCGTACTCCGTGTAGTCGACCTCGCTCGGGTCGTTGGAGTAGATCACCGTGATCTCGTTGCCGTTGACGACGATCTTGTTGTTCGCCTCGTCGACGGTGATGGTGCCCTGGAACTGGCCGTGGATCGAGTCCCGGCGCAGCAGCGACGCGCGCTTGACCAGGTCGTCACCGCCGCCGTTGCGCACGACGATGGCCTTCAGCCGCAGACCGTTGCCGGAGGCCTTCTCGATCAGCAGACGGGCGACCAGCCGGCCGATGCGGCCGAACCCGTACAGCACGACGTCCTGCGCGGACCGGCGCTCCAGCTTGTTCTCACCGGTGGCACCGGCGACGGCCTGGGCGGTGAACTCCTCCACCGACAGGCCGTGGTCGTCCGCCCGGTAGGTCGAGGCGAGCATCCCGAGGTCGATCTGCGAGGGGCCGAGGTCCAGGGCGGTCAGCGCCTGCAGGAACGGCATGGTCTCGGTGACCGAGAGCTCCTCGCCCGCGATCTGCCGGGCGAAGCGGTGCGTCTTGAGGATGCTGACCACCGACTTGTTCACCAGGGAACGGCTGTGGAGCAGGACGGTCACGTCCTTCTCCCGGTGCAGCCGCCCGATGATCGGGATCATCGACTCCGCGATCTCCTCGCGGTTCTTCCAGTCCGTGAACACGTCGTCGTTGACAGTCACAAGTCCATCTTTCGAGCTGAGGGTGTTGCCCACATGGTAGCTTCGCCCGCCCGCGCCCCAGCGGCCGGTCCCCTCCTCCCCCACCTCGCCCGGGCCTCCCACCTGCGATTTCCTCCGCGCCCCCGCCCGCAAAGGTGATCACCACCACCTCCGGATCCCGTCAGCGGCAGGGGACTTGGCCATACAACCGCGCCCCCGGCCGCCGCCTCCGGCGGAGGATTTGCCGGGGGCGCGGTGGGGTGGGGTAATGAGAGACGGCCGGTGTTTCAACGTCCCGTGAGAGACCCGGGAGCTTGTGATGAGCGGTGGGCCGGAACCGATCAGTGCCGAGGGGCTGCGGGCGGTGCGCGAGGAGTTGGCGCAGCTGCGGGTGGAGCGGGGGGAGGTGGCCGCGACGCTGCGTGGGGACGATCCGGTGGGTGATCCCGCGGATGCCGCCGACGAACTGCAGCGGGCCTCCGACGTGACGCGACTGGACCGGCGGATCGCCGAGCTGGAGGGGCGGCTGCGGGAGGCCGAGGTGGCCGGGGCGCCGTCGACGGAGGTGATCGGGGTGGGATCGACCGTCACCGTGCGGTTCTCGGACGGCGAGGAGGAGACCGTCGAGATCTCCGAGCTGGCGGAGGAACGGGAAATGACCCTGGTGACCTACGACAGCCCGTTGGGGAAGGCGTTGTTGGGCCACCACGCCGGGGAGACCGTGAACTACGAGACGCCGGGCGGCGCGGCGAGCGCGGTCGTGCTGGCCGTGGGGAACGGCCGGTAGGTCAAAGGCGGAATTACCGTTCGGGGATATTCGCCGTACCTCCGATAGGCGCGGCTTGTCGACTCACAGGTGGTCGGCCTGGCCGTGGTGGGCGAGCTCAGCCTGACGGTCACCGCCGCCCACAGCCGCCGCCACCTGCCCGAGCCACGCACCGCCGCAGCCATGCACCGCCGGCAGGAGGGAGGATGCATCCGTACAGGCCTGACCGAACCCGAGGAGCCGACGACGATGGGCCGAGTGACCGTTCCGCGCAGAATACTGCGGCTGCGCCAGGGCACCCCCTCGCACCGCCCCGACTCCCTGGCCGCCGAGGAGCCGATGGAGATCCGGGTCGGCGGCCGCCCGCTGACGGTGACCATGCGCACCCCCGGCAGCGACTTCGACCTCGCCGCCGGCTTCCTGGTGAGCGAGGGCGTGCTGCACGCCGCCGGCCACCTGGCCGGGATCCGCTACTGCGCCGGGGCCACCGCCGACGGCGGCAACAGCTACAACGTGGTGGACGTGGTGCTCGCCGCCGGCGTGCCCGCCCCGGACGCCTCGCTGGAGCGCAACTTCTACACCACCTCCTCCTGCGGCCTGTGCGGCAAGGCCAGCCTGGACGCGGTGCGCACCACCGCGCCGTGGAGCGTCGCCGAGGACGGGCTGCGGGTCACCCCCGAACTGCTCTCCGCGCTGCCCGACCGGCTGCGGGCCGCCCAGAAGGTCTTCGACAGCACCGGCGGCCTGCACGCGGCCGGACTGTTCGACGCCGAGGGCCGGCTGCTCTGCCTGCGCGAGGACGTGGGCCGGCACAACGCCGTGGACAAGGTGGTCGGCCACGCGCTGCGCGAGGGCCTGCTCCCGGCACGCGGCACGGTGCTGATGGTCAGCGGCCGGGCCTCCTTCGAGCTGGTCCAGAAGGCCGTGATGGCCGGCATCCCGATGCTCGCCGCCGTCTCCGCGCCCTCCTCGCTGGCGGCGGACCTCGCCGAGGAGAGCGGCCTGACCCTGGTCGGCTTCCTGCGCGGCGACTCGATGAACGTCTACACCCGCACGGACCGGATCGCCCTCGCGGACGAGGGCAGCCGGACGGCCGTCCAGTCGGACCGCCAGTCGGGCAGCTGATCAGTCGGAAGGCTGGGGTGTCCAGCGGTGCAGGCCCTTGCGGTCGTAGTAGTGGGTCATCCCGAAGCCGAAGGCCAGGGCCAGTACCACGCCGACGGCGATCATGATCCAGCCGCGGGCCAGCCCGGCGTCGGAGCGCGCGTCGAAGAAGAGGATCGCCCGGATGCCGTCGCTCAGCTGGCGCATCGGCTCGAAGGCACCGAGGAAGCGGTAGAAGCCGGGCACCGCCTGCAGCGGGACGGTCGCCCCGGAGGACGGCAGGGCCAGCGCGATGAAGACGAACATGGACACCAGCTGCCCGATCCCGCCGAACGCGGCGTTGATCGCCTGCACCCCGAGGCCGACGGCGAGGCTGGCGCAGTAGGCGAAGAGCCAGAGCATCGCCATGTGCGGGGCGTCCATGCCGAGGATGCCGACCGTGCAGAGCAGCACCAGCGAGGTGGTGAGCAGCATGATCCCGGCGGTCATCACCATCTTGAGCAGCAGGGTCTGGGTGCGGCTGATCGGGACGGTCGGGCGGCGGGTGTGCCAGGGGCCGATCTCACTGTCGCTGTAGCCGAGCGCGCCGTCGACGCCGTTGTGGATGATGTTGCCGCCGATGAAGCCGCTCAGGACGGACAGCAGGGTGTAGTAGAAGGCGCTCAGCCCGAGCCCGCTGTGGCTGCCGATCGGGCCGACCCGGGTGGTGACGGCGAACGGGTCGGCGAGCAGCAGCCGGGCGATGGCGCCGCGGTCCGGGCCAGGGGCGCCGGAGGCCGGTACGGCGGCCAGCAGTTGCTTGCCGGCCGCGAGCGAGGCCTGGTGGGCGGCGCCCTGGGCGATCTGCGCGGCCATCGAGGCGCCGAGGCTGCCGAGGCGCGGGTTGGTGAGGACGGTGAGGGTGGGCCGCTCGGTGGCCCCGCCGGTGGCCAGCCTGGTGATGGCGGTGGTGAAGTCCTTGGGGACGAAGAGCGCGGCGTAGACCTTGCCGGAGGAGATCAGGTCGTGCGCGCCCGCGTCGTCGGTCTGCTTCCAGTTGACGGTCTCCCCGGGCGTTCCGGCCACCACCGCGCGGGTCAGCTGGGTGCCGAAGTTCACCGGCTGCCCGGGCGGCGGCGCGCCCTGATCGGCGTTCACCAGGGCGATCGGCAGCCGGTGCAGGTTCCCGTTCGGGTTGACGATGCCGCCCATGTAGAGCAGCGAGAGCACCACGGCCACCAGGGCGCACAGGACGCCCGGGAAGAGCCACAGTTTCGGCCGCCGGGCGAGCGCCAGTGCCCTCGCCTGCCGGGGAGCCCCCTGGGAGCCTGAGGTCGCCATGCCACCCCTCGGTTTCGGGCACGGGCCGGTGCCGTGCCGCTGCGGGTACGGCGGGAAGTCGTTCCGTGGTCGCGTCGTGGTCAAACCCGCGTCACCCGGGCGGTGGCACACCCGCGGCATGCGTCCGGGACGTCCGGCGCGTCCGGCATGCACCCGGCACACATCCGGAAGGGTAAAGGTTCTACCAAGTGCGCAAGTATCGCGCTCCGGCCGGTCTATGCTTCTGGAGGTTTGAAGAAGGCACCTCGTTCGGTGAGGCTTCTTCACGGACACAGGCCACTGATCCGACGACGTCGAGAGACGCCCAGGGTTAGGACAGATCCTCCCGACCTAAGGGTTGATCCGAAGTGGCTTCCGGCCCAGGGGGGTTGGACACGCCGTGGAGTGCCAAAGCTCTGACGAGTTGGGGTGAACCGGTTGCCGTTCCGCGCGCCGGCGAACTCCTTGCCGCGTCGATGACACGCACCACGGGGTGCGTCGACCGGGAGGAGGCGAGAGACATGGATTGCAGTAGTCCGGGCCACAGTAGCCCCTACCCCCGCCTGTCCTCGTACGCCCCGTACACCTCCGGCACGCGGTAACAACCTTCCCTGCACGTCCATCTGACGGTACGTCGGCATCACTCACCCATGCACGCGGCTCCGCCGTGCCCGTACGGGCGCGCGCACCGCCGCGGGCCGATGCGCCGTGCCCGCACGCAGGGGGGCTGCTGCCGTGCGCCCCCAACCGCCCCGCCTGCCCGGGGCTCACGGGAGGAACGCCATGACCACCAACGCCACCCTCAACTCCAAGGTCCCGCCGCCGCGTTCGGCGGTGCTCGACGACGCCCACGTCGGCGACATCAAGGGCGCGCTCGGCACCATCCGGCTCGATGACGACACACCGCGCCACGGGCTCTCGGCGAGACTCAAGACCCTGCTGGCGATCATCGGCCCCGGCCTGATCGTGATGGTCGGCGACAACGACGCCGGCGCCTTCTCCACCTACGGCCAGGCCGGTCAGAACTACGGCACCCAGCTGCTGTGGACCCTGCTCATGCTCGTCCCGGTGCTGTACGTCAACCAGGAGATGGTGCTGCGCCTGGGCGCCGTCACCGGCGTCGGACACGCCCGGCTGATCCTGGAGCGGTTCGGCAAGTTCTGGGGCGCGTTCAGCGTCATCGACCTCTTCCTGCTCAACGCCCTCACCCTGGTCACCGAGTTCATCGGGGTGACACTCGCGGCCGGGTACCTCGGGCTGCCGAAGGCGGCCTCGGTGGTGCTGGCGGCGGCGATCATCATCGCCTCGGCCTTCACCGGTTCCTTCCAGCGCTTCGAGCGCGTCGCCGTGACGCTGTGCATCGGCTCGCTGCTGCTGGTGCCGATCTACTTCATGGTCCACCCCAAGACCTCGCAGATGGCCCACGACTTCGTGGTGCCGAGCATGCCGGGCGCCACGGGTGAACTGGCCGCCGTGATGCTGGTCATCATCTCGATCGTCGGCACCACCGTCGCCCCCTGGCAGCTGTTCTTCCAGCAGTCGTACGTCATCGACAAGCGGATCACCCCGCGCTTCATGAAGTACGAGAAGGCCGACCTGTGGATCGGTATCGCGATCGTGATCATCGGCGCCGCCGCCATGATGGGCCTCACCGCCGCCGCCTTCGCGGGCACCGACGGCTTCGGCCAGTTCTCCGACGCGGCCGGCGTCGCCAAGGGCCTGGAGGACAAGGCCGGGCACCTGGTCGGCGTGCTGTTCGCCATCGCGCTGCTGGACGCCTCGATCATCGGCGCCTTCGCGGTCTCGCTGTCCACCGCCTACGCCATCGGTGACGTGTTCGGCATCAAGCACTCGCTGCACCGCGGGGTCAAGGGCGCCAAGGGCTTCTACGGCATCTACGCCGGCCTGGTGGTCGCGGCGGCGGCCATCACCCTGCTGTCCAACGACTACACCCAGGGCCTGATGACCCAGTTCGTCCAGGTGCTGGCCGGAGTGCTGCTGCCCTCCGCCACGGTCTTCCTGCTGCTGCTCTGCAACGACAAGGCCGTGCTCGGCCCCTGGGTCAACGGCCCCAAGACCAACGCCTTCACGGCCGCCGTGGTCGGCGTGCTGGTCACGCTGTCGCTGATCCTCACCGCGGCCGTGGTCTGGCCGGACATCAGCTCGGACGCGATCCTGTGGATCATGGCCGGCTGCGGGGTCGCGGGCGTGCTGGTCGCCGGGTACTTCTTCACCTTCGGCCGCCGGGGCACCAAGGAGGACCCGATCGACCGCACCGGCCGCGAGAACTGGCGGATGCCCCCGCTGGAGACCCTGGAGAAGCCGGTCATGTCCACCGCCCGCAAGATCGGGATGGGTGCCCTACGGGCCTACCTGCTGATCGCGATGATCATGGTCATCATCAAGATCGTCCAGACCGCGCTCAATCACTGAGGTCGGCCCGGACCCGTCGGCGCCGCCGACCGAAGCACCATCAATTCACGTGTCTTTCAGAGAACTTGTTCGCTTTCAGCCGCCCTGTCACGGAGGTGACCTGCCATGTCCATCGTTGCCGCTTTCCAGCCCACCCTTCCGTCCACCGACCGCGGCCGACTGCGCGCCGCCCTCGCCGCGGTGGGCCGACGCCTGGCAGCGAGCCCGCTGGACAGCCCCGTCCTGCGCGCCGCCGCGCCGGCCGCGCCCCTGCCGGGCGACCGCCCGCTGCCGTTGCGGGCCAGCTGGCGGGCCAGCTGGCGGACCGTCACCGCGCCCGACGGGACGCCCCGGCTGGAAGCCTCCTGGCACGCCGGGCACTGAACCGACCGACCCCACCAGCCGAAGGAGCATCGCCATGGCCGTGCGCTACCCCAGGCTCGACGCCATCTTCTCGGACCACGCCCCCGCCCCCGCCGCCCGACGCCCCGCCCCCGCTCCGCTGCCCGCCGTGGTCGGCCCGGGCGGCCTGGTGGTGGACTCCGAGCAGCGCACCGTTACCATCGACGGCCAGCAACTCAGCCTGCCGTACCTGGAGTTCGAGCTCCTCGCACACCTGGTCGGCAATCCGCTTCGGGTGCACTCCCGCCGCCAGCTGATGGAGACCGTGTGGGGCCGGCCCGACACGGGCGACACCCGCACCATCGCCACCCACATAGCCCGGCTCCGCCGCAAGCTCGGCCCCGGCCACCGGGAGGCGATCGCCACCGTCCGGCAGATCGGCTACAAGTACGACCCCCGACTGGTCCGCGCCGCCTGAACCGGTGCACAACACCAGTGCGCGGAACCACCGCGCTGAACCATCGCACCGAAGCACCGCGCCGAAAACCATCGCACCGAACCACCGCGCCGAACCATAGAAGGAGGACACCGCATGACCAGAGCAGCCATCCCGTTCCCCCGGACCGGCAGAACGACGGCCCTGGGCGGCGTCCTGCTCCTGCTCACCCTCCAGTGCCTCGCCGTCGGCGTCGCCCCCGAGCCCCTGCGGCTCTTCCTCTCCGGTGTGCTCATCGGCGCCTCGGTCGCCGGGCTGCTGCTCGCCCTGCTGCTGGCCCACAGCCGGCAGCGGGCGAGCCCGGCGGGACGGGACGGAAAGGCCGCTCCGGAGGACGACGCCCAGTGGTTCAGCGCCCGCTCGCTGGATGGCTTCCCGATGGAGCAGGTCCGCCCGCTCCTGCTCTCCCCCGGTGCCCCCGGCCTCAACCGGCTCTACACCGCCTGGGTGTTCGCCACCCACGGGCACGACCCCCAGTGGATCGCCCACCACCTCGACCTGCCCACCCCGACCGCCCGGCTGCTGGTCACCGCGGCCCGGCGGCACGCCACGTCCACCCCCTTCGACAGGAGGCCGCAGTGATCACGGCCCTCGACCACGTCCAGCTCTCCGCGCCGCCCGGCAGCGAGGCCCTGCTGCGCGCCTTCTACGGCGACGTGCTGCAGATGGCGGAGATCCCCAAGCCCCAGCCGCTGACCGGACGCGGCGGCTGCTGGTTCGCCGCCGACGGCGGACGGGTGCGGCTCTACCTCGGCATCGAGGAGCGCTTCCGTCCGAACACCAAGGCCCATCCGGGAATGGCGGTCTGCGAGATCGAGGACTTCGCCCTGCGGCTCGCCGAACTCGGCGCCCAGGTGGTCTGGGACGACAGCCTGCCGCCCCGGCGCCGCTTCTACACCACCGACCCGGTCGGCAACCTGCTGGAGTTCGTCGAGGCGGCCGAGCAGCAGGCCCTGACGGCGGCCCGAACAGCGGTCTGAGCACCGGTTCAATTGCGTACGGACGTCGGGAGGGAGCAGACTGCCCGGGTTTGCGAACCGGAGGTCCCCGTCGTGTCCCTCCCGAAGTCCGCCCCGGGCCTGTCCCGGGGCTCGCTGCCGTCCCGGACGGCGAGCCGCCTGGCCCGGATGACCTGGGTGGACGTGGTCGTGGCGGCCGCCGTCCTGGTCCTGCTCTACCTCGCCCTGCGGGTCGGGCAGGGCACCACCGTACGGTTCTCCACCGCCCGCGACGCCGCCGTGGACACCGACCCGGCCCGGCTGCCGTACGACGCGGCGCGCTCGCTGCTGCGGATGTTCGCCGCGCTCGTCGTCTCCGTCGGCTTCACCTTCGGCTACGCCTACGCCGCCGCCCGCAGCCGACGGCTGGAACGGGTGCTGATCCCCGCCCTGGACATCCTCCAGTCGGTGCCCGTACTCGCCTTCCTCACCGTCGCCGTGACCGGCTTCCTCGCGCTGTTCCCCGGCTCGATGCTCGGCCTCGAATGCGCGTCCGTCTTCGCCATCTTCACGTCCCAGGCGTGGAACATGACCTTCGGCTTCTACCACTCACTGGTCTCGCTGCCGCGCGAGCTCGACGAACTGTCCCGCTCCTTCCGGTTCAGCCGGTGGATGCGGTTCTGGAAGGTCGAACTGCCCTCCGGCATGATCGGCCTGGTCTGGAACGGCATGCTCAGCTTCGGCGGCGGCTGGTTCTTCCTGGTCGCCTCCGAGGCCATCAGCGTCGACAACCAGCGCTACGCCCTGCCCGGGGTCGGCTCCTACGCGGGCGCCGCCATCGCCGCCGGGGACCTCGGCCGGGTCGGCTGGGCGATCGCCACCATGGCCGTCCTCGTCATCGGCGTCAACTTCCTGTTCTGGCGGCCGCTCACCGCCTGGGCCGAACGCTTCAAGAACGAGCAGTCCGAGGCCACCGAGGTCCAGCGCTCCACCGTCCTCGACCTGCTGCGCCGCTCCCACCTGCCCGCTCTGCTCGGCCGGGCGCTGCGGCCCCTCGGCCACGCCCTCAACCGGGCCGGACGGGCCTTCGGCACCGACGACCGGCCGCTCGCCGTCAGCCCCGCACGGCAGCGCACCGGGGACCTCGCCTTCGCCCTGGTCTCCGGCGGCATCGTGCTCTGGGGCCTGATCGACCTCGGGCACTACCTCGCCCACGCCACCGGCCTCGGCGTCTTCGGCGAACCACTGCTGCTCGGCCTCGCCACCCTGGCCCGGGTGGTCGTCCTGGTCGCGGTGGCCACCGTCGTCTGGGTGCCGATCGGCGTGAAGATCGGCTTCTCCCCCCGACTGACCCGGATCGCCCAGCCCCTGGTCCAGATCCTCGCCAGCTTCCCCGCCAACTTCCTCTTCCCGCTGGTGGTCTGGCTGCTGCTGCGCACCGGCCTGTCGATCGACCTCGGCGGCGTCCTGCTGATGGCCCTCGGCGCCCAGTGGTACATCCTGTTCAACGCCATCGCCGGCGCCATGGCCATCCCCAGCGACCTGCGCGAAGCCATGGACAACCTCGGCGTCCACGGCTGGCAGCGCTGGCGCCGGCTCATCATCCCCGGGACCTTCCCGGCGTACGTCACCGGCGGCATCACCGCCTCCGGCGGCGCCTGGAACGCCGCCATCGTCTCCGAGGTCGTCACCTTCGGCGGCACCACCCTCACCGCCACCGGCCTCGGCGCGTACATCGCCCGGGCCACCGAACGCGGCGACTACCCGCACCTGCTCGCCGGGGTCGCGGTGATGAGCCTGTACGTCGTCGCCCTCAACCGCCTGCTCTGGCGCCGCCTGTACCGGCTGGCCGAGCGCCGCTACTCGCTCTAGCCCTGGGGTTCCGTCCGATGCGCTTCCCGTTCTCCCGTACCGCTCCCGTTCCCGCTCCCGCCACCGCTGCTACGGAAACGGGCGACGGCGGGATCCTGCTGGAGACTTCCGGCCTGACCAAGTCCTACGCCGGAGCCGACGGCGAACTGCCGGTGCTCTCCGGGATCGACCTCACCGTCCGGGCCGGCGAGATCGTCGCCCTGCTCGGCCGCTCCGGCTCCGGCAAGTCCACCCTGCTGCGCTGCCTGGCCGGCCTGCTCCCGCCCAGCTCCGGCACCGTCCGCTACCGCGGCACCCCGCTCACCGGCGCCAACCCCGGCACCGCGCTGGTCTTCCAGACCTTCGCCCTGCTGCCCTGGCTCACCGTCCGGCAGAACGTCGAACTCGGTCTGGAAGCCCGCGCAGTGCCCCCGCGCCAACGCGCCCGGGCCGCCGAGCAGGCCATCGACCTGATCGGCCTGGCCGGCTTCGAGAACGCCTACCCCAAGGAGCTCTCCGGCGGCATGCGCCAACGCGTCGGCTTCGCAAGGGCGTTGGTGGTCGAACCGGACGTGCTGATGATGGACGAGCCGTTCTCCGCGCTCGACGTGCTCACCGCCGAGAACCTGCGCGGCGAACTCATGGAGCTGTGGGACTCCGGCCAGTTCCCCACTCGCGCCGTCGTCCTCGTCACCCACAACATCGAGGAGGCGGTGCTGATGGCCGACCGCATCGTCGTCCTCGGCTCCCGCCCGTACGGCACCATCCGGGAGACCGTCGAAGTCGGCCTGGAACGCCCGCGCGACCGCGGCTCCGCCGCCTTCGACGAACTCGTCGACCGGGTCTACCGGATCATGACCGGCCGCCCCAAGGACACCCGCCCCGCCGCCCGCCCGGACCCGGAACGCCCCGACCCGGAACGGCTGGACCGTCGTACGGTGGCCAACACCCCGCTGCCCACCGCCAGCGTCGACGGCCTCTCCGGCCTCGCCGAGATGATCGCCCACCGCGACGGCCGCTGCGACCTCGCCGACCTCGCCGAGGAACTCGGCCTCGACATCGACGACATGCTCCCCCAGGTCGACGCCCTCGACCTGCTCGGCTTCGCCGAGATCCACGGCGACGACCTCCTGCTCACCGAGGACGGCACCGCCTTCGCCCACGCCGACGTCCAGGACTCCCGCGCCCTCTTCGCGGGCGCCGCCCTCGACGTCCCCCTGGTCAAACTGATCGCCAACAGCCTCGGCGGCGCACCCGGCACCACCCTCCGCGCCGGATTCTTCCGCGACCTGCTCGCCCACCACTACACCAGCGAACAGGTCGACCGGCAGCTGGAGACCGCGACCGACTGGGGCCGCTACGCGGGCCTGTTCGGCTACGACGCGGCACGGCAGGAATACCGGTTGGACGAGGCCCAGCCGGGGACAATGCCGCGGTAACCGGAACCCCAACCCGACGGAGACACCATGCCCTTGAACAGGCGTCACTTCCTCGGCACGGTCGGCGCGGCGGGACTGCTACTGCCGACCGCGACACCCGCCGCGGCCTCCCACGACCACGGACGCTTCATGGCCGCGGCCATCGAGGAGGGACGCAAGGACGAGCGCTACCCCTTCGGCGCCGTCATCGTGCGCGCAGGCCGGGTGGTGGCCCGGGGCACCGCATCGGCGGACAGCCCGATCCAGCACGGCGAGATCGCCGCCATCGAGGACTACGCCCAGCCCTACGGCAGCCCCGAATGGGCCGGCACCGCCCTCTACACCACCGCCGAACCGTGCCCCATGTGCATGAGCGCCTGCGCATGGGCCGGCATCACGCAGGTCGTCTGGGGCACCTCGATCGAAGGCCTGCGCCGCACCGGCCTCGACCAGATCGACCTGTCCGCGACCGCCGTCGCCGAGGCCGCCAAGTCCTTCTACCATCCGCAACTGCTCCTCGGCGGAGTGCTCGCCGACCGCACCGACGAACTGTTCCGCCGCGCCCAGGCCATCCGCGACGGCGACGGCGAGGAGCCGTCCTAGCGGCACGGCGTCGAATCGTTGCGGACTCCCCACGAGCAGCCGGGCCACGACCTCACACGGCAGATGACGATCCGTCAGGCAGGCTGATCGGTCACGGGCCGGTGGCGCACGCCCCGGACGGCGCGGGCGGCCCGGGCGGCGCGGGCGAAGGGCTGCTCCACCATCGCGGCGGCCGGGGCCGCGCCGCCGTCTCCACCGCCGTCGCCGCCCCGACCCGGCAGGTCGTTCGCGATCACGGCGGCCTCGGTCAGCAGGCCGCGCACCTCGGTGGCCCGGTAGAAGATCCGCGTCCCCTCCCGGCGGGCCACCACCAGGCCCGCCGCCCGCAGCTTCGCGAGGTGCTGCGAGGTCGCGGCCACATGGGCACCCAGCAGCTCGGCCAGCTCGCTGACCGGCAGCTCCCGCCGGCTCAGCGCCCACAGCAACCGGTACCGCGACGGGTCCGCCACCGCCTTCAGCACTGCCACCGCCCGCTCCGCCGCATCGGTGTCCCAGGCCTCTTCTTCCACACCACCCATACAGCGATCGTACCGACGCCCCCACCCACCCGGCCCCGGGAAGCAGCCAACCACCCCCGCAGCCGCGAAGCCCCCGGCATAGGAAGTCGGACCGGCCGACTTCCTATGCCTGGCGGGTCCCGTCCAGGTAGGCGAGGACGGCGAGGACGCGGCGGTTGTCGTCGTCGGAGGCGCCGAGGGCGAGTTTGGCGAAGATGTTGGAGGTGTGCTTGCTGACCGCGCCCTCGCTGAAGTGGAGGCGTTGGGCGATGGCGGCGTTGGAGCGGCCCTCGGCCATCATCGCGAGGACGTCGCGTTCGCGTGGGGTCAGCATCGCGAGCGGCTCGTCGTAGGCGTTGCGGGCGAGGAGGCGGGTGATGACCTGGGGGTCCATGACGGTGCCGCCGGCGGCGACGGTGTGGACGGCGTCCACGAACTGGTCGGCCTTGGAGACCCGGTCCTTGAGCAGGTAGCCGACGCCGCCGGCGCCGCCGGCGATCAGTTCGCGCGCGTAGAGCTGTTCGACGTGCTGGGAGAGGACCAGGACGGGCAGGCCGGGCTGTGCTCGGCGGGCGGCGAGTGCGACCTGGAGGCCCTCGTCGGAGTAGGTGGGGGGCAGGCGGACGTCGACCACGGCGATGTCCGGGCGGTGTTCGGCGAGGGCGGCGGCCAGTTCGGGCCCGCTCTCCACGGCGGCGACGATGTCGTGGCCGTGGGCGCTCAGCAGTAGTTCCAGTCCGTCCCTCAGCAGGACGAGGTCCTCGGCGAGGACAACGCGCACGGCAACTCCATGATCAGCCTGGTCGGGCCCCCCGGGGGGCTGGTCAGCGTGAGCGTACCGTCGAACACCGCCAGCCTGCGCCGGATGCCCCGCAGGCCGCTGCCGCCGGCGAGGTCGGCGCCGCCCCGGCCGTCGTCGGCCACCTCGGCGCGCAGCAGTCCGGCGGCGTGGGTGAGTTCCACCGTGGCGTGCCGGGCGTCGCCGTGCTTGACCGCGTTGGTGAGCGCCTCGCTGACGGCGAAGTACAGCGCCGACTCCACCGGGGCCTCGGCCCGGCCGGGCAGTTCGGTCCGTACCTCGACCTTCAGCGGCACGTCCAGCGCGAGCGCCCGTACCCCCTCGGCGAGGCCGCGTTCGGCGAGCACCGGCGGGTGGATGCCGCGCACCAGGTCGCGCAGTTCCTGCAGGGCCTGGGTGACGTTCTCCTGGGCGTCCGTCACCACCTGCTTCGCCTTCTCCGGATCGCGGTCGATCAACGGGACGACCGCGCCGAGCCGCAGGCTGACCGCGACCAGCCGGGCCTGGGCGCCGTCGTGCAGATCCCGTTCGATCCGGCGCAGTTCGGCGGCCTGGGCCTCGGTGGCGTCCAGCCGGATCTCGGTGAGCTGCTCGACCCGCTGGGCGAGCCGGGAGCGTTCGGTGGGGCCGAGCAGGGTGCGGGTCCACCGGCCGTGCAGGTGCAGGGCCGGCTGGGCGAGGGCGAGCCCGGCGGGGACGAGGACGAGTCCGAGGAGCGGGCCGAGGAGGCCTGGCAGCGGCAACAGGCCGTAGCCGAAGCCGGGTTGGGGCAGGACGGGCTGCGCGAGCCCGTACAGGCCGTAGCCGACCAGCAGCGGGGGCGCGGCCGCGATGGCGCCCCCGACCAGCGGGTCGGCGAGGAGCCAGCCGGCGTCGCGCCAGGTCGCCGGGTCGTTCCAGAGCCAGCGCAGGGTGCGGGCGAAGGCCGCGAACCAGCGGCTCTTGTGGTAGTCGTGGCCGGTCCAGAACCAGCCGTGCAGGGTGCGCTCCAGCGCCGGGCGCGGCACGTACGGCACCGGTACGGGCACCTGCGACCAGTGGCCGGCGGCCCACCGGGCGGCACCGGCGGCGGAGCGGACCACCCGGGTCACCGCCGGGAACAGCGGGAACATCCCGAGGCAGGCCCAGAGCAGGAACGAGGTCAGGTAGAGGACGGCCAGCGCCGCCCCGACCGGGATGAGGAGCGTGAGGACGGCGAGGCGCCCGAGCGCCCGTACGGCGGTGCGCAGCGCCTCGGCGCCTCGGGACTGCGGGGTGCTCACGGGACCTCCGGGGTCGGGTCGGATGCTGGCTGGTGCCGGATGCTGGACGATCATGATGGCAGCGGGCCCGCTCGGCCTGCTCGGGCCCGCTCGGCCTGCTCGGGCCCGCTCGGCCTACTCCTGGGCGGCGGCGTGCTTGGCGCGGATCAGCCGGTACACCCCGAAGAAGCAGACCGCGCCCAGCAGGATGAACCCCGCCGCCACCGGCACCTGCCAGCCCGGCGGCAGGTACAGGGCCAGGAACCAGCTCCGGTTCGCCGGCGCGAGGAGCGACATCCCCAGCGCCACCCCGCCCTGCGGGGCGGCGCTCAGCACCCCGACCGTCACCAGCAGTCCGGCCAGCGCGGTGCGGCGGCGGGAGAGGCCGTCCAGCAGGTCCTGCTCCTCCTGCTCCTCCGGTGAGCGGGCCGGCGCCGTCACCCGCCGCACGCCCTTGCGCATCACGTCGAGCAGCTCCGGGCCCCGGGTCTCCAGCCGGCGCCGGGCCGCCCGGCCCAGCCACCAGGCGTACAGCAGCCCGGTGCCCAGGCCGGCCGCCGTCCCCGTCCACCGCAGCGGCGCACTGTGCAGCAGGGTGCCGGCCAGCACGACGCCGCCGGCGGGCAGGGCGGCGGCGAGCTGGAGCAGCAGCACGGCCAGGCTCTGCATCCGGACCTGGTCGCCGCTCTCGTCGCTGAAACCGTCCAGCGGGTTGCCGCCGGGCAGGTCCGGGAACGGGG
Organism: Kitasatospora sp. NPDC053057; assembly: GCF_044546945.1. Taxonomy (NCBI): domain Bacteria; kingdom Bacillati; phylum Actinomycetota; class Actinomycetes; order Kitasatosporales; family Streptomycetaceae; genus Kitasatospora; species Kitasatospora sp. NPDC053057. Next base: position 55,077 of record NZ_JBITZP010000001.1, on the reverse strand, counting down.
TGGGGCCGAGCAGGGACATCAGCGGGGTCAGGCCCGCCCCGGCGCCGAGCACGGCGGGCAGGGTGGCGAGCAGCCACGGCCAGGCCCAGCCGTTCGGGACGGCGAGGGTCGCGGCCACGGTGAGCAGCAGGGCGGCCGGGCCGACGACCAGCAACCAGGCCCACTGCCGGGCCCGGACGTCGATCCGCTCGGCGCCAGGGGCGACCAGGGTCAGCCACAGGGCGCCGGCGTCCAGGCCGTACAGGCTGGAGCCGAGCGCGCCGGCGTACAGCGCGAGGACGACGCCGGTCCACGGCAGCACGGTGGAGAAGCCGCCGAGCATCGGCAGCAGGCCGGTGAACAGGCCGGTCCACAGCGCGATCCGCAGGAAGCGGGCGCGGCGCGGGTCCCGCACCCACAGGCGCAGCTCCTTGCCGAGGACGGCGCCCCCGGGACCGTCCGGGACGGCCCGCAGTCGGGCGCCCCGGCGGGCGGTGGCCCGGCCCCCGCCGGCCGTTCCGCGCACCAGCCGGCGGGAGAGCAGGGCGGTCCAGGCGGCGAAGAGCACCGCGCAGAGGGCGAGCAGCCCGCCGAGGCAGGCGCCGGCCAGGGCCCAGTCGGAGCGCCGGGCGGCGTCCACGGCGACCACCGACCAGCCGGAGGGCAGAGCGCGTACGACCGTGCCGATCACGGGCGCCCAGTGGCCGCTCAACAGTTCGAAGAAGAAGGCGAGACCGAACCAGCCGGTGTTGAGGAACCCGCAGACCAGCCCGGCCAGCAGCGCGGACAGTTCCCAGCCGAGCCGTGAGCGGGCGACGCTGCCGAGGCACTGCAGGCTCAGCTTGGCGAGTACCACGACGAGCAGCAGTTGGAGCAGTGTGGCGGGGACGGCGACCAGCGCGGGCAGCAGGCCCAGCCCGGCGCCGAAGACGATCAGCACCGAGAAGGCGATCAGGCCGACCAGCGGGGTGATGCCGACGAACGAGGCGGCCAGCAGGCCGAGGGCGAGCCGGCGCGGGGGCTGCGGCACCAGCGTGAAGTAGGACAGTCGCAGGGTCGGGTCGCCGCCGGTGAGGGTCGGGCCGACCGCCCAGCCGACGCTCCAGGCCAGCAGCACCAGGGCGATCGTGCCGACCCCGACCTCGGGGGCGGGGAAGTCCACCAGACCCAGCAGGGCGGTGCCGACCGCCGCCAGAGCGCCGCACACTCCCCCGGTGATCAGGCTCGCGGCCCGGGGGCCGGACATCGACCGGCGCAGGACGGCCAGCTTCATCCCGGTCAGGACGGCGACGAGGTTCAGGGCGCCGGCCGGGTTCAGGACGCCGGCCGGTTTCTGGGCGGCAGTGCGGTTCAGGACGCCAACCACGACAACCCCTCCTCCCCACCGGTACGGGCACCGACCAGCTCGACGAAGACCTCCTCCAGCCCGCGCCCGGCGCGCACCTCGTCCACCGGGCCGGCCGCCAGCGCCCGGCCCGCGGCGATCACGCCGACGTGGTCGCAGAGCTGCTCGACCAGGGCCATCACGTGGCTTGAGAACACCACCGAGCCGCCGGAGGCGACGAAGCGCTTCAGGATGACCCGGATGGTCGCCGCGGACACCGGGTCGACGGCCTCGAACGGCTCGTCCAGCACCAGCAGCCGGGGGGCGTGCAGCAGGGCGGTGGCCAGGCCGATCTTCTTGCGCATCCCGGTGGAGTAGTCGATCACCGGGGTGTGCCCGGCCTCGTCCAGCTCCAGTACGGCCAGCAGCTCCTCGGCCCGGGCGTCCACCGTGGCGGCCGGCAGGCCGCGCAACCGGCCCAGGTAGTGCAGCAGTTCGGGGCCGGTGAGCCGCTCGGGCAGCATCATGCCGTCCGGCAGCACCCCGGCCAGGGCTTTGGCCCGTACCGGGTCGCTCCACACGTCGACCCCGAAGACCGCCGAAGTCCCGGCGTCCGGCCGCAGCAGGCCGACAGCCATCGACAGCGAGGTGGTCTTGCCCGCGCCGTTGGGGCCGACCAGCCCGTAGAACGAACCGCTCGGCACCACCAGGTCCACCCCGTCCACGGCGGTGTGCGCCCCGAACCGCTTCCGCAGCCCCGCCAGCCGCAGCGCGGGCGCGCTCGCGTCCACCTCCGGCCGGGCCCCCTGCCCCGACTGCGCCCTTCCCCGCACGACGTCCTCCCCGATCCCGATCCTCACGCCCGCCCCGCTCCGGGCGGCTCGTGATCGAATCTAGGGACGGCGGAACGGCGGCAGAATCCAGCTGCACCCCCACCGGGGGTGGGGCTGGGCCCACCCCCGGCCACGGCCGGCCGCTCAGCTGCTCAGCACTGAACGGGCGGGCCGACCTCGTCCATATCGAGCTCGACGACGGGAAGCCCTTCCCGGTGGTCATCCGGTGGATCGCCACCGCACCCGCCGCGCCCGCGACGGCCAGCACGGCGACCACCACGAGGAGCACCCGGCGCCACGCCCGCTTCCGCGGCCGGACACCCCGCCGGATCGCCGCGGATTTCGGTGGTGCCACCCGGTGTGATCAACCGGGATCTCCGAGTAAGGTCCACCCACGACGACGCGCGCCCCCGGGACCGAGGAGTGTGACCGTGCCCGACCACGAGCGGCAGGCAGGCCAGTTCGAGTACCTCCGGCCGCGGATGCGCGCCCTCGCCTACCCGCTGCTGGGCTCGCACGCCGAGGCCGAGGAGGCCGTGCGGGAGGCCTGGGCCAGGCTCGGGCGGATCAATCCGGAGGAGGTGGCGGACCTGGCCGGCTGGCTGGCCGTGGTGACCAGCCGGGTCTGCCTGAACCGGCTGGTCGCGCGGACGGGGCAACCGGGGCCGCGGCTGCCGGATGTGGTCGTCGAACCGGAGCCGTCCGGCGGGGAGTCGGCGAGTGCCCCGGTCGGCCTCGCCCTGCTGGTCGCGCTGGACGCGCTGGCTCCCGCCGAGCGGGTCGCCTTCGTGCTGCACGACCTGTTGCGGCTGCACGTCGACCAGATCGCGACCGCTCTGGAGCGGACCACGGCGGTCACCCGCAAGCTCACCGAGCAGGCCCGCCACCGGGTGCAGGAGGCGCGCGAGGCGGACGGCGAGGGCAGCCCGGCCGCCCGCCGCAGACTGGTCGACGCCTTCTGCGCGGCGGTGCTGGACGGCGACCCGGCGGCGCCGGCGGCCCTCCTGGAACCGGAGGCCGAACTGCACGCGGACGGCTGGCACCCGATCCGCGGCGCCCACGAGGTGGCGGAGCGCACCGTGACGCTCTGCCAGGGCGGACCGGCGTTCACCGCGGTACTGGTCAACGGCTCCCCCGGCGCCCTGGTCACCCGGGACGGCGTGCCGACCGCGGTGCTGGGCCTCGCCGTCCGGGCGGGCCGGATCAGCCGGGTCCACCTGCTGCTGGACCCGGAGCGGCTGGCCGCGATCGACGTCGACGCCCTCCCCTGATGGTGACGGACCGGCCCTGACCCGCCACCCGCCGCCGGCCCGCGGCGAGCACGACCCCCGCGCAGGAGCTGCCCAGCAGGGCGCCCGCCAGGACGTCCGGTGCGCTTTCCAACCACCTTCCACGCGACCTCGATCGGCCCCCGAGCGTCGAAAGGCGATCAGAAGGAGTCGACAAGGGGGGTTGCGCCGGGCGGGTCCGGGCCGGAAACGCGGCGGTGCCCGGTCCCCCTCGGGTGTCGAGAAGGACCGGGCACCGGGCACCGGGTGTCGTACCGGGGTCAGGAGCCGGCCGGGCGCTCCGCCTCCTGCTGCTTGCGCCACCACTCCCGGCCGCTGCGCGGGAGCGTGGCGATCGGGTCGTAGTAGACGAACTCCCGCCTGGCCGCGTCCCCGTGGGGCTCGTCCTCGCCGCCGACCCGGTAGTTCTTCGACCAGTAGGAGATACCGCGCTCCTCGTCGTACTCGTCGGCCTGGTGCACCCAGCGCTTGCCGACGTACGGGACGTCGCAGACCACCCGCGGGGTCGCGTAGCCGGGCAGGTAGCCGAGGATCGAGCTCTGCAGCCGCTTGGCGTGGGCCAGCGAGACGCGCCAGTGCTCGGAGTTGGGGATCATGTCGCAGAGGTAGAAGTAGTACGGCAGGATGCCGGCCTCGCCCTGGAGGGCGAAGCACAGGTCGAGCAGGGCGGTTGTCGAGTCGTTGACGCCCGCCATCAGCACGCCCTGGTTGCGGACGTCGCGCACCCCGACGGCCAGGGCGGTGCGGGCCGCCTCGGCGGCGAGCGGGGTGATCGACTGGGCGTGGTTGGCGTGGGTGTGGAGGGCCAGGTTGACCCCGCGCCGTTCGGCGGTGCGGGCGACCCGCTCCAGGCCCTCGACCACCCGCGGCTGCAGCCAGTGCTGGGGCAGGCCGATCAGTGCCTTGGAGGCCAGCCGGATGTCCCGGACGCTGTCGAGGTCCAGCAGCCGCATCAGGAAGGACTCCAGCTGCGGCCAGGGGACGTTGGCGACGTCGCCGCCCGAGACCACCACGTCGCGGACCTCGGGGGTGCGGCTGAGGTAGTCGATCATCTGCTGCTGCCGGTCGACCGGGCGCAGCGTGAGCCGGGTCTTGGTGAACTGCGGGGTGGAGTTGCCGACCAGGTCCATCCGGGTGCAGTGGCCGCAGTACTGCGGGCAGGTGGCGACGAGTTCGGCCAGCACCTTGGTCGGGTAGCGGTGGGTGAGCCCCTCGACCGCCCACATCTCCGACTCGTGCAGCGAGTCCCGTTCGGCGCGCGGGTGGCTGGGCCACTCGGGGTCGCGGTCGGAGCGGACGGGCAGCATGTAGTTGCGGACGGGGTCGGCCAGGAAGGCGTCGGTGAAGGCCTCCGGGGTCAGCCGGGCGTCGGGGGCCATGGTGTTGAGCATGTGCGGCGGCAGCAGCATCGACATCGTCGCGAACTGCCGTTGGTCCGCGTCCAGTTCGAGGTGGAAGCGGTCCTGGAGGAGGTCCCCGGTGACGGCCCGGAGCTGGGCGGCGTTCTTGACGCAGTGGGCGCGCTGCCACTGGGCGTCGCGCCACTGCGCCTCGGTGACGTCCCGCCAGCCGGGGAAGCGGCGCCAGTCCGGCTCGGTCAGCGGGGTCCTGCGGTACTCGTACGGCTGCGGGAGCCGGTCGTCGGCCGGCTCGGCCGTGTCGGTGGCGGCGGAAGGCTGCTGAACAGTCATACGGATCAGTCGTTCCGTTCACTGGGGGCGTGGGTGGCCGGCGTCATCGCCAGCTGTGGTCGTCGGACCAGTGCCTGCTCCCGGGGGCGCCGGGTGCGGCAGCGTTGCCGGGGCCGGAGGACGCGCTCTTGGGGTCGTGCTCCATCAGGAGGTGGGCGTTGGTCCCGGTGAAACCGAAGGCGCTCACCCCGGCGATCCGCCGGGAGGCCTGCGGCCACGGGGTGGGCCGGTCGCAGAACCGGAGCCCGAGCTGCTGCCAGGGGATCGCCGGGTCGAGCCGGTCCGCTCCGGGGTGTGGCGGGATCTCGCCGTGCGAGAGCGCGAGCGCGGTCTTCATCAGGGCGGCGATCCCGGAGGCGAACTCCAGGTAGCCGAGGTTGGCCTTGCAGGAGCCGAGGTACAGCGGCGGGGTGTCCGCCGAGGCCCGGCCGTACGCCTGGGCGGTGGACTCGGCCTCCACGGCCGCGCCGAGCGGGATTCCGTTGGCGTGGGCCTCCACGAACTGCACCTGGTGGGCCTCCAGGTGGGACTGCTCCAGGGCCCGCTTGATCACCGCCCGCTGGCCGAGGCCGGAGGGCAGGGTGAGCGAGGGGCGGTCGCCGTGCTGGTGGATCGCGGTGCCCCGGACCAGCGCGTACACCCGGTCCCGGTCCGCCGCCGCGTCGCGGTGCCGCTTGAGCACCAGGACGCCGGCGCCCTCGGACCGTACGTAGCCGTCCGCGTCCGCGGCGAACGGGCGGCTGCGGCCGGTGGGCGAGAGCATGCCCGCCCGCTCCAGCACGCCCGAGGTCAGCGGGGACAGCAGCAGGTTGGCCGCGCCGACCAGGGCGAGGTCGCACTCGCCGGAGCGCAGCGCCTGGGCGGCGAGGTGGGTGGCGGTCAGTCCGGTGGAGCAGGCGGTGTCGAGGCTCAGGGCCGGGCCGTTGACGCCCAGCGCCACCGACAGCCGGCCCGCGGCGGCGCTCGGGGTGGCGCCGGTGGCCTCGTACGGGGAGATGCCGTCGGCCGGGAGCCCGTTGCGCAGCCGGGCCAGGTGGTACTCCATCGCGCCGACGCCGACGAAGACCCCGATCCGGCGGCCGCGGACCTCCTGGAGGGTGAGGCCCGCGTCGGCGAGCGCCCGCGCGGTGACCTCCAGCAGCAGCCGCTGCTGCGGGTCCAGGTGCAGGGCCTCGGCGGCCGGGATGCCGAAGCGCTCGGCGTCGAAGAGGTCCACCGCGTCGAGGTAGCCGCCGCTGCGCAGCAGCTCGGCGAGCGGGGCGAGGTCGGGCGCCGTGGTGTTCCAGCGGGGCCGCCCCAGGCTGTCGTTCGGGATGCCGACCCCGGCGGTGGGCACCGTGCCGCCGGTGCGGAGCAGCTGCCAGAGGGCGGCCGGGTCGTCGATGCCGCCGGGGAACCGGCAGCCCATGCCGACCACGGCGATGCCCTCGGTCTCCTCCAGGCGCTTGCGGGCCAGCAGCACGAGCAGCTGCTGCTTGGAGAGTGTTTGCAGATGGTCGATGTAGCCGGTCACCGCGGTACCGCCCTTGGTCGTGTGCGTGGTCCGTACGGGCCCCGGGCCCGCCGCGCTCGGCGGGCCCGGGGGGAGGCGGGACTCAGAGGGTGAACTCGCGCAGTGCGGCGAGTTCGGCGTCGGCCTCGGCGTCGCTGAGCTCGGCCACGTCCGCCGGGCCGGTGGCGGCCGTGTCGGCCGTGTCGGCCGCCTCGGGCGCGCCGTCCGGCACCAGCTGGGCGGAGAGGTACTCGACCATCGCCCCGATCGACGGGTAGTCGAACAGCATCGAGGCGGACAGCGGCACCTGGAGTGCGGCCTCCAGGCCGTTCTTCAGCTCCACGGCGACCAGCGAGTCGAGCCCCAGCTCGACGAACCGGGGGTTCGCGGGCAGGTCGTCCGGGGAGTCGAAGTACAGCACCTCGGCCACCTTGGCCCGGACGAACTCGTTGATCTCCGCCTCCCGGTCCGCCTTGGCCATGCCGAGCAGCGCGTCCAGGTCCAGGGTCCGCCGGACGGCGCCGTCGCCCTGGGCGACCTGGGCGAACAGGGAGTTGGGCTGTGCCAGCCCGGCCACGTACTTGCCCCAGTCGAACTGGCAGGCGATCACCTGCGGCTGCGGGCGGGCCATCGACTGCAGCAGGGCGCGCATGCCCTCGGCGTTGCGGATGAACGAGAAGCCGCGCTCCTCCAGGCCGCGGATCTGCTGCTCGCCAAGGCGCGCGGCCATGCCGACCTCGCCCCACGGGCCCCAGTTGACGCTCAGGCCGGGCAGGCCGTGCTCGGTGCGCCAGCGCATCAGCAGGTCGATGAAGGCGTTGCCGGCCGCGTAGTTGCTCTGCCCGGCAGTGCCGAGCACCGAGGTGACGGAGGAGTAGCCGACGAAGAACCGCACGCCCGGCAGCTCGGCGACCGCCCGGTGCAGCAGCCACGTCCCGTACACCTTGGCGGCGAGGACGGTCTCGAAGCTCTCCCAGCTCTGCCCCGACACGGGGGCGTCGGAGAGCACGCCGGCGGTGTGCAGCACGCCTCCGAGCGGGACGCCGCCCTCCCGCAGCGCGGACATGATCCGCTCGACGTCCTCGGCCACCGCCACGTCGCCGCGCAGCACCCGCACGTGGACCGGCTCGCCGGCCCGCTCGCCGAGTTCGGCGGCCAGTTCGGCGATCTGCTCATCGGGGACGGCACGCCGGCTGACCAGGGCCAGGTGGCGGGCGCCGGAGTCGGCGAGCCTGCGGGCGGTCAGCACGCCGAGCGCGCCCAGTCCGCCGGTGATCAGGTAGGTCTCCTCCGGGACGATCCGCACCGGCTCCTCGGGGCGGTCCCGCTCGTCGACGAAGTCGAGCACCAGCTTTCCGACGTTGGCACCGCGGCTGAGGACGCCGAAGGCCTCCTCGACCTCGTCGAGGGTGTACCCGGTGGTCGGCAGCGGGGCCAGCTCGCCGGCGGTGATGCCGTCCATGACGGTGGTCAGGATCTGCTTGTTGAGGCGGGTGAACTCGGCCTCGGGCAGTTCGCTGAGGTCGAAGTTGAAGTACGAGACGTCCGGGCGCTCGGCCCGCATCCGCTCCGGGGACCAGATGCCGATCTTGCCCATCTCGACGAACCGGCCGTCCTGCCCGAGGGCGCGCACCCCGGCGTCCACGAAGTCCTTGTTCAGGCTGTTCAGGACGATGTCGACGCCCTGGCCGTCGGTCAGCCGGAGGATCTCGTCGGCGAAGTCCAGGGTGCGGGAGTTCATCACGTGCTCCACGCCCTGGGCCCGCAGCAGCTCCCACTTGCGCGGGCTGGCGGTGGCGAACACCTCGGCGCCCGCCTGGCGGGCGATCTGCACGGCGGCCTGGCCGACGCCGCCGGCCGCGGCGTGGATCAGCACCCGGTCGCCGGGCTTGATCCCGGCCAGGTCGTGCAGCGAGTACCAGGCGGTGACGAACGCGGCCGGCAGGCCCGCCGCGGCCGTGAAGTCCAGGCCGGCGGGCTTGCGCACCACGGCCTTGGAGGAGACGTTGACCCGGCGCCGCATGCAGCCGAGGTGGCTGAGCACCACCTCGTCGCCGATCCCGAACTCGGCGTCCGGGCCGGCCGCGACGACGGTACCCGCGGCCTCGAAGCCGAGCGGCAGGGCGGTGTGCTCCAGGCCTTGGTCGAGGGCGTACTCGCGCAGCATGCCGAGCGCGTTGAGCACGTCCTTGAAGTTGAGGCCGGCCGCGTGCACCCGGACCTGCACCTCGTCGCCGACCGGCTCGGCGTCCTCGACCGGGACGGGCTTGACGTTGCCGAACTGCCCGTAGTCGGTGATGGTCAGCTCGAAGTTGCGCTCCCGCTCGGCCTTGCCCGCGACCGGCTGCAGCCGGTGCACGTGGCGGCCGTCGGCGCGGTAGGCGATCTGGAACTCGCCGGAGCCGGAGTCCGCGGCGGCGATCTCGTCCCAGAGCGGGTCCAGGCCCGCGCCGCCCGGTTCGAGGTCCACCAGGGTGACCCGGTACAGCGGGTACTCGTTCAGCAGCACCCGGCCGAAGCCCCAGAGCGTTCCGGCGGCCAGGGCGTCCGCCGACCGCTCGTCCGGCCGGTCGCCGCGCAGCCACTGGCCGCCCTCGGTGACCAGCCAGATCCGCAGCTCCTTGCGGAACCCGATCCGCTCCAGCCCACCGACCAGGGCGAGCAGTTCGCGGTAGTTGTGCTCGCACTCGGCGCGCAGCCGGGCCAGCTCGTCCAGGCCGGAGCGCGGCTGCCAGACCCACACCAGGTCGGTGAGGTCGGTGCGCTCGGCGAGCAGGCGCTCGGCCGCCGCCGCGTCCGCCGCGGTGTGCACGGTCAGGCCGGGCGTCTCGGGGGCGGCGCCGCCGCCGTTCACCAGCAGTACCCGGTGGGCGCTGTCGCCGAGCGCCTTCGCGGGCAGCGAGCGCTTGATCCAGCGCGGCTCGTGGAAGAACTGACGGGCCTCGGCGGTGTTGGCCACCCGGACCAGGCGCAGTCCGGAGACCGCGAAGACGGGCAGTTCGCCGTCCAGGACCAGCAGGTCGGCGGTGTCCCCGTCGCCGCCCTCGCCCGGGAGCATCCGGACCACGCTACGCAGCCGCTCGCCCTTGGGCTTGCGGTAGAGCTGCACCCCGTCGAAGCCGACCGGCAGGTAGGTGTCGCCGGAGCCGGTGAGGGTGAGCAGGGTCTGCATGGCGTTGTCGAGGACGAACGCCGGCAGGTGCTCCAGCGGCGGGGTGTCGATGCCGCGCAGCTCGCCGACCGCGCAGCCGTCCTGCACGGCGGCCCGCCGGATCCGCTGGAACTCGGGGCCGTAGGCGAGGCCGAGGTCGGCGAACTCGGCGTAGAGGTCGTCGCCGTGGCGCACCGGGCCGGGCGCCGCGGGCTTCCCCGCGACGGCCGCCAGCTCCTCGGCGACCGCGAGCAGCGCCGCGTCCCGCTCGGAACGGGCGTCCAGCACGCCGGTGGCGTGCCGGCGTTCGATGGTCTCGCCCTTGCCGGTCACCAGGCTGACGATCTCCACGGCGTACGCACCGGACCCGGCCGGGCGGACCCGGATCCGGACGTCGGTGGTGGTCTCCTCGGTGAGGAAGAGCGGCTCCAGGATCCGCAGGTCCCGCAGCGGGCGCCCGGTCTCGCCGCAGACCGCCTCCTGGGCGGCGAACAGCATCTCGACATAGCCCGCGCCGGGGAAGATGACCTGCCCCATGACCTGGTGGTCGACCAGGTAGCCGGGGGCCAGCGCGCCCAGGTCGGTGCGGAACTCCCGTACACCGTCGGCCCGTTGCTCCGGAGTGCTGACCTCGCGGCCGAGCAGCGGGTGGTGCGCGGCCGCGGCGGTGGCGGCGCGGCCGCCGGGGCGCACCGGCAGCCAGTAGCGCTTGCGGTCGAAGGCGTAGGTGGGCAGGGCGATCTTGCGGCCGGGCCGGCCGCGGTGGTACTCCTCCCAGTCGAGCGGCAGGCCCGACTCGTAGGCCTGGAGCACCGCGGTGCGGAACGGGCCGGTGTCGGTGGCCTTGGGGTGGGCGCTGGAGGCCCACAGGTGCGCGGAGGCGTCGCCGCACTGCTTGGCCAGGGCGGTGAGCGCGCCGGACGGGCCGACCTCCAGGAACAGGTGCCGGCCGCGGTCCTGGACGCAGCGCACGCCCGCGACGAAGTTCACCGGCTCGCCGATGTGCCGGATCCAGTACTCGGGGGTGGCGACCTCCTCGAACTCGGCGATCCGGCCGGTGAGGTTGGAGACGAAGCTCAGCCGCGGCTGGTGGAACTCGATGCCCTCCAGGACCTCGCGGAACTCCTCGAACACCTCGGTCATCAGCGGGGAGTGGAACGCGTGCGAGACCTGCAGCGGCTTGGCCTCGATGCCGCGCTCGGCCAGCTCGGCGGTGATCTTCGTCAGGGAGGCGGAGCCGCCCGAGACCACGCACATGGTGGGGGCGTTGATCGCGCCGAAGCTCACGTCGTCGTAGCCGTCGATCAGCGGGGCGACCTCGGCCTCCGAAGCGCGCACCGAGACCATGCCGCCGGGCGCCGAGACCGCCTGCATCAGCCGGCCCCGGGCGGCCACCACGGTGACGGCGTCCTCCAGGGTGAACAGCCCGGCCAGGGTGGCGGCGACGATCTCGCCGATGCTGTGGCCGAGCAGCACGCCCGGCTTCACGCCGAGGGCGATCCACTGCTGGGCCAGCGCGTACTCGAAGGCGAACAGCGCGGGCTGGGTGTAGCGGGTCTCGTTGACGACCTCGGCGTCCGGCGCCCCGCCGAGCACCAGCTCACGGACGGAGCGGCCCAGCGGTTCGGCGAACAGCGCGTCGCAGGCGTCGAGTTGGGCCCGGAAGACCGGGAAGCGCTGGTACAGCGCGCGGCCCATCCCGGGGTACTGGGAGCCCTGGCCGGTGAACAGGAAGGCGACCTTGGCCGGGCGCGGCTCGGTCTGGGCGGCGGCCTCCAGCCGGGCGTCCAGCGCGGCCCTTAGCTCGGCGGTCGAGGCGACCGAGCGGGCGAAGCGCAGCCCGAGGTGGCCGCGGCCGACGTTGCTGGTGTAGCAGAGGTCGGCGAGCGAGACGTCCGGGTGCTGCTCCAGGTGCTCGCGGTAGCGCTCCAGCTGGCGCCGCAGCGCGCCGTCGCTCTTCGCGGAGAGGGTGAACAGGCCACCCTCGTCGGAGAGTTCAGGCCCCTCCGGGGCGGGGGCCGCCGGGGCCTGCTCCAGCACCACGGAGGCGATCGTGCCGGCGAAGCCGAAGGAGTTGACCACGGCCCGGCGCACCTCGGCGGGCCAGGACCGGCCCTCGGTCGGGACGGTCACCTTGTAACGGCCCCACGGGATGTGCTTGTTGGGCGTGTCCAGGTTGATGTGCGGGAAGAACGCCCGCTCGCGCATCTGGAGCACCGTCTTGATGACGCCGCCCATTCCGGCCGCGGCCTCCATGTGGCCGATGTTGGTCTTGGCGGAGCCGATCACGATCGGGTCCTCGGCGGTGCGGGACGGGCCGAACACCGCGTTGATGGCGCCCACTTCGATCGGGTCGCCGAGCGGGGTGCCGGTGCCGTGCGCCTCGACGTACTGCACGTCGCCCGGGGTCAGGCCGGCGTCGCCGAGCGCGGCGCGGATCACCTTGCTCTGCGCCGGGCCGTTGGGGACGGTCAGCCCGCCGCTCGGGCCGTCCTGGCGCACCGCGGTGCCCCGGATCAGGCCGAGCACGGTGTCGCCGTCCCGCCGGGCGTCCGAGAGCCGCTTCAGCACCACCACGCCGCAGCCCTCGCTGCGGCCGTAGCCGTCCGCGCTGTCGTCGAAGGTCTTGCAACGGCCGTCGGGGGCCAGCATGTTCGACTGGCTGAAGACGATGTGGTTGCGCGGGTCGTGGATCGCGTTGACCCCGCCGGCCAGCGCGAGGTCGCACTCGCCACGGCGCAGGCCCTGCGCAGCGAGGTGCAGCGCGGTCAGCGAGGAGGAGCAGGCGGTGTCCACCGTCATGCAGGGGCCGTACCAGCCCAGGAAGTAGGAGAGCCGGCCGGAGATCGCGCTCTGCGCGGTGCCGGGCCCGATCGGCGCCTCCAGCTCCGGCTCGGGGATGCCGTCGACCGCGATCACGTAGTCCACGGTGCTCGCGCCGATGTACACGCCGCCGTTGCCCTCGGGGACGGCCGCCGGGTCGATGTTCGCCGACTCCAGTGCCTCCCAGGCCACTTCGAGCACCAGACGCTGCTGCGGGTCCAGGTAGCGGGCCTCCTTCGGCGAGATGTTGAAGAAGACCGGGTCGAACTGGTCGATCTGCTGCAGGAATCCGCCCGCCGAGGTGCGGATCTTGCCGGGGGCGCCGTCCGGGTCGAAGTACTCGGCGGTGTTCCACCGGTCGTCCGGAATGGGCGTGATTCCGGATCCGCCGGCCGCCAGGAATCGCGCGAACTCCTCCGGGGTGTTGTTCTCTCCGGGGAATCGCAGGCCCATGCCGATGATGGCGATGGGCTCCTGCGGCTCGGCGGGCGGCCGCTCACGGTCTTCGGGGGCACGGTTTTCGGGCATGCGAAAGCCACCTCTGTTCTCGGGTGTTCAGCTTGTTCGGAGGCGATCAGGAATTCGTGGCGGCGCGGGTCACCAGCGGTCGGGGTCCGGCGGCGTCGGCAGCACCTGCCGCAGCACGCCCCGGATCAGCCCGCCGCGGCGGCGCTGCTCCCGCGGGTATCCGATGGACACCTCTTCGAACCTGACGCCGTCATGGTGGGTGGTGCGCGGGATGTGCAGGTGCCCGTAGACCACCGCCCGGGCCCGGAAGCGCAGGTGCCAGTCGGCGGTGAGCTCGGTCCCGCACCACTGGGCGAACTCGGGGTGGGTCAGCAGGTTGGTCGGCTGCCGGAGCAGCGGGAAGTGGTTGATCAACACCGAGGGCAGGTCGCCGAGTTCGGTGCTCAGCCGGTGTTCGGTCGCGGCCACCCGGGCCCGGCACCAGGCGTCCCGGCTCGGGTACGGGTCGGGGTGCAGCATGAACTCGTCGCTGCACACCACCCCGGCCTCGTGCGCCACCGCCAGCGCCTCCTCCTTGGTGGCGGCGCCCTTGGGCCGGAAGGTGTAGTCGTAGAGCAGGAACAGCGGCGCCAGCACGGCCGGGCCGTCCGCCCCCTGCCACACCGGGTACGGGTCCTCCGGCGTGACGACGCCCAGGCCTCGGCACAGCTCCACCAGGTGCCGGTAGCGCTCCTCGCCGCGCAGCGTGCACGGGTCCCCCGCGGGCGTCCACAGCTCGTGGTTGCCCGGCGCCCAGAGCACCTTGGCGAAGCGCCGGCTCAGCAGCTCCAGGGTCCGTTCGACCTCGGCCACCGTCTCGCTGACGTCGCCCGCCACGATCAGCCAGTCCTGGTCGGACTCCGGGCGGAGCCCCTCCACCAGCTGCCGGTTCAGCGGGTGGTTGACGTGCAGATCGCTGAACGCCCAGAGGGTGCCGCTCACTTCAGCGCCTCCAGCACCTCGGCTCCCACCCGGTGACCGGAGCGGACGGCGCCCTCCATCAGCCCGAAGAAGTCCGTGGCGGTCTCGGTGCCCGCCCAGAACACCCGGTCGTGCGCGGTGCGCAGCTCCCGGCCGCGCTCCACCCAGTCCCCGGGGCCCATCAGCGCGGCGAAGCAGCCCCGGCTGTACTCCTCGGCCACCCAGTCGGTCAGGTGGACGGCCGACGCCTCGGGTAACTCCGGGAACAGCACCCGCAGTTGCGCCAGCAACGCGGCCTCCCGCTCGGCCGGGGGCAGGGCGGAGAGCACGCTCGCCTCCCGGCCGGTGACGAAGCCGGTGAGCACCCCGACCGAGTCGTCGGCCGGACTGTCGTCCACGGTGGAGGTGATCGGCCCCTCCTCGCACATCGACCAGCCGGACAGCCCGTGGCGCCGCCAGATCGGCTCCGGGTAGACCAGGTGCACCTTGACCGTACGGGCCGGGGCCATCCGGTCCAGGGCGCGCGGCCGGGGCAGGGCCGGTCGGTACCCGAGCTCCTGGGCGAGCAGCGGGGGGATCGCGACCACGGCGGCGCGCGCCGTGAACTCGCCCCGGTCGGTGGTGACTTCGACCCTGCTGTCGCCCTGGACGACCCGGCGCACCGGCTCGCCGGTCCGCACCGGGGCGGCCAGCCGGGCGGCGAGCGCCTCGCTGATCCGGTGCGAACCGCCCTCGACCCGCCACTGCTGGGCTCCGCCCTCGAAGGCGTTCAGGTAGCGCAGCCCGCCGCCCGCCTTCAGGTAGAAGCCGAGGTGCAGGGCGGACAGGTCGGCCGGGTCGGCCGCCAGGGTCTCGCCGACGAACAGCCGGAAGAAGGTGCGGGCATCGGGGTGGCGCAGCCGCTGCTGCGCCCACTGCTCGGCGGTGAGGTGGTCCAGCCGGTCCGCGTCGGGGGTCTCCCAGGGCCGCTGGACGTCCACCGCCGCGCTCAAGTCGGCGAGCTCGTCGAAGAGTTCACCGAGGCCGACGGCGCTGAGCGGGGGGACGCGGGTGTCCAGCCGGTGGACGGCGCCGCCGATCCGGAAGACGCTCGCACCCGTCATGCCGGTGGCCGTGGTGGACAGGCCCAGCGCGGCCATCAGGGCCAGCAGGTCGGTGTGGCGGTCGCCCAGGTAGGCGGCGCCGCCGTCGGCCCGGATGCCGGGGGCGACCTCGACGCCGGTGGTCCGCCCGCCGACCCGGTCGCGGGCCTCCAGCACGGTGACGGTCAGCCCGTGCGCCTCCAGATCGGCGGCGGCCGTCAGTCCGGCCAGCCCGGCGCCGACCACGATGACGTCGCTGTTGGCGTCGCTGCTGAGGTTGCTGCTGCTCAACGGGCGTCCGATGCCAGCTGCTCGTTGATCAGGGCCTGCAGCTCGCTCGGCGTGGGGGCCTGCGAGAACTCCGCGAAGGTGAGCTCCACGTCGAACTCGCGGGCCACCTTGCCGATCACCCGGGTGGCGAGCAGCGAGTCCCCGCCGGCCGTGAAGAAGTTCGAGTCGGCGTCCAGGCTGCCGCCCTCCAGGACGGTTTCGAACAGGTCGATGACCTTGTGGATCGGGACTGTGCTCATCGATTCGCTCCGTAGGTACTGATCCGTGGGTGCTGAGGTGCTCAGTTGCAGAGGTGCTCAGGTGCTCAGGTGCTCAGGAGGGGTGGTTGCGCAGCAGGGCGGGGTAGTCGACCTTCCCGCTGGTGGTGTACGGCAGCTCGTCGACCACGACGAGCCGGGTGGGGATGAGGTGCGCGGGCAGCCGCCTCCGCAGGTCGGCCAGCACCCGGTCGGGCAGGCTCGCCGGGTCGGCCCCGGTGCCGGGCACGATGTGCGCGGCGAGGATGGTGCGCCCGGCGGCCTCGGTGCCGCACACCGCGGAGGCGGCGACCTCGGGGTGCGCGGTCAGCTCGTGCTCGATCTCGGAGGGGTCCAGCCGGACGCCCCGCACCTTCAGCTGGCGGTCGGCCCGGCCCTGGATGCCGAGGTTGCCCTCCGGCAGCTCGCGCACCAGGTCGCCGGTGCGGAAGCAGCGGACGGTCTCCTCGCCGATCCGGCGCTCCACGAAGCGGGCCGCGGTGAGCTCGGGGCTGCCGCGGTAGCCGGCGGCGATGGAGGGGCCGGCGACGAGGAGTTCCGCGATGCCGCTGTCCTCGGGGCCGTCCTCGGCACCGTCCTGCCAGGGTTCGAACAGCTGGCGCACGTGCGGCAGCGGGCGGCCGATGGGAGCGCCGGTGCGGGCGGCGATGTCCGCGGAGGTCCGGGGGCCGTACAGGTCCACTGCGTGGGTGATCAGCGCCGTCTCGGTGCAGCCGTAGGTGTTGACCAGCCGGACGCCCGCGGTGTCCGCGGCGCGCCAGGCGGCCAGTCGCCCGGGGTCGACCGGCTCGCCGCCGATGATCACGGTGTGCAGCGAGGGCGGCAGGGTGCCGCCGTCCTCCTCCAGGTGCCGGACCAGCTCGTGCCAGTAGGCGGTCGGCAGGTCGACCGTCGTCACGGCCTCGCGCTCCAGCATCCGCAGCATCCGCGGGAAGGAGCCGCCGTGGGCGTCCCCGTCGATGACCAGGGTGGCGGCCCCGGTGAGGGTGGGCAGGATCTCCTCGAAGCAGGTGTCCCAGTTCAGCGAGGCGAACTGGAGCACCCGGCTCTCCGGGGTGACGTCGAACAGCTCCCGAAGCGAGGCGGTGACGGCGCCGATCGCCCGGTGCGGCACCTCGACGGGCTTGGGCGCACCGGTCGAGCCCGAGGTGAACAGGATGTAGGCGACGGCCTCCTGGTCCGGCGCCGTGGTCCAGTCCGGGTCGCCGCCGGCTACCGGTGGTTCCAGGACGGTCCGGCCGTCCGTCGCGCCGAGCGTGCCGGCGGCGGTCCGCAGGACGGTGTCGCAGCCCGCGCCCGCCAGCATCATGGCCTGCCGCTGGTCGGGGAACGCCGGGTCGACCGGGAGGTAGGCGCGGCCCGCGGCCATCACTCCCAGCGCCGCCGCGATGGTGCGCACGGAGTGGACGGCGGGTACGGCGACCGCGCCGGTTCCCGGGTCATCGGCCAACGCCCGCGCCCAGGCGGTGACTTCGGCGGCCAGTTCGGCGTAGGAGACGGGCCGGCCGTTGTCGATGACGGCGCTCGCGTCCGCTCTGGCACGGGCGGCCCGGAAGAACTCGGACACCACATCACTGGGCACGGAAAAGGTCTTCCCCTCGGTCTCGTGCCCGGGGGCACGGATCAGCTGGTCGTCGGTGGGTGCGGTCGCGGGTACGGCCGTCGGGCGCCCGGACAGCACGCGGCGCGGCCGGGCCCTCGGTGGGCCGGTCGTCCGGGTTGGGTGGCGCGTCGTCGCGCGCCGAACGGCGCCGGCGACGGGCCGGCGCAGGCGTTCGCACCCCTCGGGGAGCGTCGTCGGGAATGTCGGGGATCGCGGGGCGGGCGCGGTTGATCACCCCACCACCCCCGCCGGGCACCGGAGTTCGCCGTACGGCCCGGTGCGGCCGCACGGCTCCGTTCCGGTGCCGGCCCTACGCGGTCAGGCCGCCTGCGGCAGGGTGAGCCACAACGCCGTGGAGTACGCGCACAGTTCGCCGTCCCGGGTGGCGATCGCGCTGCCCACCAGGTGCTTGCGGCCCGATACGGAGGTGGCCCAGCCGAAGGTGATGTGGTCCTCCCCCGGCACGACCGCCTTGGCGACGGTGGTCGCCAGGTAGGCGGTCACGGTCTCGTGCGGGGCGTCGTTGAACAGCCGGCAGGCCCAGCCGCCCGGGCAGTCGAGTGCGCCCCAGATGTCCTCGGCGGCCAACTCGCCGCCGCCCTGGGTGAGTTCCCGGTCCGGCGTCCAGGTGGCGGCCACCAGCGACTGCTCGGGCAGCAGCGCGAAGGTCTGCCGCAGCCCAAGCCCGGGTGCCCGGTCGCCGCCGCAGCCGTAGCAGTCCCCGCGATAGAACGGGGAGTCGGTGAGGGGGTGCTCCTTCTCGGCCGCCACCACGTCGTCCCAGGACGGCACGGAGGGCGGCGGCGCGACCGGCTCGCACACCTCGACAAAGAGCAACGTGCCGCCACTGTCGGCGAGTTCGTAGCCGCCAGCCTCGGTCGCACGCAGCTCCACCGGGGAACCGAGCGGCACCGGCCGCCGGAAACTCACCTTGACCGACGCGCCCGGGAACTGCCGGGAGAGAATGCCCGCCGCATAGCCGCCGAATCCCACGCCGGGGAATCCGTAGACATGATCCGGCACCACCACGCCGGTCGAAGTCTCCTGGCGGTCATGCGTCACTGGTGCCCCCCGTTTGGCTCAAGTCGAATCGCGCTTGCTGCGGTGCTGGTTCGCTGATCGTCCCTGGTCGTACTACCCGGGACTTGCTCGGTTCGTGGTGCAGACCAAGGTCATCATGTTCATCCCGATCACGTCAACCAACTCATGAGTAAGTACGAAGCAACCCAGTCGGATGGCACAGCGATCGGCTGTGATCCCGGTCATATCGACACCGGTGCGGCAACGGCACTCGTCACGCCCGAAGGTGACGGAGCGTCAAACGTTGCGCTGGGAGGCGTCAGGCCTTGACGCGCAGGACGAACTTGCCGGTGGAGTCACGGCGCTCCAGGATCTCGTGGGCCTTCACGGCGTCCTCCAGGGCGAGTTCGGTGGTATCGATCCGGACGGCGCCGGTGGCGAGCTGACGGGCGGCCTCCACCAGGTGGCCGTGGACCAGGTCCGGCTGCTGGTCGGCCAGGCCGCCGATGTTGTAGCCGGCCACCGTCTTGGCCGCGTACCACATCTGGTTGGCCTCGTAGGTGTGGTCCTGCTGTGAGGCGTTGCCGTAGACCACGTGGCGGCCGAGCGGGGCCAGCAGGTCCAGGGCCGGCGGGCGCGCCCCGAACGGGCCGGGGTACCCGGGCGGGAGCGAGGGCGGGATGGTCGGTCGTCGGAGCCGCGACGCGCCGAGGCCGAGCAGCCGGCTCCAGCCCTCGCGCTCGGCGCGTGCGGTCACCGGACCGCCTTGACGCCCGCCGCGCCGAACCCATAGCGTCCCCTGCCATGAGTAAGAACACTTATATCAAACAGAGCTCTTGCTTCTCATCAATCTCATCGACACCATCGACATCGGATACCCCTGACCTGGACGCCGGCCCAGGGCGAGCACGTAGTGCCGATCCCCGGCAGCACCCGCCGGATCCACATCGAGCAGAACGGCGCGGGCTGGTCCGGCGGCAGGTCTCCTCGGCCCATTCGCACGTCTTCCCGCGCCAGTGGCCGAGCAGGGGCGGACACTCGCCGCACAGGGCGAGGGAGCCGGTTGGCTCGAAACAGTTCGTACCTAGCGACTGATCAGCCCACTGATGTACCTTAAAGTCCGAATAATCCGCAGGGGGGCAGTCAGGGATGCGATCACCGTGACCGAAAACAGTTCCAACCGACAGACCTCAGCGCCGCTCGACTTCCACGACCGTTTGGGCCATGCCATCAAGCGGGCGGAGCAGGCGCTGATCGGCGAGAAGAGCCGGGTGTTGCGCACCGTCGACCTGACGGTGCCGCAGTACGTGACCCTCCTCGTGCTCCAGCAGTCGTCCGGGATGTCCGGGGCCCAGCTGGCCCGGGAGTGCATGGTCACGCCGCAGACCATGACGACGATCCTGACCAACCTCGAGAACAAGGGCCTCATCACCCGTGAGACCTCGAGCGTGCATCAGAAGGTCCTCGTGGCCAAGCTCACCCGGACCGGCCGCGCACTGGCGAAGAAGGCCGACACACTGGCCCGCGGCGTCGAGCAGCGGCTCGCCGACGCCTTCGACGACACCGAGCAGGCCCAGCTGCGCGAGCTGCTGGAGCGCTCGGCGGCGGCGCTGCGCAAGACCGACTGACCAGCGCGACACCAGCACGAGAGCGGGCGGAAGGCCGCCCCCTGGACGCCTGATCACCACCCGGGGCGCCGAGGGGGCTGCCTTTCTCATTTCCACCCCCGTGCCCGCCCGCCCCCACGTCCGTCTCCGGCCGTACGTCGACCGCACGTCAGCCGTCTCAGGTTCCGGACACATCCAAGAACCCCTCAGCCACCTGCTGCTCCCCCGGCTCGGCCGCACCGCCACCCTGCTGAGCGCCGGAGCCGGCTTCACCTGGAGCGCCCCGCTCGTCGCCGCCCAGTGACCGAGCGACCAGCCACCGTTGACCACGAGGAACCCGATGTCCCACACTCCCGCCGCCCTCACCCCCGGCACCGTCCTGGTGCTGGTGGACCTCCAGCAGTGGATCGTCAGCCGCCCGGCCGCCCCGCTGACCGGCCCCGCCGTGGTCCGCTCCGCCGCCCGGCTGAAAACCGCCTTCGAGACCGCCGGCCTGCCCGTGGTCCTGGTCCGCTACGCCCGCGTGGACGGCAGCGACGGCGGCCCCGACTCCCCCTTCAACCGCTTCGCCCCCGAGGTCGCTGCCCGCCCCGGCAACGAGGTCGTCACGAAGTACGGCATCGACGCCTTCGCCGGCACCGACCTCGCCGACCGCCTCGACCGCCTCGGCGCCACGGGCCTCGTCATCGCCGGCATCGCCACCGAGTACGGAGTCGGCGAAACCGTCCGCACCGCCGTGACCCTCGGCTACCCCACCACCGTCGTCGAGGACGCCGTCACCGCCCTCTCCACCTCCGGCCACACCGCCGCTCTCGACGCCTTCCACCGCCTCGGCGTCACCGTCACCCACACGGACGCCCTCCTCACGGCGGCCGCCTGACGCCACCGGGCCCCGCCTGGGACCTCATCAGGCCGCGCGGGGGCTCAGCGCTGCCCGGCTACCGCGCCGATCACTCGTCGGCCTGGGTATGCACCCAGGCCTTTCCATCGTAGAAGTACGCCCGGACCCTCCGGCGCGGAGGTGGGGGTCGGCGTCGTCAGTCCATGTGACGGCCAGTCGGCGGCAGGGCCCGCGGAGTCGGCTGCGGATCACTCGCCGTAGAGTGTGGCTGGTCAGTGTCCGCTCGAAGCCTGACTTCGAAGGAGTTCGTGGTGAAGCTCGCCTCGGTCGTCGACCTCCAACTGGCTGGCATGTCCAACAAGCTCATCTACTCGGCCATGTCGGTGTACGTCCTGGCGATGTTCGCCCATCTCTTCGAATGGACGTTCGGAAGCCGTGGCACGGTGGCCCGGCGCTCCATCGAGCAGACGAGCCTGGCCGAGACGGTGGCCGCCCATGCCGGGAAGAGCATCCGGCAGGCCACGGTCACCGTCGCGTCGGGGGACGGCCGGACCACCACGCTCACCCGCACCGTGGTGGCGGGCGAGGGGGCCACCGTGGTGACCTCGGCCCGAGGCGCGGAGCCCCAGCCCGACGGGCCCGGCGCCGCGGGGAGCAGCCCGAAGGCGGACCTGGCGGGGCGGATCGCGATTTCGCTCACCACGCTCGGGGCGCTGCTCCACGTCGGAGGGGTCACCACCCGGGGGCTCTCGGCGATGCGCTGGCCCTGGGGCAACATGTACGAGTTCTCCTGCGCCTTCGCGCTCGCCATGGTCCTGGTCTACCTGGGCCTGCTGGCGGCCAAGGTCCAGGTGCGCTGGCTGGGCGTGCCCGTCACCGTCGGTGCCGTGCTCACGCTCGGCCTCGCGGTGACGGTGCTCTACACCGGGGCCGACCAGTTGGTGCCCGCTCTGCACTCGTACTGGCTGGGCATTCACGTCACCGCCGCGACGGCCTGCGTGGGCGCCTTCTACACGGCGTTCGCCGCGACCCTGATGTACCTCGGCAAGGACGTGTACGAGAGGCAGCGTGCCCTCGGCCTCACGACGGGCCCGCTGCGCATCCCCGCCTCGGTCTGGGAGCGGCTTCCCGCGGCGACGACGCTCGACCGCTTCTCGTACCGGGTGAACGCCATCGTGTTCCCGCTGTACACGTTCACCGTCATCGCGGGTGCCATCTGGGCCGAGGCGGCCTGGGGCAAGTACTGGGAGTGGGACCCGAAGGAGACCTGGTCCTTCGTGACCTGGGTCGCGTACGCGGCCTACCTGCACGCCCGGGCGACCGCCGGCTGGCGTGGCCGCAAGGCCGCCTACGTGGCCCTGGTCGCATTCGCCTGCATGCTCTTCAACTACTACGGCATCAACATCTTCGTCACCGGGAAGCACTCGTACGCGGGAATCGGCTGACGCCGATAGCGCATGAAAGTCCGGCCCGCGAACAATCGGTGTGGAAGTGACGTCGCGACGTACACCGCGGGCTGAAGCCGGCATCGTTTCGCGATTCACTGTTGACAGGATGCGGTTTCCGCATGCGCGCATGTCCGTGAACCCCGCGCGGGCGGCTTCGGGGGACCAGAACTCGGCCCCGGCTCTCCGGCGCCCATAGAGCCGCTGTGGTCCGAGCGCTTCACGCTCCGTCACACCTCGGCTCCCTGGTCGGGATTTTCCACCTGCCCCCACCGGATTTGACGAATGATCACGCCGCGAGTGACCGTTGCGACAACCCGTTCACCACGCCGCGGAATGCAGGGGTGCCAGATGCACGAGCTGATCCTCCGTCACGCATCGGAGCACCCGGACAAGACCGCCTTCGTCGACGCCCGCGGTGCGCTGAGCTACGGCGACCTCGCCCGCCGCACGGCCCTGGTGGCCGGCAACCTCCGGGTCGAGCGCGGCAGCCGGGTTGCGCTGTACCTGGCCGGCGGGGTGCCCGCGATCACCGCGACCCTCGGCGTCGCCCGTGCCGCCGCGGTCGGCGTTCCGCTCGACCCGCGGATCGGCGACGACGACCTCCGGTTCCGCCTGGCCGACGCCGGCGCCGACCTGGTGATCACCGACCGCGCCGACCTGGCGCGGGCCCGACAGGTGTCCGGTGTCCGGGTGGTGACCGTGGACGACCTGCTCACCCCCACCCGTACGCCGCCCCGGGACGACCTCGAACCGGACGAGCCCGCCTGGCTGCACTACACCTCGGGGACCAGCGGGGACCCGAAGGGCGTGCTGTCGACGCAGGCGGCCTGGCTCCGGTCGGCCGACCACGCCTACCGGGGACTGCTGGGCATGTCCGCCGAGGACCACCTGCTGTGGCCGCTGCCGCTGTTCCATGCCTTCGGGCACTCGATGTGCGTGGTGGGCGTGGTGGCCCTGGGCGCGAGCGCCTACGTGATGGACCGCTTCACGCCGGAGGCGGCAGCCGAGCTGCTCCGCCGGACGCCGTTCACGGCACTGGGCGGCGTGCCGACGGTCTTCACCCAGCTCCTGGACGCCGGGGCCCCGCTGCCGCCCAGTTGCCTGTCGGCCGGCGCCCCGCTGCCGGAGCAGTTGCGGGACCGGTTCCGCCGGGTGTCCGGCCGCGAGCTGCACGACGGCTACGGCAGCACGGAGGCCTCCGGGAAGGTCGCCGTCGACGGCGTCGTGCTGCCCGGGATCGAAACCCGGTTCGTCGACGGTGAGATCCAGCTGCGGCTGCCCGGCGCCGTCGGCTGGCAGGCCACCGGGGACCTCGGCCGGGAGGAGAACGGCCGGCTGATGGTGACGGGGCGGGTGAGCGAGATCATCATCCGGGGAGGGGAGAACATCCACCCCGCCGAGATCGAGCGGGTGCTGGCCCGCTGCCCGGACGTCCGGGACGCGGCCGTGGCGGGGGAAGCCGACGCGGTGCTCGGTGAGGTGCCGGTCGGCTACGTCGTCGGCGAGGCGGATCCGGCGGCGGTCCTGGCCTTCTGCCGTCGGCAGCTGCCACCGCACCGGGTACCGGAGGCGATCCGCCCGGTCAGCCGGATCCCGCAGACTTCCTCGGGCAAGCCGGCCCGGCGGCGGCTGCGGTTCCAGTACGTGCTGGACCTGGTCCGCCGGGAGACCGAGGGGATCACCGGCCGGGCACCGGAGCCGGACCAGCCGTTCGCCGAGGCCGGTCTGGACTCGCTGGGCACCGTACGGCTGCGGGACCGGCTGGGCACAGAACTCGGGGTCGCGCTGCGCCCGTCCCTGGTGTTCGACCACCCCACGCCCCGCGCGATGGCGGACCATCTGACCGGCGGGGCCGACGGCGGGCCGACGCCCGCCCGCAGGGCCACCGAGCCGGTCGCGATCGTCGGCATGGCCTGTCGCTACCCCGGTGGGATCGCCGGCCCCGAGGACCTGTGGCGGGTGGTCGCCGCCGGCCAGGACACCATCACGGACTTCCCCACGGACCGGGGCTGGCCCCTCGACGAGCTGTTCCACCCCGACCCCGACCACGTCGGCACCAGCTACGTGACGCGCGGGGGCTTCCTCGCCGACGCGGCCGACTTCGACGCGGCGTTCTTCCGCATGTCACCGCGGGAGGCGCTGGCCACCGACCCCCAGCACCGGCTGCTGCTGGAGACGGCCTGGGAGGCGGTCGAACGGGCGGGCATCGCCCCCGAGTCGCTGCGCGGCAGCAACACCGGTGTGTTCGTGGGCCTGATGTACAACGACTACGCCGGCCGGTTCCGGGGCACCGACCACGAGCTCCTGCCCCAGATCGCCCTGGGTTCGGCGGGCAGCGTGGCCTCCGGGCGGATCGCCTACGGCCTGGGCCTGCACGGGCCGGCCCTCACCCTGGACACCGCCTGTTCCTCCTCGCTGGTGACCATGCACCTCGCGGCGGACTCGTTGCGCAGCGGGCAGTGCGACCTGGCCCTGGCCGGAGGTGCCACGGTCATGGCGAGCCCGGACAGCTTCGTCGCGTTCAGCCGACAGCGCGGCCTCGCCCCCGACGGACGGGTGAAGCCGTTCTCCGCGGCCGCCGACGGCACCGTCTGGTCGGAGGGGGTGGGACTGCTGCTCCTGGAGCGGGTCGAGGACGCGGTGCGCAACGGCCACCCGATCCTGGCCCTGCTGCGCGGCTCGGCGGTCAACCAGGACGGGGCCTCCAACGGCCTCACGGCGCCCAGCGGCCCCGCCCAGGCCGCGGTGATCCAGCAGGCGCTGGCCGACGCCGGACTGACCGGCGCCGACGTGGACGTGGTCGAGGCCCACGGCACCGGCACCGCCCTGGGCGACCCGGTCGAGGCGGCCGCGTTGCTCGCCACCTACGGCCAGGACCGGCCGGCTCCGGTCCTGGTCGGCACCGTCAAGTCCAACCTCGGGCACACCCAGGCGGCCGCCGGGGTCGCCGGGGTGATCAAGACCGTGATGGCGATGCGACACCGCACGGTGCCCGCCACCCTGCACATCGAGGAGCCCTCCCGCGAGGTCGACTGGACGGCCGGCCGGGTCCGCCTGGTCACCGAGCCGACGCCCTGGCCGGCGCGGGAGCGTCCGCGCCGTGGCGCGGTGTCCGCGTTCGGGATCTCCGGGACCAACGCGCACGTGATCGTCGAGGAGTACGAGCAGCTGCGGACGGCGTACCTCTTCCCGGGGCAGGGGGCGCAACGGCCCGGGATGGGGCGGGAGTTGGCCGCCCGGCACCCGGTGTTCGCCGCGGCCTTCGAGGAGGCCTGCGCCCACCTGGACCCGGCGGTGCGGGAGGCGGTCGACACCGAGCTGGTGCACCGCACCGACTTCGCCCAGGCGGCCCTGTTCGCCTACGAGGTCGCCATGTTCCGCCTGTTGGAGTCCTGGGGGTACCGCCCGGACGCGCTGATCGGGCACTCCGTCGGGCAGATCGCGGCTGCCCACGTCGCGGGCGTCCTGTCGCTGCCCGACGCCGCGCGGCTCGTCACCGCCCGCGGCCGGCTCATGCGGCGGCTGCCGCCGGGCGGGGCCATGGTCGCCCTCCGGGCCGCCGAGAGCGAGGTCCGGCTCACCCCCCGCACCGCGATCGCGGCCGTCAACGGCCCGGACTCGGTCGTCGTCTCCGGGCCGGAGGAGGAAGTCCTCGCCATCGCCGCCGGTTTCGAGCACGCCACCCGGCTCACCGTCAGCCACGCCTTCCACTCCCCGCTGATGGACCCCGTGCTGGAGGAGTTCACCCAGGTGGCGCAGAGCCTGACGTACCGTCCGCCGGCGATCCCGGTCATCGGCGCCCGCCCGGACGATCCGGACCACTGGGTGCGACACCTGCGCGAGACGGTCCGCTTCGCCGACCACGTGGCCGCGGTCGACGGCGCCACCCTGGTCGAACTCGGCCCGGGCAACACCCTGGGCGCCCTCGTCGAAGGTGTCGTCCCCACCACCGACCCCGAGCGGGCGGCGGCCCGGCTGCGGGGCACCCGCGGCTTCCGGCGTCGGCGCTACTGGCTCGACCGGGGCGCCGAGCATCCGCTGATCGAGTCGACCGTCGTCGTGCCCGGCTCGGGCGAGGTGGTGTGCGTCGCCGACCTCAGCCCCGCCTGGCTGCTCGACCACGTCGTCGACGCAACCGCGCTGGTGCCCGCCACGGCGATCCTGGAACTGGTGCTGTACGCCGGGGAGCGGGCCGGGTGCAGCAGCGTCGAGGAACTGGTCCTGCACACCGCGATGCCCCTGCCCCGGACCCGGCGGGCGGAGGTCGTCGTCCGCCCCGGGGAGCCCGACGGCGCACGGCCGTTCGAGGTCTACGCGAACGGGGTCCGCTGCGCGAGCGGCCGACTCGGCTCCGGGCCGGCCCCGCAGGTGGAGATCGGCGAGTGGCCCCCGCCGGGCGCCGAGGAACTCGACGTCGAGCACGCCGACTACGGTCCGGCGTTCCGCGGGCTGAGCCGGATGTGGCGGCGCGGCGACGAACTCTTCGGCGAGGTGCGCGGGGAGTTCCCCGACGCCGGACGGTTCGCCCTGCACCCCGCCCTGTTCGACGCGGCCCTGCACCCGGCCCGGCTGCTCACCGGCGGGGTGCCGTTCGTCCTGCGCGGCGTGCACCTGCTGGCCCGGGGCGCCACGGCCCTGCGCGTGCGCATCCGGGCGGGGCGGATCGACGTGACCGACCGGACGGGCCGACCGGTGGCGTACGTCGAGTCGCTCACCGCGCGTACGACCGGAACCGGCCGGGGCACCCTGTTCCGCCCGCGGTGGCAGCGGGTTCCGGGACCCCCGCGGGGGAAGCTGCTGGAGGTGCCGGCCGGGGACGCGCCCGCCGCCCTGGCACTCGCGCTGCGGGAGTTGCAGGCCGATCACGAGCACCTGACCGTCCTGGTGCGGCCGGGCGACCTCGCCGGAGCGGCGGTGGCCGGCCTGGTCCGGGTCGCGCAGACGGAGCACCCCGGCAGGTTCACCCTGGCCGAACTCGGCGACGAGGGGCCGCGGACCGTCGCCGAGCGCGCGGAGCTGGTCCCCGTGGCCGGCGGCGGCGCCTTCGCCTGGCGCGGGACCGTCCTGGTCACCGGCGGCGGCGCGCTGGGCCGGGCGGTCGCCGACCATCTGCGGGACAAGGGTGTGCGCGTCGTCGTCGCCAGCCGCAGCGGTGAGACCCGTCTGGACGTCACCGACCGGGCGGCGCTGGCCGCACTGGTCGACTCGATCGAGGACCTGCGGGCCGTCGTGCACACCGCCGGGGTCCTCGACGACGGAATACTCGCCTCGATGACGCCGGAACGCCTGGCGACCGTGTGGCGCCCCAAGGCCGAAGCCGCCTGGCACCTCCACGAGCTGACCGCGCACCGGGACCTCGACGCCTTCGTGCTGTTCTCCTCGGCGGCCGGCGTGCTCGGCCACGCCGGGCAGGCCAACTACGCGGCGGCCAACAGCTACCTGGACGAACTCGCCCGCCACCGGCGGCGGGCGGGGCTCCCCGCGCTCTCCCTGGCCTGGGGCCCGTGGACGGTCGGGATGATGGCCGACCGGAGTGCCGGTCCCGGCCTGGTGCCGCTCACCCCGGCGGAGGGCGTGGCGCTCCTGGAGTCGGCGCTGGGCACCGACGAGCCGGTCCTGGTGCCGATCGCCTTCGACCGCGCTCCCCGGCCGGAACCACGGCGCGCACCGGACCCGACCCGGCCGACGAACCTGCTGGAACTGGTGTGCACCGAGATCGCCGCCGTACTGAGCTACCCGGAGGTGGAACCGGACACCCCGGTCCTCGACCTCGGCTTCGACTCGCTGACCTCGATCGAGCTGCGCAACAGGCTGGAGGCACGCACCGGCCTGCGCCTCCCCGCCACCGTGGTGTTCGACTCCCCCACGCCGAGGGCGATCGCCGAGCAGCTGCGCCCGCCGCCGGCCCCGGGAACGCTCGCCTTCCTGTACCAGAAGCTGTGCGGGCTGGGCCGCCACCAGGAGGCCATGCACCTGCTCGTCTCCGCCTCGTGGGCGCTGCCGTCGGCGGCGACGCTCCCGTCGGTGGCCCCGAAGAGGCTCAGCGACGGCGAGGGCCCGGCGATCGTCTGCTTCCCCGCCTTCACCTCACCTCCCGGGGAGTACCGCCTGCTGGCCCGGCACCTGCCGGGCCTGTGGCTGCTCCCGCACCCGGGGTACGAGGGCGACGCGGTGCCGGAGGACGTGGAGGCACTCGTCCGGACGCACGCCGCCTCGATCAGGCGGCTCGGTCGGCCGGTGGTGCTGCTGGGCCGCTCCACCGGCGGCCTGGTCGCACAGGCCGTCGCGGAGCGGGTCGGCGCCGAGGCCGTGGTGCTGCTGGACACCCACCCCGTCAGGGACGAGGAACGGCTCACCGGGCTGGCGGCCCGTACCGCGGTCAGGCTGGACGAGCCCGCGCTCGCGGCGATGGGCGCGTACGTGCGCATCTTCCTGGACCGGCCGCAGGAGACGGCCGGCCCCACCCTGCACCTGCGCCCCGGCGACGTCCCGGGAGACCACTACTCGATGCTCGACGAGCACGTGGCGACGACGGCGGAAGCGATCCGGACGTGGCTCGCGCAGGCGGTGAACTGACCACGGGCGGCCTGCGGATGCGGTCGCTCGCCAGCAGGTCCTGCGGCTGGCCGAGCTCGATCGCGCCCGCCGCGTCCGGGCGGGCACGATGGAGAGGTGGACAGCTACCCGTCGTCCGACGTCCGTCCCACCGCCACCGGCGCCGACGTGCTCGATCTCCCGCCGACGGCCCGTACCGCCGTGGCCTGGCTCCCGCCCGCCGAACTGTGGCCCGCGATCCAGGCGGTCCGCGAGGTCCACGACCGGCAGATCCGCCGCTGGCCGCCGCACGTCAACGTGCTCTTCGGCTTCGTCCCGGAGGACGCGTTCCCGGCCGCCGCACCCCTGCTCGCCGAGGCGGCCGCCGAGATCCGGCCGTTCGCGGCGCGACTGTCGGGCGTCCACAGCTTCCGCCACCGGCACGACTCCACCGTCTGGCTCGACCCCGCTGCCACCGGTACCGGCCCCTGGGTACGCCTGCACCGCGCCCTCTCCGCCCGCTTCCCGCACTGCCGGACCCGCGGCGACCGCTTCACCCCGCACCTCTCCCTCGGCCGCACCCGCGACCCCCGGCACCTCGCCCCCGACCTCGCCGCCCGCCTCGGCAGCACCACCGCCCGCGTCGACGGACTCGTTCTGCTCTCCCGCCGGGCCGGCGGCCCGATGTGCGTCCGCGCCACCCTCACCCTCGGCACCGGCACCGTCCACTGGCTTCCCGACCACGACCCCGCCCCGCCGGATCAGGAACATCAACAGTGGGCTGCCTGGACGATCCAGTGACCGGGTGAGCCGCAGACCGAAGCCGCCCCTTCGGGAAGGGGCGGCTTCGGTCTGCGGCGCGTCATGAACCGCCCGGCTCGGCGGGCTACTGGGCGGTGAAGGTCCACTGCAGGTTGGGGCTGCCGTCCCAGGTCCACTGCTTGGTGACCGAACCGGAGCCGACCTGGCCGCCGCCGTCCAGGACCAGTCCCGTCGTGCGGTTGGCGATGCTGTACCGACCGTTGCCACGGTCGGTGATCTGCCACTGCTGGTTGGTGCCGCCGTTCCAGGTGGCCTGTTGGGCGGGTGCCCCGCTGGCGGTGGCGCCCCAGCCGTCGGCGACCATGCCGTTGGCGCGGTTGACCAGCCGGTAGTAGCCGTCGCCGAGGTCGACGGCCTGCCACTGGAGATTGGGGCTGCCGTCCCAGGTCCACTGCTTGAGGTTGCTGCCGTAGGCGACGTTGCCGCCGCTGTCGAGGGCCAGACCGTCGGTGACGTTGCCGATCCGGAAGTACGCGGCCGGATTGAAGATCACCCTCAGCGAGGTGATGGCGTCGTTGTTGCCGGTGTCGCGCAGGTCGGCGTTGTCCGCGCTGAAGGTCCACGCGGTCCCGGAGTAGTTGTCGCCGGAGTAGCCGATCACCTGGTAGCCGGCCGGTACTCGCAACGAGGAGATGGTCCGCGGCGCCAGGCCGGCGCTCTGCAGTTGCGCGGCCGTGTAACCGCCCAGCACGAGCCCGGCCGCGGTGCCCGCGTACGAGATGTCGCTGTACGCGGTGACCACGCCGCTGCCACCGGGCCGGAGGGCGGGAATCGGCCCGGCGAAGGTGAACTTCAGCACGTAGGCGAGGGCACCGAACGGCGCCGAGGACGACGGCAGGGCGAGGTGCAGGCCGTCGACGCCCTGGGTCGGCGCGGGTAAGCCGATGTACGTGCCCGCGGTCGAATCCAGCAGCTGGACCGACGTCAGCGAACTGAGGTCGATGCGGTCGCTCGCCAGGGTGGCGATGGTCGTGGAACTCCCGGGCCAGCCCAGGACCGTGGCGTATAGGACGGTGCCGGCCTTGTCGCGGGTGAACCGGAAGTCCTTGTTCGTACCGGCCACGGGGGTGGTGAAGGAGCCGCCGCCCATCTTGGTCGGCCCCTCCCCGTAGACGGTCCAGGCGCGGGTGTCGTACAGCGACTCGCCGAACCGCTTGAGGTGGTCGCCGATGCCCAGCAGGACGTCCTTCTGGGCCTGCGGGATCGTCCCGTCCGCCATGGGGGCGATGTTGAGCAGCATGTTGCCGTTCTTGCTGACCCGGTCGATCAGCGCGTGGAGCATCTGCGTGGTGGAGTAGTAGCCGATGCCGACCGTGTAGCACCAACTGGAGCTGCTGATGCTGTCATCGGTCAGCCAGTACGGGTCGGAGATGTCGGCCGGGCCGCCGCGTTCGTAGTCGAAGACCTCGCCCTTGTTGTCGTAGCCGTCCTTGTACGTGGCCACGACCTCCCGGCCCCAGCTCAGGGCCTGGTTGTAGTAGTACGACAGGAAGTTCAGCCGCTGGGCCTCGTCCACCTTGGAGAGGTCGAAGTCCTCCCAGAGGATGTCGGGCTGGGCCAGGTCCAGGACCTCCTTGAGCTTGTCGTACCAGAGTTGGTTCTCCGTGGCGGTGTCGAGCTGGCCGAAGAGCTTCTTCAGGCCGGTGGTCGGCTGCGCGGGCACGTGGTCGTAGTAGCCGTTGAAGTTGTAGGCGTGGTGCATCGCCACCAGCAGCTTCAGGCCCTTGCCCCGGATCGCGTCGCGGAAGATCTGCAGGAGGTTCAGCTTCGGCCCTCGCCGCACCGAGTTCCACTCGTTGACCGAGCTGTTCCACATCGAGAAGCCGTCGTGGTGCTCCGCCACCGGCCCCGCGAACCTGGCGCCCGCGTCCACGAACAGCTGGGCCCAGGCGTCCGGGTCGAAGTTCCCGCCCTGGGAGGCGAGTCGGGGAGCGAACTGCACCCAGTTGCCGGCCTTGTCGCGCGCCCCGTCGAGGAAGTTGTTGTACGGCCACACCGACGGGTCCCCGTAGGTGGCGGTGTGATGGCTGTTCTCGGCGCTCCCGGCGACGTACATGTTCCGCGGGTACCACTCGCTGCCGAACGCCGGCACGCTGAACGCACCCCAGTGGAAGTAGATCCCGAACTTGGCGTCCTGGAACCACTCCGGCGCCGGCGGGTGCTGGTCCACGGACGCCCACGTGGGCGAGTACGAAGACGGAGCTGCGAGCGCCGTCACCGTACTGAGCGTGAGCTCCGCAGTCGCGGCTACGACGACACCGGCGGCACTCGACAGGAACACGCGCCTACTGATCGCCATTGGTCGGGCCCTTCGTCGTTGAGCGTGGTGGATGTTCCGGTCCGCGACACCGGAAGCCCGGATGGCGCGTTAAATGTGAGCGATCACAATGAGGTGCAGTCGATTCTGACAGCGCCATGACGGCTGTCAAGGTGTCCGACGCGGAGAGCTGCTCTCGGCAAGACATGGGATGGATGAGGGCGGACGCGGAGACGACGCAATCAGCCAAGATGGCTTCAGAACACCAGAATTGGGTGAGCGTCGCGGGTTTCGACCCGTCGCACCGACTCTCACGTTTTTCGTTTCCATGGGATGTTCAGCGCGAGCGCGGGCGTGACGCTGACGGAACGTCCGTCCAGGTCTGGAGCTGCACCGGCAACGCCAACCAGGTCTGGCAGCCCTCCGGCGGCGGCTACCGCAATCCCGCCTCCGGACGTTTCCTCGACGACCCGGGCTTCTCCGCCACCGACGGCACACAGGTCCAGCTGGGGGATTACACCGGGGGCGCCAACCAGCAGTGGACCGCTCTGACCACCGGATGACCCCCCGGCCGCAGGCCACCATCGCCGAGCCGACCGCACGGGTCAGCGCGAACTGCGCGGGTTCGCCCTGCACCAGGTGGCGCGGGGGCCGGGCGCGTCCGCCATGCACTGCACGACCACGGTGCCGTGCAGCCGGCGGACGGCCACTCGGGTAGCGACGGGAACCCGGGAGAATTTCCCACCGGTGTCGGCAACCTTTCCGTGCATGGCGGCAACTGACGGGTAGCCGGGCCGAGACCAAGGCCCACCGCGTCAGAAGGACATGCCGTTGCCAGATCAGAACCGCTCTCATCGCCGCCGTCCCGCAACCCGCCGCGTGATCGCCATCGCCGGGGCCATCGCCGCGGTGGGTGCCGCCATCCCGCTGGTCGCCATGGCCGCACACACGCCGACCGGCAACACACCGACCACGGTCGGCGACGCGGCGGTCGGCAGCGGCCGCTACTTCGGTACCGCGGTGTCCTCGGGCAGGCTCGGCGACTCGACGTACTCCACCATTCTCGACCGGGAATTCAACATGATCACCCCGGAGAACGAGATGAAGTGGGACACCACCGAACCCTCCCGCGGGTCGTTCAACTTCGGCCCCGCCGACTCGATCGTCGGCCACGCCTCCGCCCACGGGCAGCGCATGCGCGGCCACACCCTCGTCTGGCACTCCCAACTGCCCGCCTGGGTCAAGTCCACCACCGACGCCGGCACCCTGCGCAGCGTGATGGACAACCACATCACCCAGGAGATGACCCACTACAAGGGCAAGATCTACGCCTGGGACGTGGTCAACGAGGCGTTCGCCGACGGCGGCAGCGGCCAGCACCGCAGCTCCGTGTTCCAGGACGTACTGGGCAACGGCTTCATCGAGGAGGCCTTCCGCACCGCCCGCACCGCCGACCCCTCGGCCAAGCTCTGCTACAACGACTACAACATCGAGAACTGGTCCGACGCCAAGACCCAGGGCGTCTACAGCATGGTCAAGGACTTCAAGTCCCGCGGCGTGCCCATCGACTGCGTCGGCTTCCAGAGCCACTTCGGCAACGGCGGCCCGCCGGCCAGCTTCCAGACGACCCTGTCCAACTTCGCCGCGCTCGGCGTGGACGTCCAGATCACCGAACTCGACATCGCCCAGGCCTCCCCCACCGCGTACACCAACGCCGTCCAGGACTGCCTCAACGTCGCCCGCTGCACCGGCATCACGGTGTGGGGCATCCGCGACAGCGACTCGTGGCGCACCGGTGAGAACCCGCTGCTGTTCGACAGCAGCGGCAACAAGAAGCCCGCCTACAACGCGGTGCTCACCGCTCTGGTCGGCAGCGGTGGCGGCGCGCCGGGCGGGGGCATCACCCCCGGCACCGTCTACACGCTCTCCGGCGTGGCCGCCGGACGCGTCCTCGACGAGTACGCGGGACAGAACGGCAACGGCACCCCGCTCCAGGTGTGGGACGCCAGCGGCGCCACCAACCAGCAGTGGCGGGCGGCCAAGAACAACGACGGCTCCTACACCTTCACCAACATCGCCAGCGGCCGGGTCCTGGACGAGCCGGCCGGCCAGACGGCCAACGGCACGAAGCCGTGGGTCTGGGACTCCAACGGCGGCGCCAACCAGCACTGGAAGGCCACCCGGAACAGCGACGGGTCCTACACCCTCATCAACGTCGCCAGCGGCCGGGCCCTGGAGACTCCGGGCAACCGGACCGACAACGGCACCCCCGTCCAGATCTGGGACTCCTGGGGCGCCCCCAACCAGCACTGGAACCTCAGGCCGTCCGGGTCGTCCAACCCGGCGCCGACTCCGGCAGCGCCCGCCCCGAGCGGCACGTGCGCCCTTCCGTCGACGTACCGGTGGTCCTCCACGGGCGCGTTGGCGCAGCCGGCGAACGGGTGGGGCGCGGTGAAGGACTTCACCGACGTGGTGTACAACGGCAAGCACCTGGTCTACGCGTCGAACGTGTCGGGGTCGTCGTACGGCTCGATGATGTTCAGTCCCTTCTCGGACTGGTCGGACATGGCGTCGGCCGGCCAGATCGGGATGAACGAGAAGGCGGTGGCGCCCACGCTGTTCTACTTCGCGCCCAAGAACATCTGGGTGCTGGCGTACCAGTGGGGTCAGTGGCCGTTCATCTACCGCACGTCGAGCGACCCGACCAACCCCAACGGCTGGTCCGCGCCGCAGCCGCTGTTCACCGGCGGCATCCCGGGCGCCGCCCCGATCGACCAGACCCTGATCGCCGACGACCAGAACATGTACCTGTTCTTCGCCGGTGACAACGGCAGCATCTACCGGGCGAGCATGCCGATCGGGAACTTCCCGGGCAACTTCGGCTCCTCGTACACCACGGTCATGAGCGACACGGTGAAGAACCTGTTCGAGGCCCCGCAGGTCTACAAGGTCAAGGGCCAGAACCAGTACCTCATGATCGTCGAGGCCCGCGGCGCGAACGAGCAGCGCTACTTCCGCTCCTTCACCGCCACCAGCCTCAACGGCACCTGGACCCCGCAGGCCGCCACCGAGGACCACCCCTTCGCCGGCAAGGCCAACAGCGGCGCCAACTGGACCAACGACATCAGCCACGGCGACCTGGTCCGCAACAACCCCGACCAGACCATGACCATCGACCCCTGCAACCTCCAGCTCCTCTACCAGGGCAAGTCCCCCAACGCCACCGGCCCCTACGACCAACTCCCCTGGCGCCCGGGCCTCCTCACCCTGCAGCACTGACCCGCTCATTGCGACGAGAAACGAGGAACCCCGGCCGCCCACCGGCCGGGGTTCCCCCCTCTGCTCTGCCATGGTCGGGACCTGGCCCGGGGTCGTGGCGCTCCGCTGCCGACGACCGCCTAGACTCGCCCCGGCCGCGCGCTGGGAAACGGCCGCGCCCCACCGTCCCGAGTGAAGGAGCGTCCGGCCGCCCATGGCTGACGAGACCGCCGTCGAGGCCCGGCCGCACCCGGTCGCGGAACCCACCGGCCGCGCCCGCCGCCGGTTCGGTTCCCTCGAAGTACTGGTCGCCGGGATGCTGGCCGTGCTGGCCGGTCGCCAGTTCCTGGGCAGTTGGGCGGGACCGGCGTGGCTGGAGGCCTGGGGAGCGGTCTTCGTCGCCGTCTGCGTGCAGGCGCTCCCGTTCCTGCTGCTCGGCGTGGTGCTGTCGGCCGCGATCGCCGCGTTCGTCCCGGCCCGGCTGCTGGAGCGGGCGCTGCCGCGGAACCCGTTGCTCGCCGTCCCGATCGCCGGCGCGGCCGGGGTGGTGCTGCCCGGCTGCGAGTGCGCCTCCGTACCGGTGGCCGGGCGACTGATCGCACGCGGAGTGGCTCCGGCCGCCGCGCTGACGTTCCTGCTCTCCTCACCGGCCGTCAACCCGGTGGTCCTGGTGGCCACCGCCGTCGCCTTCCGGGGTCAGCCCGAGCTGGTGGTCGCGCGCTTCATCGCCTCCCTCGCCACCGCCGTCGTCATGGGGCTGCTCTGGTCGCGCTTCGGCCGACCGGAGTGGCTGCGGCCCAAGGTCCCGTCGAACGGCCCGACCGGCTGGGCGGCCTTCCGGACCTCACTGGAACACGACTTCCTGCACGCCGGCGGCTTCCTGGTGATCGGCGGGATGACGGCGGCCACCCTCAACGTCGCCGTGCCGCGCGACCTGCTCAAGGGCCTGGCCGGGCTGCCGGGCGTCGAGGTCCTGGTGCTGGCCCTGCTGGCCGTCCTGCTCGCGGTCTGCTCGGAGGCGGACGCCTTCGTCGCGGCGGGGCTGAGCGGCTTCTCCCCCACCGCCCGACTGGCGTTCATGGTCGTCGGCCCGATGGTGGACGCCAAGCTGATCGCCCTCCAGGCCGGCACCTTCGGACGGGCCTTCGCCTGGCGCTTCTGCGCCGCCACGTTCACCGTCGCCGTGACAGCCTCGGCCCTGACCGGCTGGTGGCTGCTGTGAGGCGCGAAGTCCGGGCGCTGCTGCACATCCTGGTCGGCGCGGCGGTGCTGCACATCTCGCTCTTCAGCGAGCTGTACCTGCGCTACGTCCGCAAGGGCCTGCGGCCGTACCTGATCGCCGGCGGTGTGCTGCTCGTCGCAGTGGGCCTGATCGGTGCGGCCGTCGCCGCCCGGGAGTTGCTGCGCCCCGAGCACGACGCCGACGCACCCGACGCCCACCACGGGCACGGTCACGGCACGCCTCGCACCGCCTGGCTCCTGCTCCTGCCCGTCCTCGCGATCTATCTCCTCCAGCCCCAAGCGCTCGGCGCCTACACCGCGCAGCACTCGAACAGCACCGCCGTCAGGCCCGCCGGGACCGCGGGCGGCTTCGCGCCGCTGCCCGCGACCGGCGCCGGCGACCCGATCACCATGCGGCTCGCCGACTTCGACACCCGCGCCGTCTGGGACACCAGCGGCTCGCTCAAGGACCGGCAGGTCCGGCTCACCGGCTTCGCCACCCCCGGACCCGACGCGGGAGGCTGGTACCTCAGCCGGCTGACCATCACCTGCTGCGCCGCCGACGCACAGACCAGCAAGGTCGAGATCCGCGGCGCCGCCGCACCGCCCAAGGGCGCCTGGGTCGAGGTCACCGGCCGATGGCAGCCGGACGGTCGGCCCGGCCAGGACAGCGCGGTGCCTGCCCTCGCGGCGGACCAGGTCCGCCGGATCACCGAACCGGGCGACCCGTATGAGTGAGCACCCGTCAGTCGCAACCGGAGAACGTAGGGGAAGCCGCCGCCGTGCGGTCGCCGTGTTCGCGCTGGGCGTGGTCGCCGCGCTCGCCTTCATGCCGGCCGTCCCGGACCACCGGAGCACGCCCGCAGTCCCCGACGCCGCGTCCACTCCTCCCCCCGACGCGGACGGCTCCTCCGTGACCGTGCTCGGTGACGGTTCGACCTCCGACGCCGGCCCGCAGCCGGCCCAGCCCCCGGTGGCCCGGCTCAAGCCCGGTGAGGTGCCGCCGCAGTTCGTGGTCTTCTCCTTCGACGCCCCCACCGAGGACGACAACCACCTGTTCTCCCGCGCCCGCACCGCGGCCAAGGCGAACGGCGCCGAGGCGACCTTCTTCCTGCGCGGCATCGACCTGCTCCCCGCCACGAAGCGCTGGCAGTACCAGCCCCCGCAGCACGAGGCCGGCACCGCCGCCGTCCCCTTCCCCACCGACGCCCAGGTCCGCGCGACCCTCCAACAGCTCGGCCGGGCATGGCTGGACGGCGACGAGATCGCCGACGGCTTCATCGGCCAGTTCTGCGGACCGAAGGGCGGCCGGGACTGGTCGACCGCCGACTGGCAGAGCGAGATCGGCCAGGGCTACTCGATGGTCAACTTCTGGAAGACCGGGACCGGCTTCACCGATCTCCCCCCGCTGCCCTTCGACTACCAGACCGAGCTGGCCGGTGGCCGCGCCCCGTGCTTGGAAGGCCGGCAGAACCTGCTCCCCGCGGAGAAGGACGCCGGCTGGCGCTACGACGCCAGCTCGCCGGGCGACACCCAGCGATGGCCGACGCAGACCGACGGCATCTGGGACTTCCCGCTCCAGCGGATCCCCGACGCCTCCGGCGCGCACGAGGTGCTCTCCACCGACCAGACTCCGCAGACCTACCTGAACGCCTTCGACCGCGTCTACCACGGCAGCCGCGCGCCGCTCGTCATCGACACCGACCTCGACCCCCGGCACGCACCCGAGCTCCAGACCGCCGAGACGACGATGAACGCCCTCTGCCACCGCGACGGCGTCCGCTGCGTCTCCTTCCGCCAACTCGCCGACTGGCTCGACGCCCAGGACCCAACCGTCCTGAACCGCCTCCGCTCCCTCACCCCGACCAACGCGCCCAACTGGTCCGCCGTCGTGGGACCGTAGCGCTTCGAGTACAAGGAGCCGCGGCACCCCGCGCCGCGGCTCCTCCCTGCGCTCACGGCTTCAGCAGCCCTCGCTCATAGGCCTTGACCAGATTGCGCGGCACCAAGTGCTCACGCCCCTCGATGGCGATCGGGACGAGCTGCGGCGCCGCGGCCTTCCACTGCGAACGGCGGTGCCGGGTGTTGCTGCGGGACGTCTTCCGCTTGGGTACGGCCATGTCGGTCTCTCCTATCGGGTGGTGGAGGCGTAGGGCAGCAGGGCCATCTCGCGGGCGTTCTTGATCGCCCGGGCCATCGCCCGCTGCTGCTGCACGGTGAGGCGGGTGACGCGGCGGCTGCGGATCTTGCCGCGGTCGGAGATGAACTTGCGCAGCAGGTCGGTGTCCTTGTAGTCGACGTACGTGATGCCCGCCTCGATCAGCGGGTTGGGGCGCGGACGCGCCGGACG
This sequence comes from Kitasatospora sp. NPDC053057, assembly GCF_044546945.1. Classification (NCBI taxonomy): domain Bacteria; kingdom Bacillati; phylum Actinomycetota; class Actinomycetes; order Kitasatosporales; family Streptomycetaceae; genus Kitasatospora; species Kitasatospora sp. NPDC053057. The sequence continues at coordinate 16,476 of NZ_JBITZP010000001.1, read as the reverse complement.
TCCGCCGGTGGGGCGCTTGGCCATCGGTTCCTCTCTCTGGTCAGGAGACGGGTTCGAGCAGGTCCTCGAAGGCGTCGGGCAGGGCCTTCCAGCCGGCCTCCCCCGCCATCAGTTCGGCGTCGGTGAGCAGGCAGGAATCGAGCAGTTCGGTGATCCCGTCGACGTCCAAGCCCTCCGCGATGAAGGCGAGTTGCTGGACGCGGTCGCCGTGGACCGGGTGCCAGTCCAGGGCCGCGGCGGCCCGGCGGGCGGGCGGATACAGCTCCCACGAGGCGTCTGGCAGCGCGGCCAGCCAGGGCCCACACTCCTCCACCGCGAGGCTGGCTCCGGCGGCATCCCAGGCCAGCATCAGCTCCGGCCGGTTGGCCAGCCAGAACCGGCCGCGGCTGCGCTGCGCCGCCGGGACGAGCTGCTCCAGCGCCTCATGCAGCCGGACCGGGTGCAACGGGCGACGGCGCTCCCACACCAGGGTGGCCACGCCCGCCTCGTCGTCCTCCTGCGGCAGCAGCGCGAGGGCGGGGTTGACCCGGTCCCGGGCGGCGGCCACGTCGAAACCGCCGAGTGCGGCACGCAGCACCTCGCCGGTGCCGAGCAGGACCCGCCGGGCGGTCGGGTGCAGCTGACGCAGCATCGCCAGTCCCGCCGCGCCCCCACGGGCCACGGCGACCGTGGCGGCGTACTCGATCTGGTGGGCGAGGGCCTCGGCGCGGGTGCGGGTGTCGTCGGGAGAGGTGTGCTCGCCGTGCTCGGCCAGGTCATCCGGGACGGAGAGCTCGCCCAGCAGCCGGTCCGGGTCCACCGCGACCACCGCACCCGCGAGTTCGACGAAATCCTCCATCGGCTGTCCGTCCACCTCACCGCCCGCGATCACCTCGACCACCGGGTGCGGGTCACTGCCGCCCCACAGCTCGACGACGGCCAGCCCGTGCTGCCCTTCCTCGGCCAGGCGCAGCAGCTCGGGCAGCAGATCCTCGCGCAGCGCGCAGCAGGCGCAGTCGTTGGTCAGCGGGACGTCCGCCGTGGCGATGGTCCCGGTGGCGTCGCGGAGTTCGCGGTGAACAGTGCCGCGTGAGGCGTCGCGCAGGTCGTGGTGGAGGACGACGCCGTTGACGCAGCCGTCCAGCAGTTCCTGGACGGCGCGGCGGCGTTCGGCACGGTGCAGGCCGGCCACCACCACGACGGGGAGCCTGACGTGTTCGGGCACCGTGCTCACCAGCTCGACTTCCGCACGCCGGGCAGCTGTCCGGCGTGGGCAAGGGTGCGCAGGTTGATCCGGGACAGGCCGAAGGCGCGCAGGTAGCCACGGGGACGCCCGTCCACGCTGTCACGGTTGCGGATGCGGGTGGCGCTGGCGTCGCGCGGCTGGCGGGCGAGTTCGGCCTGGGCGGCGGCGCGCTCGGCGGGGGCGGTGCCCGGGTGGGCGATGATCCGCTTGAGTTCGGCCCGCCGCTCGGCGTACCGGACGACGGTCGCGCGCCGCTGCTCGTTCTTGGCGATCTTGCTCTGCTTGGCCATCAGACCTTCTCCCCCCGGGCGCGGATGCGGGCGACGGCGGCCTCGATGCCGATCACGTCGACAGTCTTCAAGCCCTTGGCGCTCAACGTGAGGCGCACATACCGGCCTTCACTGGGCAGCCAGTAGCGCTTGCGCTGGATGTTGGGGTCGAACCGGCGGCTGGTACGGCGGTGCGAGTGCGAGATCGCGTTGCCGAAGGACGGCTTGCGGCCGGTCAGTTGGCAGTGAGCGGACATGGGCTGCTCCATTGGGCAGGTGCGAGGACATGGCGAGAGCCCGCCCCGGGCACGGCGGCCCGGAGGGACACCCCCCATCCTAACCTAGATGAAAATGGATTTCATTTGCTATGGTCGACCGGCTGGTCCTGCGCAAGTACGACCCCGTCGCCCGGCAGCACGTCGACTTCCGCGAAGAACGCCGAGGGGATGCGGCGCCCGCGCGGAGAAACACCGCCCTGCCCGCGACTTTCCGTTATCGCCACCGGCCACTCGGATCTCCTCAGTAGCGCGGCCCGACCGGCCGGACGAGAGGGGAGCGGGCAAGGATGAACACTGGCACCGAGCACGGGAAATCGGCGTCCACGGAACAGGCGAACCCCTCACCGACCAGCCGCTGGCCGGCACACCGCATCCTCCACGTCTGCTCCCTCGCCCTGGCGGCCAGCTCGATCGCCCTGCTCACGCTGGCCGCGCGGGGGCCGTCCACGCACGCGGAACACTCCGGCATGCCCGGCATGGACCACGGCACGATGGCCATGCCCAGCACGGCACCGTCGACCATGCCCGGCATGCCGGGGATGGCGGGGATGCCGGGGATGGCGGGGATGGCGGCCGGAGATGGGCTCGCCACCGAACGCGACGGCTACCGTCTCGACTCCGGAGCCACCAGCCTCCCCGTCGGCCAAGCGGTGGCCTATCCGTTCACCGTCACCGGCCCGGACGGACGCCCGGTCACCGACTTCACCGAAGTCCAGACCAAGCAACTGCACTTCTACGCGATCCGCTCCGACCTCACCGGCTATCAGCACCTCCACCCCACCATGGCCCCCGACGGCACCTGGACCGCCGACCTCGCCGCCCTCGAACCGGGCAACTGGCGCCTGTACGCCTCGTTCACACCGAACACCGGCCCCCGCAAGGGCAATGAATTCGTCCTCAGCCGCACCGTGACAGTGCCCGGCCAGGCCACCGCCGTGCCGCTGCCCGCCGCGACCGACAGCACCACGACCGACGGCTACACCGTCGCCGTCCAAGGCCGGCTGACCGCCGGGACACCCGCCCCACTCACCGTCACCATCAGCAAGGACGGCCAGCCGGTCACCGACCTCCAGCCGTACCTCGACAGCTACGCCCACCTCAGCATCGTCCACGAAGGCGACCAGGCACTGGCCCACCTCCACCCCGTCACCCCGGCCAACGCCGACCACGGCGGGCCGACGCTGACCTTCTACGCCCTGCTCGGCGAACCCGGCAACTGGCGGGCCTACCTGCAGTTCCAGACCGCCGGCCAACTCCACACCGCGGCACTCACACTCCACGTCACCTGACACGCCGGCTGCCGAAGAACCGCTCCGCCGCAGGCGAGCGGGTACCGGGTACCGGGCCCACTTCGCGGACGACACGTCCACCAGCCGCCAAGGCATACCCATCATCCGATCACACAACTTGAGCCACGGGAGACCGGGGTGAGATCGAACTCGCCCCAGGTGCGCGACTTGGTGATCACGGTGCCGTCCTCCACCCGGAAGACGAAGCGCCACTGCCCAACTGCCCTGTGCCTGACGGCCTGTGAGGTCACCGACCGGACCGTCCTGGGCGCACGGTGATCTCCCGGTGCCATCGGTGACGCCATGAACCTGTCGCCCGAGGATCACCGCGAGGCGATGCGGATCCTGCGGGTCCTCACCGCCCAGGCGGCCACCTCCGGCTGACCGTCACGGTCAGCGGGAGGCGGCCATCTCCCCGACGAGGGTGCCCGATGGGCAGTCAGCCCTCGGGCAGCTCGAACCCGAGGGCGGTCAGGGCTTCCTCGGCGGCCTGCTGGTCCTGCTCGTAGCTGCCGCCGGAGATCCCGAGTCCACCGACGCACCTGCCGTCGTCGGTGATCGGGTAGCCGCCGCCGACCGCCATCAGGCGCGGGTGGCCGGCCAGCGGCGCGACGCGCGGATTGGCCAGGTAGTCGTTCCACACGTGGGTCGGGGTGTGGAAGGAGGCCGCGGTCCAGGCCTTGTCGAGCGCGACCTCGGCGGTGAGGAAGGGCGCGCCGTCGGCGCGGTCGAAGGCCAGCAGGTGCCCGCCCTGGTCGGTGACGGCGACGGCCGCCGCGAAGCCGATCCGGGCGGCGGCCGCGTGCACTGCCGCGATGAGCGCGCCGGCGGCTGCCTGGGTGATCGAGCCGGTCGGGCCCGACTTCTGAAGCACGTCAGTGGTCATGAACACTCTCCTGTGTCGCTGTGCTGTAGCGCTGCGATCGCCCGGTCACCGCAGCGGTGAGGCGGGGGTGGGGGTGACACGGGTGACGACGGACTTCTCGGGGATCAGCAGGCCGTACACCACCGGCCCGATTTCGCTCTTCCAGCGGTCGTGCTGGTAGACCGCCGCGTACAGGGCCTCGCTCTGGACCTCGTCCTCGAACCGGCGGATCCACACATAGCCGTCCTCGTCCTCGGCGTCGACGAAGGAGGCGGTCACGTCCATGCCCAGCGAGGCCTGGAACGGGATGACCACGTCCTCCATGTACCGCACCCACTCCTCGCGACGCCCGGGCTGCGCCTGGTAGCGGCGGATCTCGTAGTACATGCTGCTACTCCAACTCGGTTGCAGAGATGCTCAGTTGACGACGGTCAGGACGAGCTTGCCGCGGGTGCGGCCGGCCTCGCCGCGGGCGTGGGCCGCGCCGGCCCGCTCCAGCGGGAAGGTCTCCTCCACCTCGACGGCGACCTCGCCCGCGTCGATCAGCCCGGCGATCGCCGTCAGCGCCGCGCCGTCCGGCTCGACCAGGAACGGAGTGACCCGCACCCCGGCCGCCTCCGCCGCCTGCGCCAGCTCCGGGGACACGCCGGCCGGGATCGCGACCAGCAGGCCGCCCGGGCGCAGCACCTTCAGTGAGCGGGTGCTGGTGCTGTCGTGGGCGTCGCCGACCAGGTCGATGACGACGTCGACGTCCTTGACGGTGTCTTCGAAGCGGGTGGTGGTGTAGTCGATGCTTTCGTCGGCGCCGAGTTCCCGCAGCCAGGGGTGGCGGGCGGCGCTGGCGGTGGCGATCACGTGGGCGCCCAGGTGGCGGGCGAACTGGACCGCGAAGTGGCCCACCCCGCCGGCGGCGGCGGTGATCAGGACGCGCTGCCCCGGCTGGACCTGGGCGGTGTCGACGACGGCCTGCCAGGCGGTCAGCGCCGCCAGCGGCACGGCGGCGGCGTGTACGTGGTCGAGGGTGGCGGGCTTGCGGGCCCACTGGCGGGCCGGCGCGGTCACGAACTCGGCATACGCGTTGGCGACGCGGGGGAACCACGGCATGCCGTAGACCTCGTCGCCGGCCTTCAGCGTGGTCACGCCGAAGCCGACCTCCTCCACCACACCGGACACGTCCCAGCCGAGGGTGAACGGCGGCTCACCCAGCAGACCGGCCATGCCGGTGCCGCCGCGGGTCTTCCAGTCCACCGGGTTGATCCCGGCCGCGTGCACCCGCACCAGCACCTCGGTCGGCAGCGGCACCGGCCGCGCCACCTGCTCGACCCGCAGCACCTCCGGGCCGCCGAACGCGTCCTGGACCACCGCGCGCATCATGTCTGCGGACATGCGTCATCTCCTGAAACAGCTTCCTGCGGAAGGCCGGTTGCCGGCCCTCCCTCGACGTCGGCGACGCTATCCCCGTGGGTATGGTTACCTTCAAGGTCTAGTACTTCCCATCGGGAAGTGACCTGGTGAGGAGCCCACGCATGACGACCACCTGCCCCAGCGGCCAGCACTCGCACCACGACGTCTACGCCGCCCAGTGCCCCTGCCGCACCCTGCTCGACCTGCTCGCCAACAAGTGGTCCGCGCTCGCCATCGGCGCCCTCGAAGACGGCCCCCAGCGCTTCGGCGAACTCCAGCGCAAGCTCCAGGGCGTCAGCCCCAAGGTGCTGACCCAGACCCTGCGCCGCCTGGAGGACTTCGGCATCCTCGACCGCACCGTCTACCCCGCCGTCCCCCTCCACGTCGAGTACTCCCTCACCCCGCTCGGCCAGAGCGCCGCGATCCCGCTCAACCAGCTCCGCTCGTGGGTCGAGGAGAACATCGACCACGCCTACCGGCTGGAGCGGGTAGCGCCCTGAGACTGTCAGCCATGAGGACGACGTGACCCTGCTCGCGCACGGTCACGGCCGCCGCGCGCGTCGCCAAGACCATCCGCCGCGTCCTCGATGCCTCCTGTGCCCGGGACGACGCTTTCCCGCCCGTCGTCATGCCCCTTCGGCGGTGAGTCGGCCGATGACCCGGATGACCTGCCGTCGGGTGGCCAGGCGGCGGCTGAGGAAAGCCATCACCCGGTTCATGCGTCCTGCGATGACGCTGGGAGGCGGGTTCCTGCGGTCCAGGGCGACCAGTGCCTCGCAGCGGTGCGAGGCCACCACTGAGGTGATTCCTTCCGCCCAGCACGTATCAACCCAGCGGGGCCCGGCGACCGCTGGTCGCCGGGCCCCGCTGGGTTGTGTGATCGGGTCAGACGGTGGCCCTCAGGGTGACCTCGATGTTGCCGCGGGTGGAGTTCGAGTAGGGGCAGACCTGGTGCGTGTCCTGTATGAGCTGGTCGGCCGTGGCCTGGTCGAGACCGGGCAGGTGCGCGGTGAGACCGACCGCCAGGGTGAAGCGCCCGTCGTCGATGGCCAGCAGGCTGACCTCGGCGGTGACCGTCGCCCCCGGCACGGGGGTCTTCCGACCGGCCGCGATCAGCCGGAGCCCGTTGTGGAAACAGGCCGCGTACCCGGCGGCGAACAGCTGCTCCGGGTTGGTCTTCTCGCCGCCGGGGCCGCCCATCTCCTTGGGAACCGTCAGGTCGGCTTCCAGTACGCCGTCGGGCGTGCGGACGTGGCCGTTGCGGCCGTCGCCCGTCGAGATCGCCTGGGTGGTGTAGAGCGTGTTCGTGGACACGTTCGTCTCTTTCATTCGGTGGGGATCGCAGCGCCGGTCGGCACCGCGGTGCTGCTTCGCGCGACGAAGTCGGCGGAGTTCAGGAGGGGCGCAAGGGGGTCAGGAGCGACAAATGGTTCCGCGCAGGAAGTTCGGGCCAGCAACTGCAGGGCGGCCCCCGCATCCGATCCCGGCGTGGCCGTGACCACGACGAGCCGGATGCCGGCCGAGCGCGGCACCGGCAGCGAGTGCTGGAGGACCTCCATGGCCCCGACCAGGGGATGGTGCATCCGGTACTCGGCCAGATCCCAGGACCGGACCCGGTGTTCGCCCCAAAGGGCGGCGAACTGCTGGCTGTTCATGGACAGTTCGCCGATCAGTGAGGCCAGACCGGGATCGTCCGGATCCTCGCCGATGGCCGTCCGCAACTTCCCGACGACGTCTCTGGCCTTCCTGGGCCAGTCCGCCCCGTAGAGCTCGCGGGTGTGCGCGTCGAGGAAGACGAGCTTGGCCGTGTTGGGGCGCGATGCCGGCCGGTTCGGACTGTCAGGGTCGAGGTGCCCCGCGAAGAGCGCATGCCCACTGCGGTTCCAGGCCAGGACGTCCGACCGCCGGCCGAGCATGATTGCCGGGGCGTCCCCGAAGACGTCCATCAGCTGGCGCATCGGCTCCGTGACCCGCTCGGCGGGCCGTCGGCGCCGAGGTGTCCGCTGCCGCCCGGCACCGGACAGGCTGTGCAGATGGCGTCGCTCGGCATCGTCCAGGGCCAGGGCGGTGGCCAGCGCGTCGAGCACCTGTGCCGACGCGTTCAACGAGGCTCCCCGTTCCAGCCTGGTGTAGTAGGCGACGCTGACACCGGCCAGCTGGGCGACCTCCTCCCGGCGCAGCCCCGGTACCCGGCGCGGGTCGCCGTAGTCGCGCAGTCCGACAGCGGCGGGGGTGAGTTGGGCGCGCCGGCTCGACAGGAACTCGCCGAGCGCCGAAGCGCCGTGGGATTGAGCGGTCATGCCGTTCAGTATCGAGCGGACCGAGTTGGTCGTGCCTGCCCCTGACAGGGTCAGGCACGGGTCAGCAGACGAAGGCGGGGACCTCTGGCCCGGCGACCGCAACCGCCTGCTGGAGGCCTTCCGCACCTACGCCACCAGCACCCTCGGCCGGTGAGGCCGCCCTCGGGGCAGCGTGAAGAGCGGACGCCGCTGGATCGCGCCACCACAGGCACCTGACACCACACCAGGAGCACTGATCCACCCTCATCGACGGGGCAGTGAGCTGTCTGAGAGGACATCACAACCCGAGCCGCCAGGGCCGGCGGGACCACTCACCCGCTATGGGGCAGCCACCCCTGCTGGACGGCTCGCACGCCCGCCTCGAACCGGCTGCGGGCGCCGAGGCGTTCCATCAGCTCGGTGGCGAGCCGCCGCGCGGTGCGGTGCGAGACCCCGAGCCGCTTGGCCACGGCCTCGTCCGTCAGTCCGTCCGCGAGCAGCCGGATGGCCGTCGCCTCGTGGGCGCTGAGCCCACCGGCGCTCTTCGGGGCCTCCTCGCCCAGCGGGCTGGCGCTGCCCCACACGCTTTCGAACAGGGCGCACAGGGCGGTCAGGGTGCCCTCGCCGGTGAGCACCACGGCGCCGACGCCGGTGTCGTCGGTGCGGACCGGGATCACGGCGCTGGTCCGGTCGGCGATGATCATGCGGGTGGGCAGCGTCGGCGTGGTGCGGACCTGACCGCCCTGCCGGGTGAGCCAGTTGACGTACTCCACGGTGGCAGGGGAGTTGCGGATGCTGTCCAGGTAAACCGTTCGCAACTGGACGCCACGCTCACGGAGTTGGAGGTTGAGCGGTTTGGCCGCCGCGATGTCCTCGGGGCTGTGTGCGCCCCCCGGGGCGAAGGTCATCACCTCGTGCCGCACCTGCCGGGTCAGCGAGGCCAGCCGGTCGCGGATCTGGTCCATACCGACCAGTCGCTCGACGCCGGTCTCGACGCCGTCCATGGGCCGCGACTCGGCGAACTCGGCGATGAGTTCGGCGGCGGCGGCACGAGAGGCCTCCACCCGCAGCTGCTGGGCGGCGAGCTCGGCCTGCTGGCGGGCTATCAGGATCTCCATGCCTACGTCAGGAGAGACGGCACGCAACTCACCCTGCCGCCCGTGCGCCGGTCGCAGCAGCGCCAGCTCACTGAGCGTGTCCAGCGCCTGCCGGACCGACTCGTCGCTGAGACTCAGCCGCTGCGTCAATGCCGCGGTCCCGTCCTGAGGATGGGCCAGCATCGCGCGATATACCGCCTCCGACGTGGCGTCCAGACCCAGCATCGACAGCATCCCCGACTCCCCGTGAGCATCAGGTAGATCACCCCGAACACCTGTACGTGATCATCCCACAGGCATCTTTTCGTGTGCCAGGGGCGATCCGTGGCCTGTTTGGGCCCAGGCCGGAACAGGCCGGCTTGACCATCTATGCCGTGGATGCCTGGGTTTGAGACGGTCGGACGCATGTATCTCATCCACGTCCGGCTCCGGCCGCCGGCCCCCGGCGGACGGCTCCCCGACAGCATCGGCACGCTGCTGCGTGCCTACGCCCTGCCCGCTGACGGCATCGAGCACATCTCCGTGCATGCCGAGGCGCAACCCCATCCGACGCTCGGCCTCTATCTGATGGCCGACTCCCTGTGCGCGGCCGAGGAGCGCGCGGCCCGGCTCGCCCGTCGTTGGGTGGCCGAGGTGCCCGCGCTGGCCGGCTGGCAACCGGTCAGTGCCGAGGTCCCGTTCATCGCCCCCTTCTACGAGCGGCTGCTGTCCGCTTCCGGCCTCGGTGGACTGAACGGGCCGGGGCCGGTTCGGTCCAGCTGATCTCCCTTCCACCGGCCCCGGATCGCGACGAAGCTAGTACTCGCCAGCAGGGAACACCGCCCGGCGGGCACAACCGGACGAAGCGTCACCGCGGGACGCGATACCGGATCGCTCGTCACCTCCCACCCAACCAGAACGGGGTCATGACCATGATTCGCATCGCCAAGGCCGCCGCGGTCGCCGCGCTCGCCCTCGCCGCCCTCCTGCTCCCCGTGGCTGCCAACGCCACCACCCCGCAGGGCACCGTCACCGCCGGCGCGATGACCCCGGGCGACATGATCTGGGGCCACTGACCCCGAGGCGGACGCCTCCCACTCCCGTCCGCGGCCCTACCCGACCGCTGCTCCTGCAGGGCAGCCGTCCCCCGGCCGCGCGGTCGGCGCCGAGCGCCGAGCTCCCTCATCGATCACCCGGACGACGGGTCGACCATGCCCGAAACAAGGGGAAGTTCACCGTGAAGCTCAAGAATCCGACGGTTCTCCGCACCGCCGCCGCCCTGTCCACCCTCACCGCCGGTGCACTGGTGACGGTGGTCCTGACCACCGGCGCACACTCCGCCCCGCTCGACCCGGTCGGCGCGCCGGCGGCCGGCTCACCCACCGTCACCGCATCGCCGACCGCCGCCGGTTCGCCGCCGGCCTCGGCATCGGCCGACGCGGCACCCGCACCCAGCGGCAGCCCGGCGGGTTCCGGCGCCGCATCGAACGCCGTGGCCGCACCGCCGACCCAACTGCCCGACAGCGCGTCGCCCAAGCCCGCGGCGACCGCTCCCAGCGGCAGCCCGGCGGGTTCCGGTACCGCGTCGAACACCAAGGCCGCACCGCCGGCCCCGCTGCCCGCCGCCCAACTGCCCGACAGCGCGGCGGCGCAGTGGAAGCCGATCGCCCCGCCGCACACCCAGCCCGTCCGCCACCAGATCCAGCTCAACGAGTGCGCCGACGTGAACGGTGCCGCGACCTGGCAGCAACAGGGCTACGTCAGCTCCTTCCACACCCCTGCCATCCAGGACACCTTCACCTTCGCCGACGCTGCCGCCGCCCAGGACTCCTACCACGCGGTGCTCACCGCGATGGACGGCTGCCAGGCCACGTCCGCGGCCCGGCAGACCGCTTCGAAGATCACCCCGGACGCGCAGGTGACCCGGACCGCGACCACCGCGGACGGCAGCGCCTACGCCCGCCAGTGGACCGGAGTGGCTCCGATCTCCGCCGCCGGCCGCCAGACCAACCACATCTACGTCGTCCAGCGCGGCAGCGTGCTGACGGTCCTCCAGTACGCGGTGCCGGCCACCACCACCGGTGCCACCCCCCAGACGCCCGATGACGACCAGAAGCAACTGGCGCTCATCGACGCACAGTTGACGACCGCTGCCGGCAACTGATCCAGCGCTCACCCCACCCCCCTCCGTACAGGCAGTACGCCAACTCACACCCGAGGAAGTGCTTCCCCATGTCCCGCTCCTCCCGCCGCTCCCTCCGCACCGCCGCCACCGTGGTCGCCGCAGCTGCCGCCGCCTCCCTGTTCACCGCGGCCCCACAGGCACAGGCCACCTCCAGCATGGGCGGCCAGATCACCCGCAGCGAGGTACTGGCCCGCGCCCAGTACTGGGTCGACAACCACGTCCCGTACAACCAGGGCGGCTACGCCCCGGACCCGCAGGGCGCCACCTACCGCGAGGACTGTTCCGGGTACGTGTCGATGGCCTGGCACCTGAACTCAAGCCTGGTCACCTCGACCCTGCCGAGCGTCTCCACGCAGGAGAACTTCTCCAACCTCAAGTCCGGCGACATCCTCGACTACACCGCCGAGCACACCTTCCTGTTCGCCAACTGGACCAACCAGTCCAACGGTGACTTCACCTACTACGCCGAGAGCAACCCCAACGACCCGACGCACGGCCCGACCTCGGCCAACATCAACAGCTCCAGCCTGGAGGGTTGGCCGACCAGCTACTACGGTGCCTACCGCTACAACAACATCGTCGACGACGCGTCGGCGACGACGCGTCCGGCGCGGGTGGCGGCGGGTGACTTCAACGGCGACGGCAAGCTGGACGTGGTCGGCGTCGACGCCAACAGCAACATGCAGTTCTACCCGGGCAACGGCGCTGGCTCGGTCAGCGGTCCCGGCACCCCGATGCTGGGAACCACCGGCCTGTGGGCCAACTTCAAGGCGATCGCCGCCGGCGACTTCCTCGGCACCGGCAAGACCGCCGTCGCGGGAATCGACGCCAACAACAACATGATGCTCTACACCGGCGACGGCGCCGGCCACCTCAGCGGCGGCACCAACATGATGCCCGGCACCAACGGCCTGTGGGCCAACTTCAAGGCCATCACCGCCGGCGACTTCACCGGCAACGGCCACATCGGCATCGCCGGCATCGACGCCAACAACAACATGATGTTCTACCCCGGCGACGGCGCCGGCCACCTCGGCACCGGCATCCCGATGCTCGGCACCACCGGCCTGTGGGCCAACTTCAAGGCCATCACCGCAGGCGACTTCACCGGCACCGGCCACCTCGGCATCGCCGGCATCGACGCCAACAACAACCTCAAGTTCTACCCCGGCGACGGCACCGGCCACGTCAGCAGCGCGGCCATCGCGATGCTCGGCACCAACGGCCTCTGGGCGAACTTCCACGCCGTCATGGCAGGCGACTTCACCGGCACCGGCAAGCTCGGCATCGCCGGCATCGACGCCAACAACAACCTCAAGTTCTACCCCGGCGACGGCGCCGGCCACGTCAGCGGCGGCACCCAGATGCTCCCCGGCAACGGCCTCTGGGCCGGCTTCTAGTCAACCTGCGGCCGCCAGAGTCGGGTTGACCCTGGCGGCCGCTCTTCTTTGCGTAACTCCCGTCACCAGCACTGAACTTCGGAGGATCTCCGTGCGCCGGCCCGCCACCCTCAAGCCTGCTCGTAAGACCGCAGCACTCGCCGCGCTGCTCTCCGGAACGCTGCTCTGCGCCGTCGCCCCCTCGGCCCACGCCGCCTCGGTCGCCACCTGGGAGAAGGTCGCCCAGTGCGAGAGCAGCGGCAACTGGAGCATCAACACCGGCAACGGCTACTACGGTGGCCTGCAGTTCTCCAGCTCGACCTGGGCCGCGTACGGCGGCACGGCCTACGCCCCCGAGGCGAACCAGGCGACCGAGCAGCAGCAGATCCTGATAGCCGAGAAGGTCCTGGCGTCCCAGGGCCAGAACGCCTGGCCAATCTGCGGCCCCCAGGCCAACCTCGCGGCTGACACCGCCAACCCTTACCCGTCGACCCCGCCGGCGACGACGCGTCCGGCGCGGGTGGCGGCGGGTGACTTCAACGGCGACGGCAAGCTGGACGTGGTCGGCGTCGACGCCAACAGCAACATGCAGTTCTACCCGGGCAACGGCGCTGGCTCGGTCAGCGGTCCCGGCACCCCGATGCTCGGCACCACCGGCCTGTGGGCCAACTTCAAGGCCATCGCCGCCGGCGACTTCACCGGCACCGGCCACACCGGCGTCGCCGGCATCGACGCCAACAACAACATGATGTTCTACACCGGCGACGGCGCCGGCCACCTCAGCGGCGGCATCAACATGATGCCCGGCACCAACGGCCTGTGGGCCAACTTCAAGGCCATCACCGCGGGCGACTTCACCGGCACCGGCCACCTCGGCATCGCCGGCATCGACGCCAACAACAACATGATGTTCTACCCCGGCGACGGCGCCGGCCACCTCGGCACCGGCATCCCGATGCTCGGCACCACCGGCCTGTGGGCCAACTTCAAGGCCATCACCGCAGGCGACTTCACCGGCACCGGCCACCTCGGCATCGCCGGGATCGACGCCAACAACAACCTCAAGTTCTACCCCGGCGACGGCGCCGGCCACGTCAGCGGCGGCACGGCGATGCTCGGCACCACCGGCCTGTGGGCGGGCTTCCACGCCGTCATGGCAGGCGACTTCACCGGCACCGGCCACCTCGGCATCGCCGGGATCGACGCCAACAACAACCTCAAGTTCTACCCCGGCGACGGCACCGGCCACGTCAGCGGCGGCACCCAGATGCTCCCCGGCAACGGCCTCTGGGCCGGCTTCTGATCCCCATCTCATTCTCCTCCTCTCCTTGGACCACATCATGAAGCGCCGCACCACTCTGACCACTCTCGCCATCGCCGGCCTGCTGGCCCTGCCGCTCGCTCCCACCGTCGCGTCCGCCGCGGTCGCCACCCCTGCAACCGTCTCGACGACCAGTACCCCGCCGCAGCTGAAGATCCTGCCCCTCGGCGACTCGATCACCGCCGGCTACCAGAGCTCGACCTGGAACGGCTACCGCGGCCCGCTGATGCAGCAGGTCAACCAGCAGACCCGGTACTCCGTGAACTTCGTCGGCACCCAGTTCAACGGCACCATGGCCGACAACGCGAACGAGGGCCACAGCGGCTACGAGATCCAGGGCATCCTCAACAACATCGACGGCTACCTGACGGCCAACCATCCCGACGCGGTGCTCCTGCACATCGGCATCAACGACCTCAACAACAACGACAACGACCACGCGGCCGCGGCCACGCGAGCCGAAGCCCTGATCGACCGGATCTTCACCGACCAGCCCGGCGTCACGGTCATCATGCAGGGCCTGATCCCGACCACCGCTGGCGTCCCGGCGAACCCGGCCCTGCAGAGCCTGATCACCGGCTACAACGACCAGCTGCGCGCCTGGGCCCCCAGCGAGGTGCAGGCGGGCAAGCACTTCACCTTCGTCGACGCCCCCGCCCTGACCTCCGCGCAGTTCGCCGACGGCCTGCACCCCAACGACGCGGGCTACAGCCAGCTGGCCCAGACCTTCTACACCCCGCTCGACCAGGCCTTCACCAACGGCTGGGTGGTCGGCGGCGCGCCCGTCCCGTACGAGACGCCGCGGCCGGCGCGGGTGGCGGCCGGTGACTTCAACGGTGACGGCAAGCTCGACGTGGTCGGCGTCGACGCGAACAGCAACATGCAGTTCTACCCCGGCAACGGCGCCGGCTCGGTCAGCGGACCCGGCACCCCGATGCTCGGCACCACCGGCCTGTGGGCCAACTTCAAAGCCATCGCCGCCGGCGACTTCACCGGCACCGGCCACACCGGCGTCGCCGGCATCGACGCCAACAACAACATGATGCTCTACACCGGCGACGGCGCCGGCCACCTCAGCGGCGGCACCAACATGATGCCCGGCACCAACGGCCTGTGGACCAACTTCAAGGCCATCACCGCCGGCGACTTCACCGGCAACGGCCACATCGGCATCGCCGGCATCGACGCCAACAACAACATGATGTTCTACCCCGGCGACGGCGCCGGCCACCTCGGCACCGGCATCCCGATGCTCGGCACCACCGGCCTGTGGGCCAACTTCAAGGCCATCACCGCAGGCGACTTCACCGGCACCGGCCACCTCGGCATCGCCGGCATCGACGCCAACAACAACCTCAAGTTCTACCCCGGCGACGGCGCCGGCCACGTCAGCGGCGGCACGGCGATGCTCGGCACCACCGGCCTGTGGGCGGGCTTCCACGCCGTCATGGCAGGCGACTTCACCGGCACCGGCCACCTCGGCATCGCCGGGATCGACGCCAACAACAACCTCAAGTTCTACCCCGGCGACGGCACCGGCCACGTCAGCGGCGGCACCCAGATGCTCCCCGGCAACGGCCTCTGGGCCGGCTTCTGATTCACCGTTCGGCCCCGCGCATCCAGCCCAATGATGCGCGGGGCCATCGGCACGGAACGGGCGGCCCGGCTGTGCGAGCCTGACCCCCATGTCACCCGGTAGCCGTGAGGACGTCCAGGAATCGCGCGTGGTCGACCGAGACCGAGATCCGCGTCCGGGTGCCGGCCGCCGGACGCGCACCCCAGGCGCCGCGCTCGCGGTACACCTCGACCTCGCGGAACGCGCAGACGGATTCGTCGAGCGCCACGGCCGCCGCGAGCGGGTCGTGGAAGGCCTTGCCGGCGCGGCGCTTGGCCAGGTAGACCCCCATGCCCTCCCGCACGAGCGCCATCCCGGGTGTGAGCCGCCGCGCCGACAGGGCCGCGTGCATCGCGCCGTCGTAGACGACGCCGTGGCAGACGTTCTTCGAGACGAGCACCCGCTCACCGACGTGGGGCGATTCCAGCAGCTTCAACGCGGCGTCCGGAGCGCCGTTGAAGTTGAACGTCGGGCAGGTCTCGCGTCCCTCGAACTTGGGGAGACGGTGTTCGGGCGGGACGACGGAGTCGCCGGCGAAACCGCCCTGTGCGACCCAGCGGGCGATGCGCACGTCCGGTTCCCGTTCCAGGAGCATGCCGGGATTCTTCAGCGGCCCCCCGTGAGCAGCGTCGCGTCCCCGCTGGCGAGGGCGTCCCGCAGCAGCTGCCAGGCCTCGGCGTCGGGTTCGCGAGCCGGAACGTTCCCAAGCCATCGGCGGTGGAAGCCCGACACCGGCTTCACGTCGGCACCGGGCCGGTACGCGCCGACCGGCGCGCTCACCCCGAGGCGACCGAGGAGGTGCTGGACGATGCCGACCTGCTCATCCGATCCGGGCATGACCGTCACGGCCACCAGGCGTGCCCACGGATGGGTCGCGAGGGCACACAGGGTGAAGACGTCGTCGGGGTCGCCGGTCTCCATGTCGAACACGATCGGGACTGCCATGCCCGCGACCGTACCGATCCGACGGAGCGTCACCAACGGAATATCGGCGAGACGAGCGCGTTCGGCCACCTCCTCTTCGGCGGCGACGTCTCGTCTTCATCCGCCTCACTCCGCCTGAAGACCGCCCCGCTCGGGCGTTCCAGAGGCGGGCAGACCAGTAAGGTCCACATCGCCGGCGAGCGCGGGGGGTACCGCCCGCTGGCCTTCGTGCTGACCGAGGCGGCAACGTTGGGGGCGGCACGCCGAGGTCCTAGTACTCCAGTGCGACTTCGTGATCTATCCGGTTGAGGGGTCGGCGAGCCGTCGTTGGTAGTGGCTGCGGCGAGCACTGGCTTGATGGCGTCTG